>CAUHSG010000030.1 GCA_959608885.1 uncultured Coriobacteriia bacterium | reverse complement strand
CTTCCGTCTGGTCCCCCCGCTGTCCGGTGTGTCCCTACCTGCTGACGAGGTAGATTCTGTCCTGGGGTAGGTGTATCCAGAGCTCCTCGCCCATCTCGGGCCAGTCTCCCGGCTTCTCCTTGAGCTTGTCCACGCGCCAGAACAGATGCTGGTGCAGGAACTTCATCTCGTCGTCGCTGCGCTCGACGACAGTTGGGGCAAACGAGGCATCACGGTCGAGGAAGCCGAGCAACGCGCTTCGTTCGAAGCGCGAGTCACTGATGCGGTCGACGCGCACGCGATAGTTGTTGGCGCCAGGACCGCTGGCACGCTCGAGGTAGAAGGCGCGTACGCCCAGGCAGCGCACATCGTCCGGAACACTCCGGTTGCACTCGACGCGCACGCCCCATTTGGGCGCCCACACGGAGTGCTCGTCGGCCTTGATCACCGGGGTTGTGTTCTTGCATCCCGAAAGCTTGAGCGCCGCTTCGGATTGTGGGGCGTTCACGAGTTCGTCGCCCGTGTCGACCTCGAGGATGCGCCCATCATCGACCACGGCGATGCGGTCGCAGAAGCGCAGTGCCTCGTCGATGTCGTGGCTCACGTAGAGGATGGTGCCCTCGAATGCATCGAAGAGGTCGACGAGGTTCTGTTCGAGCACGCTCTTGAGGTGCGAGTCGAGCGCGGAGAACGGTTCGTCGAGCATGAGGATGCCCGGTCGTGCGGCGAGCATGCGCGCGAGCGCCACGCGCTGTTGTTGCCCGCCGGAGAGCTGGGCGGGATAGCGCTTGTTGAACCCCTCGAGCGAGAATCGCTTGAGCTCTGCCGCGACGATGGCGTCACGTTCGCCCTTGTTCACGCTCTTGGGGATGCCGGCGGCGACGTTTGCCTCGATGGTCATGTTGGGAAAGAGCATGTAGTTCTGGAAGAGCAGTGCCGTCTTGCGCTGCTGGGGGCTCAGGTTGATCTTGGCGGCGGAGTCGAAGAAGACGGTATCGTTCACGACGATGCGTCCCTCGTCGGGTGTCTCGATGCCCGCGATGCAGCGCAGGGTGAGACTCTTGCCGCAGCCGGAGGCGCCGAGGAAACCGAGCGTCTCGGTTTGCGCATCGACGTTCACGTTGAGCGAGAAGTCACCGAGGGATTTGTGGATGTCGACATGTAGGCTCATGAGCGCTGCTCCTCGGGTAATCCGGCGTCCTCCGTCGCGATGGCGGATTCCAGGCCGCCTTCCAGATGCGTGACGTGTCCGTCATCTTGCCTATCACGTTTTCCCTTGACGGCCTGTCGACGGCGGTATCTGGTGGTCCTGCTCGACCAGAGGTTGATGAACATGATGACGATGAAGCTGAAGATGATGATGACGATGGTCCAGAAGATGGCGATGTCGGTGTTGCCGTTCATCCACTCGAAGTAGATGGCGATGGGGATGGTGCGCGTGACGCCCGCGTAATTGCCCGCGAGAAATAGCGTCGCGCCAAACTCGCCCAGGGCGCGTGCGTAGGCGAGCACCGTCGCTGCCGCGATGGATGACCATGCCAGAGGAAGCATCAGCTTGAAGAAGATACGGAAGTTTGACCAGCCGAGCGTGCGGGCGGCATCGAGCATGTTGGGGTCGAGGTTCTCGAACGCGCCGCGCGAGCTGCGGTACATGAGCGGGAACGCGACGATGACCGCAGCCAGGACGGTCGCCTGCCAGCTGAAGACGAGGGGAAAGCCTATGTCGATGAACCACTGGCCGAGTGCCGTGGAACGTCCGAAGGCGAGCAGCAGCAGAAAGCCGCATACCGTGGGCGGAAGCACCATGGGTATGGTGAAGATGGCGTCGAAGACGGACTGGGCGCGCGGTGAGATGCGCATGGTGAAGTACGCGGCTCCGAGGCCCAGGATGAAGATGAAGATGATGGCGACGAGCGTGGTGCGTAGCGTGACCCACAGGGGGCTGTAATCCATGGTCGCGAGGAAGTTACCGAGCCAGGCGAGTCCGGTGGCAGCTTGGACGATCTGCACGTCGGAAGGAGGGACCGCCCGTGCGAAGTCGGCGAAGTCGAGCCTGACATGGTTGCCGCTTGCCCTGTTGGTCACGTCGCTGCCATCGGCGCCTATGACGTACGCATAGTAGCGACCATCGTCGAGTTCCTGGTCGAAGTTGAAGACGACGCCGTCCACCTCGAAGGACTGTTCCTCGGTGAAATACCACTTGGAGACGTCGGAGAGTCGTGAGGAGCCCTTGGCGTTCGCATCATCTAACGCGGTGAAGTAGCGTTTGATGTAATCCTGGTCGTTATGGTTGTCGTAGAGGAAGCCAAAGGCCTCCTGGGTTGCCTTGGGAATGTAGACCACGGCGTAGTCGCCGGTCGATATGACCGAGAGATTGTCGGGTTCGGTGCCGATGTAGTAGTTGTAGCCCCAGTACTTGTCGCCGACCGCCCTGTTGGAACCGGCCTGCGCGCGGTAGAAGTCGTTGATGCCGAAACTGCATCCCTCGATGAGGGCGCTGTCGCCTTCGGACGAGACGGTGACGCCGTTGACGGTCTTCTGCTCGCCGGCGTTGCCATCGGCGCTCTTGGCGGGTTCGTCGACGCTGCCGAGGCTGTCGTCTGTGGCAAGTGCCAGGCAGGGCATGGTGCATGCAAGCGCTATGGCCAAGAGTGCGGCCATGATGCCAAAGACGCGGCATGTGAAAGTTTTCGAAAGCATGTACGTCGATCCCTCTCGCTTTTCGAGATGGTGATGACCCGTCTCCTCACCGGCCATCGACCTCGCATCTGCTAGGGTAGCAATATTATATATGTAGGAGAATAATCTGAACTGAGCTTATACGCAAACGGCGCGGATGACCGGTAAGTCACCCGCGCCGTCTCGATGGTTGCTTCTTCGCTAGGAGAGGTCAAAGCCCCACTTCTGGAAGATCTTCTGGGCATCGGGGTCGGTGATGCACCACTGCATGAAGTCGTTGGCAGCCTGCGCGTTCTTGGAGTCCTTGCACACGGCGCCGGGGTAGACGATGGCCTTGTGGGTGTCGTCGGGGATGATGCCGACGATCTCCACGCCGCCGAAGCGATACACGTCGGAGCTGTAGACGATGGCGACATCGACGTCACCGTTTTCGGCCTGCTTGCAGACGTTGCCCACGGAGGTCTGCAGGATGGGGGTGATGCCGACGTAGCTGCCCTCCTTGCCGGAGATATCCTTGCCGGTCTTGCCGGACTCGGATGCGGGCGGCTGATAGGCTCCTACCATGGAGAGGGCCTGGGCGGCGTAGTTGCCGGCGGGGACGGAATCATCGCCCACGCAGACGCTGTACTTGCCGGCCGCGATGTCGGCCAGCGTGACGTCCTTGAGGTTCGAGCCCTGCTTGGCGACGATGACGAGCTCGTTGGTGAACATGTCGGTGCGGGTGGACTCGTCCACGTAGCCCTTCTCGACCGCGCTATCCATGGTGCCCTTGGATGCGGTGATCTCGAGGTCGGCATAGGAGCCGGCTGCGAGCATCTCGTTGAGCTCACCAGATGCCTTGTACTGGGTGTCGGCGAAGGTCACACCCGTCTGCTGGGTGTAAAGCTCCTGAGCCTCGTCCATGGCCTTGGACAGCGAGTTGGCCGCAAAGACCTGCAGCTCGACGTTGGAGCTCGCTGACGAGCTCGCGGGCGAGCCACCGCAGGCCGTGAGACCCAGGGCGGCTATGAGACCAGCGGCGACCGCGCCGCATGTCAGCATCTTTACCAGACTCTTTTTCCTCATGAAATCCTCCTTGTCGTGCCTTTGCGAACAGATAACTGTTCTGGAACGAGATTATATTTGCAGCAGGATATAAATTTGGCAATTATTATTTTTTTTGATGAATAAACTTTTCGGTGATAGGTTGTGGAATAAGACAAAGCCCGCCGGGGGACTTTTTTATTGTTTTGTGACACCTCGCCATGTTACGGGGCACGGCAGGGGGAGAAGG
>CAUHSG010000029.1 GCA_959608885.1 uncultured Coriobacteriia bacterium | reverse complement strand
ATTCTTTCCTGCACACGATACCAATAAATATGCGCATATATGAACCACGTTTCGATTTTGTCAGCTTTTCAGAGGTTTCATGCCATGTGCAGAGGCAAAACAGGCCCAAGCTGATGCTATAGTTATTCGGTTCACTTCATGATGGCGAGGGGCGAATATGCTCGAAGAGCGAGATATCATCAGACATTGCGAGTCGCGTATGTTGCGTCGCGCCCGCAATATCGCCCGCACCGACGATGCGATTTTCGACAAGCGCTGCAGCTACGATACGGGCGAAAAGCCCATTACGCGCCTGCGTGCCAAGGTCAAGAGCACGGCTGACTGGCGCACCAGCTACGATGTCGAGCTCGCCATTGACGAGGACCAGGGCAAGGTCATCGACTACGCCTGCACCTGCGCTGCCTCCCTGTCCAATCCCGGCATGTGCAAGCACGTCGCTGCCGTCTCGCTCGTTTTTCTCGAGGCGCCCGCAAGTTTTACGGGCCATATGTCCGTGCGTTCGACCCAATCTTCCGCCGGCATCAAGAAGACCCTCAAAGAAACCGCAAAGAACATGCAGGTCGACAACGCGCTCACTGCGGAGGCCTCCTTGCAGGGCCTTGTCGACTTGGAACCATGTCTCGTCTGCGTCAAGGAAGGATGGGGGCTGCGCTTGAGTGTTGCGGGGCTTGATGGCAAGTACGTCATCAAGGACATTCTGCTGTTCCTGTCACTGTGCCGCCAGGGGAAGTTTCATAGCTACGGCGAGCGTCTCGCCTTCGAACACGAACGTGCGGCCTTTACGCCAGCTGCCCGAAAGCTCATCTCCTTCATCGAGCGCGCCATCGACATTCGCGAGCAGCTCAGCGACGATGCCCTCAATTCGTATCGCAGCACGCAGACAGACCCGCGCGGCGCAATGATGCTCTCAACACCCGAAATCGTCGCGCTCCTGCATGTTCGTGATGGCGAGACGCTTTACGTTGACGATTGCACCAAGCTCAACCACAAGCCCGTCCATACGCGCATCATCGAGGGAAACCCGCCCTTGCATGTCGTCTGCACGCCGCAGGGCAGCGGTGGCTATCTCCTTCAAGGCGATGTCGACGCGCGTATCATCAGCTACGACGATGACATCTACGTCTGGGCCGACGAATTCTTCTACTACTGTGACGAGGGTTTTGCGGAGTGTCTGCCCTTTCTCGAGAACGTGTATTGCAACAAGAACGAGCAAGCGTACCTGAGCTCAAATGACGCGCCCGCTTTCTGCAAGATCCTATTGCCTGTCATCGAGCCCTTCATCGAGATGGAGCTCCCCAACGAACTTGCGATGTTACGTCCCCGTGCCTGTGAGGTCGAGATATATCTCGACCGCGACGGCAGCGTTTGCGTATGCGAGGCGTACGCCATCTACGATGAGGAGCGCGTGCCAATTGTCGAGCCCGCAGCACAGAGGCGCCCCCTCTCGTACGGTCTGCGTGACGAGGAGCGCGAGGCGCGCGTGCGCAAGGCGCTTAACCGCTATTTCCCAATCGTTGCAGAAAGCTCGGTGAGTGATGCGGAGCATGGCTTGCGCGTCGCAGACGACGCCGACATCGCGCGCATACTCGCTTCGGGCATCGATGAGTTTCGCTCGCTCGGCATGCTGTTCACGACTCCCGGCTTCGACTCGTTTATGTCATCGCGTCGCCCCAAGGTCGTCTTCGGGCTCTCCATTCAGTCAAATCTCGTCAACCTCACCGCTTCGGTCAACGACTTGCCCAAGTCTGAGCTCGTGGCCTTGTTGCATTCGTACCAGCGACGCAGGCGTTTTCATCGCCTCAAGGACGGAAGCTTTGTCGACCTATCCGAAAGCGAGCTTTCGCGTGCCGAAGAGTACGCGGGCGAGCTTGGCGTCGATGCGGAAACGCTGCTCATGGGCGGTGCACACCTGCCCTTGTATCGCGCTTTCCAACTCGACGGTCTGGTCGAGGAAGCGTCGCGCGACCATGCCTTCTACGAGTACGTGCAGTCAATCGAGAAGGCTGCGGAGATTCGCCCGGTCATTCCCGCGGGTTTCAACGGCGAGCTGCGTCCCTACCAGATTGAGGGATTGACTTGGCTCAATACGATCGCGGCGATGGGGTTGGGCGGTATCCTCGCCGACGAGATGGGCCTGGGAAAGACCATTCAACTTATTGCCTACACGCTTGCGCATCTCGACCAGTCGCGCGCGTGTGGTCCCTCGCTCATCGTCTGTCCGGCATCCGTCGTCTACAACTGGATTGCCGAGTTCGAGCGTTTCGCACCCGCCGTGCGTACCGTGCCCGTTGCGGGAAGCAGGGAGGAGCGCGAGGCGATTCTCTCATCGCTTGTGCAAGAAGGCGCACCGAGCGAGGACACCCCCGACGTGCTCGTGACTTCGTACGATTTGCTCAGGCGTGACGTCGAGCTCTACGAGGCACTCAATCTCTACACGGTGACGCTCGACGAAGCCCAGTACATCAAGAATCACGCGACCGTCTCGGCACGCTCGGTCAAGAGTCTCGATGCCCTGCATCGTTTCGCCCTCACGGGCACGCCCATCGAGAACAGGCTCTCGGAGCTCTGGAGCATCTTCGACTTCCTCATGCCCGGTCTGCTGAGCACTTACGAGAGCTTCCGAAGCCGCTACGAGCAGCCCATCTTGGATGGTGACGAACGTGCGCTCGAGCGCCTGCAGGCACTGGTCGGGCACTTCATCATGCGCCGCATGAAGCAAGACGTGCTCACGGATTTGCCCGATAAGGACGAGTCCATCGTCTATACCCAGCTCGAGGACGAGCAGATGAAGCTGTACCGCGCTCTCGAACAGCGTCTGCGCGAATCCATCAACTCCCGTACGCGCAAGGCTTTCAGCGCCGACAAGATCGCCGTACTCGCCGAGATCACCCGTTTGCGCGAGCTGTGCTGTGACCCATCGCTACTCTACGAGAACTACGAGGGGGGTGCCGCGAAGCTCGATACCATCATCGAGCTTGTCGAAAGCGCGCATTGCTCTGGCGAGAAGACGCTCGTCTTCTCGCAATTCGTCCAGTTCCTCGACATCATTGCCGTAACCTTGGACGAACATGGCATCCCATACTTCATGATCACCGGTTCGACACCCAAACGCCAGCGCATACAACTCGTCAACGAGTTCAACGAAGACGATACTCCCGTCTTCCTCGTCTCGCTCAAGGCCGGAGGCACGGGTCTTAACCTCACAGGAGCCTCCGTGGTTATCCACTCGGACCCATGGTGGAACCTCGCTGCCGAAAACCAGGCGACCGACCGTGCCCACCGCATCGGCCAGAAGCGCGCCGTCTCCGTCTATAAGGTCATCGCCAAGGACACGATCGAGGAGCGGGTCGTCGCCCTGCAACATGCAAAGAGCAAGCTTGCTGATAAGCTCGTGCGCGGTGATGGCACGCCGCTTGCTTCCCTCACCCGTGACGAACTGCTCCAGCTGCTCGAGCGATAGGCAGACCTGTTCATGAACGACGAATCGCGGACAGGTCGTCTCGAGCGTTTGCTGGGCGGCGAAGGCGTGGGGAAGCTGGCACAAAGTCGCATCATGGTCATCGGCATCGGTGGCGTGGGCTCGAATTGCGTTGAGGCGCTGGCGCGTGGCGGCATCGGCTCACTCGTCATAGTGGATGCCGATCGCGTGCAGGAAAGCAACATCAATCGCCAGGCCATCGCCTTCGAGAGCACGATTGGCAAGCCGAAGGTCGAGGTCATGCGCAATATGATTGCCGACATCAATCCGCAGGCGCACGTCGAGACACTCGAACGGCGCATCTTGTCCGAAGACGTCGAGGCCCTATTTGAAGAGCATCCTGTCAACTACTGCATAGACGCGCAGGATACGGTCACGACTAAGCTCACCATTGCCGCATACTGTGACGCGCATGATCTTCCACTCCTGAGTTCGATGGGAGCGGCAAACACGTTTGACCCGACGAAACTCGCCTTTGCCGACATCTACGAGACGAGCTCATGTCCCTTGAGTCGCGTCGTGCGCAAGCAGGCGCGCAAGATGGGCATCGAGCACATGCGCGTGCTCTATTCGACCGAGCAACCTGCGCAGACACGCGCGCGCGAGGGCGCCGGGCGCAGCGAACGTAGCGATTTGGGCACGATGTCCTATATTCCCGCGATCATGGGCCAGATGCTCGCGGCCCGTGCCATATGCGATTTGCTCGGAATCGAGTGGGCATGATCGAGCGTATCAAAGACGTGAACGACGAGCGCCTCCGCTTCTACTCGAAGTTCACGGATACCCAACTCATGAACTATCCCGAAGGTTCGCCCGGCATGTTCGTCGCCGAGTCGCGTCTCGTCATCGAACGCGCCATGAAGGCGGGCGCGCGACCCGTCTCGCTTTTTGTCGAGGATCGCTGGTTCGAGCCTGCGCGTGACCTCGTTGAAGCCGTCGAGACACTCGATTCCGCCATACCCATACTTCGCGTCAGCCGTGCACAAATGCAGGAGATTACCGGCTACCAGGTTACGCGTGGTCCGCTTGCCGCCTTCACGCGCCCCGAGCTTCCCAGTCTTGACGAGCTCCTATGTGACGCACGTCGTGTCGCGGTACTCGAGGGCATCACGAATTTCACGAACATCGGCGCGATCTTCCGCAGCGCGGCCGCATTGGGAATCGACGCGGTGCTCGTCACGCCGGGCTGCCACGATCCGCTCTACAAGCGTGCCTCGCGTGTCTCTATGGGAACGGTGTTCCAGGTACCGTGGGGGAGGGTCGATAGCGTCGAGGAGCTACGAACTCGTGGCTTTGTCACAGCGGCACTCGCGCTCGAACCCGATGCCGTCGCGCTTGATGATCCCGCTCTCAAGCACATCGAAAGACTTGCCCTCGTGCTGGGAAGCGAGGGGTACGGTCTTGACGCTGCCACCATCGATGCCTGCGACATGAGCGTCATCATTCCGATGGAACATGAAGTCGATTCGCTCAACGTCGCGGCTGCAAGCGCCGTCGCCTTCTGGGAGCTACGTAATAGGAAAGGAAGGTAACCGTGGAGCTTCTTGCGCCGGCTGGTGGCCTCGATCAGCTGCAATATGCGATTCGCTTCGGTGCGGATGCCGTGTACCTTGCCTGCGATCGCTTTGGCATGCGTCAGCGTGCGAGCAATTTCACGCTTGACGAGATTCCTGCGGCCATCGACTACGCCCACGCCCACGACGTCAAAGTATACGTGACGCTCAACATCGTCATGCACGATGACGACATCGAAATGCTTGGCTCATATGCACGGGCATTGCGTGATGCGGGTGCTGACGCCTTCATTATCGGCGATTTGGGCGCGGCACGTCTCGTGCGCGAGATGGCACCCGAAGTCGACCTGCATGTGAGCACACAGGCAAGCGTCTCGAACGCTCTGGCAGCACGCACCTGGTACGAGCTTGGGGCCAAGCGGATTGTCTGCGCACGTGAGATGTCCCTCGAGAATATCGCGCGGATGCGAGAGCAAATTCCCGATGACCTGCAGCTCGAAGCCTTCGTGCATGGGGCCATGTGCATGGCGTATTCGGGTCGCTGCCTCATCAGCGATTACCTGACGGGTCGCAGCGCGCTTTCGGGCCACTGCACGCAATCATGTCGTTGGCACTACACGCTCGAAGAGGAGAAACGTCCTGGCGAACATTTTCCCATCGAAGAAGACGAGCATGGTAGCTACATCATGAACGCCAAGGACCTCAACATGCTCGCGTATCTGGATGAGCTCGAGGAAGCCGGAATCGATTCCATCAAGATCGAGGGACGCAACAAGAAGGCGTTCTACGTTGCAACCGTCGTCAACGCATACAGGAATGTGCTGGACGGCAAACCCGTGGCGGATTTCGCGCACGAGCTCGAACTTGTCTCGCATCGGCCATATTCGACGGGCTTCTACTTCGGTCCAGCGCATCAGGCGCAGGCGACGGACGAGCGCACACAGCTCGTGGAATGGGCTGCCGAGGTGCTTGCCTGCGATGAGAAGGAGCCGGGTGCCTGGTCAGTCGAGGCGCGCTGTCGCAACGGCTTTGACGAGACGACGCCGCTTGAAGCGTTGAGTCCCAAGATGCCCGTGCGTCCCATAACGATTCGCGGGCTTTGCCATGTCGAGGAGGAGCCACCCGTGCCCGTGCCACGCGCGAACCGTGCCATGGAGCGCTACCGCTTCGACTGCAACGAGCCTCTCGAGCCGTATACCATCATCCGCATGCCAAAGTAATCCTGGTGCTGACGTCCAGTTGCGGGCTTGCTCTCGTACCCGATTCGCGCACGGCCCGAGGCAGCGGCGG
>CAUHSG010000028.1 GCA_959608885.1 uncultured Coriobacteriia bacterium | reverse complement strand
CCGAGGGCGGCTTCATCTGGGCCTGCAAGAACTACGACGGCGACGTGATGAGCGATATGGTCTCGAGCGCCTTCGGCAGCCTCGCGATGATGACGAGCGTGCTCGTCAGCCCCCACGGCTACTACGAGTACGAAGCCGCGCACGGCACGGTGCAGCGTCACTACTACAAGCACCTCGAGGGCCTGCCGACCTCGACCAACTCCGTCGCGACGATTTTCGCGTGGAGCGGCGCGCTGCGCAAGCGCGGCGAACTCGACGGCAATGGCGAGCTCGTGGCCTTCGCCGACAAGCTCGAACACGCGACGCTCGGCTGCATCGAGGACGGGCAGATGACCGGCGACCTCGCACGCATCACGACGCTGCTCAACCCCACCGTGCTCAGCACCGAAGGCTTCATCGAGGCGGTTGCCGCGCGCTTGTAGCCAAGGGAGGCGATTTGCCCACACTGGCATCTCATCTCGCGAATGAACTACATTTTTGCGTTTTCCTAGCATGACCAGCCGATGTCTGCACGTTTTTTGCGTTTTCCTAGCGAAAAATATTCACTTTGCCTAGGAAAACGTGGCTTTTCGACACGCTGGGTCCGGAAAGCCTAGGAAAACGTGACTTTTCGACACGCTGGGTCCGGAAAGCCTAGGAAAACGTGACTTTTCGTCACGCCAGGTCCGGAAAGCCTAGAAAAACGCAATTTCCTTGCAGTGGCCCCTCCACGCAAGTCTCAAGCTTAGGACACTGGGATTGGTGCCGTTGACGCGTAGCTTGCAGTGGCCCCTCCGCGCAAGTCTCAAGCTTAGGACACAGTTGCGCTACGCCGTCGGGACGGTCCAATCCTCCTCGGCCGTGTTCGCGTCGAGCAGCAGCTCCGCGCCCGCGAGCTCCCATGCCTCGAGCTCGATCGCACCCGAGAAGCGCCAATCGCCATCGGTGGCGATGACGACGTTGTTGTCGCAGTTGGAGAGCGTCGATGGCTGCCCCGGCAACACGTAGACGTGCGTGAACTCGCTCGCGAGCGTGCGCATGATGCGACGCATCGGACGTGAACGTGGGCCCTCCACCGCGCCAATCACGTTGGCCAGATAGACGCCGCCCTCACGCAGATGCGCGTGATAGAGCCGTACGGCTTCGCATGTCGCCAGGCTCTCGACGAGGCTCATGCCGCTGAAGCAATCGTTCACGATCGCGTCGTAGCGCTCGCCCGTCTCCTCCAGAAACTCCCGCGCGTCACCCTCCACGAGCTGCAGGCGCCCGGTCTCGTCAAGGTCGTATTCCTCGAACAGACGATCCAGGAAGAAGTAGCGATGCGCAATCGCCGTGATGACGGGATCGATCTCGACGCAGGTCACGAAGGTCTCGGGGCGATGCGCGATGAGATGCTTGGGGTACGAGTAGCCGCCTCCGCCCAAAACGAGTACGTCACGAACGGGGACACCGGCAAAGAACATGCAATCATAGTCGCGCGTATACGAAAACGCGAGGTCGCAATACGTGTCATCGTCCAGATAAGTGCCAGATTGCATGGTGCCCGCCACGTTCATCATGCGCACGAGCCCTTCCTTGCGCTCGACGGTGAAGACGCGGCATGGCCCCGCCATCGTGTCGAACTTGAGGAAGATCTCGCGCGAGCGCCGGTATCTGCGCACAAGCACGATGACCGTAACCGCAATCGCCACCACCGCGACGAAAGCGGCGCATATCACTATGACCAGCATCATGTCCATGTACACATAGTAGCATCTCGCCGTAGCCACACTTGCCGCACTCAAGTACAATTGATTATCCACTTTCCGCACAAAGGGGCAGCATGGACAAGACATTCGAAGCCGAACAAGAGCACCTGAGCACGACGTACGCGAAGCTCGAGAGCATCGAGCGCAGCCTGCAAGACCAGCTCGCGCGCATCTTCGACGAAGTCGCCTCCGACAAGGACCTCATCACCGACGAGCTCAGCTTCGATTTCGATACCGACATCCACGTCGAGACGATGGCCGAGCTCGAAGCCGTCAACCGCATCATCGACACGTATAACCTTGCCGCCGACGTCACAACCGAGCGTCTGCACTGCGCCCAGCTCCTACTCAAACAGCCCTACTTCGCCAAGGTCACGTTGCAGTTCAAGCCCGGCAGCGAACCGAAGGACATCTACATCGGCAACGTCGGCATGACCGACGACGACTACCGCCACTTCATCGTCGACTGGCGTAGCCCCATCGCCGAGGTCTACTACAACCAGGAGAACGGCAAGACGAGTTACGAGGCGAACGGTCGCGTCATCGAATGCGAGCTCAAGCTGCGTCGCCAATTCGATATCGAGCACGACCAGCTCAAAGCGCTCTTCGACACGACGGTCGCCATTCAGGACGAACTGCTACTCGCCGCGCTCGCGAAGAACCGCTCCTCGCGCCTGTCGGCCATCACGGCAACCATCCAGAAGGAGCAAAACGAGGTCATTCGCCACGAGGACGTACCGGCGCTGCTCGTCAGCGGCATCGCGGGATCCGGCAAGACCTCAGTGCTTCTGCAACGTATTGCATATCTTTTCTACCGGCATCGCGAGACGCTCAAACCCGAGGATGTCTTCCTCATCACGCCCAATCCGGTCTTTCAACGCTACATCGAAAACGTGCTTCCCGAGATGGGCGAGAGCAACCCCTCGTCAATCACCTTCGAATCACTCATGTGCGGCCTGGGACTCGGCAGCCGCGACCTGGGACGCGAGGTAAGTGCCGACGCGTTGCGTGCCATCGACGAGAAGCTCCCCGGCTTCAAGCTCAAGCAGGGTGATTTCGCCGACATACGCATCGAGGGCGAGGCCGTCATCACCGCCGCCCAGGCGCACGGCGCATGGAGCAAGCTCAAGAACCTCCCCACGGGCGCGCACAAGAGCGCCCTGGTCATCGAGGATCTGAACGACCGTCTCGAGCAGCGCATCAAGCGTCTCGCCAAATCCGAGAAGTACCAGGACATGATCAGCGACCTCTCTGACACCGAGCAAATCGACTGCTTCGGCGAGAACGTCTACATCGGCGATATGGACGAGGCCGAACTCGCAAGCTACACCGAGCGTTTCCTGCGCTGGCGCTACGCGGGTATCGAGCATGAGATCGAAGAAGGACGCTGGTTGCGCTTGGACGCGATCGGCATGCGTCTGACCGGCTCGGAGAACCTGAGCGCAATCGAGTGGCTGTATCTCAAGCTCGCACTCGTGGGCGGCGGCATGCGTCACGCGCGCTACGTGATGATCGACGAGGTCCAGGATTACGGCGTCGCACAGCTCATGTGCCTCGCGCGGTACTTCGGCAGGGCGCACTTCATGCTACTAGGTGACGAGAACCAGGCCATTCGCGAGGGCACGGCGAGCTTCGCGCAGGTGCGCGAGGTCTTCGAGCGTGCCTGCGGTTCGGTCGAGACCTGCGAGCTGATGACGAGCTACCGCTCGTCTCCGGAGATAACGGCCCTGTTCACAAGCTTGCTCGATGACGAGGAGCGCGTGCGTGTCGAATCCGTGCAACCGGCGGGAACCAATCCGGTCATCATCGAGTGCGCCGATAACGATGACTACGAAGCGCAGCTGCGTGCGGCGGTCGAGGAAGCGCTCGAGGCGGAGTGCCCGGTGGCGATCATCGCGCCGGACGCACGTCGCATGGCCAAGTTCGAGCAGATGCTCGAGGGGCTGCCCATCGTCATTCCCGCCCGCAAGGAGGCGATTGGCGAGCGGGGCGTGCTGCTGCTCGACATCAGGCTCGCCAAGGGCCTCGAGTTCGACCAGGTCATCGTGCCCGACGTGCAGGACCGCACCTATCCCGACGAGTTGCTCGCCCGCCACCGCCTCTACACGGCGATCTCGCGCGCGACGAAGAAGGTCACGCTCATCGCCAACGGAAAGCTCACGAAGCTGCTGGGATAAGGGCCAGCGCCAAGGATTGCGGGTGCGTGACGCATTCGGGTCGGCGTCCCCAGATCCTTGGCGGCAGCCGACTAATCTTCCCAAAGAACATTTGCCTCATTCATCCGCGTCCTGCAATCGCTGTATCATAGGGTTGCGATTTCCGATGAAGGAGCCATCATGCCCGATACGCACGACACATCGCAGCGCACCCGCGAACTAGGCGAGCACTACGCCGATGACATCATCGCCTTGCGGCGTCACTTCCACCAGCATCCCGAGCTCTCCGCGCAGGAGCACGAGACAAGCGCCTACATCTGCGGCCACCTCGACGAGCTCGGCATCCCGTACGAGCTCGTGGCCGGCCCGCGCCCCGCAGATAAGCGCGAGGAGCGCGACGAGTTCATCGGCACCGGTATCATTGCGACCATTCGCGGCGAGGCGCCCGGCGCCTACGACGATGAGGGCAATCCCGCCAAGCGCGTCGCGCTACGCTGCGACATGGACGCGCTTCCCGTCACCGAGAAGACCGAGCTGCCCTTCGCTTCGCAAAACGACGGGGTCATGCACGCATGTGGCCACGATTGTCACATGGCGATGCAGCTTGGCGCCGCCCGCATCCTCATAGACATGCGCGACCAGCTGCGCGGCGAGGTGCGCCTCATCTTCCAGCCTGCCGAGGAAATCTCCATCGGCGCGCGCGACATGATCGCCGCCGGCGCACTCGACGGCGTGGATGCCATCTTCGGCCAGCACGTCTGGAGCGAGGTCGATGCGGGGACGTTTTCCGCCGAGCCGGGCAGCCGCATGGGCAACACCGACTGGTTCCGCATCGACATCGAGGGCGTGAGCGCTCATGGTTCGATGCCCCACAAGGGCCTGGACGCCATCGTCGTCGCCTGCGAGATCGTCGACGCGCTACAGCTGCTCGTGAGCCGTCGCTCGTCACCCTTCGAGCCCGTCGTGGTCACGGTTGGCGAAATCCACGGCGGCACGGCCCGCAACATCATGGCCGGTAGCGCCTACATCACCGGAACGGTGCGCACGTGGAACAAGAAGACGCGTGATTTCATCGCGGAAAGGCTCTCGCAGATGGGCGGCCGCATCGGCAGTGCCTACGGCGCGAGCATCGACATCGAGTACACGCCCGGCAACCCCGCCGTGGTAAATGATGAGGCCACGACCTGCGTCGCGATGCAGGCCATCGAGAAGACGCTTGGCGAGGAGGCTCTCGCGTCGTATCACGGCACGCTCTCGGGCGAGGACTTCGCCGAGTACCTGCAGTACGTTCCCGGCGTCTTCGTCTTCGCCGGCATCAACAACCCCGATATCGGGGCGACGCACCCGCAGCACAGCTGCTACTACACGGTCGATGAGAGCATACTCGCGCCCGGTGCGACCGTTGCCGCCCAATGGGCCCTCGACATGCTTGCATGAGACAGTTTGGTCAGACCAACCTGTCTCATTATCAGCTGGTACCTGTTGTTGATGAGACAAGCGGATGGGTCATTTGTCTCATCCGGAATCACCTACCCCGCTGTCAAAATCCCCAAGAAAGAGATTTCTCGACTCCGCTCACCGCGTTCGCTTTGCCCGAAACGACAAATCGAATGCCTCCTCACCCTCTCAGCATCCGATATGCCTCGATGAGCTGCTCGAGCGATGTCGCCGCATTCGCCGGACTTGTCGAGGGCAGACGCGTGCACTCCCGTCCGTACACCGGCTCCAAGTAGCGTCGGTACAGCTCATGGGCCTTTGCGCCCGTTGCATAAATGCGCTCGATGAGAGCCACGTCGAAGATACGTGAAAGGTCATTGGGCACGGCATCGCGAATGCTCGCATCCGATGCGCCCTTGATGGCGCAACTCGCGAGCACGTCCCACATCGCGATACGATTACGCAGCAGAAACACCCGTCGTTCCTCGACCGTCTGTGGCTCGTCCTCGCCGTACACGGCAGCCAGCACCTTCCACATGCGATTATGCGGATGGCCGTAGAAGAAGCCGACCTCGCGTGACTTGGGCGATGGAAAAGTCCCCAACAGCAAAATGCGCGAGCGCTCGTCGAAGACCGGCTCGATCTCATGCGTATGTTGCGTACGTTCCATGTCCCCAGTGTAAACCAGACAATAGTGCTCCGGCGATAGTTGTCTGGTTGTATTCTAGTCGTGTTGTCTAAAATAGTCACTTGTCCGACACTTCTATTACCCGACTTTTATCCTTCTATCTTCCCCAAACCTCTAAATTGGGGTAGGATGTCAAGCGCTAGAGGAGGAAATCATGGCAGTTATCGATGCCCACGCGCACATATATCCGGAGAAGATCGCGAGCAAGGCAGTCGATGCCGTCGGCGCGTTCTACGGCGTCGAGATGTTCGATGGCGGCATCTGCTCTCCCGGTACGCCCGAAGCGCTGCTCGCCTGCACGAACGAATCTCCCATCACGCATTTCATCGTCCATTCGGTCGCCACGACACCGCATGCCGTGACCAGCATCAACGACTTCATCGCCGAGCAAGCACGACAGCATCCCGAATTTATCGGCTTCGGCACCATGCATCCGGATTTCGAGGACAAGGAAGCCGAGGTCAACCGCGTCATCGAGCTCGGCTTGCACGGCTTCAAGATCCATCCCGACACGCAGATGGTCGACACGGATGACCCGCGTCTCATGGAGTTCTACGAGATCATCGCCGGTCGCCTGCCCATCACCATCCACACCGGCGACTACCGGCACGACTTCTCGCATCCACGCAGGCTCGCGCGCGTGCTCGACGCCCTTCCCGCGCTCGTAGTCGATGCCGCGCACTTTGGCGGCTGGTCCATCTACGACCAGGGATATGACCACCTGGGGAAATACGAGAACCTCTTCATCGACACCTCGAGTTCGCAGCCGATCATGGGCGACCGTCACACCGCCGAGCTCGTGCGCATGTGGGGCGTCGATCGCGTCATGTGGGGGAGCGATCACCCCATGTGGAGCCCCATCAGCGAGTACGAGGCCTTCCGCGCCCTCGACTTCACCGACGAGGAGTTCGACGCCATGCTCTGGCACAACGCCGAGCGCTTCGCCGGCGTCACCGTAAAATGAGACAAAACACGCCGGGGCACTTTTGTCTGGTTTCGAGACGCCCGTCACACAATGGGGCCACGTTTCGGAAGCGTCATCTCGATATGTGATTTGATACGTCCCCGAACCCTACGTCCTTGCCAGACCGTCGATCGGAAGCACGACGCCGGAAATATAGCTTGCCATATCACTTGCCAGGAACACGACGCCGTTGGCGATGTCCTCGGGCTCACCCATGCGACCAAGCGGAATCGTCGCGATGAGCGGCTTGATGACCTCGTCGGGCAGCGCATCGACCATGTCGGTGTGCGTAACGCCCGGAGCAACCGCGTTCACGCGGATACCCTTGCCGGCAAGCTCGCGGGCAAGCGAGAGCGTGAGACCGTTGACGGCGAACTTCGTAGTCGGATACGCGCAGCCGGCGGGTTGCCCGTCGCGCCCCACCATCGAGCTCGTGTTGACGATGGCGCCGCCACCCTGCTCGATCATGATGCGTGCCGCGGCCTGCGAGCAGACGAACACGGCGTTAAGGTTGAGGTCGACGATGCGCTCGAACTCTTCGACCGTGTAGTCGACGAGCGGCGTACGCGAGCTCACGCCCGCGTTGTTGCACAGGATGTCGAGGCTCCCAAAGGCATTCACGACCTCGGCAAACGCTGCCGCGACAGAATCGGGATCGTTGAGGTTGGGGGCGATGGCGATCAGGCGGTCAGCCAACGCCGGGTCTTCCTCGATGAGCTTAGCGACGGCTGCCTCGGCCGTTTCCATGCGCGAGCCGGCGACGGCCACGTTGGCGCCCGTGTCGAGCATGGTGCGCACGATGGCCAGGCCAATTCCACGCGTTCCGCCGGTCACGACGGCGTTCTTACCTTCCAGTATCTTCATGTTGACCCCCTTCGATATATACGATGAGAAGAACAATACCCCATCATGTCCTCATGATGGGGTTGCAACGTGCACATCCTTATCCTTTACACAATGACACTACAGGATCCCCCATATCATTCACCATTCATGGTGAAGTAGGGAATACACGACTCGGACATTAGGCACGTGACAGGGGCCTGACCCCTGTCACATATCCGCAGCGATGATGTCGCGTTCAGGATGAATGGTCTTCTGAATCCTGAACGCGACATCATCGCCTCATGCGGACATCTCACAGCCGCACGGGTATCCCCTGCTTCGCCATGTACTCCTTCACCTG
>CAUHSG010000027.1 GCA_959608885.1 uncultured Coriobacteriia bacterium | reverse complement strand
GGCGGAGGACTCCATACAGGGTTCCTTTCATTTGAGCCGCTCGGCGGCAGTTGCTAACGTACCTATCGTATCAGCAACCGCGCTGTACCCGACCGTACACGCTCCCCCGGCTTTTACTCAACCCACAAAAAGTTGCGGTGGAATACGGAGTAGATAAGGCCTTTGACAGCCAAAACGGTCCGTATTTCACCGCAACTGATGGGCGGGGTGGAATTGAGGGCTCAGATAGTCAGTCATGCCCTCATCCGCCACTCCCTCACCTACAGCGCGCCGTCCAGCATAAGGTTCACCTTGAGCACGTTGACCGTGGGCTCGCCGAACACGCCGAGGAAACGGCCCTTGGTGCACTGGGCGATGATGTCGCGCACCTCGCCTTCGCTCTTGCCCGTGGCCTTCGCCAGGCGCGGTACCTGGTACTCGGCGGCATCGGGGGAGATCTCGGGGTCGAGCCCTGAGCCAGAACACGTCACCAGGTCGACGGGCACGGCATCCATGCCGGCGTCGGGGTTGGAGGCGCGAATCTTCTCGACGCGCGCGTCCACAAGCTGCCGGTACTCCTCACTCGCCGGGGACAGGTTGGACGGGGCACCATACGCCACGAGCTCGCCGTCTTCGCCTTCGACAATTGACACGTTCTGGATGCGGCCCCACATGTGGTCCTCGTCCTCGAAGTTCTGGCCGATGAGCTCGGAGCCCACAACCTTGCCGTCGACCGTAATGAGCGAACCGTTCGCCTGATACGGGAACGCAACCTGGGCGATGCCGGTCACGACGAGCGTATAGCCCAGGCCGCAGACAACGGTAAACAGCGCGAACACGCCAAGTGCGCGCGATGCAACACCTTTGAACATACAAACCTCCACTTACATAATGCCGCAGAACGCGAGCAGCATGTCGATGAGCTTGATGAATACGAACGGGGCAACAATGCCGCCCAGACCCCACACGAGTAGGTTGTGGGTCAGCAGCTGTCCAGACGGGACCTCGCGGTACTTAACGCCCTTCAGCGCGGCCGGGATCAGCGCGACGATAACGAGCGCGTTATAGATGATGGCCGAAAGAACCGCGGACAGTGGGCTTGCCAGACCGAGGATGTTGAGCGCGTCAAGGCCCGGGTAGATCGGCGAGAACAGGGCCGGGATGATAGCGAAGTACTTCGCCATGTCGTTAGCCACCGAGAAGGTCGTGAGCGAACCGCGGGTCATGAGCAGCTGCTTGCCAATACGCACGACCTCGATGAGCTTGGTGGGGCTGGAGTCGAGGTCGACCATGTTGCCGGCCTCCTTGGCAGCCTGGGTTCCGGTGTTCATGGCCACGGCGACGTCCGCCTGGGCGAGCGCCGGCGCGTCGTTGGTGCCGTCGCCGGTCATGGCGACCAGGTGACCCTCACGCTGGAACTCGCGGATCTTCTCGAGTTTGCCCTCGGGGGTGGCCTCGGCCAGGAAGTCGTCAACGCCGGCCTCGGCGGCGATTGCCGCGGCGGTGAGCGGATTGTCGCCCGTCACCATGATGGTCTTGATGCCCATCTTGCGCAGGTCGGCGAACTTCTCCTTAACGCCGGACTTGATGATGTCCTTGAGGTACACAACGCCCAGCACGCGGCAGTTCTTGGTCACGACCAGCGGGGTGCCGCCGGCCTTGGCGATGCGTTCGACGGCCTCGTCGCACTCCTGGGAGAACACGCCGCCGGCTGCCTCCACATAGGTGCGCACGGAATCGGCAGCGCCCTTGCGGATCTCATTGCCCTCGTAGTTCACACCGGACATGCGAGTCGCCGCGGTGAAGGGGATGAACTCCATGCCCTTATCCTCGAGTGTGCGGCCGCGCAGCCCAAACTGCTCCTTGGCGAGCACGACGATGGAACGACCCTCGGGGGTCTCGTCGGCCAGCGAGGAAAGCTGAGCGGCATCGGCCAGCTCCGCGGGATCGACGCCGTCGACCGGGATGAACTCGGCGGCTTGGCGGTTACCCAGGGTGATGGTGCCGGTCTTGTCGAGCATGAGGATGTCGACGTCGCCGGCGGCCTCGATGGCGCGGCCGGACATGGCCAGCACGTTGGCCTCGTTCAGACGGCTCATGCCGGCGATGCCGATGGCGGACAGAAGGGCGCCGATGGTAGTGGGAGCCAAGCACACGAGCAGTGCCACGAGCGTGGTCACGGCCGTGGGGTTGACCATGTCGTTAAGACCGGCCGAGAAGCAGGAGTAACAATACAGGGCCAGCGTGACCAGGATAAAGACGATGGAAAGGGCCACCAGGAAGATCTCCAGAGCGATCTCGTTAGGGGTCTTCTTGCGCGCGGCACCCTCGACCATCGCGATCATCTTGTCCAGGAAGCTCTGGCCGGGCTCACTGGAGATCTTGACGATGATCCAGTCGGACAGCACCGTGGTACCGCCGGTAACGGCAGAGCGGTCGCCGCCGGCCTCGCGGACCACGGGGGCGGACTCGCCGGTGATGGCGGACTCGTCAACGGAGGCAGCGCCCTCGATGACGTCGCCATCGCCGGGAATCTGCTCGCCGGCGCGTACGATCACCAGGTCGCCGCGCGTGAGCTCGGTGCCGGGAACGACGGTGAAGTGCTCCTTGTCCTCAACGGACTCGATACGATGGGCCTCGACATCCTTCTTGGCCGCACGCAGGGAATCGGCCTGAGCCTTACCGCGGCCCTCGGCAAGCGCCTCGGCGAAGTTCGAGAACAGGTCGGTGAGCCACAGGATGACCGCGATGGTGACCACATAGTAGGTGGGCACACCCGCGTCCTGCACACCGAAGATGGAAGCGACGGCCAGGACGGAGGTCATGACGGCGGAAAGCCACACCAGGAACATGACCGGGTTTTGAATCTGGACGCGAGGATCCAGTTTGGCAAACGAGTCGCGGACCGCGCGGCCCATCATGTCTTTTTGCATAGCCATAAATCTGCGTCCTCCTTTACGCAATCATCTGGAAGAACTCGGCAACGGGGCCAAGCGCCAGGGCCGGGAAGAAGCTCAGGGCACCGATCAGCAGAACGATGAACACGAGCAGGAATACGAACATGCCGTTGGTGGTAGACAGGGTACCGGCGCTCTCGGCGACCCTACCCTTCTTGGCCAGCGAGCCGGCGATAGCCAGCGTACCGATGATGGGCATGAAGCGGGCAAACAGCATCTCGAGGCCGAGCATGACGTTGATCCAGGGATTGTTGCAGTTCATGCCTGCAAACGCCGAGCCGTTGTTGCCACCGCATGAGGTGAAGGCATACAGCACCTCGGAGAAGCCGTGCGCGCCACCATTGTTGAGCTGGTCGGCAAGACCGGGCACCATGCAGGCGATGGCCGAGCACACCAGAATGGCAAACGGAGTTGCCAGGCACAGGACAACTGCCCAGCGCATCTCGCCCGGCTCGATCTTCTTGCCCAGGAACTCAGGCGTGCGTCCGACCATAAGGCCGGCGATGAACACTGTGAGGATGGCGAAGCCGATCATGCCGTACAGGCCGCAGCCCACGCCGCCGAAGACGACCTCGCCCAGAGCCATCTGGAGCATCTGGACAAACCCGCCGAGCGGGGTGTAGGAGTCGTGCATGGAGTTGACCGAGCCATTGGAAGCAGCCGTCGTGAAAGCGGACCAGGTGGAAGAGGAGGCGATGCCAAAGCGGCTCTCCTTGCCCTCCATATTGCCGCCCGCCTGGCCATCGGTCATCTCGATGTTGACCGCGCCGCCATCGGCCAGCTGCGGCGTACCCATATGCTCGTTAACGGCGATGATGCCGGTAAAGACCACGAGCAGGATAAGCATCGCCGCGAAGATGGCCTTGCCCTGCTTGGTGTTCTTGACGCCGATACCGAAGGTGAAGCAGCAGGCGGCCGGGATCAGCAGCAGGCTGGTCATCTCGATGATGTTGGTGAAGGCACTGGGATTCTCATACGGATGGGCGGAGTTCACACCGAAGAAGCCGCCGCCGTTGGTGCCGGACTGCTTGATGGCGACCTGAGGAGCCGCGGGCCCCTGGGGCAGGAACTGCTCGGTGACCACGCGCGCGCCCTCGACAACCTTGCCGTCGACCTTGACCGTGTCGCCCTCGATCTGGGCGCCGTCGATGACGCTCCAGCCGCCGTCTGCATTAGGCTGGACAGCGACGGGCTCTACGAGCTCAGCCTTCTGAGCCGGCTGGAAGTTGGAGATGACGCCACCGGCAGCCAGGCAGATGCCGAACACGAGGTTCAGCGGGATGAGCACATACAGGACGGTGCGGGTGAGGTCGACCCAGAAGGAACCCAGACCCTGCTCCTTGATCTGACGGAAGCCGCGGATCAGCGCGAACATGACCGCGATACCGGTACCAGCGGAAACGAAGTTCTGCACGGTGAGGCCCATGAACTGCACGAAGTAGGACAGGGTGGTCTCACCGGAGTAGGACTGCCAGTTGGTGTTGGTTATGAAGGAAGCAGCCGTATTGAACGACAGGTCCCATGGCACACCCGGCAGGTGCTGGGGATTGCCTGGCAAGAAGGACTGAAGCGCCTGGAGTGCCACAAGAGCCACGAGGCCGATCCCCGAAAAGGCCAGCACGCTTGCCAGATAGCGCCTACACCCCATCTGCTCTGCCGCGTCGATGCGAAGCAGACGATAGACGCCACGCTCCACAGGAGCAATCACAGGCGACAGGA
Organism: uncultured Coriobacteriia bacterium; assembly: GCA_959608885.1. GTDB lineage: Bacteria > Actinomycetota > Coriobacteriia > Coriobacteriales > QAMH01 > QAMH01. The sequence goes on along the minus strand of CAUHSG010000027.1, from coordinate 4,172 downwards.
ACGTATGCTCACCATCCATGATATGGGCCATGAACCGACCGAGCGGAACGGCCAGGACGACGAGCACGGCAAAGTACAAGATGTACTGAATCGCAGCGTCCATAGTTTACGAATCACTCCTCATCAGAATGTAGATGTAATAGATAAGGAGTCCAATGCAGACGACTCCGATAATGGGAATGAGGATGTCCATTACCGCCCCTTTCACGCGCGGTCCGATGTCTCGGACGCCTGCCCTCGCAAGCGTCTGGGGACAGTAAACGCTTCTAGGTGTTAAAGAGGCGTGAGGGCTGGGGCTCACGACCTTAAGATGCCGTAAAGATGCAGGTAGAAAGCACTATTGCGGCTGCAGTGCGCCTATACTCGACCTCGCGAGCATACAGTGGCGTCCTCACCGCGTATGCACGCATGGACAACGCTTCAGAAAGGCTACGCTATGCAGCGCGACGCATCGGACACTCGCGTCAATCCAGACCTCATCCTCAAGGCAATTGAGAAAGACGAGGCCGCCGATGACGCTCGAACCAGCCGGGGACACCTCAAAATTTTCTTTGGCTACGCTGCTGGCGCAGGCAAAACCTATGCGATGCTTCAAGCCGCCCACGCCGCCAAGCGGCGAGGTGTCGACGTCGTCGCGGGATACATCGAGCCGCACGAACGTCCGGCAACTGCCCATCTTGCACAAGGGCTTGAGAACGTGCCCTGTAAACTCATCGAGCACAACGGCATTGCGCTCAGCGAGTTCGATCTAGATGTGGCTATCGAGCGCGCCCCTCAGCTCATCCTTGTCGACGAGCTCGCCCATACGAATGCGCCGGGGTCTCGCCACGACAAACGCTATCAAGACGTCGAGGAACTTCTACATGCGGGCATCGACGTCTATACGACCGTAAACGTTCAGCATATCGAGAGCCTAAACGACATGGTTGCATCCATCACCGGCGTTGTCGTGAGCGAACGAATCCCCGACCGTATCTTCGATGATGCCGACCAGGTCGAGCTCGTCGACATAGAGCCCGAAGACCTACTTGAGCGCCTTCGCGCCGGCCTCGTCTACCGTCCCGCACAAGCCGACCGAGCGCAACAGCATTTTTTTACCGTCGAAAACCTCACCGCACTCCGAGAAATCGCGCTGCGCCGCTGCGCCGATCGCACCGGCCACCTCACAGACGCCGCACGCGTGCTGGGAAACCGTGACTACTACACCAAGGAGCGTATCTTAGTCTGTGTCTCCCCGGCGCCGACCAATCCCCGCATCGTCCGTGCCGCCGCACGCATGGCGAAAGCGTTTCGCAGCGAGCTCGTCGCCCTGTTCGTAGAAAGCCCGCGCACGCAAGCCATGAGCGATGATGAGCGCGCCAAGCTTGCAGCCAATATCGCCCTAGCCGAGCAGCTCGGAGCACATATGGAAACCGTCTATGGCGACGACGTCGCGTTTCAGATCTCCGAGTTCGCGCGCCTGTCGGGTATTTCGAAGATCGTCATGGGGCGCACGGGCGAGCACAGCAGCGTCCGTCAGGCCCTCTTTGGCCGCAAATCTCTCGTAGAACAGCTCATAGCATTCGCCCCGAACCTCGACATTTACATCATTCCAGACCAGTCGACTCCGCCCTCCCGACCCAAAGGACGCCGCCATGCGCTCGCTCTGCAGCCGCCCAGCAGCCGAAACGTGCTTCGCACGCTGGCCCTCTCTCTTGTCGCCACGGCGATCGGCACGGCTTTCCGCCATCTGGGATTTGCCGATTCCAGCATCATATCCCTCTATATCCTCACGGCCCTGCTGACCGCCGTCACCACGACGGGGCGTATCTGCACGATCGTATCGAGCGTGCTCTCTGTAGTGCTTTACAACTTCTGCTTCGTCACGCCTCTGTTTTCGCTCGCCAGCTACGACCGAAGCTATCTGGTCACGTTCGGCATCATGTTCGCTACCGCTATGGTCGCCGGCGAGTTAACTGCGCGCATCGCCGACAATGCCCGTACCTCCGCCGAGAACGCATTCAAAACGCGCGTACTCCTCGAAACGAACCAGCTCTTACAGCAAGCCCATAGCGCGGAGGAGTGCGCCCGCGTCGCCATGAACCAACTCGTCAAACTGCTAAAACTCGACGTGGTCTTCTACCCCGCCGAACACGGCACGCTCGGCAAGGCGCTCTATGAGTCCGCTGGCACCGAAAACCGATCCGCGTCGCTGCTCACCGACTACGAGCGCGCCGTTGCAACCTGGACCTTCACCAACAACAAGCGCGCGGGCGCAAGCACGCGGACCCTGCCTGAGGCGCGCTGTCTCTACCTCGCGGTTCGCACCGGCGACAAGGTATTCGGTGTCATCGGCATCGCCCTGGAGGGGCGCGAGACCGAAGCCTTCGAGCATTCGATCGTCCTATCTATCGTAGGTGAATGCGCCTTGGCGCTCGAAAGTGACCGAGCGGCGCAAGAGCGCGAAGAGGCTGCGGTCTTGGCGAAAAACGAGCAGCTGCGCGCCAACCTTTTGCGCTCCATCGGCCACGATTTGAGGACACCCCTCACGGCTATATCCGGATCTGCGGCAATCCTTCGGAAGAGCGACGAGAGGCTCAGCCTCGAACAGCGCTGCGATCTTGCCGATGCCATCTACGATGACTCCCTCTGGCTTATTGATACCGTGGAGAACCTCCTCGCCATCACACGCGTCGAGGACGGCACCATTCACCTCAACTTCACATCCGAGCTCATCGACGAGGTCATCGAGGCCGCCCTCAGCCATGCCGCCCAAGCATCGCATGGACGTACCGTCACCATCGAGCACACTGACGACATCCTGCTGGTACGCATTGACGTCCATCTCATCATGCAGGTGCTTACGAATCTCATCATGAACGCCTTCAAATACACGCCCGAGGACTCGACTGTCACCATCAGCGCACGTCGCGAGGGTGCGTCCGTCGTGGTGGACGTCGCAGACGATGGGCCGGGTGTGGCAGACTGCGACAAGCCTCATATCTTTGAGCGCTTCTTCACCTCAAGCAATACGCGGCCCGTGGATTCGCGTCGAAGCATCGGCCTTGGGCTGTCGCTCTGCCGCTCCATCGTGGAGGCGCATGGCGGCGTCATCGAAGTTCGCGACAACCACCCCCATGGGGCCGTCTTCCGTTTTACCCTGCCCGCTGAGGAGATCGAGATTCATGAATAATGCCGCTAAGCCACGCATCCTCCTGGTCGAAGATGACCTGACCGTTCAAAACCTCGTTTCGACCGCGCTTGACCTCCACGGCTATGTCGTGAGCAAGGTTTGCGACGGCCAGGCCGCCATCATGGATGCGGTGTCGCACGGCCCCAGCCTCATCATGCTCGACCTCGGCCTTCCCGACATTGACGGTATCGAGGTCATCACGAAGATCCGAAGCTGGTCGGCAGTCCCCATTATCGTCATTTCGGCGCGCACCGAAGATTCCGACAAGATTGCAGCACTTGACGCAGGGGCAGACGACTACCTCACCAAGCCCTTTTCTGTGGATGAGTTGCTCGCGCGCGTCCGTGCGAATTTGAGGCGCTCCTCGATGGCGTCGAGCGAGTCGACAGAAGCGAGCACGTTCGACAACGGTCCGCTGCATATCGACTACGCCGCGGGATACGCGACGAAAGACGGACGCGAGCTCTCGCTCACCCCAACCGAGTACAAATTGCTCGTCCTTCTGGCGAAAAACGTCGACAAGGTGCTCACCCACACCTTCATCACCCGCGAGATATGGGGCACGAGCTGGGACAGCGATCTGGCGAGCCTGCGCGTGTTCATGCGCACCCTGCGCAAGAAGATCGAGGCAGACCCCTCTCACCCCAAGATGATTCAGACGCACATGGGCGTCGGGTACCGCATGCAGCGTCTCTAGCCCACCCCACAAAAAGTTGCGGTGGAATACGGAGTAGATAAGGCCTTTGACAGCCAAAACAGTCCGCATTTCACCGCAACTGATTTAACGATGCCCAAAATTACTCTTCAACTCGCCGCGCTCGCGTCCAAATGCGCAAAGCGCCCCGCGAACGAATGCTCGCGGGGCGCTTTGATGTCCGGGCCTTATTTGATCCCGCGGCCCAAGTCTTCGGCGATTTTGTCCACGCCCTTAAGTGCGGCGCACGTCTTTTTGTTGGAGCAATGCCCCGTGCAAACGCCACCCTGGGCGCAGTCGGCGCAG
>CAUHSG010000026.1 GCA_959608885.1 uncultured Coriobacteriia bacterium | reverse complement strand
GTTATGCGACAAATGTCTCGAAACCAGACAAAAGTGCCCCGGCGACATTTGTCTGGTCCTGTCTCTTCGCATAGGTATATCGCCATGGAGTATAATGACGGTATGTCAGCACCATGAATGGGAGGTCGTCATGTACAGAAACATACTTGTTCCCTTCGACGGTTCCGAACCCTCGCAGCGTGCGCTCCAGGCGGCGCTCGAGATGTCGAGTTCGAACGTATCGGTCGTGATCACGGTGCTCAAGGTCGCGGCTCCCATGAACTTCGATGATTCGACCTTCGAGGTAGCTGCTCGCATGGCTGGCGTCCCCAAGATCGATGCCGAGGTTCTCGACGCCACGCGAGATAACTATAACAACGAGCACCGCAAGAGCGTCCAGACGCAGATCCAGGGATTCTTCGCGAGCGTCCCCGACAACATCGACATTCAGATCGTCATCGAGAACGGCCGCCCTCAGGATGTCATCTGCGATTATGCAAACGAGCATGGCATCGATTGCATCGCAATGGGTAGGCGTGGTCTTGGTGTCATCCGCGCGGCGCTCGGCTCCGTGAGCTCGGCAGTGCTGCGTGGTGTCGACCTACCGGTTCTCGTCGTCAAGTAGCATTCCCTCTTGCCAAATGCCCCTTCGTGCTTCGTGACTTCGAATGGGTCTCCCGTCGCGAGCCGCGGCGCATTGGTCCATGCGTTCTGTTATCATAAGTCGCATGGACGAACATATGTCGGAATGGAGTCGCCGATGGCCTTTGTCGAGTTCAGGGACGTACGCAAGATCTACCAGATGGGCGAGACGCAAGTCTGCGCTGCCGATGGCTTGAACTTCGACATCGAAGAGGGCGAGCTCGCGTGCATTGTCGGCCCTTCCGGCTCGGGCAAGACGACGTTGCTCAACATGCTCGGCGGCATGGACACGTGCACCTCGGGCACGATCATGCTCGCGGGACGCGAGGTGAGCGGTTTTTCCGAGAAGGAACTCGTCCAGTACCGTCGTCACGAGATCGGCTTCGTGTTCCAGTTCTACAACCTCGTCCAGAACCTGACCGCGCTCGAGAACGTCGAGCTCGCGGCGCAGATTTGCGACGATCCGCTGCCGGCCGACGAGGCGCTCGCGATGGTTGGGCTCGAGAAGCGCATGGACAACTTCCCGGCACAGCTTTCCGGTGGCGAGCAGCAACGTGTTGCAATCGCCCGTGCACTTGCGAAGAACCCCAAGCTCCTGCTCTGCGACGAGCCGACGGGCGCACTCGACTACAAGACCGGCAAGGCTATCTTGCACTTGCTGCAGGAGGCCTCCACTGTGCATGGGCGCACGGTAGTCCTCATCACGCATAACACCGCCTTCAAGCCCATTGCCCATCGCGTCATTCACATCCACGAGGGCAAAGTTGCCTCCGTCGAGCTGAATGACACTCCCAGTACGGCCGATTCGATCGAGTGGTAGGGAACGGGCTCGGTTCTCATGGCAAGCGCATTCAACAAGGAAGTACGCCGGTCCATCACGCATTCCGTGGGACGTTTCCTGGCGATCGCCATCATCTCGGCGCTTGGTTGCGGCTTCTTTGCCGGCTTGCTCATGACATCGATCGACATGAACATCTCGGCCGACGAATTCTACGACGAGACGAACATGAGCGATCTCTACGTGACCGGTACGCTCGGTTTGGACGATGCTGATATCGAGGCCATCAAGCGAGTCGAAGGCGTCGAGAGCGTCGCGCCGGTGCGCATGGCCGATGCCTATGCGACGCATGGTGACGAAAAGTACGTCATGCGTTTCGAGAGCCTCGACCTCGCTGCAGCGCGTGCTTCGGATACATCTGATGGCATGCATGCGTATAGCGATGATGCTGCCTACGTCAATCGCCCCATTCTCGTCGAAGGTAGCTGGCCTGCGAATTACGGTGAATGCGTCGTCGCGGCCGATGCCGTGCTCGACGAGTCCATGCAGGTCGGCGATGTCATCGAGGTCATCGATACTTCGGGGAATGTCGATGACACTTTTGCGTGTACGCGTTATGTGATCACGGGCCTCGTGCGTTCGCCGTACTATCTCATGACCTCGAATTTCGGTTCTTCCGATTTGGGCGCAGGCGAGATTGATACCTACGTCTTCGTCGCCGCGGATGATTTTTCGGAAGACTATCCCTATACGGGCGCCTTCGTCACGGCTACTGGTGCAGCAGCCGAGCTGTACCCAAGCGATGGCTATGACAACGTTGTCGATGCGCTCATCGCACGGCTCGAAGACATGAGCATGGACTTTCGCGTGTCGCGCCTGAGCGCGGTGCAGGCCAAGGCGCAGGCCGAGCTTGACGATGCGCGTGCCGAGTACGAGAGCGAGCGCGCTTCGGCCATGGCCCAGCTCGACGATGCCGCTGCCGAGCTCGATGACGCCAAGGCGCGGCTCGACGATGCTGCCTCCACGCTCGCGAACAGTCGCGTCGATCTCGATAACGCCAGGCGTGACCTCGCCGATGGCCAAGCGCAGCTCGCGCAAGGCGAGAAGCTGCTTGACGAAAAGCAGGCCGAATACGATGACGGTATGGCGCAGTACGAGGTCGGCGTGCGTCAGCTCGATGAAGCGCGCGCCGAAGCCGAAGCTCGCTTTGCCGCGGCCCAGGCGCAGGTCGACCTCATACCCGATCCCGTGCAACGTGCATACGCCCAGGCTGCGCTTGACGAACAGCGTGCCCAAACGCAAGCGCTGTTCTCCGAAAAGCAGGATTCGCTCGATGAAGCCAAGGCAAAGCTCGATAGTGGAGCTGCCGATCTTGCGGCTGGTCGCATTGAGCTCAATCAAAGGCGGGAGCAGATTGAGGAAGGTGCCGCCGACATCGAAAGCGGAGAGGCGCAGCTTGCAAGTGGATGGGCTTCCTACGAAAGCGGCCTTGCCGAGTACGAGAGCGGCCGGGCGAAGTATCTGAGCGAACGCGAACGTGCTCTACGTGAGCTCGCAGATGCCGAGACGCAGCTCGACGAGGCACAGGCCGACATCGATGCGATCGAGCTCTCCGATTTCTACGTACTCGACCGCAGCAAGAACGTGGGTGCGGCCGGTCACGAGGCCGATGCGAGTCGCATCGATCAGATCGCGCGCGTGTTCCCGCTCATCTTCTTCCTCGTCGCCGCACTCGTCTCGCTTACCACGATGACACGCATGGTCGATGAGGAGCGCATGCTCATTGGCACCTATAAGGCACTCGGCTACGGCAATGCGCGCATTTGCTCCAAGTACCTCATCTATGCGTTGCTCGCGAGCGGCACGGGAAGCATCATCGGCATACTCCTGCTCTCGCAGTTCCTGCCGCAGGTCATCATGCAATCGTACGCGATTATCTATGCCCTGCCCGTGAACTCGTCGCCCATCGACATTCCCATCGCGCTCTTTGCCTTTGGACTGAGCGTGGGCATCACCTTGCTCGCGACGCTGTTCGCTGTGCTCTCCTCGTTGCGCGAGCGCCCCGCCCTGCTCATGCTGCCGCGTGCGCCCAAGCCCGGCAAGCGTATCTTGCTCGAGCGTATCGGGCCCATCTGGCGCCATCTGTCCTTCTCGAACAAGGTCACGGCACGTAACCTCTTTCGCTACAAGCGCCGTTTCTTCATGGCCATCATCGGCATCGCCGGTTGCACGGCACTGCTGCTCACGGGTCTGGGCCTGCGAGATGGCATCAATGACATCATCGAGAAGCAGTTCGGGCAGATTCAGCACTTCAACCTCGAGGTGCAGGCAAGCGACGAGCAAAGCCCCGGCAATGCGCGCGAGGTCGAGGAGATTCTCGCGAGCTCGGAAATCGTGACCGAGACGACGCGCGTAGGTGGCGAAAACACCATAGTCTCGCGTACGGACGCGAGCAAGGACATTCGCGCTTCGCTCGTCGTCCCCCAAGACATCGATACCTTCGGCAACTTCTACACCTTGCGAGAGCGCGTCGGGCACGTGCCGCTGACGCTTGGCGAGTCGGGTGCGATCGTCACCGAGAAGCTCGCAGACGAGCTTGGCGTCAAGGTCGGAGACACCATCGAAATCTATGACCAGAGCATGGTCGGGGAGCGCGATGGTGCGGCGCATGATGTGATCGTGTCGGGCATTGCCGAATACTACACCGGTCAGGGCGTCTTCATGTCACCTGCCGCCTACGAGGCCGTGATGGGAGAGTCACCCGTCTTCACGAAGATCATCTGCAAGGCCGAGGCCCCGCTTGACGAGCGTACAGCGCTTTCCAACGAGCTCCTTGCCGTCGCCGGCGTCGAGGTCGTGAGCTATTACGACGAGATCATCGAGACGTATCGCACGATGCTCAGGACCGTCAACGCGGTCGTGTGGGTGCTCATCATCGCGGCGGCGCTACTCGCGTTCGTGGTGCTCTACAATCTCACGAACATCAACATCACCGAGCGCATGCGCGAGATCGCGACGCTCAAAGTACTTGGATTCACGCCACGCGAGACCAATGGCTACATATTCCGCGAGACGATATTGCTGACCATCATCGGCGCGCTCGTCGGTTGCGTGCTCGGCATCGGAATGGAGAGCTTCGTCGTGGTGACGGCCGAGGTCGACGAGATGATGTTCGGGCGCGACATACACCTCGTGAGCTTCGTGATCGCCTTCGTGCTCACGATTGCGTTCTCGTTTGTCGTCTCGCTCGCCATGCGCCCCAAGATCAGGGCCATCAACATGGTCGAGAGTCTCAAGTCAGTCGATTAGACGCTTGCGCATATATGTGGGTTACATAGGGATTTGGCGCACGACGCGCTGGTAGCGCGTAGCACGGGCGGCGCCGACCTTCTCGATGGAATGCTCCTTTTGCATCTTCTGCAGGATGCGCTCGAGCGTCTTTTGGCTCATCATCGGATTGGCTTCGAGAATCTCGATCTTGCTTACCGGTTCCTCGATGGACTGGAAGTACTGCCTGATGGTCTTCTCGTTGCTGCCGCGCACGCTCAGTGCCGAGGTGCGCTCGGTGAGCTCGCCATAGCACTTGAGAATGACACCGAGCATGTACTCGACGAAGGGCGTGTAGTCGTTGTCACCGGTCTCCCAGCCTTCGGCACTTGCCTTCATGGTGCCGAAGTACTCGTCTTGCGTCGCCTCGAGCTCGGAGTCGATGGAGACGTAGCGGCCGACGGTAAAGTCGATTTTGTCGAACATCAGTGACGCGAGCAGGCGCGACATGCGACCCGTACCGTCGTCGAAGGGGTAGATGCAGATGAAGTCGAGCAGGAAGATGATGCTCGCGAGCAACGGACTGTAGACCTTGTCGCGCAGCGCGTTGTTGTAGGCGTTGCAGAGCTCGCGCATCATGGCCGGCACGTCCGGTGCGCTCACGAGGTCGGTGCGGATGCCGTGGTATTTGATGGGACCATCGGAGGGCATGAAGCTCGTCTGGCCGTATGATGCCGCACGTGCGCGATCGCCGCCGCGCCACTTGCCGACGCTCTTCACGTCGTCCGCGAAGCGGAAGAGGTCGTTGTGAAGCTGCAAGATGATGGCCGGCGAGATGCGCAGCGTGGAATAGCTGTTATCGACGGTTTCGAGCACGGAACGGTAGCCGAGTACGGCCTTGTCGGCATCGGTACTGGCCTTCTCCTTGCCGTCGAGTAGTTCGCGCAGGTGCTTCTCGGTCACCTTGATGCCCTCGAGACGACACGAGGCGCCTGCATCACGCATCTTGGCGATTTCGTTGAGCTTCTCGAGCGTGTCCTGGCCCGTCACGCTCGCAATGGGCAGAATGCCCTTGCCCTCGTGAATTTGCGTGAGCGTTGTGACGATACCGGGGGTAAAGAGCTTCTGCAAGGTGGAGTCATAGTCTAAATCGCGCATGTCATCAGGCCGTTTCTGTTGAATGACGGACAAATATTTCAAACTGACCAAATTATATAGCGCGCGAGCGATTTGGACAAATCGACTTTTTCGTGACGGCCTCTGGGTTCCCTCGCCCCGTCCGAGTAGAATAGGCGGCACATTATTCGGAAGTCTTTGCAAGGGAGAGACTTTGGAACCGACAACGACGCGCGATACGCGACACGGTGATCCTGAATTCGTCGAAGCCCAGGTCATTGACGACACATCCGCGCAGGATACGAACGAGAAGGACTTCTTCGACGCAGAGAAGTACTTCGAGAGCTTCTCCGCCCTTGGCACGAGCATAGCCCAGGGGCGTGACCTCAAGAAGAAGCGCAAGGCGCTCGACGAGTATCGCAAGACGCTTGACACGCTCAAGCAGGCCTACGACGACCGCGTGAACATTGCGCAGAACTATGACGCAATAATCACCGACCAGGAACATATCATCGCCGCGACCAATACCGACATTCAGCGCGCTACCGAGGCACGCGAGGACATCGAGCGCAAAATCGCCGATGCTAACGAAGAGCTTGCCGAGCTCAAGCGCAGGCAGGCCAAGGAACGCAAGCCGCTCGAGGAGGAGCTCGACCTGCGTAACGCCGAGCTCGCCTCTGTCAAAGACGAGCTCAAGCAGGTGAAGGCGCAACGCGATTCGCTTGACCTCTTCGATGGTGACTCACCGACGGCGGCACGCAGCGAGGCCGTGCACGATGCGGTCGTCGACAAGGTCAACGACAAGCTCGAAGCTGCCAAGACCGCGCAGCGCAGTGCGCAAAAGGCGCTCGATGCCCGCGAGAAGGAGGAGCGCTCCAGGCAGAAGCGCGCGCTTGACGGCATCAAGCACCTCAACGGCGAGAAGGACAAGGCAAGCAAGCGCATCGAGGAGCTCGAGAAGCGTCTTGCCTCCGCACGCGAGCGCGTCGCGTTTTGCGAACACGTCATTGAGCATCCCGAAGAGACGCGAGCCATGGCCGCGCGCATCGCCGAAAACGAGCAGACGGCTGCCGAGATGGAGGCCCAGGTGAACAGCCTCGAATCCAAGCACGCGCTGAGCAAGGCTGCGTCGGGTAAGGCACGCGCCGTCGTCATCGCCGCAGGCATCATCTTCCTCGTCTTCATCATCTTTCTCGTCATCATTTCGAACCGTTAGGAGCATACCGTGGCTTATCTTCCCACCGCACAAGACACCGCCTGGCAGCAGTCCGACAGCATCGACCTGGCCAAGACGGCCGTGCTCGTCGTCGATGTGCTCGGAGGCTCGAATCCCGTCCTGCCCGCTCTCGAGGAGATGGTGGCGAATAGCGCTGCCATCGTGAAGGCCGCACGCGCGGCGGGCGTGCCGGTCGTCTTCGTTGACGACGCACACATTCCCGGCTTGGACCGCGAACTCGAGTTGTGGGGCGAGCACGGTATCGTCGATACGGAGGACGCGCAGCCTGCGGCGGCGCTCGAGCCGTGTGCGAGCGATTACGTCATTCCCAAGCGCCGCTACGACGGCTTTTTCCAGACCGACCTCGATCTGACCTTGCGCGAGCTCGGCGTCGACACCCTCATCGTCGTGGGCGCGGACACCAACATATGCGTGCTGCAGACTCTTGCCGGAGCGTATTTCCGTGGTTACAAGTCGGTCGTCGCGGCCGATGCGACGGCGACCTTCCTCATCGGCACGCAGGAGCAGGGCCTCGAGTACTTCACGCGTTGCTATGACTCGCGCGTGGTTGATACCGCTCGCGTGCTCGGATACCTTGCCGCGTAGATGGATACGCCGGCAAGTCAGGAGCGGGGGACGCTTCCCATCATCGGCATCGTGCCAACGCAGATGCCGGAAGATCACATCTTCCGCGTGAACGATCATTACATCAACTCGATCGTGCTCTCGGGTGGCGTGCCGCTCATCTTTCCGCTTTCGCATGATCGGCGCGTTTACGAACGCCTGTTGCCCATCGTCGATGGCTTCGTGCTCACGGGCGGTCAGGACGTCGACCCGGAGCGCTACGGCGTCTCGCCCGATACCGACGAGTACGAGAAGCTCGGCGAGATTACCCCGCTACGCGACGCGGTCGAGAGCCTCATCCTCGATTTCGCCCATTGCTTCGATGTGCCCACCCTCGGCATCTGCCGAGGCATGCAGACGATGAACGTGCACTATGGCGGTACGCTCTACGTGGACCTGCCCGCACAATACGATGGTGTCGATAGCCTTACCCAGCGTGCCATCCTGCATTGGCAGACCGAGGAGCCGACCGAAGCCGCTCACTATATCGACGTGAAGCGCGGCTCGCGTCTGCATGGCATCTTGGGTGCGGACTCGTCGGCGGCGAATTCGTTTCATCATCAGGGCGTGCGCGTGGTCGCGGATGGCTTTGTACCGGTCGCATATGCCTCGGACGGTCTTATCGAGGCCATCGAGGCCATCGATAAGACCTTCATGCTCGGCGTGCAGTGGCATCCCGAGTTCTTCCTCGGTGAAAAGCACATGGGAAATCTCTTCAACGCGCTCGTGGAGGAGGCATCGAGCGCACGACAAAGCGGGCGCCTCGATGCGGGCGACGAACGAGAGTTCTTTGCCTAGAGGCTAGATCTCGATCTTGTCATGGGAGACGAGCGCCTCGATGAGCTCGGGCCGCATGCGCCAGATGTAATCGCCCTTGCGGTTGTCCGCATCGTTCGCATTGCGCCCGACGAACATGATGGGCCACCAGGAACCCTTGAAGTTACCGCGTCCCATCTTGCGCGCGACGTTGCGGGCATAGCCGCGCAACAGGCTGCTGTAGTATTCGCGATCGTGCAGGAAGTGCTCGGCAAGCTCCTCGGGGGTGGTTTCGTCGTCCTCTTCGTGCATGAACTTGAGCACCTTGAGGATTTCCGGCGTGGTTATCTCGTCGTCATTCAGGATGGTTATCCACTGGTGGATGCTCATGTCGGGGTCGTAGTCGATCGCATAGGGCCACCAGGCCGAATCGTCGGCAGCCTTGTAGGAACGTGCCGCAATCTCATGGAACGGCTCATCGCAGACGGCGTTGACTTCCTTGAGCAATCGCAGGTAGCGTGCGCCGCGCATCATGATGGGCGTGTTGATGCCATATTGCGCGTGGAGATACTCGCGGCTCTTCTCGCCAAAGGGGAGAAATGAGTTGGGACGCATCCAGTACAACGTGCGCGTGAGGCGGGCCTTAGTGATACCGTCTTGATTGTGCACGGTGTCGAAGAGCTCGCAGAAGCGCTCGGATGTCCCCTCGACGTCCTCGGGTCCGTCGGCGAGTTCGAGAGCCGTCTCGAAGAGCATCCAGCAATCGTCGATTCCCTGGTCGGAATCGTCGAAGTACTGCCAGTCCTCTTGGTTGGAGCAGGGGATGCCCATGAAGTCGCGGGGTAGGGGGGCGTCGATGTCGAAACGCTGCATGATGGTCTCGATCGCGCTCTTGCGGTCGACTTCGATCATGGAGCGATTGAAGGCGGTGAAGAAGGTGAACGGGTCGATATTGGCGCGCTCGTCATCGCCGGTGATTTCGGCGAAGACGCTCAGGACTTCGCCTCGGTTGTACTTGCGTGCAAGCAGTGCGTTCGCAATCGCCTCGTACGCGGGAATCCAGGTGAAAAGTTCTTCTGACACGGTTCACGTCCTTTGCATTGCCAAGCGATGGTAAAATCTAAACATAAATTCTATCTCGAACCCAAGTATGGGCAAAGGAGCAATTACCTGGCTGGTATGAACTAGCAGCCTCGACGAACAAATGGCTTCACGACGATGAATGCGGAGGAAGATCATGGATATGTCGACTCTCAAGACCATGCAAGAAGCCGCGGCCGCCATCGGCTCGGCTACCAAGTATATCGGCGCGGCCAACCTCGAGCTCGGCAAGGTCGCGCTTCCCGCCGTGAGGTCTGCGGTGGGCAATGTTCCCAAAGCGGTCGAGAAGACTTTTGACCAAGCGCGTCACGGTCAGAATGCCGACGAACGCAAGCATGCCGCCGTCACGCTCGGCGTTGGCGTCATCGTCGTGGTGGGCCTCACCGTCGCGACCGTTGCGCACTTTTCGCACAAGATTCACAAATCGCGCATGCTGCGTGCCCAAAAGCGCCAGGTTGCCGCCGCGCTTGCCCGCGAGAAGCAAATCGACGAGACGATCGCCTCGGCGGTCGCCCTTCGCCCCGCTCCTTCGCTCGAGCATGACACGTCCGGCGACGGTCTTTCCTTCGCGAAGGAGCCCGGCTGCTTTGCGATTCTCACGTACGAGCCCGACGTGGCTGTTGATGATCCGTCTGCCTATCGCGACGTCTACGTGGGAGCTGCCGTGTCGATGCTCGAGGGCGTGCGCAAGCAGCTCTCCGGTAAGGGTAACCTCTACGTGCATGCGGACATGAGCTACAAACGTCCTGTCTACGTCGCGTTTTTCCCGTGCGATGAGTCCAAGTTGCTCGATGAGCGTGCGCGTCTTGTCAAAGCGCTCGGCGCCGACGATTCGTATAACGTGGTCGCTTCGGCAACCGAGCTCGATTAGGAGGACGCGACAACATGTCACAAGCTACGCGCGAGGCCGAAGGTCTCACCTTGCTCGGCAACCAGCGTACCCAGTATGCGCAGGATTACGACCCCAGCTTGCTCGAGACCTTCGAGAATAAGCATCCCGAGCATGACTACATGGTCACGTTTCGCTGCCCGGAGTTCACTACACTGTGTCCCATCACGGGACAGCCGGATTTCGCGACTCTCTACATCAATTACGTGCCCGGCAAGCGCATGGTCGAGAGCAAGAGCCTCAAGCTCTACCTCTTCTCCTTCCGCAATCACGGCGACTTTCACGAGGATGTCGTGAACGTGATCATGCGCGACCTCGTCGAGCTCATGGATCCCAAGTACATCGAGGTGCGCGGTATGTTCTACCCGCGTGGCGGCATTTCCATCTACCCGTTCGCCAATTGGGCGCGTCCGGGTGCGGGCTACGAGCAAATCGCCGCCGAGCGCATGTTCGCGCAGCTTTCGGATCTCGATTCGGGAGACGGGGCGCGCGGATAGCGCCTCTCGCCTCGACGGTCGCTCCCCGACAGCCCGCTTTGCGGTCTTTACGGCTCGCTCCCTTGGACCTCGGCTCGAGGCGCTATCCGCGCTTAGGTGAAAGTCTTAGCTGCGACTCAGTCCCGACAGCCCGCTTCGCGGTCCTAACTGCACGCTTCGGCTATACGTCGAGGCAGCAAGACGTACGCCTCTCGCCTCGGCGGTCGCTCCCCGACAGCCCGCTTTGCGGTCTTTACGGCTCGCTCCCTTGGACCT
>CAUHSG010000025.1 GCA_959608885.1 uncultured Coriobacteriia bacterium | reverse complement strand
CAGGAGGAAGCTTGGATACGCCGTCTAGGCGGTCCAAGAAAACGTCCGCACCCCCTTTTCACACATAAACCCTAGATAAACGCAAAAAACGTGCATACCAGCCCCTTTCATCCTAGAGAAACGCAATTTTTCTACAGTGCTGCCTTCAGCATCCTAGAGAAACGCAAAAAACGCGCATCGCACCGCGGCCGCACCCTTACTTCCCGCGCGGAAACACGACGAGCGCAATGGCATAGCCGACGACGAACATCACCGCGCCGCCAAGCATGACGGGAAGAAACCCGACGGAATCGGCGACGAAGCCCCACAGCGAGGCGCCCAGCCCGACGCCCATGTCATTGGCGAGGAAGAACATAGCATTGGCCGCACCCCAACGCTCCGGCGGCGTGTTCTTGACCGCCATCGAGTTGAGCAGCGGAAACGCGAAGCCCATCGACAAGCCGAAGAAGAATCCCCCGATGTAGAGCATCCATTCGGTATGTACGAACGCCATGACGAGAAACATCGCGATACCGCATAGGTTCGTCATCAGGAAGAGAATGCGCGGCGGCACGATGTCAAGCAGGCGACCGCCCAGAAAACGCGATGCCGTCATCGTGATGGCACCCACGAAGAAGAACATGCCGGCATTCGAGAGGCCAAGCGACTGGGCATAGAGCGCGGTGTAGCTCACGGGAATCGCGAAGCCGAGGCAGATGACGATCATCGGCAAGGCACCGACAAAGGCACGCTTCTCGAAAAGCGCCGCAAGCCCACGATAGCGATCCGCATCCTCGACTTCCTCCTCGATCGCCCCGATGTCGTCATCGGCTGCCTCTTCGGCAAGCCTGCGACGTCGCTCCTCGAGCACGCGGTATTCGGAGGTCTCGGGCAGGCGCTCGACGTGCTTCTCGTAGTTGCAGCACATGACGAGGATGAGAAGTGCCACTCCCACGCCGGCAACGCCCACGAAGAGGCTCTCGGTAAAAACGAGCGAGCAGAGGAAGATGCCGAAGGCCGGGCCAAATGCCATGCCAAGCGATTGCCCGAGCGCATAATAGCCGATGCCCTCGCCCAGGCGCTCGGTCGGCAGAACGTCTGCAGCCGCCGTCGCGCTCGCCGTCGTCACGAAGGCAAAGCCGATGCCCTGCAACGCACGCAGCACGATTTGCGGGTGAAAGCCGGGCAGCGGGATTGCAAGCAGCGAACCCGCGATGAGCAGGAGCGCGCCGACGACCATGATGCGCTTGCGCCCCGTGCGGTCGATGATGCGACCGGCGAACAGGCGCGCGATGGCCGCGGCAACGGAGAAGTCGAGGATGAGCGCACCGGCAAAGCTCGTCGTCCCGCCAATGCGCGTGATGTAGAGCGGCGTGCCGTTGTTGAGGGCCTGACAGGAGACGAATGCGCAAAACGCGATGGCGAGCGTGAGGGTGAAGTCACCCGTCCACAGCCGTTGTTTATGCGCACAGCTCTTCGCCATCGCTTTTGTTTCCTCTCGAAGGGGCGAGATGGAATGAGACAGTTGCTCAGGGACGTTGTCTCATTCCGCCAATCACATCATCATCTCGGCGGCCTGCACCACGTGCTTGCAGAGCACGCCCGTCGTGACGGAGCCGACGCCGCGCGGCACGGGCGTGACGGCATCGACGACATCGACGACCTCATCGAACGCGATATCGCCCACGATCTTGCCGTCATCGACGACGTTGATGCCCACGTCGATGAGCGTCTGGCCCGGCGCGACGTGATCCGCACCGACCATGGCGGCACGGCCCACACAGGCCACGACGATATCGGCCTCGCGCGCAAGCTCCTCGAGATCGGCCGTGCGCGAGTGGGCTATGGTCACGGTCGCGTTGCGCTCGAGCAGCAGCATGGCCACCGGCTTGCCGATTACAAGGCTACGCCCGATGACGAGGACGCGCCTGCCCGCGATCTCGATGCCGTAGTGGTCCAGAATCTCGATGCAGGCCTGCGCCGTGCACGGAGCAAAGGTCCCGTCGGCGCCGGTAAACAGCGTACCGAGCGAACGCTCGCCGCATGCGTCGACATCCTTGTAGGCTACCAGGGCATTGCAGACCCGCTCTTCGTCGATGTGCGCAGGGAGCGGACGCAGTATGAGCAGACCGTGGACAGAATCGTCCCCGTTGATGGCTTCGACGGCCTCCACGAGCTCTTCCGTCGTCACGCCCTCGTCGAACACGAAGCGCCTCACGGCAATGCCCGTGACCTCGGCGCGCCTGCATGCGCCACGCTCGTACGAGAGATCGTCAGGCCGCTCGCCCACGCGCAATATGCCCAGGCACGGCGTTATGCCCTGCGCGGCAAGCGCGGTCACGCGGCTCAGCACGTCTTCGCTGATCGCCTCGGCGACCGCCGGTCCCTCGAGTATCGTCGCGCTCATCGCAGCCGCTCCCCCACCTTCGCGATAATCGCGTCGGCCTTGGGCAGGTACGTGTCCAGCAGGTCGTACGCGGCATCATCACAAGCCGCGGCATGGGCGCGGTCGGCCATGAGCTTGGTGTTGACGAAGACGTTGAGGCTGGCCGCCTGCATGGCAGCTCGGCAGCACGCGGCCCCACACCCCACGTCCGAAATCGCAAGCGGCGTGCCAATCTCGCAGAAGCGCTCGAGCAGGTCAATGGCCCCGCAGCACGCCTGCATGATCTCGAAGGGCACGGCGGCAGCATCGCGCAGGCACGTCTCCATGACACGCGCCTTCTCGGCCTTCTCCTCGTCGGTTCCACTCGGCAGGCCGTAGGCACGGGAAAGCGGCTCGAACGCGCGGGCGTCAGCCTCGACGAGATCCAGAAGCTCCTCGCGGAGCCCCTGCGCCTGGTCCATGAGCGATACGAGCTCGTCGCGGACGGGTGCGTACTTTGGCTTGTCCACGGTAAGCGAGCCCACCATGTTGCCGAGCGCCATGCCAATGGCGCCTATGAGCGCAGCCGCGCCGCCGCCGCCAGGCGCCGGTGCATCCGAAGCCAGTACCTCGGCGAACTTCCTGCAACTGAGCTCCACAGCCTCGGTCATCTAGAACAGTCCCGTGATCTTTCCGTCGCTATCCACGTCGATCTTCTCGGCGCTGGGCACCTTGGAGAGGCCCGGCATCGTCATGATGTCTCCGGTCAGCGCCACGATGAAGCCCGCACCGGCGGACACGGTGAGGTTGCGCACCGAGATGCGGAAGTCGCGCGGCGCACCCAGCTTGGTGGGATCGTCGCTGAACGAGTATTGCGTCTTGGCCACGCAGACCGGCAAGTCGCCAAAGCCCTGCTCCTTGAGGAGCTTGAGCTGCGCCGGTGCGTTCTCGACGAAGTCGACGCCATCGGCATGGTAGATCTTGCGCGCGACGGCATCGAGCTTGTCCTCGATGGAGGTACCCTCGATTTCGTAGGAATAGGTCATCTTCGAGGGAGTCCCGCACGCGTCGACCACCGCATGCGCCAGGTCGATGGCGCCTGCGCCACCCTTGGCCCAATGCTCGGAGAGCACGGCGTTGACGCCCAGCTCGGCGCACTTCTCCTCGACGAGCGCAAGCTCGGCGGGGGTATCCGTCGGGAAGGCGTTGATCGCGACGACGACGGGCAGGCTGTAGACGTCCTGGATGTTGCTCACGTGCTGCAGCAGGTTGGGCAGGCCACGCTCGAGCGCGGCGAGGTCCTCGTTGCCCAGCTGGTCAAGAGCCAGGCCACCGTGCATCTTAAGAGCGCGCACGGTGGCGACCACGACGACGGCCGCAGGCGACACGCCGGCAAAACGGCACTTGAGGTCGAGGAACTTCTCGGCGCCAAGATCGGCGCCGAAACCGGCCTCGGTCACGACGTAATCGGCGAGCTTGAGCGCCGTGGTCGTGGCGATGACGGAGTTGCAGCCATGTGCGATGTTGGCGAACGGACCGCCGTGTACGAGCGCCGGGGTGTGCTCGAGCGTCTGCACGAGATTGGGCTTGAGGGCATCCTTGAGCAGGGCCGCCATGGCGCCGACGGCCTTGAGGTCGGCGGCCGTGACCGGCTTGCCGTCGTAGGTGTAGCCGACGACGATGCGAGCCAGGCGCGCCTTGAGGTCATCGATGTCGGTCGCCAGGCAGAAGATCGCCATGATCTCGGAGGCGACCGTGATCTGGAAGCCGTCCTCGCGCGGCACGCCCTGCTTGGCGCCACCCAGGCCGTCCACGATGTGGCGCAGCTGGCGGTCGTTCATGTCGACGGCACGCTTCCAGGTGATGGACTTGGGATCGATACCGAGCTCGTTGCCCTGCTGGATGTGGTTGTCGAGCATGGCGGCGAGCAGGTTGTTGGCCGCCCCGATGGCGTGGAAATCGCCCGTGAAGTGCAGGTTGATGTTCTCCATGGGAACGACCTGCGCGTATCCGCCACCGGCCGCACCGCCCTTGATACCGAAGACGGGACCGAGGGAGGGCTCGCGCAAGGCGACGATCACGTCCTCGCCAATCTGGCGCATGCCATCGGCCAGGCCCACCGACGTGGTGGTCTTGCCCTCGCCCGCCGGCGTCGGCGTGATGGCCGTCACGAGGATGAGCTTGCCGTCGGGCTTGTCGGCATAGTCCTTGAGCACCGAGATGTTGTCGACCTTGGCCATGTAGTGGCCGTAGGGCTCGAGGTACTTCTCGTCGATGCCCGCCTGCGCGGCGACCTCGGCAATGGGCTCCATCTCGCATGCCTGTGCGATTTCGATGTCAGACGGCATATGCTCTCCTT
This sequence comes from uncultured Coriobacteriia bacterium, assembly GCA_959608885.1. GTDB lineage: Bacteria > Actinomycetota > Coriobacteriia > Coriobacteriales > QAMH01 > QAMH01. Next base: position 8,583 of record CAUHSG010000025.1, on the reverse strand, counting down.
CTCCTCGGCACGACCCGCCCCGCGGCAACATCGCGCGTTTTCATTCCACGTCACACGCCCCTGCGACGCAATCAACATACTGCATAGATGATACGTGATTTTCCCGGCAGCGTGCGGAGAATGCCCATCAGGCTTCGTCCTTCGGCGTATTGTCGGGCAGACCGCCGGGCGCGCCGCCAAAGCCGATGTCGACCTTGATGCGCTTGGCACAGTTATCGCGTCCGTGGGTGTAGTTGCTCCATGCGCTGCGCTGCCAGTAGGTCCAGTCGTTGGGCGGTGTGATGAAGCTCGTGTACTTGCCTAGATCGCCAGCACGCTTGAGTCGATGGTACGCCATGTAGTGCACGCAAAAGCGCGTGCCGCCGGGCTTCGTGGGCGGGTAGACCTCGCAATAGCCGTCCATGCTGCCACCGCACGGGCCATTGCGTTCACTCTTGGGGCACGAGGCCATGGGGCAGCTGTAGGCGACGGATTCCAGCCCACAGTCGCCGCAGTCGATGCAGCCGTAGAGAAGGGTCTTGCACGTGTGCTCGAGACCATGGGCACGGCTGACGCCCTTCTTGCGATCCAGGCGATCCATGTTCCAGGCGAGCAAGCCGTTCAGTCCGGAGCGGCCAGCGACGTTTCCCTCGTCATCGTATTCTTGTGCGAGTGCGAGCTTGTGAAAGAGACGCGAGACGCCGTAGCGCTTGAAGAGCTTGCGACCGGATATGTCCTCGTCGAGCGGTGCGTGCTCACGCGTGTTGAGCCCCGTGGGAGTGCCGTTCTCGTCAAGCTCGGGCTCGTAGAGGTAGAAGCCGCCGGCCGGCGCGTACGAGAGCTCGCGGGCACAGACGTGCCAATCCGCATCGTAATCCGACGAGCGTTCCAGTACCTCGGTGACGGTGTCCGCATCCAGCCCGACACCCCCGATGTGCACGCCGGCATAGCCCAGCCCGCGGGCGATAGCGATCTGCTTGGCGGCGCGCTCGATGCGCTTGTCGCGAGCATAGCCCGGCTGCAGGGCGTTGGCGTCGCTTTCCTCCTCAAGCTCTGCCATGAGCTCATCGGTAACGATGCAGCCGGCGATATCGCCACGGCGCATCAGGGACGCAGCGCTCTTGGTGAGCATGAAAATGTTGGCGATCATGGGCACGTTGTAGCCGCGCTCCTCGACGTAGAAGAGCTGCTCCTGCATCTTGCGTGCATCGAATCCCAGCTGCTGGATGATGAACCTTGCGCCGCAGATGAGCTTCTTCTCCAACTTGAGGTACTGCGGGATGCTCTCGCCTTCGCGGTACTTGTATGGATTGACGACGGCGCCGGGAAAGAAATGCGCAGGAGTCTCGCGCACGTCGCCATCACGACCGTGGTAGACGAGACCTTCGTTCATGGCGCTCACGAGGCGCAGGGCATTGGCGGGATCGAGGTCAAAGTCCGGGCGACCCGCGCCCTCGAAACCGGAGCCCTGGTAATCCCCCGACATGATGAGCAGGTTCTCGAGATCGCGCAGCTGCATCGCGTAGAGCTCGCCCTGCATCATGTTGCGCGAACGGTCCTTGCACGTGTAATGGACGATCGAGGGAATCCCCTCACGCGCGAAGCGCCGTGCCACGGTGGGCGGGCTGATGGCAGGATTGCCGCTCGGGCAGTCGGTGATCGAGATGGCGTGGACCAGGCCGGTTTCCCAGATGGCCCTCATCTTCATGTGATCGGCTTCCTGATAGGCCTCGAAGGCGCCGCGTCCTGGAATCATCTCGCAGGTGACGACGAACTCGCCGTTTTCCAGCGCCTCTCGAAACACGTTTTCCACGGAGATCCCCCTTGTGACCCTCTCTCCGACATGCCAGAAGTATATCAGCAGCCCTTGGCCCCTGATCGTGGGGCGCGAAAAATGGCGCCCAGACAGGAGCCGCCGGGCAGACCAGACAAAGGTCGCCGGGGCACTTTTGTCTTGTTACGTAACAAGACAAAAGTGCCCCGGCGACCTTTGTCTGGTCTGCCCGGCGGCTCCTGTCTGGGCGCCATTTTTCGCGCCCCACGATCAGGGGCCAAGGGCTGCTGATATACTTCTGGCATGTCGGAGAGAGGGTCACAAGGGGGATCTCCGTGGAAAACGTGTTTCGAGAGGCGCTGGAAAACGGCGAGTTCGTCGTCACCTGCGAGATGATTCCAGGACGCGGCGCCTTCGAGGCCTATCAGGAAGCCGATCACATGAAGATGAGGGCCATCTGGGAAACCGGCCTGGTCCACGCCATCTCGATCACCGACTGCCCGAGCGGCAATCCTGCCATCAGCCCGCCCACCGTGGCACGGCGCTTCGCGCGTGAGGGGATTCCCTCGATCGTCCATTACACGTGCAAGGACCGTTCGCGCAACATGATGCAGGGCGAGCTCTACGCGATGCAGCTGCGCGATCTCGAGAACCTGCTCATCATGTCGGGGGATTACCAGGGCTCCGGTTTCGAGGGCGCGGGTCGCCCGGACTTTGACCTCGATCCCGCCAATGCCCTGCGCCTCGTGAGCGCCATGAACGAAGGTCTCGTCTACCACGGTCGTGATGGCGACGTGCGCGAGACTCCTGCGCATTTCTTTCCCGGCGCCGTCGTCAATCCATACAAGTACCGCGAAGGCGAGAGCATCCCGCAGTACCTCAAGTTGGAGAAGAAGCTCATCTGCGGCGCAAGGTTCATCATCCAGCAGCTGGGATTCGATGCACGCAAGATGCAGGAGCAGCTCTTCTACGTCGAGGAGCGCGGCTACAACGTGCCCATGATCGCCAACATTTTCATGCTCACCAAGAGCGCTGCGTCCCTGATGCGCCGTGGCGATATCGCCGGCTGCATCGTTACCGATGAGCTCATGGCAGAGCTTGAGGAGGAAAGCGACGCCAACGCCCTGCAGCCGGGCTATGCTCGCGACAAGCGCATCGAGCGCGCCGCCAAGCAGATCGCTATCGCCCGCGGGCTGGGCTATGCCGGCGTGCACATCGGGGGTGTCGGGCTGGATGCGGACACCGTCACCGAGGTACTGGAACGCTCGTCGGATTACGATGCGGATTGGCACGTCTGTGCCCGCGAGCTCTCGTACGCGCCGGCCGGCGGCTTCTACCTCTACGAGCCCGAGCTTGACGAGAACGGCACTCCCACGGGGCTCAACACGCGTGAGCACGCACCGCTCGACGAGGACATATCCGGTCGCAAGCTCTTCAAGCGCTACGGCGTCTCGCGTCTCTTTCACAAGCTCGCACTCGCACAAGAATACGATGACGAGGGAAACGTCGCTGGCCGCTCCGGACTGAACGGCTTGCTCGCCTGGAACATGGATCGCCTGGATCGCAAGAAGGGCGTCAGCCGTGCCCATGGTCTCGAGCACACGTGCAAGACCCTTCTCTACGGCTGCATCGACTGCGGCGACTGTGGGCTGGAATCCGTCGCCTACAGCTGCCCCATGGCCTCGTGCCCCAAGAGTGAACGCAATGGCCCGTGCGGTGGCAGCATGGACGGCTATTGCGAGGTCTACCCGCCCACGAAGCCCGGCGGCACGCGCTTTTGCGTGCACTACATGGCGTACCATCGACTCAAGCGTGCTGGCGATCTAGGCAAGTACACGAGCTTCATCACACCGCCCAACGACTGGACCTACTGGCAGCGCAGCGCATGGAGCAACTACACCCACGGACGCGATAACTGTGCCAAGCGCATCAAGGTCGACATCGGCTTTGGCGGCGCGCCCGGCGGTCTGCCCGACAATACGCCGAAGGACGAAGCCTGATGGGCATTCTCCGCACGCTGCCGGGAAAATCACGTATCATCTATGCAGTATGTTGATTGCGTCGCAGGGGCGTGTGACGTGGAATGAAAACGCGCGATGTTGCCGCGGGGCGGGTCGTGCCGAGGAGAAGGAGAGCATATGCCGTCTGACATCGAAATCGCACAGGCATGCGAGATGGAGCCCATTGCCGAGGTCGCCGCGCAGGCGGGCATCGACGAGAAGTACCTCGAGCCCTACGGCCACTACATGGCCAAGGTCGACAACATCTCGGTGCTCAAGGACTATGCCGACAAGCCCGACGGCAAGCTCATCCTCGTGACGGCCATCACGCCGACGCCGGCGGGCGAGGGCAAGACCACCACGTCGGTGGGCCTGGCCGATGGCATGCGCCAGATTGGCGAGGACGTGATCGTCGCCTTGCGCGAGCCCTCCCTCGGTCCCGTCTTCGGTATCAAGGGCGGTGCGGCCGGTGGCGGATACGCGCAGGTCGTTCCCATGGAGAACATCAACCTGCACTTCACGGGCGATTTCCACGCCATCGGGGCGGCCAACAACCTGCTCGCCGCCATGCTCGACAACCACATCCAGCAGGGCAACGAGCTCGGTATCGATCCCAAGTCCATCACCTGGAAGCGTGCCGTCGACATGAACGACCGCCAGCTGCGCCACATCGTGGACGGCCTGGGTGGCGCCAAGCAGGGCGTGCCGCGCGAGGACGGCTTCCAGATCACGGTCGCCTCCGAGATCATGGCGATCTTCTGCCTGGCGACCGACATCGATGACCTCAAGGCGCGCCTGGCTCGCATCGTCGTCGGCTACACCTACGACGGCAAGCCGGTCACGGCCGCCGACCTCAAGGCCGTCGGCGCCATGGCGGCCCTGCTCAAGGATGCCCTCAAGCCCAATCTCGTGCAGACGCTCGAGCACACCCCGGCGCTCGTACACGGCGGTCCGTTCGCCAACATCGCACATGGCTGCAACTCCGTCATCGCCACGACCACGGCGCTCAAGCTCGCCGATTACGTCGTGACCGAGGCCGGTTTCGGCGCCGATCTTGGCGCCGAGAAGTTCCTCGACCTCAAGTGCCGTTTTGCCGGCGTGTCGCCTGCGGCCGTCGTCGTGGTCGCCACCGTGCGCGCTCTTAAGATGCACGGTGGCCTGGCTCTTGACCAGCTGGGCAACGAGGACCTCGCCGCGCTCGAGCGTGGCCTGCCCAACCTGCTGCAGCACGTGAGCAACATCCAGGACGTCTACAGCCTGCCCGTCGTCGTCGCGATCAACGCCTTCCCGACGGATACCCCCGCCGAGCTTGCGCTCGTCGAGGAGAAGTGCGCCGAGCTGGGCGTCAACGCCGTGCTCTCCGAGCATTGGGCCAAGGGTGGCGCAGGCGCCATCGACCTGGCGCATGCGGTGGTCGACGCGTGCGGGACTCCCTCGAAGATGACCTATTCCTACGAAATCGAGGGTACCTCCATCGAGGACAAGCTCGATGCCGTCGCGCGCAAGATCTACCATGCCGATGGCGTCGACTTCGTCGAGAACGCACCGGCGCAGCTCAAGCTCCTCAAGGAGCAGGGCTTTGGCGACTTGCCGGTCTGCGTGGCCAAGACGCAATACTCGTTCAGCGACGATCCCACCAAGCTGGGTGCGCCGCGCGACTTCCGCATCTCGGTGCGCAACCTCACCGTGTCCGCCGGTGCGGGCTTCATCGTGGCGCTGACCGGAGACATCATGACGATGCCGGGCCTCTCCAAGGTGCCCAGCGCCGAGAAGATCGACGTGGATAGCGACGGAAAGATCACGGGACTGTTCTAGATGACCGAGGCTGTGGAGCTCAGTTGCAGGAAGTTCGCCGAGGTACTGGCTTCGGATGCACCGGCGCCTGGCGGCGGCGGCGCGGCTGCGCTCATAGGCGCCATTGGCATGGCGCTCGGCAACATGGTGGGCTCGCTTACCGTGGACAAGCCAAAGTACGCACCCGTCCGCGACGAGCTCGTATCGCTCATGGACCAGGCGCAGGGGCTCCGCGAGGAGCTTCTGGATCTCGTCGAGGCTGACGCCCGCGCGTTCGAGCCGCTTTCCCGTGCCTACGGCCTGCCGAGTGGAACCGACGAGGAGAAGGCCGAGAAGGCGCGTGTCATGGAGACGTGCCTGCGCGATGCTGCCGCCGTGCCCTTCGAGATCATGCAGGCGTGCTGCGGGGCCATTGACCTGCTCGAGCGCTTCTGCGAGATTGGCACGCCGCTTGCGATTTCGGACGTGGGGTGTGGGGCCGCGTGCTGCCGAGCTGCCATGCAGGCGGCCAGCCTCAACGTCTTCGTCAACACCAAGCTCATGGCCGACCGCGCCCATGCCGCGGCTTGTGATGATGCCGCGTACGACCTGCTGGACACGTACCTGCCCAAGGCCGACGCGATTATCGCGAAGGTGGGGGAGCGGCTGCGATGAGCGCGACGATACTCGAGGGACCGGCGGTCGCCGAGGCGATCAGCGAAGACGTGCTGAGCCGCGTGACCGCGCTTGCCGCGCAGGGCATAACGCCGTGCCTGGGCATATTGCGCGTGGGCGAGCGGCCTGACGATCTCTCGTACGAGCGTGGCGCATGCAGGCGCGCCGAGGTCACGGGCATTGCCGTGAGGCGCTTCGTGTTCGACGAGGGCGTGACGACGGAAGAGCTCGTGGAGGCCGTCGAAGCCATCAACGGGGACGATTCTGTCCACGGTCTGCTCATACTGCGTCCGCTCCCTGCGCACATCGACGAAGAGCGGGTCTGCAATGCCCTGGTAGCCTACAAGGATGTCGACGCATGCGGCGAGCGTTCGCTCGGTACGCTGTTTACCGGCGCCGACGGGACCTTTGCTCCGTGCACGGCGCAGGCCTGCATCGAGATTCTGGACCACTACGGCATCGAGATCGCGGGCAGGCGCGTCCTCGTCATCGGGCGTAGCCTTGTAATCGGCAAGCCGGTGGCCATGCTGCTGCTCGAGCGCAACGCGACCGTGACCATAGCCCACTCGCGCACGGCCGATCTCGAGGAGCTTGCGCGCGAGGCCGATATCGTCGTGGCCTGTGTGGGCCGTGCCGCCATGGTCGGTGCGGATCACGTCGCGCCGGGCCAGACGCTCATCGACGTGGGCATCAACGTCGTCGATGACGGCAAGATCGTGGGCGATATCGCGTTCGATGAGGTCGTCGATGTCGTCGATGCCGTCACGCCCGTGCCGCGCGGCGTCGGCTCCGTCACGACGGGCGTGCTCTGCAAGCACGTGGTGCAGGCCGCCGAGATGATGATGTGATTGGCGGAATGAGACAACGTCCCTGAGCAACTGTCTCATTCCATCTCGCCCCTTCGAGAGGAAACAAAAGCGATGGCGAAGAGCTGTGCGCATAAACAACGGCTGTGGACGGGTGACTTCACCCTCACGCTCGCCATCGCGTTTTGCGCATTCGTCTCCTGTCAGGCCCTCAACAACGGCACGCCGCTCTACATCACGCGCATTGGCGGGACGACGAGCTTTGCCGGTGCGCTCATCCTCGACTTCTCCGTTGCCGCGGCCATCGCGCGCCTGTTCGCCGGTCGCATCATCGACCGCACGGGGCGCAAGCGCATCATGGTCGTCGGCGCGCTCCTGCTCATCGCGGGTTCGCTGCTTGCAATCCCGCTGCCCGGCTTTCACCCGCAAATCGTGCTGCGTGCGTTGCAGGGCATCGGCTTTGCCTTCGTGACGACGGCGAGCGCGACGGCGGCTGCAGACGTTCTGCCGACCGAGCGCCTGGGCGAGGGCATCGGCTATTATGCGCTCGGGCAATCGCTTGGCATGGCATTTGGCCCGGCCTTCGGCATCTTCCTCTGCTCGCTCGTTTTTACCGAGAGCCTCTTCGTGGGCGTTGCCGGCGTGGGAGTGGCACTTCTCATCCTCGTCATGTGCTGCAACTACGAGAAGCACGTCGAGCGCCTGCCCGAGACCTCCGAATACCGCGTGCTCGAGGAGCGACGTCGCAGGCTTGCCGAAGAGGCAGCCGATGACGACATCGGGGCGATCGAGGAGGAAGTCGAGGATGCGGATCGCTATCGTGGGCTTGCGGCGCTTTTCGAGAAGCGTGCCTTTGTCGGTGCCTTGCCGATGATCGTCATCTGCCTCGGCTTCGCGATTCCCGTGAGCTACACCGCGCTCTATGCCCAGTCGCTTGGCCTCTCGAATGCCGGCATGTTCTTCTTCGTGGGTGCCATCACGATGACGGCATCGCGTTTTCTGGGCGGTCGCCTGCTTGACATCGTGCCGCCGCGCATTCTCTTCCTGATGACGAACCTATGCGGTATCGCGATGTTTCTCGTCATGGCGTTCGTACATACCGAATGGATGCTCTACATCGGGGGATTCTTCTTCGGCTTGTCGATGGGCTTCGCGTTTCCGCTGCTCAACTCGATGGCGGTCAAGAACACGCCGCCGGAGCGTTGGGGTGCGGCCAATGCTATGTTCTTCCTCGCCAATGACATGGGCGTCGGGCTGGGCGCCTCGCTGTGGGGCTTCGTCGCCGATTCCGTCGGGTTTCTTCCCGTCATGCTTGGCGGCGCGGTGATGTTCGTCGTCGGCTATGCCATTGCGCTCGTCGTGTTTCCGCGCGGGAAGTAAGGGTGCGGCCGCGGTGCGATGCGCGTTTTTTGCGTTTCTCTAGGATGCTGAAGGCAGCACTGTAGAAAAATTGCGTTTCTCTAGGATGAAAGGGGCTGGTATGCACGTTTTTTGCGTTTATCTAGGGTTTATGTGTGAAAAGGGGGTGCGGACGTTTTCTTGGACCGCCTAGACGGCGTATCCAAGCTTCCTCCTG
>CAUHSG010000024.1 GCA_959608885.1 uncultured Coriobacteriia bacterium | reverse complement strand
CGCCGTAAAGACCGCGAAGCGGGCTGTCGGGAAGCGACCGTCGGAGCGAAGCAGCTTGCCTGCGCGCAACAATGAGCAAACCTCTCATTTTCCCGCTCCGATGCGGTAGCCGAGTCCACGGGCCGTGACGATGACCTCCGGATGCGCGGGATCGTCCTCGATCCGCTCGCGCAGGCGGCGGATGTAGACGTTGATGGAGTTATCGGAGACGTATTCGCCTGCCGTGTCCCAGATGGCATCGCGAAGCATCTCGCGCGTGATGAGCCGCCCCTGGTTCTGGAGAAAGTAGAGGAGCAGACGGTATTCGAGGGCCGAGAGCACGATCTCTTCGCCGTCTTTGCTCACCATGGCCGTCGCCGGGTCGAGACGCAGGTTTCCGATACACAGCGCGTTACCACCGCTGGAGCTTTGCCGCAGTGCGACCCTCATGCGCGAGAGCAGCTCGCGCACGCGAAAAGGCTTCGCGATGTAATCCACCGCTCCCATGTCGAGCCCGGCGACGGTCGAATACTCGTCGTCCGATGCCGTGAGGAAGATGACCGGCATGTCAGGATGCGCCTGGCGTGCCGCCGCGCAGACGGCAAAACCGTTTCCCTGCGCAAGGGTGATGTCGAGTAGGAGAAGGTCGAAGGAGGATTGCGCCAGAAGCGCGGTCGCCTCGTCCTGGCGGGCGGTCATGGCGACCTCGTAACCTTCCGCCTCGAGAAGCTCGCCCAGGGTTCGCACGATGAGCTGATCGTCTTCCACGACGAGAATCTTCATGGTGCCTCCTTACCTTCGTGACTGTGACTGTCATTGTAGAAGAAGGCGTGCCAGACTCATGGCCGGAAGCATCACATTTCAATTCTGTCATGTCGCGTATAATGGTCCTGCACGATACCGCGACTTGGGAGGGACCATGGCTGCTCCAATCCTGTACTACTGGGGTCCGTGCGCGACCTGTGCGCTCGTGACCAGCTTTGCCGACGAGAACGGCATCGAGCTCGACAAGCGCGACGTCGAGCAGGAGGGTCCGTACACCGAGCTGCTCGCGCTTGGCGGCAATGCGGACCTTATCCCGTATCTGTATGATGACGAGAAGCTTCTCAACGGCGTCGAGGAGATCAACGCGTATCTCAAGGAGAAGTACGCGACCGCGTAGATGCTGATGCCGCTCGCGAACTTGGACTCGGGAAGGCATTCGCTTACGAGCGCCATGGCGATTTCCTCGATGACGCCTATGAGCTCCTGGCAGTTGACGCGCCAAGCGAGTTGGCGAAGACAGGCAGAGTCGTGTTTGTCATGAACGCGGCCATGGACTGGAAGAAGTTCACGGCCATGAGCACCACGTACGGGATGCTCCAGACGCTCTCCTTACGCGACACGCAAGTCACCTATGGCTTCATCAGCACGATGGGCTTGCTGTAGGGGGCAATCTCCTCGGCGATCCTGTCGAAGCACGCCATGATGTCGATGTTCTGCGGGCATGCATCCATGCAGGCCTCGCATCTGATGCACTCGCTCGGCATGGCCTTGCCGCCGTTGAAGCGTACGATGAAGCCGAGCTGGTAGTTTGCCTTGTAGGGGTCATCGAAGTTGATGTAGTAGTTCAGCGTCTCGATCGAGCCGGATATGCCGATGCCCTGCGAGCAAACCTTGGCACAGTAGTCGCAGCCCGTGCACTGCACGGTGCCGCTCTTCTCCATGATCTCCTGCGCTTTCTTGATTGCAGCGAGCTCGGTCTCGTTCATCGGCTGGAAGCTCTCGAACGCGTGGCAGTTGTCCTCGACCTGCGCAAGCTCGTTCATGCCGGATAACGTGCAGAACACCCCCGGCATGCTCGCGGCAAAGCGCAGGGCGATCGTCGCGTACGACTGGCCTTCAAACGCCTCGTCGAGGATTGCGCGCACCGCTTGCGGCGGGTCGGCCAAAAGGCCGCCCTTCACGGGCTCCATCGCGATGATGGGCAGGCCGTGTGCGTTTGCCACCTCGACGCAGGCGCGCTCCTGGAACGAGGGGCTATCCCAGTCCAGGTAGTTGATCTGGAGCTGTACGAGCTCGGCCTCGGGGTAGGCGGCGATGAAGCCCTCGAGCTCCTCGGGCGTGCAGTGCGCGGAGAAGCCGATGTGCTTCGCGAGCCCGCGCTCCTTGACGGACTTCACGAACTCCCAGGCGTCGTATTTCTCGAACGCTGCCGTCCTCTTGCCACCGAGGTTGTGCATGAGGTAGACGTCGAGATAATCGGTGCCGAGGTTGGCGAGCGTTTCCTGAAGCTGTCGCTCGAGGTCATCGGTGCTCTCGCAGTGGTTCCAGGCCACACACTTGGAGGCGATGTAGTAGGAGTCGCGCGGATGGCGTGCCACGAGCGCCTTGCCAAGTGCCGCCTCGCTGTTGGGATAGGCCCAGGCCGTGTCGAAGTAGTTGCCGCCATGCGCCAGGTAGGCATCGACCATGCGTGCCGTCGCATCGATGTCGATGCTATCGGTCTCGCGCCCCTCGAAGCGCATGCATCCGAATCCGAGCGGGCTGATCGTGCTGGTGTCGAGAGCCATGGTGCCACCTTTCGGCCGGGGTTTTGGCAGATTATATCCCGGCACGCGCTCACGCCCTTGCGCAGGCCATGTGTGGTATCGTGACGGCATCGAAACGTGCCGATGAGAGGCGTCTATGGGCAAATACGACAAGTTATGGGATTACGTCGCGGCACAGGAGGGCGAAAGCCTCGATCTCTCCTTCGATGAAATCGGCGATATCGCCGGTGTGCCCCTCGACCACTCGTTTCTCAACTACAAGAAGGAACTGCTGCCGCGGGGATGGCAGGTCGGCAAAATCTCGATGAAGAAGCAGGCCGTTCACTTCGAGCGCGCGCAAGGATAGTTATCGCAGCGCAACGACCTTTCCATCCCAGGTGATGAAGTAGGCCTGCAGTATTTCCGGATGCTCGGTCGCGAGCTGACGGCCTCTATCGAGCCCGAGCGCGAGCAGTGTCGTCGAGAAGCCCTCGGCGTCAGTTGACCTTTCGCAGACGACGGATGCCGCCGGGTATTCGACCTCGATTGGCATGCCCGTCTTCGGGTTGAGCACGTGATGGTAGAGCGTGCCATCACGCATGCACGCCCGCTCATAAATGCCGCTCGTGACGACACTGCCACCTGCGAGCTTGATCGTCGCGCTCGGCTTTTCCCGTCCATGCGCAGGGTCGGGGAGTCCGACCGTCCAAGGCGAGCCATCGGGCTTGTCACCTCTCACGAGTATGTTTCCGCCCAGGTCGATCACGTATCCGGGGATACCAGGCTGCGCGAGTGCCGCGTCGAGCGCATCGGCGATCCAACCCTTCGCGATGCCGCCCAGGTCGATCATGGCCGCGGGATCATCGAGTCGCATGCGCGCTCGCGAGCCCTCTCGCTCGACCCGCACGCCATGCCAGTCGACGTGACGTACCGCCTCGGCGAGTGACTCGTCTTGCGGAATGATGCCGCGCTTCAGGTTCCATAGCCTGCTCGCGGCGCCGATCGTGATGTCGAAGGTTCCGCGGCTCGCTGCACAGTATGCGAGCGCCTTCTCGACGAGCTTGCCCGTGCGTGCGTCGACATCTACCCATGCGCCCTTTGCCGCGTTGACGCGGGAGATGTCCGAGTCGGCGATGGTGCGCGAGAAGAGTCGCTCATAGCACCTGCAGTCGGAGAACGCACGTTCCAGTGCTCTCGCGCATGTTTTCGCATCACCGTAAGCGCATATGCCCACCCGCGTGTCGAATGCGTCGAACGTGATGTGCGTGCGCCCGTCTTCCGCATCCAGCTCGTAGCCGCCCATGATCCCCATCCCGCGTTCCCGTTTTTTACCGTCTCCATCATATCCCCAGTTCAGCTATATGTCTCATACCAACTATATGAGTGACATCCCCGCATTCTGCTGGTCGATGTGCACGTTGTTCGCGTCATTATGACGGGTCGGTAGCAGCTTCGTCCTCTCCACAGCATCTCTATCTCCTCGCGTACAATGTCCTGAACGTCGGGTGTCTTCATGCGCCCGTCAAATCGGACTGGATAGGACATGACGCAGGACATGAACCGGCACTTCTCCATGAGTGCCCTTTTGAAATACACGTTCCCGACCATCTGCATGATGATCTTCACTTCGCTCTACGAGGTGGTGGACGGTTTCTTCGTTTCGAACTTCGTTGGCAAGACGGCACTCGCGGCCGTGAATCTCGCCTGGCCGGTGGTCATGATCCTCGCGACGATCGGCCTCATGACGGGCACGGGTGGCAGCGCTCTGGTTGCCAAGACCCGTGGCGAGGGCGACGACGAGCGCGCCAACCGCTACTTCAGCATGCTCGTCATCTTCACGATAGGCTTCGCGATCACTCTCGCCGTCCTGGGACAGTTGCTGATCGAACCTCTCATCGCGGCCTTCGGGGCACAAGGGGAGCTCCTTGACGAAAGCATCATCTACGGGCGGTGGACGCTGCTCGCCCTGCCGTTTTTCGCGCTGCAATTTGCCTTCCAGACGTTTTTCTCTACGGCGGGCAAGCCCAATTACGGCTTCTTCGTCATCGTCGCCGCCGGCGTCGTGAACGTCGTGCTCGATTGGCTGTTCATCTGCGTCTTTGGCTGGGGTATCGCTGGAGGTGCCATCGCCACGGCACTGGGCCAGGTCGTGGGCGGACTTGTCCCGCTCATCTACTTCTTGCGCAAGCATAACTCGAGTCTGTTGCGCCTGGTCAGGACGCACCTTGAGTGGCGTCCCATTGGCAGGGCTTGTCTCAACGGTTGCTCCGAGCTCGTCTCCAACATTGCGATGAGCCTCGTGACCATGCTCTACAACTTCCAGCTCATGCGCTACATCGGCGAAGACGGCGTCGCGGCGTTCAGCGTCATCGGCTACACCGCGATGATCTTCGGTGCCATTTTCATGGGATACGCGCTCGGCAGCTCGCCGCTCATGAGCTACCAATACGGAGCGAAGAACCATGCCGAAATGCGAAGCATATTACTCAAGAGCCTCGGCTTCATCGGTGTCGGCAGCGTTCTCATGTTCCTGGCCGCCGAGTGGCTTGCCGGGCCGCTCTCCGCCATCTTCGTGAGTTACGACCCGGATCTGCTCGAGTTCACTACCAAGGCGTACCGGATCTATGCCTTTGCGTTTCTCATCATGGGCGTGCCCATCTACGCCTCGGCGTTGTTCACCTCGCTCGGCAACGGTATCGTCTCCGCCGTCATCGCCTTCCTGCGCACGATCGTGTTCGAGTGTGGCGCGGTGCTGTTACTGCCGTTAATCCTGGGCATCGACGGCATCTGGTTGTCCGTCTCGGTGGGCGAGCTTGCCGCCGCCATACTCGCGACGTGCTTCATGGTCGCGTTCAGGAACCGCTACGGCTATGGTAAGCGCGGAGCTACCGATTAATAGCAAAATGAGACAAAACTGCTCCGGCGCGTTTTGTCTCATTCGGTACGCTAGTCTTCGTCGAGGGTGCGGATTGACTTGGGGATGTAGGCCACGAGGCCCAGCACGAGACATGCGATGCCGTCTACCACGAAAAACGGAGCCACGCCCATGAGCTCGGCCGCCACGCCGCCGATGGCGATGCCGATGGGCGTCGCGAGTCCCATGGCGGCGTTGAGCAAGCCCATGGCGCGCCCCATCTTCTCGTCAGGCACGTTGCGTTGCGTGAGGGTCATCGTGGGACCGTTGAACCATGCGCAGGCCATGGCCATCACGGCGACGAGCACCACGAAGGCGATGAAACCCGTCGGGGGCAGAAGCCCACACGCCATCGTCGTCGCCCCCACGATGACGGCCGCCACGGCGATAAGTCCCGCGAGTCTCTTGCCGCCGCCCCATGCCATGAGTATGCCCGAGCCCACGAGCATGCCGATGCCGAATGCCGCCTCGACGAGCGAGGCCATGTAGCCATCGCCCGAGAAATGCTCGTACGTCATCAGCGGAAACACGGCAGAGAGCGGGCCGAATATCATCATGCCGATGGTGACCATGACGATGAGAAGCAGCAAGCCGCGTGACGCCGCGACGGCACGGAAGCCGTCACGCAGGTTGGCGATGACGTGCTGTTGCGTAGCCGTCTCGTCAATGACGGTGGGAACCTTCGCAAGCACAAGCCCCGCAATGGCGAAGAGCGCTCCGATGAAGTCGAGGAACATGACCGAGGAAAGCCCCATGGTGGTGTAGAGGAAGATGCCGAAGGCAGGTGCGCCTATGCCGGCGATGGAAGCGAGCAGCTGGTCGAGCGTATTGATACGCAGAAGGTGCTTGTCGGGCACGAGCATGGGCATGGTCGCCATCATCGCCGGGCTGTGGAAGGCCTGGCCGACAGCACGCGCCACGCAGACGAGGGTGAGCAACACGAGCGAGACGTTGCCTGCGAGAATGATGAATCCTGCTATCAACGAGACGAGGCCGATGGCGCCGTCGGCCACGATCATGATCATCTTGCGGTTGTGCTTATCAGCCACGATGCCGCCAAAGGGGGAGAGAAGTCCGATGGGGAGCATCACGCATATGTTCATCACGGCAAGCACGAGCGCGCTGCCGGTGGATTCGGTCACGTACCATACGACAGCATATCCCGCAGCGTAGCTGGTTATCATCGAGACGGCCTGACCAGCCCATATGAAGCTGATGATTGCCAGCCAGTTCTTGGGCAGGGGCAAGCCGACGGCGCTCGTGAGGGGCGTGTCGACGGACTTTGTAGTCTTGCCTGGCTCTTGTGGTTCTACGTCAATATACGCAGGCGAGTCTGAAGTAATGCGTTTGGACATGGGAATCTCCCGGAATGTGAGTATGTGGAACGGAAAGGGTCAATGCTCGGCACGCAGCCGAGAAGAACTAGATGACAAATTCTCCGCACATACATACACCTCAAATCGAATCCGGGTTTGCCCAGTGTAGGGGAGGGCATGCACGCTGTCAAAGTAAGACGCAATCAACGTGGGGTGTTTTTACATGCGACTGAGAGGCATTGAACTATGGGTGTTTCGCATCAAATGATTGTAAAATTGAAATAAATCAGCCAAATGATTATAAAATCATGTAATTGCACTCAAATTATAGTATTATGAACGCATGAAGATATCACATGAGTGATTTCCGTTCGAGGAGGTAGGGCATGGCCCACGAACTCACACCGCAGGACATCAAGGACATTCGCGCCAAGTACGGCCTCTCGCAACGCTCGTTCGCACGTTTGCTCGGGCTGGGGGAGGCAAGCCTCGCGCGCTACGAGAAGGGACAGAAGCCCTCTCGCGCCAACGCCAATCTCATCCGCGCCGCCCGCTTGCCGCGTTTCGTCATGGATTGTCTCGATCGTGATGGCAAGGAGCTTTCAGAGAAGGAGCGTCATGGCGTCGAGGAAATCGTCTATGCAGAGGTCTACTTTGGCGAAGGAGATGAAGAAATGGACATGACGGAGATCTACCACATCACGCTCACGCAAGAGGTGCTCACGGAGAAAGCGTGGGAGATAATGGCCGATCTGTTCAGGATGCGGAAGGAGGCGCGCGAGCAAGGCAATGATGCTTTGGCGCTGGTGTGCAAGGATATCGAGACACAGCTGGCTTTGCTTGCACCGACTATCATATCGTCCGCAAATAGCCATATGGACAAGTTGTCTGAGATTCGGGGCAAGCTCGATGCAATGCAAGACCTCTGCCAATCGCTCAAGCTCTCCTTTGCGAAGGCGGCGTAAATGGACGAGAAGCTTGATTGCTATTCCGATCGAGAATTCGATGAGGCCCTGTGGGACCTGGTCCGAAAAAACGCCATAGGTTGCGCACCGGTTAAACCCTCTTCGCCTACGGCGTATCTTCTGGGAGGCCAGAGCGGTGCGGGAAAAACAGCGCTTCATGCCATATTGAAAGAGTCGCTCGATAACAATGCGGTGGTGATCAATGGTGATACGTATCGCAAGTTTCATCCGCATTTCGAGGAACTCGAACATGAATACGGGAAGGAGAGCGTGGAACATACTGCGGTCTGGGCGGGGAAGATGACAGAGGCGCTCATAGAGTACTTTTCCTCCCTCGGTTACAACCTCGTCATCGAGGGCACGCTTCGCACAGCAGAGGTTCCTCTCGCGACCGCTACGCTTCTGCGCGAGCGCGGCTATGATGTCTCGCTTGCTCTCATGGCGGTCAAGCCGGAGATATCACTCGTCTCCTGTCAGCTCCGCTACGAGCAAATGCGTCTTGCGGGCACCACGCCCCGCGCAACCGACCCTGCCCATCATCGCAAGATCGTCGACCAGATCGTGCGCAACCTCGCCGTGCTTGAGAATTCGGGCATGTTCGACCAGATATACCTCTACAACCGCGCGCGCGAATGTCTCTATCCGCAAGAGGGCCTTGCCATGACGGCTAGCCAAATGCTCGAAGAAACGCTTTTCGGAAACTGGTCCGAGGACGAGTTCAAGCACTACGCTTCGCTCAAGACAGAACTCGAGATGCTATCGGCAAAATCTTCGCATGCATCTTAATGTGCTATTCGCCTATCTGCTTTGAAGCGTTGACCGCATCTGGCATATAATCCCAAAACACGACCGGGGAGCTTGGGTAATCCAGGCTGAGAGGGCGCTGTGACGCCGACCCGATGAACCTGTGTGGGTAATGCCAACGAAGGGAGTGTGCCATGGCCGCCATGGACAACCTTGTAACGCAAATCGACTATGCACGCGCTGGAATTGTGACCGAACAGATGCGCGCCGTCGCCGCGAAGGAGGGCATCTGCGCGGAAAGCGTGCGCGAGGCGGTCGCCGCCGGACGTATCGCCATTCCGGCGAACATCCATCACCCCGCGCTCGATCCCGAGGGTGTGGGCTCGTGTCTGGACGGTGTGCCGCTGCGTACCAAGGTCAACGTCAACCTCGGTATTTCGGGTGATCTGGCCGACGAGGAGGAAGAGTGGCGCAAGGTCGATGTCGCGCTCGAGCTGGGCGCCGAGGCGATCATGGACCTCTCGAACTCGGGAAAGACGCGGGCATTTCGTCGTGCGCTCATCGAGCGTTCTCCGGCGATGGTGGGCACGGTGCCCATGTACGATGCCATCGGATATCTGGAAAAGGCGCTCATCGACATCACGCCGGATGATTTTCTCGAGGTCATACGCGCGCATGCCGAAGACGGCGTCGACTTCGTAACGGTGCATGCGGGCATGAACCGCCGGGTCATCGACTCGTTCAAGGAGACGGGACGCCTCACGAACATCGTCAGCCGGGGTGGTTCGCTGATCTTCGCCTGGATGGAGGCGACCGGCAACGAGAACCCGTTCTACGAGTTCTACGATGATGTGCTCGCCATCCTGCACGAGCATGACGTGACCATCTCCCTTGGCGATGCGATGCGTCCCGGCAGCATCTACGACGCAAGCGACGCCGCCCAGATCGCCGAGCTCATCGAAATCGGCAAGCTCACGCAGCGCGCGTGGGATGCCGGCGTGCAGGTGATGGTCGAGGGGCCGGGGCACATGGCGCTCGACGAGATCGCCGCCAACATGAAGATGGAGAAGCGCTTGTGCCACGAGGCGCCCTTCTACGTGCTCGGCCCGCTCGTAACCGATATCGCTCCCGGCTACGATCACATCACGGCGGCCATCGGTGGGGCCATCGCGGCTTCGAGCGGGGCCGATTTCCTCTGCTATGTGACGCCGGCCGAGCACCTGCGCCTGCCGGATGCCCGTGACGTGCGCGAGGGACTCGTCGCCACCAAGATCGCCGCGCATGCCGCCGACATCGCCAAGGGTGTGCCTGGTGCGCGCGACCGGGACAATCGCATGAGTGACGCTCGCCGTCGCGTGTCATGGGGCGAGATGTTCGACCTCGCCCTCGATCCGCAGCGTGCGCGCGAGTTCTACGAGAGCGCCCCGCCCGTCACGGAAGGGACGTGCACGATGTGCGGCAAGATGTGCGCCATGAAGACCGTGAACGATCTCATGGACGGTCTGACGGTGAGCATCTGACGTATCAGGATTGACGTCATCCCTTCGCGCGTCAATACTCTTTGTAGTATCATTTCCCATACGCTATCGGCACGAATGCAGACGAAACGAGGTGAGGTGCTGAGCGCGTGGCCATGAAGAACGTCTTTCGTGTACTCAAGCGCGACATCCTGCGCCTCTTGAAGGTGCCACCCGCCATGGTGGTCATCCTCGCCCTGCTCGTGCTGCCATCGCTGTATACCTGGTACAACGTTCTCGGCTTCTGGGATCCCTACGAGAGCACCGGGCATCTGCACGTATGCGTGGTGAACGAGGACGAGGGAGCCGACAGCGAGCTCACGGGTCATATAGACGTCGGCGAGATGATCGTCGACGAGCTGCACGGCAACGATCAGCTCGACTGGCAGTTCGTCGACTATGACGAGGCCATGGACCGGGTCAAATCGGGGGAGAGCTATGCCGCCTTCGTCATCCCGTCCGACTTCTCGGCAAAGCTGCTGACGCTCACGACCGGTCATTTCGAGAAGCCCGACATCGATTACTACGTAAACGAGAAGATCGGGCCGATTGCGCCCAAGATCACCGATACCGGGGCCAATACCCTCGACGCGACCGTGAACGCGACCTTCGTCGAGACGGTGAGCCTCAAGGCGACCGAGGCGTTAAATGCCGCTCTGGAACAGTCCGATGAGCGCATGAGCAACGCGAAGTCACTGGCGTCGGCCAAGGTCGAGGAGGCTCAGACCAGGCTCGAAAACGCGAGCGCCTCGATAGGCAAGCTCGCCGACCAGGCCGAGCAGGCGAAGGGAAGGGCGCAGAGCGCCAAGGCGTCCCTTGCCACCGCTCGCGATGCCATTGACAATGCGTCCACTGCGATGGATTCGGTATCCGATGCCGCCTCGACGTTGCAGAGCAGCTACATGGGATTCGCGGCTGACACCGTGCCGCTCGTGACCGCAGCGATGAGGGATGCCGCAGATGCCTACGCCGAGGCGGCGCGGGCGATCTCCGAGCTGCCCGTGCAAAGCGACGAGGCGAAAGAGCTGCTTTCCCAGCTGCGTGCGTCAGCCGATTCCGCGACTGCCCAGGCGGACCTCTACGCGAAGATACTGGCCGATGACGTGGCGCCGGCGATTGGAAAGAGGCTGGGGGCTCTCGCAAGCGCGAGCTCCCAGGCGGCAGGTGCGATCGCGGGCCAGAAGATCGTTATCGCGCAGGCATCGGCAGTCATTGACGACATGGTCGCGACGCTCGATTCCGCGGCCGGCTCCCTCGGCAAGACCCAGGCGCTTCTGGGCAGCTTGGTCGATGAGATCGATCGCGTGCACACCGATGCGATGATGCTTGCTGGCTCCGATGCGCTCAAGAACCTCGTCGGCGAGGACGGGTTCGACGCGGAGAAGGTCGCGGAGTTCATCAGCGCGCCGACGCGTCTGGATACCGTGCAGCTCTATCCGGTCGACACCTATGGTGCGGCCATGGCACCGCTGTTCATGAACCTCACCTTCTGGATCGGTGCCTTCATGCTGATGGTGGTGCTGCGTCAGGAGGTCGATTCGAGCGGCATACGCAAGCTCACGCTCACGCAGCGCTATCTCGGGCGCTTCCTGCTCTATGCCATGCTCGTGATCTTGCAGGCCGTCGTCTGCTGCGCGGGCCTGCCCGTCATCGGCATGCACGTGGTCAACCTGCCGGCGCTGTTCTTCGCGTCAGTCGTCGCGGCGCTGTCCTATCTCAGCATCATCTATGCGCTTTCGGTGACCTTGCAGCATCTGGGCAAGGGCATCTGCATCGTCCTCGTCTTCGTGCAGATACCGGCCGCGACTGGCCTGTACCCCATCGAGATGACATCACCGTTCTTCCAGGCAATCTACCCGCTGTTTCCGTTCACCTACGGCATCAATGCGATGCGCGAGGCCATTTGCGGCTTCTACGGGCTGCATTACCTGCGTGACATCTGCATATTGCTGGGTTTCCTCGCAGTGTCCATGGCCTTCGGCATACTCGTGCGCCCTTGGCTCTCCAACGTCAACCGCCTGGTCGCGCGCGAAATAAAGCAAAGCGGCATCTTCAACGGCGAGAGCGTCGAAGTGCCCATGCGACGCTTCCGCTTCTCTCAGGTGCTGCGTGCGCTTGCCGACCGTGACGAGTATCGCAAGGCGCTCATTCGGCGCTACACTCGCTTCCAGCGGATATATCCGCGGCTCATACGCGGTGCCGTCATCGTCGGCATCGCCGTGCCCATCATCGTTCTCGTGCTGTTCTCGCTCGGCATGACGGGCAAGGTCGTGCTCCTCACGCTGTTCCTCGGATGGACCGCGTTCGTCTTCGTGTTCCTCATCGTGGTGGAAAGCCTGCGCTCGAGCTTCGAGCGTCAGCTACGTCTCGACAAGATGAGCGACGAGCAGTTACGCGAACTCTATCTGTCGCGCAATCATCTCGAACACGCCGACATCGTTCACGGCGCGACCATGCCCCAGATAGCAGACGCGGACGAAGACGACGAGTCCCCGTCGCAGCCGCAGGGCGGCAGGTACTCGGCATCAGGCGGTGATCGCGATGCATAACATCTGGACCCTATTCAAGAGCGATTTGCGGCACCTCTTCGCCAACGTCGTGAGCACCATCATCACGATTGGCCTGGTCGTCATGCCGTCCATATTCGCGTGGTACAACCTGATTGCGTGCTGGGACGTCTTCGATAACACGGGACATCTCACCGTTGCGGTTGCCAACGAGGACGAGGGCTACGAAAGCGACCTCGTGCCGATACGCGTCAACGTGGGTGACATGCTCGTCTCGGAATTGCGTGCCAACGACCAGATCGGCTGGCGCATCGTGAGCGAGGAGGAGGCGGTCGACGGAGCGAAAAGCGGTAAGTACTACGCTGCGGTTGTGATACCCAAGGATTTCAGCCGCGACATGCTGCGCTTCTACATGGACGATTCCGAGCGCGCGCAGATCACCTACTATTCGAACGAGAAGAAGAACGCCATCTCGCCCAAGATCACGATGACCGGAGCCGATACTATTTCGGAAAAGGTGAACACCGTCTTCGCGCAGTCCATCTCCGAGGTGATGCTCTCGGTCGCGGAATCCGTCTCGCGCTATGCCGATGACATGGACGTGCAAGGGCAGATCGCCGCCCTGGCCGATCATATCGACGCGATGTCGGAGGACACGAATCGCGTCGCCGACGTCGTCGAGATGTACTCCGGAACTCTGGAATCGGCTCAGCGGCTGCTCGATTCCGGAAGCAAGCTGATTCGCCAGGCGCAAGACGAGATCGTCTCCATGATGGAGACGGCCGACGCGAGTGCCGACGGGCTCACATCGGCGGCAGAGGACATCGCGGCTGCGCAGGGCAAGCTCGAGGAAGCGCTTTCCTCGGCGCAGGCGAGCTTCGACGAGCTGCATGCCCTGATTGACGGCTCCGGGCTCTCGCAGCTCCTCGACCCCGAGGTCGTGCAACGCATCGACCAGCTCGCCGCCAGCGCGCAGGCCAACATCCAGGCCGCGAGAAAAGACTACAACGAGAACCTCAAGCCTGACCTCGACCGTCTCATCGCCGCGGCGAAGGGTCTGGATGCCGATGCATCTCAGGCCATCAGCGGCATGAAGGAAGCGGAAAGCGGCATTTCAGCGGCGACGGACTCCGCCCAGGGCATACTGGGCGATGCCGTCGCGCAGATCGGCTCGGTGACGGGGGATCTGCGCGCATCGGCCGACACGCTCCATGGTCTGGCGACGAGCATTTCCGAGGCGCTCGTCACCGGGGATCCGGCTGCGCTGCAGGCGGTGCTCGGTGCCGATGCGCAGAGCATGGCCGAGGCACTTTCCGCACCGGTGGGCATCGAGCGCGTCGCGGTGTTTCCGTCCGAGAACTTCGGTTCGGCCATGGCGCCGTTCTACACCACGCTCGCCGTCTTCATCGGGTCGCTGCTCATACTCGTCGTTGTCAAGCCGAGCGTCTCGAATCGCGCGCAGGCGAGTCTTCGCAATCCCAAGCCGCGCGAGATGCTGGTCGGACGCTTTCTCTCGCTCGCGTGCATCTCGCTCGCGCAGACGACGCTCATCGGTATCGGCAACATCTTCTTCTTGCAAGTCCAGGTCGTGCACCCCTGGCTCCTGATGCTCGACCTGTGGTTCTCGGGCCTCGTCTTCACGTTCCTGATATACGTCCTCGTGCTGGCATTTGCCAATCTTGGAAAGGCACTCACGATTTGCCTGCTCATCTTGCAGATAACCGGCTGTGGCGGGTCGTATCCCCTGCAGATTCTGCCTGATTTCGTGCAGAACGTGAGCCCGTTCTTGCCGGCGACTCATACGGTCGATGCCATGCGTGCGGCGATGTTCGGCATGTACAACGGTGACTTCTGGATTCAGCTCGGGGAGCTCGCGCTGTTCCTGATCCCGGCTGCGCTCATCGGCTTTGCCCTGCGCAAGCCGTTCGAGAAGTTCATGAAGTGGTATGTGCGCACCGTCGAATCCACGAAGATCATTGGGTAGTGTTTTCGGCAGGGGACGATGCACGACCAGAGCTCAGAAACCCATTCGCTCTGGTCGTGCATCGTCCCCACCGAGTTCTGTCTTCGTGGATTCGAACGCTGTCTGGGATGGGGATGGTCGTGTATCGGCCCCTGCCGGGTATCCGTCTTCGTGGGCTCGACAGTGTCTATGGGGCCAGGTGCAAATAATTTGCGTTAGTGTGAGACTTATAAACTCCAGCTACACGTTTTTTGCGAAAGTGTGAAGCCTTGGGGG
This sequence comes from uncultured Coriobacteriia bacterium, assembly GCA_959608885.1. Classification (GTDB taxonomy): domain Bacteria; phylum Actinomycetota; class Coriobacteriia; order Coriobacteriales; family QAMH01; genus QAMH01. Next base: position 48 of record CAUHSG010000024.1, on the reverse strand, counting down.
TGCGGACGAAAAGTTGGACCGTTCGATCGGTCCGGATTGGAGTCCGCA
>CAUHSG010000023.1 GCA_959608885.1 uncultured Coriobacteriia bacterium | reverse complement strand
CCCCCTTGGCGAATTGTGCCTTATCTAAAATTCATTGTACGGCAGCCCCGCAACACAGGTTCCCGTAATCTCCGTGATTTAACGGACTCGAAATGTGATGAGACAAGTGGACAGGTCATTTGTCTCATTAGCAGCAGGTGCCATTCGGTAATGAGACAAATGACCTGTCCACTTGTCTCATTCATTGCGCTACCATGACCACCATGAAAAACGCGGACACCACAAAGTCAATTGCGCGCTCGACCGCAATGATGTCGGGACTCACGCTCGTGTCTCGCGTGACCGGTTTCATCCGCACCTGGGCCATGGCATTCGCGCTGGGAAACACCATGCTCGCCGCGTCCTTCTCGCTGGCCAACAACCTGCCCAACATGATCTACGAGCTCGTCGCCGGAGGTGTCTTGTCAACGGCGTTTCTGCCCATCTACCTGCAGCAACGCAACATGCGCTCGCGCGAGGAGGGCAATCGCTACGCCTCGAATCTGCTCTCGCTCGCAATCATCTTCCTCGGCGTCATCGCGCTACTCGCCTCGATCTTCTCGCCGCAGGTCATGCTCACGCAGACGCTATTCAGCTCGAGCTCGAGCGAGACGGTCGAAAACGCCGTCTGGCTCTTCCGCTTCTTCGCCTTCCAGATCATCTTCTATGGCGTGAGCGCAATCTTCGGCGGACTGCTCAACGCCGAGCGTGAGTACTTCTGGCCGGCGATCAGCTCGGTGTTCATGAACCTCATCATCATCGCGACCTTCTTCGCCTATCCCTTCGTGAATGCCGCAAGCGGGCAGGCCGGCCTGTTGCTGCTCGCCGTCGGCACGACGCTTTCCATCGCCGTGATGGCATGCGTGCAGATACCCGCGCTCGTCAAGGCGGGATTCCGGTTCCGCTTCCATATCGACTTGCACGACGAGGGCCTGCACGAGACGCTGAAGCTCGCGCTTCCCGCCATCCTGTGCACGGCCATCAATCTCGTCTCGCTCTCGTTCATGAACTCGTGTGCCCTGCACGTGGCGGCAAACGGGCCGGCATCCGTGAGTTATGCGTGGATGTGGTACCAATTCCCCTATGGCGTTTTGGGCGTGGCACTTTCCACGGCGCTGTTCACCGAGATGAGCGACTGCATGTCGCACGGTGACACGGCGGGCTTCAAACATCACCTCAACCTGGGACTGCGCACCACCTGCCTGCTCATCATCCCCATGGCCTCCATGCTCTTCGTGTGTTCCGACGAGCTCATCGGCCTGTACACCGCCGGCAAGTTTACCGCCACCGACATCCAACCCATCGCAGGGCTCCTGCGCGGATGGGCCTTCGTCTTGCCGTTGTACGCCTGTTACATGTTCGTCTACCGCGCCTACTCGTCCCTCAAGGACCTCAAGACCGTCGCCATCTGCAACCTCGCACTCACCTGCGTACAGGTCATGCTCTACATGGTCTTCACCGGTGTCATCACCATTCCCGGTTTTGAATCTCTGGGGCTTGTCGGCATCGCATGCGGCGACTTTGCCTTCTACGGCCTCATGCTCGCGATGCTCCTGCACATCATGCGAAGGCGCATGGGCACGTTTGGCTTCGGGCACCTGGGCATCACGTGCGTCAAGGTCATCGTCGCGAGCGTCATCGGAGGCACCGTCGCCGAACTCGCGTCCTGGGGCGTCGCGAGCATCGTCGATATTTCGAACATCCTGGGCAGTTTCATCGCTCTCGTCATCACCGGCGTAATCGGTCTCACCATCATCTTCGTGGCCTGCCGCATCCTGGGCATCACCGAAGTCACGAGTATCGTCCAGCGTCTTGGCCGACGTCTCAAAAGGTAGCCGGCAAAGTGCAGCACGCCTAGAACGAAGCATCAAGTCGGTGCGCGTTTGTCACATGCTGTTTACAAAGCCCTCGCATCGGCATGCTAGAATCACGGCCTTAATGCAACTGGGTATGAAAGGACGCGAAGAGCAATGAGGACCGGACGAATCATCACCGTGCTGCTGGCGGCGCTCACGTCGGTCACCTGCCTAACTGGCATCGTGGGATGCGCAACGAGCCCCGCGGGCAACGGTGCCGATACCACGCCACTCAAGGTGGCCGCCATGAAAGGCCCGACCGCCATCGGGCTCGCGAGCCTGATGCAGGAGCAGGACGCGCTTGCCGACGAGGGCAAGAAACCAGCCTACGAGTTCACGGTCGCCGCGACAGCAGACGAGCTCGTGCCGCGCGTGGCTGCCGGTGATTTCGACATCGCCTGCGTACCGGCCAACCTCGCCGTCAAGCTCTACGAGCAGACCGGCGGCGCAATCCGCGTCATCGGCATCAACACGCTCGGCGTGCTCTACGGCGTCTCGCATGACGGCGACGTACGCGACATCGGCGACCTGGCCGGACGGACGGTCTACCTGACGGGCAAGGGATCGGTGCCGGGCTACACCGTCGAATACCTGTTGGCGAAGGCCGGCGTCGCGAACAGTGTCACGCTCGAATACGCCTCGGAGCCCTCCGAGGCCCTGGCGCGCATGAACGCCGACCCCTCGGCTGTCGCCATCGTGCCCGAGCCCTTCGCGACCACATCGCTTGCCAAGGACGCCGAGCTCGTTCGCGTGCTCGACCTCACGGCACTATGGGACGAATCCACCGGCACGCAGGCAGGTCGCTTCGTCACGGGCGTGACCGTGGCCCGAAGCGAGCTCATCGACGATGACCCCGAGGCCGTCGCCGGCTTTGTGGATGCGTGGGACGCCTCGGTGCGCTCGGCGCTCACCAACCCCTCCTCCATCGCCCAGACCCTGGTCGATTTGGGGATACTGGGTAACGCCGCACTCGCCGACAAGGCCGTCCCCAATTGCAACGTCGTCTGCATCCGCTTCGAGGAGATGAAGGACGACCTGTCCGGGTACCTCAAGACGCTCCACGACGCGGAAGCCTCCTCCATCGGCAGCGCGCTGCCCGATGACGGCTTCTACTACATAGGCTCGTGAAGCACACGTCGAGAGACATCCGTCGCCCGCGCCCAGGACGCTTTGCGTCAGGTGCCGTCAAAGGCGCGCTCGCCGTCGTCGCATGGCTCGCAATCTGGCAGGTCGCATCGCTTGCGCTCGCCAATCCCTGGCTGCTCTCCAGCCCGGTCGACACCTTGGGTGTCTGGGCGAACCTGATCTTGACCGGACGCTTCTGGACCGCCGTCGTCCACTCGCTCATGCGCATCGCGCTCGGCTTCGTCATCGCGTTCGCCGCCGGCTGCACGCTGGGCTATCTCGCCGCGAGGCTGCCGGGGATGCGGACCTTCCTCAAGCCCGCGGTGCTCGCCGTCAAAAGCGCGCCGGTCGTCTGCATCATCGCGTTGTTGCTCGTGGCCGCCGGCTCGAGTGCGACCACGTCCATCGTGGTTGGGCTCGTCGTGTTTCCCCAGTTCTACCATGCGGTTATGGAGGCGGCACTCTCCCGTGATACCGATATCGACGAGGTACTCGCCGTCTTCGGGGTGTCACGCATGCGCAGGGCGCTCTGCGTCGAGTTCGTCGCCTTTGGCGCCTCCATCCGGTCGGCAACCGCCGTCGCGGCCGGCCTGGCCTGGAAGTCCGGCGTCGCGGCCGAAATCATCGGATTGCCGGGCCTCTCGATCGGCGAGAGCGTCTACCTCGCCAAGATCTCGCTCGACAGCGCGACGATCATCGCCTGGACGGCGACGGTCATCCTGCTGAGCTGGCTGTCCGAAAGGCTGTTGCTCGCCCTCGTCGACGCGGGTATGGGGTTGCCGAAGCGCTGGCTTGCCGCACGCGTGCGCCGGGCCACGGAAGCCCCACGCAAACCGCAGGGTCCATCGGAGGGCATGCCACCCGCCTGCGGGCTCGTCATCGAGGGACTCGCCCGCGACCACGGCATAGATGGCGCGGGCCCGCTCCTGCGCTACGCCGACCTGCATGTTCCAGCAGGCGCGCGCCTGTGCGTGATGGCACCGTCGGGAGCAGGCAAGACCACCTTGCTGCGCATGATCGCGGGCATCGAGCGCCCCGATACGGGCACGGTTGGCCATGACGGCACGCACAATCCACCCATGAGCGTGGTCCTGCAGGATTGCACGCTCGTGCCCTGGACCTCGACGCTCGAGAACATCGCGCTCGTCGCGAATGACGAAAGTGAGCTGCGCCACGGGATGCGCATGTGCTGCGCGGTCCTGAACGAGGAGGACCTGGCAAAGCCGGCGCGGGCACTTTCGGGTGGCATGAGCAGGCGGGCCGAACTCTGCCGCGCGTTGGCCCACCCTTCCTCCATCGTCATCCTCGACGAGCCCTTCTCCGGGCTCGACGCGGCGACGAAGGCGCGTTGCGTCGACCTCGTCAACCAGGAGCTGGACGAACGCACCCTCATCATCGCCACGCATGACGAAGAAGACGCCACCGCACTCGGTTGCGACATCGTGAGGCTGTAGGCACGCATATACAACCTGCCTTACGCGGGACGAAACATACTGTTAACAATGCCTTTTCATCTGCGCGATAAAATTTACGCACTTGTCCATGAATTCGGGAGAGGAACCTCATGGCGCTAATCGAAATCGAACGCCCGACGGCTGCGCAAGCCGTCATGGAAGACGTGTGCGATACGATCGCACGCAGGGTGCAGTCCGGATCGGTGGGTACCTGTCCCGTCGAGCTCACGGATGCGTTCGTCAGCCTATCCGCATCACAATCATGCGGCAAGTGCGTTCCCTGCCGCGTGGGGCTTGCCCAGATGCGCAACCTCGTGGAGGCCATCCTCGATGGCCGCGCGAACGAGCGCGACGTCGACGTGCTCGAGCGCACGGCGCGCAACGCCTACCTGAGCGCCGACTGCGCTATCGGCTACGAGGCCGGAGCCATGGTGCTGCGGGCCGTGAAGGGCTTCCGCGACGACTTCGTCTCCCACGCCACGCAAGGGCGCTGCACGGCCGGTCCGCGCAATGCCGTGCCCTGCCGTGCGGCGTGTCCCGCTCACGTCGACATTCCCGGCTACGTCGCCCTGGTCCACGCGGGCCGCTACGACGACGCCGTGCGCCTCATCCGCAAGGACAACCCCTTCCCGCTTGCCTGCGGCCTCATCTGCGAGCATCCCTGCGAACTCGCGTGCCGCCGCGGCGTGGTGGACGACGCCATCAATATCCGTGCGCTCAAGCGCTATGCGGTGGATAACGCGCCCGAGATGTTCGAACTCGATGCCGATGGCGGCCCCATCGCGCTTTCGGCACCCTTCCACTACCCCGCCACCGGCAAGCGCGTCGCCGTCATCGGTGGCGGTCCGGCCGGTCTCACCGCCGCGTACTATCTCGCGCTCATGGGTCACTCCCCCGTCATCTTCGAGCAGCGCGAGCACCTGGGCGGCATGATGCGCTATGGCATTCCCGCCTACCGCTTCCCGCGCGCCGAGCTCGAACGTGAAGTCGACTGGATCGTTTCGCAGGGCATCGAGCTGCACATGGGCACGACCGTTCCCAACGACGTGACCCTGGGCGAGCTGCGTCGCGACTTCGACGCCGTCTACATCGCCATCGGAGCGCATAACGAGAAGACGCTCGGCATCGAGGGCGAGAACGCCGAGGGCGTGCTTTCGGCTGTCGAGATGCTACGCGCCATCGGCGATGGCTTCATGCACGATTTTGCCGGCCAACGTATCGTCGTCGTAGGCGGCGGCAACGTGGCCATGGACGTGGCCCGTACCTCGCTGCGCCTCGGCGCCGCATCGGTCACCGTCGTCTACCGCCGGCGCATCGAGGACATGACGGCGCAGCGCGAGGAAATCGAGGGTGCCATCGCGGAGGGTTGCGAGATCATGGAGCTCGCCGCGCCCCTACGCGTGCTCGAGGAAGACGGTTGCGTGACGGGTCTCGAGATCCAGCCCCAGGTCATCGGCAAGTTCGATCGCGGACGTCCCAAGCCCGTCAAGGCGGATAAACCGCCCCGGACAATCGAATGCGACCGCGTGCTCATGGCCGTCGGCCAGGCGGTTGGCGCATCCGAGCTCGGCGCAGAGGAGCTGCCGGTCGAGTGGGGCAAAGTCGTGACCAGTCCGTTCGGCCAGGTCGAGGGCATGGACGACGTGTTCTGCGGAGGTGATTGCGAAAGCGGCCCCGCAACGGTCATCCGCGCCATCGCCGCCGGCAAGGCTGCCGCTCGCAACATCGACGAATTTCTCGGTTTCGATCATGTCATCGAGCAGGATGTCGAGATTCCGGCTCCCCATGCCGCTGACCGCATGCCCTGCGGCCGCTCCAACACGACCGAGCGCAGCGCGGAGGTGCGCCGTCGCGACTTCGCGATGATGGAATGTGGCCTTTCCAGCCAGGAGGCTTCGCAGGAATCCACTAGGTGCCTAAGGTGTGACAAGTTCGGCCTAGGCGCGTTTCGCGGAGGGAGGGAGCTCTCATGGTAAACGCAACGGTCAACGGAACACTCATCGCGCTCCCGGAAGGTTCCAAGATCATCGACGCGGTCTTCGCCTCGGGCAATTATGTGCCCACGTTGTGTGCTCTCGAAGGCATAAGCGACATCGGCGCATGCCGCGTGTGCGTCGTCGAGGTCGAGGGCATCGAGCGACCCGTGCCCGCCTGCAACACCCCGCTCGAAGACGGCATGGTCATTCATACCGACACCCCGCGCGTGCTCGAGACGCGACGTGTCAACGTATCGCTGCTGCTCTCTCAGCATGACGTGCAGTGCGCGACCTGCGTACGCAACGGCAACTGCGTGCTGCAGGGCCTCGCCCAAGACCTCAACATCCTCGACGTGCCCTACGAGAAGGAACCGACCTTCACGCCCTGGGATGCCGCCTTCCCGCTCATCCGCGACAGCTCGAAGTGCGTGCGCTGCGTGCGCTGCGTGCAGGTGTGCCACAAGGTGCAGGGCTGCGACGTGTGGGACATCAAGAACCGCGCGACGCGCCTGGACGTGGGCGTGCGCGACGGACTGCCCATCGAACAAGCCGGCTGCACGCTGTGCGGCCAGTGCATCACCCACTGCCCCACCGGCGCGCTACGTGCCCGCGACGACATCGATGCCGTGCTCGAGGCGCTCGCCGACCCGGACGTGGTGTGCGCGATGCAGGTCGCCCCGGCGGTGCGCACGTCATGGGGCGAGACGCTCGACCTGCCGGCGGAGCTGGCAACCGAAGGCCGCCTGGCCGCGACCTTCCGCGCGCTCGGCTTCGACTACGTCTTCGACACGAACTTCGGCGCCGACATGACGATCATGGAAGAGGGCAGCGAGCTGCTCGAACGCCTAGGCGGACAGGGCACCATGCCCATGTTCACGTCATGCTGCCCAGGCTGGGTGCGCTACCTCAAGATCAATCATCCCGATAAGCTCGCCCATCTCTCGAGCGCCAAGTCGCCGCAGCAGATGTTCGGCGCGCTGCTCAAGGAATACGTCGGTCCCAAGCTCGGCATGGTGCCGCCCAGGCAAGACACCCACGAGCTTGCAGGCGTGCGCGAGGGTGCGGGACTGGGCATCGGCGTGAGCACCAACCCCGTTGGCACCGGCGCCAATGACGACGCATCCGTGGCGGCAGCCGGCGAGACGGGCGCCGTCGCGTCGGGTCCGATGGGCAAACGCATCTTCAACGTGTCCTGCATGCCATGCGTGGCCAAGAAGTACGAGGCCGCCGTCGAAGAGATGGTGCGCGAAACCGAACCCGATGTCGATGCGGTGCTCACCGTACGCGAGCTCGGCAGGCTCATACGGCTCATGCACGTCAACGTCGCCGCGCTCGACGAGACGCCCTTCGACGACCCGATGAACGAGGGCTCCGGCGCCGCCGTCATCTTCGGCGCGACCGGAGGCGTCATGGAGGCCGCGCTACGCAGCGCGTACTTCCTCGCCAACGGAACCAACCCCGATCCCGATGCCTTCGTCGAGGTGCGCGGACTGGACGGTTGGAAGGAGAAGTCCTTCGACCTGGGTGGTCGCGAGGTGCGCGTTGCCGTTGCCAGCGGCCTGGCGAATGCCGAAAAGCTGCTCGCCGCCATCGACGCAGGCGAGGTCGAGTACGACTTCGTCGAGGTCATGGCGTGCCCGGGCGGATGCGCCGGCGGAGGTGGGCAGCCCATCCACGAGGCGCGTGAGCTCGCGGGCGATCGCGGCCAGACGCTCTACGCCCTGGACCGCACGCGCGCGACGCGCTTTAGCCACGAGAACCCCAACGTGACGACCTGCTACGAGGAATTCCTAGGCGAGCCGCTTTCCCACAAGGCCCACGAGCTGCTCCACACCGACCAGGAGCAGTGGACGCTGTAGACTGCATGCGCCTCCCATGCCAGCGGCAGCTGTGCCCCCCCCGTTCGTCTCGGGCACGGCTGCCGTCTTTTTGCGCGGGAAGAAACCTATCCGTCGATCTCGCTGCGATCGTCGCGCAGCTCGTTGGGCATGATGCGGATATCGGTGTAACCCATGTCACGCAGGGCGGCAGCCGTGCGATAGGGTGGCGTCACATCGTTCTGGAAGCGCGCGCAGTACTCGAGCGCCTGCACGAGCGTCACGTTGTGATTGAGGTCGGCGATCGTGTCGACATCGGGAACGTCGGGAAGGTAGAGTGCGGGAAGGCCTAGCCGATCAGCCTTTTGGATGTAGGCGGGCAACACGGTCAGACCATCGGCGTTGTAGAAGACCCCCGTATGGTCGAAGTCCGTGTCACGCGTCCACCCCACCACGGATACGCCCATCTCCTGGTCGGGGGCGAGCACGATGCCCCCACCGGGACGATCGCACAACCCGTGCAGGCGCTCGAAACCCTCGACGATGATGCTCCGACGCAGTGCGGGCATGTCGCAGCCCATCGATAAGATGGTGTCATAGCCAAGCGCCCAGACCTGATCGAACGCGTCGTTGTAATGCGCGTCAAAGCTATCGCCATCATCATGGATGAAGACGATGTTGCGCGGCCAGGCACCGCTTTCCTCGAAGAGCGCGCGCATCCGTTCCTCCTGCTCGATGCCGGGCGAGGAGATGAACAGCGTGTAGGTGTCACGCAGCGGTTGGTACTCGCAAGTGCTCTCGAGCGCATGACGCTCGGCATCGGCACGCTCGAGGTCGCACAGCGCATCGCAACAGCACTCGGTGACGTCAAAGAGCATGCAGTGGTAAAGCGCGCTGGCGACTTCCGGGTCGAAGAACCCGTCTTTTATCGGCGTGAGCCGCGTCTTTACCTTTCCCGCTTCGGGAACCTTGCTAAACAGCAAGAGTGCGTTTTTTCTCGTATCCATGTCCCGTATTGTAGCCGACATCATAAAACGCGAAAGGCCGGCGCTCTTGGCGACCGGCCCTTCGCTACAAGGGGAGGGAGAGGAGAAGGATGGGATATCCTTTACGCTCCCCATATTACATGCCACGCATGGCAACGGGGTTTCGCGCACATTGCGTCTTGGTGACAAAGGTAACGATACGGTACGCAGCGGTTTCGAAACGGCAACACCCGTCCATGTGTCAGGGGTCAAGCCCCTGACACACTAAATCCTTGGCGCGATGAGCGACATGACGATGACGGTGACACCTTCGATGAACAGCGAGGCCCCGATGAACTGCATGACGAACGGCGGCCAGATCAAAGCCAGAATGCCGCAGATCACCACGATCAAGCTGCCGAGAATGCCCACGAAACGACCATTGATGTCACGGGTCGTGATGAGGCTGATGATCTGGGCGATGCCAAAGACGATGACCGCAATGGCGACGAACCAGATGACAGCCTCGGCGAAAGCGAGGGGGAACAGCAGGCAGAGCAAGCCGAAGATAATGCTCAGTATGCCCGTGGCCAAAACGCCAGCGCCCATGCCGGTACCGCGCAGGGTGCTAAACCAAGTGTATGTCGCGTTAACACCCACGACGAGGATGCCGAAGCCCACGAGCATGGCGAAGACCATCGTGGACAACGTGGGAAACGCGAAGAGAATGATGCCGATGATGGCAAGAATGATGCCCGAACCCAGGCCCATACCGCGAAACGAATTCATGGCGAACCTCCTTGGTCGATTACCTCAGGACGGTTCCATTATTCCCCTTCGAACATATTATTGCAAATCGCGACAAACGCCGCTCACGATGCGATCACGGCCCGCGAGGTCCTTCGTCACTTTGACGTCAACGCAACCCGCCTCGCGCAGGCGGCGTGCTGCCTCGTCCAGGCAGGTCTCGTGTAGCTCGCAGGCAAAAAGACCGCCGTCTTTCACGAGAGGCAGCGCCTCGACGACTAGCCGATCGAAGAACGCAAGCCCATCGGCCCCTCCGTCAAGCGCGAGCGCGGGCTCGAATCCCGTGACCTCATGCGGGAGCTCAGCAAGCTCATCACTCGGAATGTAGGGCGGATTGCTCACGAGGCAATCGAAGCTCCCACGCACCCCGTCGGCGCAATCGCACTCGATGACCTCGACGAGCTCCTCGAGCCCGAGCATCTCGACGTTTGCCCGGGCGCAAGCAACAGCCTCGAGCGAGACGTCCGTCGCCAGCACCTGCGCACCGGCTTCCCTGGCAAGCGAACACGCGATGCAACCCGTTCCGCAACCGACTTCGAGCACCCGGGACGCTGCCTGTCCCGCCAGACCCTTGAGCACGACATCGACAAGCACCTCAGTCTCGGGGCGGGGTATGAGCACGCCACGGCTCGTCTTCACGACGATATGCCGGAAAGCCGCTTCGCCGGAAATGTATTGGAGCGGCTCGCCCGCCCCCCGACGTTTGAGCGTTTCGCGCAGGACGTCGCGCTCCTCCATCGAGAGCGGACGATCGAAATGCATGTAGAGCTCGATGCGCGAAAGCCCCGTCGCGCCCGCAAGCAGCCACTCGGCCGAGAGCTTGGGATTCTCGTCATCGTGATGCACGAGGTACTCGCGGCACCACGCGAGCGTGTCGCCGATGGTCCAGACCTGTTGGGCCATGGGCTATTCGGCCGCCGAAGCCGTCGCCTGCTCGAGACGCTCGGCGCGATCGGCTGCGGCAAGGTTCTCGATGAGCGAGGAAAGGCCGTCGCCTTCCAGAATGCCGGCATAGCTGCCGTTATATCCGATGCGATGGTCGGTCACACGATCCTGCGGACCATTGTAGGTGCGAATCTTCTCGGCACGATCGCCGTGTCCAATCTGGCCGCGACGCTCGGCGCCAAGGGCTTCCTGCTGCTCCTGGAGCATCTTGTCATAGAGACGTGCGCGCAAGACCTGCAGCGCCGCCTCGCGGTTCTGGATCTGCGACTTCTGATCCTGCGACTGCACGACGAGCCCCGTGGGAAGGTGCGTGATGCGCACGGCGGAGTCGGTCGTGTTGACGCACTGGCCGCCGGGGCCACCGGCACGGTACACGTCGATGCGTAGGTCCTCGGGCTTGATATCGACCTCGACCTCATCTGCCTCGGGCAACACGGCGACGGTCGCCGTCGAGGTGTGGATGCGGCCCTGGCTCTCGGTCTTGGGCACACGCTGCACGCGATGCACGCCGCTCTCGAACTTCATGGAGCTATAGACGCGGTCACCCAGCATCTTGAACGAGATCTCCTTGAAACCGCCCATGTCGGACGGCGATGCGTCGATGACCTCGACCTTCCATTTCTTGCTCTCGGCAAATCGCTCATACATGCGGAAGAGGTCACCCGCGAAGATGTTGGCCTCGTCGCCACCGGCACCACCGCGAATCTCGACGATGATGTCCTTCTCGTCGTTGGGGTCGGCCGGCAAAAGCATGAACTTGATGTCCTCCTCGAGCTGAGGCAGCTTGCCTTCAATGTCGGAGATTTCCTCCTGCGCGAGCTCCTTGAGCTCGGGGTCGCTCTCGTTCTTGAGCTCCTCTTTGGCAGAGACGAGCTGGTCGGAAAGCGAAATGTACTCGCGTGCGGCGGTCGCGAGCTCTCCCTGACGCGCGTGCTCCTTGGCCAGACGCGTGTACTCCTTCTGATCGGCGAGCACGGCTGGATCGCCGAGCTTGGTCTCGAGCTCCTCGTAGGCAGCGATTATCTTCGTAAGCTTGTCGTACATCTCTTTATCTCCGCGTCAGTTGAACTTGAATACCTTCTGGGCAATATGATAGGCGCTGAGCAGGACCCTGTCGCCGGCCTTGCCAGGCAAATGGGTGCCGACGCCCATGACCGAGCGCCTGATCTTGACGTAGGTCTCGTGATCATGCTCGCGCAGGTACTTCCATATGTCAGACCTCATCTGCTCCTTGTCAGGACGATCGCTCATCATCGAAAACACCGTGCAGATGACCATCATCATCGTGAGGTAATTGCGCATGTAGGAGCGCAGGCGCGAGCTCTTGACGTCGCGCTCCAGCAAGAACGAGTCGATCATGATGCGCGTGACACGCAGCTGCTGGTCGATGCGGCCGATCATCACGGTCTCGTTGACGCTCTGGTCCTCGCGTCCGATGAAATAGCGGTACAGGTCGATGTCCATGTAGTAGATGCGCTTGCACTCGGGAAGCGGCACGTACACGAAGATGTTGTCCACGTAGAAAGTGTGGCGTGGCAAGGTGAGACCGCAATCGCGCAGCATCTGCGTACGGTAGATAACCGAGTGCATGAGGATGTACTTGGTCAGGCCAAAGTGACCGCAGTCATCCCAGGTGAAGAGCTGCTCTACCGGCAGCATACGCCGGTAGCTCATGACCTCCTGCGTGTTGTCAACGGTATGCTCGTACACGTAGTTGACGAGCATCAGATCGAGCGGCTCATCGAACGACGCGAGCTTGTCGAGCATGCGCACGTTAGCGTCATTGTCGAGCCAGTCATCGCTATCCACGACCTTGAAGTAGGTGCCGCGCGCGTTCTCGAGCCCCGTCATGACCGCCGCGCCATGGCCGCCGTTCTCCTGGTGGATGGCACGTATCACGTCCGGGTTAGTGGACTCCCACACCTGCGCCTTTTCGAGCGTATTGTCCTTGGTCGACCCATCATCGACGATGATGATCTCGATATCGTCCGGACGATTGCACGCGAGAATCGACTCGATGCAGGCATCCATGTATTCTGCCGAGTTATAACAGGGAATCGCGTATGTGATGAGCTTCGTATCCATAGCCGCCTATTGTATACCAGCAAGCACTAGGACTGGGCCTTGCGCGCCTGGGATTGCACGCAGGTTACCGCGACCGTGCCGACAATGTCGTCTGCCGAGCACCCGCGCGACAGGTCATTGACCGGCTTTGCCACACCCTGCAGGATGGGACCGAAGGCATCAGCCTTGGCCAAGCGCTGCACGAGCTTGTAGGCGATGTTGCCCGCATCGATGTTGGGGAAGATGAGCACATTTGCCTTGCCGGCGACGGGCGAATCGGGAGCCTTGAGCGCCGCGACCGTATCGACGATGGCTGCATCGACTTGTAGCTCACCATCGAGCTGGAGCTGCGGTGCGCGCTCCTTGGCGATGCGCGTGGCTTCGGCCATTTTCTCGACGCTCTCGCCCTTGCCCGAACCGTAACTCGAGTACGAGAGCATCGCGACGCGCGGTTCGCCGCCGCACAGTTGCTTGAAGCTCTCGGCGGACGCTATGGCAATTTCCGCAAGTTCCTCGGCGCTCGGATAGATGTTGAGGGCGCAGTCCGCAAAGACGAAGAGTCCGTCATCTCCATAGGAGCAATCGGGCACGTCCTCGACAAAGAACGAGCTCACGAGCTCGGTACCCGGCGCGGTCTTGAGAATCTGAAGGGCGGGGCGCAGGGTGTCGGCCGTGGAATGGCAGGCACCGGAGACCATGCCGTCGGCATCATCCATGTAGACCATCATGACGCCGAAGTAACTCTCGTCCTTCATCTGCTCGCGCGCCTCGTTGATGGTGACGCCCTTCTTCTTGCGCAGCTCGGCGAATTTCTGGGCGTACGACTCAAGCAGTTCGCTCGTGCGCGGGTCAATGACAGTGGCATCGCTCACGTCGATGCCATGTGCCGTGACCTCGCTCTCGGAGCCGAGGATGATGACGTCGGCAATGCCGGCATCCAGAATGACGCGCGCTGCTTGCACGGTGCGGATGTCGCTTCCCTCGGGCAAGACGATCTTCTGCTTGTCGGTCTTGGCTCGCTCGATAATCTTGTCCAGAAATTTGCTCATCACGCACATCCTCTCAAACGGCTCGTGCAAATACAGTTCCCAATAGCTTATCGGATATGGAAAGCGCGGACTAGTGGCGACACCAGCCGCAAGACACGCAAACGCGCATATTCAATTTATGCCGAAATTACTGCCCGGCGGGCATGGAGCTTTCCTCGATGACGTTGCCGTCCTCATCAAGGCGAATCACGTGCACCGAGTTCTCGAGGCTCTGATCCTCGCCGGTCTCGTTGTTATGAATGACAGTCTTCTGCATGTCGGGAAGAACCTTCTGGACGCCGGGAACATGCTCGACGAGGACGCGCTCGACACCTTCAGAAAGCGTGAGGGCAGAAAGCGGACAATCCACGCAGGCACCCCTCAAGGCGACGTAGACGATGCCCTTCTCGTCATCGATTTCCGTGACGTCAAGATCGCCGCCGTCGGCCTGTATCTGGGGCCGTATGCGGCTTATGACGTAATCGAGCATGCCTCTATCGATCATGAAAAGCGACCTTTCACATACAACAAATCATCCGCATTGCAGACTACCACTCGAAGGTATGGATGGAAACAACAGCAAGTTTACGATTGAAGAGCATTCAACGTGCGAGATTGACGTGAAGTGGTGGGCGAAGCGTATCAGTCGCTACTGCGTGTTTAGGCGGGTGAGATTGGGGTGAACCGCAGTGCGTAGCCTAATCATCAATTGCCCCTGCGCATTAGGATGCGTGAAATTAACGTGAAGCCGCAACACGTAGCGTAATCAGTTGTCCCTGCGCTTCTGAGCGTACGAGATTGGCGCGAAATGCTGGACGAAGCACTATCAGTTGCTACTGCGTGTATAGACGGGTGAGATTGGGGCGAAGCGCGGTGCGTAGTGTACTAAACGCTACGTAAGCACCGCGGTGAACCCCAAGATTGCCCGTCTATACACGCAGGAAGCCCCTGGAGAGCTCAGCATCGTCCTAGTCTCCCACGGCCTTCCGCCGTAGTACATTCGGCGATGGAGGGCTTAACTGCCGGGTTCGGAATGGGACCGGGTGTACCCCCTCCTCCATAAACACTGAGCTCACCAGGGGCTTCCTGATGGAGCACCCTGAAGGTCGCATAGCGAGTAGATCGACGTTATCCCTATCGATGCAGCGAATGAATGATTAATAAGAAGAGCTCGGCCAATTAGTACTGCTCGCCTGAAATGCTCACACACCTTACAGCTGCAGCCTATCAACCTCGTAGTCTACAAGGGGCCTTACCACAAAGAGAACTCATCTTGGAGCCGACTTCCCGCTTAGATGCTTTCAGCGGTTATCCGATCCGAACGTAGCTAACCAGCGGTGCTGTTGGTCAACAACTGGTACACCAGAGGTTCGTCCACCCCGGTCCTCTCGTACTAGGGGCAGATCTCCTCAATTCTCTTACGCCCACGGAGGATAGGGACCGAACTGTCTCACGACGTTCTGAACCCAGCTCG
>CAUHSG010000022.1 GCA_959608885.1 uncultured Coriobacteriia bacterium | reverse complement strand
AAGTGGAAGACGCTGGCGGCGAGCACGGCGTCGGCCTCACCCTCGATGATGC
The DNA here is from genome assembly GCA_959608885.1 of uncultured Coriobacteriia bacterium. Lineage (GTDB taxonomy): Bacteria > Actinomycetota > Coriobacteriia > Coriobacteriales > QAMH01 > QAMH01. The sequence continues at coordinate 16,197 of CAUHSG010000022.1, read as the reverse complement.
CCTGCGCGAAGTGCTCGAGTTTGCCCACGCCACCGCTCGCGATGACGGGGATGTCCACCGCCCGCGCGACCGTGCGCGTGAGCGCGATGTCGAAGCCATCCTTGGAGCCGTCGCAGTCCATGCTCGTGAGCAAGATCTCGCCGGCACCGCGACGAGCCGCCTCGCGGGCCCATTCGATGGCGTCGATACCCGTGTCCTTGCGTCCGCCATGCACGTACGCCGTCCACCTATCCGAGCCATCTGAGGCCCTTTTGGCGTCGATAGCGACCAAAATCGCCTGACTACCGAACGCGAGCGCCCCGGCGGTGATAATCGAGGGGTCCGCCAGCGCCGCGGAGTTGAGCGATACCTTGTCGGCACCCGCGGCGATCATCTGCCGCATGTCGGCGACGTTCTTGAAGCCACCGCCCACGGCATACGGAATGTGCACTTCCTCGCTCGCTCGTGACGCCATCGCGATGGTCGTCTTGCGCCCCTCGTGCGTCGCGGTAATGTCGAGGAAGATGACCTCGTCGGCACCCTGTTCGTCATATGCATTTGCCAGGTCGACCGGGTCGCCCGCATCGCGCAAGTTGACGAAGTTCACGCCCTTGACGACGCGCCCGTCCTTCACGTCCAGACAGGGGATGACGCGCTTCGTCAGCATCGTGCGCTCGCCTCCTCGCACGCGGCGATGCCGTCTTCGACCGTGAACGCACCCTCGTAGATGGCGCGCCCGGTGATGACGCCGTCGATGCTGCCCGTGGGAAGCTCTCCGAGCGCATGGATGTCCGCCAACGTGGCCACGCCGCCGGAGGCCGTGATCGGAAAGCCAGCGACCTGCGCGAGTCGCCCGTAGGCGGCCGCATCGATGCCCGTCTGCATGCCATCGCGCGCGATGTCGGTGTAGACGAGTTCGTGAATGCCCCGGTCCTTGAGCTCGGCGACGAGTTCTGCCGCCGGCGTGCTCGTCCCCTCGCACCAACCTTCGATGGCGACCATGCCGTCCCTGGCGTCGATGCCGGCGACGATGTTGTCGGCGTGTGCCGCCACGGCCGCCTCGCAAAACGCCGGGTCACGCACGAGCGCGCTACCGAGCACGAGACGCGTCGCCCCCGCATCCAGGTAGCGCTCGAGCGTCTCCATGCTGCGAATGCCGCCGCCGATCTCGATTTCGACGTTCGTCTCGCGGGCGATGCGCGAGATGACGTCGATGTTCGTGGGTGCACCGTCGCGCGCGCCATCGAGGTCGACTATGTGGATGCGCTGCGCGCCGGCATTCTCGAAGAGCCGTGCCTGCGCGACGGCGTCCTCGTTGTAGACGGTCACCTGCGCGTAATCGCCCTTCTTCAGGCGCACCGCGCGCCCGTCGAGTATGTCGATTGCGGGGACGAGAATCATCTTCTGCCTGCCGTTTCTTCCCGTATCTTGGTCAAATCAACTTTCTTAGTCAAAACATCTAATTCTGAACAGCTTTATGCGCCCTCAACGATCCTGCCGAAGTTCTCAAGCAGCTGTAACCCCAGGTGAGAGGACTTTTCGGGATGGAATTGCACACCGAACACGTTGTCGCGCGCGACCGCAGACGCGAAACGCCGCGCATGTTCGCTCGTCGCTACCAGATCGGCCGTGTCATCGGGCACCGCACAATACGAATGCGTGAAGTAGAAGTAGCCGCCATTCTCGATGCCGTCGAAGAGACGCGCTGCATCCGCACGCCCTGCAAGATCGTCGACGAACTCGACCGAGTTCCAGCCCACGTGCGGAATCTTATGCTTGGCACCGTTCACGTCGATTGCGGCCATACGCTCCACGTGGCCGGGCAAGATGCCCAGTCCCGCCAAGCGGCTCCCCTTGGGCTGTCCCTCGTCTCCCCAATCGAAGAGCAGGTGCACGCCGAGGCAAATTCCCAGGAAGGGCACTCCGTTGGCGACAACCGCACGCAACGCGTCGGCCTGCCCCGTCCCCTCCATCGTCGTCATCGCATCGGTGAAGGCTCCCACGCCGGGCAATACCACGCCGTCAGCGGCCAGGATGTCGGCCGGCACATCGGTGATGCGCGCATCAAAGCCCGCATCGGCAAGGCCGCGCTGCACGCTTGCCAGGTTGCCCTTGCAGTAGTCGACGATGGCGATCGTGGCCGTCATCACAGCACGCCCTTGGTCGAGGGCACCTCATCGGCGATGCGCGGGTCAATGGCCACGGCCGCGCTGATGGCACGCGCCGCCGCCTTGAAGGCCGCCTCGAGGATGTGGTGCATGTTTCGCCCGGTCACCGAGCGAATGTTGAGCGTCGCGCCCATGTTGGTAGCCAGCGCGATGAAGAACTCCTGCGCGAGCGTCACGTCGAAGCTGCCGAGCAGCGGGCAGGTCATCTCGACGTCGTAGTGCAGCTGGCCGCGGCCGGAGATGTCGACCGCTGCCATGACGAGCGCTTCGTCCATCGGCAGCAGAATCGACCCGTAACGCACGATGCCGCAGCAATCGCCGAGAGCTTGCGCGAAGCACTGCCCGAGCACGATGCCGCAATCCTCGACCGTGTGATGTGCCTCGACGTCCACGTCACCACGCGCGTGCACGGTGAGGTCGAACAGCCCGTGGCGTCCGAAGGCGTCGAGCATGTGGTCGAAGAACGGCACGCCAGTGTCGATATCGGTCTTGCCGTGACCGTCGAGGTCGAGACGTATCGTGATGTCGGTTTCCCTGGTCGTGCGGGTTATCTCAGAAATACGCTCCATATTGCCTATCTCTCTTTCGCCTGGTCAGCGCTGATACGCCAAATTGCCTAGCTCTTCTGTAAGCGCATCGAGGAAGCGGTCGTTTTCCTCGGGCGTGCCCACGGTCACGCGCAGGCAGCCGGCCAGATGGTTCTCGCCCGACACGTTGCGCACGAGCACCGAGTGCCTCTCGTCCAGATTGCTCCACACGCTCATCGCGAACGGCAGCTTGATCATGACGAAGTTGGCCTCGCTCGGGTATACCGTTACCTTGTCCATCTGCGAGAGCACGGCGATGAGACGGTCACGCTCGACACGCGTCTGCTCGATGCTCTCGTCGAACAGCCCGCGGTTGCGCACGACCTCCTCGCCCACGATCTGGCTGATCGCATCGACCGAATAGGGCTGGCGCACCTTCTTGAACTCGCTGATCACGTTCGGGCTGCCGAGGAAGTACCCCAGGCGAATGCCGGCGCAACGGTACGCCTTCGAGAAGGTGTGCAAGATGAGCAGGTTCTCGTACTCGTCGAGCAGCTTGGCCGCGCTCTCGTCCGCGAACTCGCCGTACGCCTCGTCGACGAGGACGAGCGCATCACTCGCGTCCAGGATACGCCGGATGTCCTCGAGCGACGTCATCGTACCCGTCGGGTTATTCGGGTTCGTGATGACGACGATATCGATGTCGCCCTTGGCCAGACGCTCGCAAGCGCGATCCACGTCGATGGACCAATCGCCTTCGTTGCGCGGCATGTTGACGACCTGCGTGTTCGTGAGCACGGCATTCGTCTCGTAAACCGAGAACGTGGGCGGGAAGGTCAGCAGGCTGCGCCCCGGTCCGCCCCAGGCAACGAAGATGTCGTAGAGCAGCTCGTCGCCACCGTTGCCGACGAGCACGTTGGCCGCCTTGAGGCCGTGCCATTCGGCGATCGCGACGCGCAACGCGTTGGCAAGCGGGTCGGGGTAGCGGTTGAAGTCGAGCGCACGTACGCGTTCGATGACGGCGTCAAGCACCTCGTCGGGCACGTTGAGCGGACTCTCGTTCGCAGAAAGCAATGTGTTGCTTTTCTTGTACTTGGGGTCATAGGGAAGCATCCCCACGAGCGCGTCGGCGCTACGCCGCACCTCTCTCATGAGCGTCTACTCCTCGTCATGGTCGCAGCCACATCCGCAACCGCATTCGTGCTCATCGTCCTCGCCGGCCAGCTGCTCGGTCACGTACTCCATGAACTTGAGCCGCAGGTCGACCGAACGACCGTGCGCCCACAGGCCCTCGCGTGCGGCCATCGTCATGACGGCGTCGGCATCGGCCTCGAGCGCATCAAACGAGTAGCTCAGCACCGAGGAGCGCTTCACGAAGTCATCGACCGAAAGCGGACTCGAGAACGCGGCGGTGCCGCCGGTCGGCAGCGTGTGGTTGGGGCCGGCCGCGTAATCACCCACGGCCTCGGGCGTCCAGGAGCCGAGGAAGATGGCGCCGGCGTTGCGCACCGCGCCCAAGAGCTCCCACGGGTCCGACATGTTGATCTCGAGGTGCTCAGGCGCGATCACGTTGACGGTTTCGAAGACCTGCGTGAGCGTCTGGCATACGACGACCAGCCCGTGCTCGAGCGAGGCACGCGTGATGTCGGCACGCGGCGACTGCTCGAGCAGCGCGTCGAGCGCGGCGTCGATGTCATCGAGCATGCCTTCCTCGGTCGTAACCAGGTAACAAGTTGCCTTTGGATCGTGCTCGGCCTGCGCCATCAGATCGATGGCGATGAACTCGGGCACAGCGCTCTCGTCGGCCACCACGCACACCTCGGAGGGACCTGCAATCATATCGATACCCACATCGCCGTTGACGAGCTTCTTGGCCGCGGCCACGAAGGCGTTGCCCGGCCCGGTCACCTTGTCGACCTTGGGGATAGTCTCGGTGCCGTAGGCCATCGCGGCGACGGCCTGGGCGCCACCCACCTTGAAGATGCGATCCACGCCGGCGACGCTTGCCGCGGCGAGCGTGTACGGGTTGACCGTGCCATCCTTGGACGGCGGCGTGCACATGATGATCTCGTCCACACCGGCCACAGATGCCGGAATCGCGTTCATGAGCACGGTCGAGGGGTACTGGGCACGACCACCGGGCACGTAGATGCCCGCACGCTCGAGCGGCGTGAAGCGCTGACCGGTGATGGCACCGTCATCGCGCGTCGTGAACCACGACTGCTGCAGCTGGCGCTGGTGGAAGTCCGCAATGTTATCGGCCGCGTATTCGATCGAGCGCAGAAACTCCTCGTCGACCGTCGCGAGCGCGGCATCGATCTCCTCCTCGCTCACCTCGAGCTCTTCGAGCGTCACGCCGTCGAATCGCTCCGAGTACGCGCGTAGGGCCGCGTCGCCCTCGCGCCGCACGGTATCGACGATGTCGGTCGCCGCCTTGAGCGCCTCGGCATCGAACGCGCTGTCGCGCTCGAGCATCGATGTGTCGAAGCTCTGTCCTTCCTCCAGTACGATGGTTCTCATATCTCGCCCCTCCTGTTTGGTCAGACCAAACTGTCTCGGTATCTTCTAGCTCAAGCTCACGTCACGGTCGCGGGTCAGTTCCTCCAGGCGAGCCGCCAGATCACGCACGCGCGCGTCGGTACGTACGGATGCGGAGTTCGCGATGAAACGCGCGGTCGACGCGAGCACCTCGTCCACGACACGCAGCTTGTTCTCGCGCAGCGTCGTGCCCGTCGCCGTGATGTCGACGATGCGATCGGCCATGCCCACGAGCGGCGCGAGCTCGATGTTGCCGTACATCTTGATGACATCGACCTGCACGCCTTTCTCCTCGAAGAACGAACGCGTGATGTTGGGATACTTCGTCGCGATGCGCAGCACGCCCAGCCGTTCGTAGTTCTCCTCGGCAACGCCACGGGCGCTTTCCGGTTCGGCCACGATGAAACGGCAATAGCCGAACTTGAGGTTCACGAGCTCCATGACCGAAAGACCCGCCTCGACGAGCGTGTCCTTGCCGCAAATGCCACAGTCGGCACCGCCGTAGGTCACGAAGACCGGCGCGTCAGTCGGGCGCACGATGATGAACTCGACGCCGGGATTCGAAATGATGAGGCGTCGGCCGGGGTCGGCAAGACCCGTCGTATCCAGACCCGCCTCGGTCAGCAGTTCGACAGCGTCGCCGAACAACGAGCCCTTCGACACCGCGATGCGCAGCGGTTTCTGCTCCACCTCACTCACCTCCCAGCTCAACGCGAATGCCCTGCGCGCGCAGCTCGGCAGCGCGGGCAAACAGCTCGTACGGATCGTCGCCGGTCAACGTCTCCTGCGCCCCGCTCTCGGGCGGCGTGGCGCCCTGGGCCTCGATGGCCGCCAAAATACGCTCCAGGCCGATGGCAAAGCCGGCGGCGGGCTCGTTGCGCCCAAAGGCGGCGAGCGTCGTATCGTAGCGGCCGCCGCTCACGAGCGATGCGGGAACCTGCGGTGCGTAGGCCTTGAAGACGAGGCCGGTGTAGTAGTCGAATGACGAGACGATCGAGAAATCGACGATGAGCTTGCCGGCATCGGTATTGGCGACGACGAGGTCGTACGTGCGCTCGAGCTCGTCGAGCCCATCAACGCAACCGAGCGGCTCGCAAAGGGCACGGCACGCCTCGAACGCCTCGACCCCGCCGCGAATGCGCGCGAGCTTGGCGATGGCCTGGCCGTACGCGGGCTTGACCCCATCGTCGCAGCTCAACACATCGACGGCCACCATGTCGGACTTGTGAAACGCACGCAGCACCTGATCACGCCACACGTCATCGTCACATGCTGCACGCACGAGTGCGTTGAGCACTCCCACGGTTCCGATGGCAACGGTGAAGTCGCGTACGCCAGCCGCGCCCAGCGCCTCCATGCACACGCACAGCACCTCGGCGTCGGCAACGAAGCCGCCACGCCCGATGAACTCGATGCCGAGCTGCGTGAACTGGCGCTCCTGGCCATATGTGGACGCACGTTCGGTGAAGACGGGCTCACTGTAGTAAAAGCGGAACGGGCCGGGCTTCTCGCGCAGACGCGTCGCAGCCAGGCGCGCCACGGGAATGGTCACGTCCGGGCGCAGGACGACGAGGTTGCTGTCGCTGTCGAAGAAGCGGAACGGCGCCTCGGCGCTCGTCGTGAACTGGGCAGCCGTGTTATCGAGGCTGCGTGCCTCGTCGAGCACTGCCGCCAACTCCACGGCAGGCGTCTCGATGGGCTCGTAGCCCCACAACTCGAATTGCCTGCAGACGGCACCGCTCGTCGAGCGTCGCCAGGCCGCCTCGGTGGGCAGCACGTCGCGAAAGCCGCGCGGCGTCTTGGGAATCATCGTGGGTCTTTCTCCTTTAATCGCGTGTTCGCACACTATAACGCAACTCGCGATACTCTACCACAGTAGAGTGATAAAGCAAACAACAATCGGCGCGTTTCGGGAAGTGTGCGTCAGATTGCCTACACCTTGACGACCTGGCAGGCAGATACGATGCGACATAGCTCGTCTTCGGCCATCTCGCTGAGCAACACAGCGCTCGCTCCCTCAATCGCGGGCTCGGCAACCCGACGCACCCGATCGCGCAATTGCGCGGGCAGCTCAACGTCGGCATCGCCCGTCACGAGCGCATGCTCGATGTGCCCGTACTCGGCCTCGCACACGCTCAGCAGACGCGACATCGCATCGACGATGCCCACGCCCTCGGGCACGGCACACACCGAAAGCATGCCCTTGCTGCCATAGGCAAGAGCGACGTTGGAGGAATCATGCGGATCGGCGTTGACGAAGAGGAGCGGCTTTTCGGAACCGAGAATATCGATGGCCAGCAGGCTACAGAAGAAATCGCCGCCCACCTGCACGTCGAGGCAGGGGACGAAGAAGGCCTGGCCCACGGCGATGGAGCTGGAGCCGGCAAACATGTACTCGACATCACGTCCGAACTCGCCGAGCTCCCTCTCGAGATCATGCTGCAATTCGGCCGAATCAAGGCCCGACACCTTGCTCTCCATGGCAGTCGTACCGCTCACGACGGCAACGGTAAGCTTGGAAAGCGGGATACCGGCCTGCTCGGAAAGCTGGTCGAGCACGGCCGTCAAACTCGCGACGAGCTCCTTGCCCGACTGCGTGGCATACTCGCCCGATGATTTGAGCATCGCGAGCAATTCGTTTGACTGAAGGTTGTAGAGGCGGCAGGTGATGAGCTTGGCACTCATGTAGGCAGCGACACCGTATCCCTGAACGCCATCATCAAGCGGCCAAAAACGCTGCAGACCATCGAGGCCCTCGCCCACCTGCACCGCGCCGCTTGTCTCGCCTGTCGTACCCATGAAACACACCGCTTGTCTTGCCTGTCGAACTTATGCCGTTAGTTTACAAATTGCAAGTTACCTCGCGCGAACTAACACGTAAAAAATCGACGTGCGTCAACTATTCTTTGCCAAGTGGCATACCTGCGGCAAGCATGGTGTCACAACGAGCGAAATGCCAGCTGGAGAGTTCTCATTCGCGGGGTGCGCCAAACTCCTTGAGCTCATCGAAATGCTCGGCGACGAGCCGTCCGCCTGCATCCCCCTCATGCGGCAGCGTGCATGCCGAACAATCCTTGACCCCGTCTTCGGTGTACGAGAAGTTCCCACCGCAATCGGGCCCGAGCGCGTAGAGCGGGCAATAGCAGTACAGGCAGTTGAACGCATCGGGGTCGATGCCCTCGTGGCAAGGGAAGTGCGCGCATGCGCGGTGCGTGAAAAACGGAAGCTCGTATGCCGTCTCGTCGTCCATGGGCAACAGTCTACCAGACATGCGCGGGTGGGACAGATGTGGGACAGATGGACAGGTCATTTGTCCCATACTTCCATCTTACCCTATCCGCCATGACGGCGTGCATGAAAGCGTGAGGCCTGGGGATGCGCGATTGTGAGGCAACTGGGTCTCAGAGCCTCGTCACGCGCCTTCCAGGCCCTTATTCCTGTGCTACGATAGCCCCACATCCCACCCAGAACGGAGACCCACCCATGTCCCACATCGATCAGTACCGAGACTATATCGCCGCCGCCGTGCGCACCGCGCGCGCGACGACCCCGCTTTCCGGCTCCATCACCAATTACGTGACGATCGACTTCGTCGCCAACGCGCAGCTCGCAGCCGGCGGTTCTGCCGCGATGGTGTACCTGCCCGACGAAGGCGAGGCGCTCGGCGCGATGTCCGGCTCGTTCTACATCAACGTGGGCACGCTGCTACCTTCTCACGAAGAGACGATGTGCCGCACCGCGACCGCCCTATGCGAGCATAAAACGCCCTGGGTACTCGACCCCGTCGGCATCGGCCTGGGTGCGGTGCGCGGGCGCATCCTTGCGCACATGAAGGATCACGCGCCCACCATCATCCGCTGCAACGCGTCCGAGGCGATCGCGCTTGCCGACGCATGGGGCCTCGAAGGCGACTATGCAACCAGTGGCGTAAAGGGCGTCGATTCGACCGATGAAGTCGATACGGCCCGCAGCGCCGCGATCGCGCTCGCCCGCCACGTCAATGGCGCTGTCGCCGTAAGCGGCCCCGTTGACCTCATCACAGACGGGCAACTTGTTGCCCATTCTCAGGGAGGATCGCCCCTCATGGAGAAGGTGACCGGCTTCGGCTGTGCGCTTGGAGGCGTTACCGCCGTCTACGCCGCCTGCGCCGATCCCTTCACCGCCGCCCTCGCCGGAAGCGCCGCCTTCAACTGCGCCGCCACCCGCGCGGCCGCCCAGACGGATGCCCCCGCGAACTTCAAGGTCACCTTCATCGACGAGCTCTACCGCGCCACGCCCGCCGACATCGCCGCCAATCCGCTTACCATCGAGGAGGCCTAGCCCATGAACACGCTCGTAGCCGTCGCCATCGCCCCCTTTGGGGAGGGCGAGGAGCTTTCCGAATACGTCGCCGAGGTCGTGCGCGTCATCCGTGCCTCGGGGCTGCCCAGCAAAACCACCTCGATGTTCACCGAGATAGAGGGCGAATACGATGAGGTCATGCAGGTCGTGAAGGACGCGACCTTCGTACTGGCCGAGCGTGGCATTCGCACCGAGATCATCCTCAAGGCCGACATCCGCCCCGGTCATACCAATACCATGACGAGCAAGGTCGCCAAGGTCGACGCAATCCTCGAAAGCTAGCAAGCGAAACCAGACAAAATCCGCCGGGGCAGAACTGTCTGGTTGACTGAGCGGGACAAGCGGACAGGCGGAAAGGGCGTGCGACCGGGACGACCGAGTCTCGGAGCTCCGGCGCGCGTCCCTTCCGCCCAAACCCACCTCGTTGCGCTACACTAGGCACCACTACGCTATCCGCAACCAAGGAGCACTCATGATCAACGAGGATATGTACGCACTGGGCGCCGCACCCAACAAGATTCGCGAGATCTTCGCCTACGGCCTCGAGCGCAAGGCGCAGATCGGCGATGACAAGGTCTTCGACCTCTCCATCGGCAACCCGAGCGTGCCCTCCCCCGCCATCGTCGACGAGACCATCGCCCGCCTGGTCAACGAAGGTGAAGGCACCATGCACATGTACACGATGTCGCCCGGTCTTGCCGAGGCGCGCGAAGCCATCGCCCAAAACCTCAACCGCCGCTACGGCACGCATTACACGGCCGGCAACCTCTACCTCACAGCCGGCGCATCGGCAGCCATCTGCATTGCCATCAAGGCCGTCGTCATGCCCGGTGAGGAGCTCATCGCCATCACGCCGTACTTCCCCGAGTACAAGACCTGGGCGAGCAACGCCGGCGCGGTGACCATCGAGGTGCCCGCACGCGCAAACGACTTCATGCTCGACATCGACGCGATCGAGGCCGCCATCACCCCCAAGACCGCGGCAATCATCATCAACACGCCCAACAATCCCGTCGGCTCGGTCTACGATGACGAGAACCTCACGCAACTCGCAGGTCTACTGCGTGCCAAGTCCGCCGAGTACGGCCACACGATCTACCTCATCAGCGACGAACCCTATCGTGAGCTCGTCTACGACGGCCTCGAGCCTGCATGGATTCCGGGCCTCTACGACGCGACCTTCGTCTGCTATTCGTGGTCCAAGTCGTTCTCGCTGCCTGGCGAGCGCATCGGCTACCTGCTCGTCCCCGATTCGATGCCCGACTTCGACCACGTCTACAAGGCCGTGTGCGGTGCCGGCCGCTCGCTCGGCTACATCTGCGATTCGGTGCTCTTCCAGCTCGCCGTCGCCGAGTGCGTCGACGCACCGGTCGATATCGAACCCTACGACCGCAACCGCAAGATCCTCTACGACGGCCTCAAGGAGATCGGCTACAACGTCATCTATCCGCAGGGTGCATTTTACATGTGGATCGAGGCGCTCGAGCCCGATGCGCAGGCGTTCTGCGAGACCTGTCGCCAACACGAGCTGCTGCTCGTCCCCTCGGATGGCTTTCTCACCAAAGGGTGGACGCGCGTGGGCTACTGCTGCGACGAGGCGACCATCCGCGGCGCGCTCGGCGCGTTTCAAGAGGTCTACGACGAATATGCCAATTTGGTCTGACCAAACTGTCTCACTTTGAGGAGGAACATGCTCGACCAATTCGCGCATGCAAGCGGGTTCATCTTCGACTGTGACGGCTGCCTGCTCGACTCGATGGTCGCATGGCGCAGGATCGAGCTCGGCCTCATCAACGCCTCCGGCGTCGAGTTCACCCAAGAGATGCTCGAAACGATGCGCGCCGCCTCCATGAACGAGGTGGCCCGCGTCTTTCACGAGAAGTACGGCGTCATGGATAGCGAAGACGCCATCCACGCCTACATCGACGAGACGATGCTCGACTACTACGAGCACGAGGCAACGCTCAAGCCCGGCGTCGAGGCATTCGTGCGCGCCCTCGGTGAACGGAATGTACCCTGCTGCATCGTCTCGGCGAGTCCCAAGAACTACCTCGAGGCGGGCATGAGGACCTGTGGCCTACTCGATGCGTTTCGCGCCATCGTCTCGACCAAGGAAACAGGGATATCCAAGCAGGATCCGCATATCTACGAACATGCGCTCGAGCTCATGGACGCCCAGGCCAGCACGGCTTGGGGTGCGGATGACTCACTGTACGCGATTCGCGTCATGAACGAATGCGGCATCGCGACCATCGGCACCTATGATAACGACGTGGCCGGCTCTTTCGATGCACTTGCCAACACCGCCACTCTCGCCATTCGCTCCTTCGAGGAACTACTCTAACTCTCCCCACCCAGCGCATCGGCGATCTCATCGTCACGAGCAGCATCAACCTGCAAACAGAACACAAACAGGAATCGGACGTGGACGACCAGAGCGAATGGTCTTCTGAGCTCTGGTCGCCCACGACCGATCCCCAAAGCCCTACCTCAGCTCGACAGCCCCTGCCCCGACGAGCTCGCCGACGCGCGCGACCATCTCCTGTGACCCGCAGTTGACGCTCACCGGCAGCTCGGCGCGGAACTTGCGGCCATCAGCTTGCTCGATGAACAGCGTGACCGGATGCGCGCCCGGGTAGTTGTCGAAGATCGCCGAGAGCTGGCGCATCGTCTCGTTGCTGAACTGCTCGGAGCGCACGTGGATTGACAGTGCCGACGGCCCGCGTTGCGTCGTGCCGGCACCCGTGCCGTTGTCTGCCGCAAGCTGCTCGACTTCGTAGACGATGACCTGCGCACCGCGATCGCTGCGCTCGAGCTTGCCACGCACGTGGATGACCGGAATCTCGCCCGTCTCATCCTCGGACTGAAGTACCTCGCGATACTTCTCCCACGATGAGGACCAGAAGACGCAATCGACGCCAGCTTCCATGTCCTCGAGACGCACGATGGCCATATTCGAGCCCTTTTTGGTGGTCTTTACCTGGATATCCGCCACCATGCCCGCAAAGTCGTAGGTGCGCCCGTCGTGGAAGACGTCCTCGTCATCGAGCGAGCCGAGGCCCGCATGCGCATTGGTGGCCATCACGCCCGCGTATGGCGAGAGCGGGTGGTCGCTTACGAAGATGCCAATCGACTCCTTCTCGAAGCGCAGCTTGACGTTGCGATCCCACTCGATACCATCGGGAGCGGGGATGTCGTCTTCCATCTCGCCCGCATCGTCCTGAGCCGTCTCGGCGAACAGGTCGAACATCGTGACCTGGCCGGCCTCGCGATCCTTCTGACGTTGACTTGCCTGCTCGAGCAGCGAACCCTCGTTCACGAAGCCCCAGAGCTGACGACGCGTGTAGCCGGTGGAATCGAAGGCGCCGGCCTTGACGAGCGCCTCGACCACGCGCTTGTTGCACGCCTCGCCCGGCACGCGGAACGCGAAATCGTGCAACGAGGTAAACGGGCCGTTCTTCTCGCGCTCCTCGATGATGAGCTCGACGACCTTCTCGCCCACGCCCTTGAGACCCGACAGGCCGAAGCGCACGCCCTCGGGCACGGCCGTGAAGTCGCCACGGGACTGGTTGATATCCGGCGGCAAGACGGCGATGCCGTCTTGCTTGCATGCGTTGACGTAATGGACGATCTTGTCGGTCTTGCCCGTATAGCTAGAGAGCACGGCCGCCATGTACTCGTTGGGGTAGTGCGCCTTGAGCCAGGCCGTCTGCATGGTGAGGATGCCGTAGGCGGCCGAATGCGACTTGTTGAACGCGTACTCGGCGAACTTGAGTACATCGTCCCAGATGGTCTGCGCGATCTTGCGCGAATAGCCGTTGCGCTCGGCACCGTTGAGCCAGTGGTCCTCCATCGTTTCGACCGTGCCGTCAGCCCATTCCTGCTCGACCTCGCGCATGAGCGCGATCTTCTTCTTTGCCACGGCCTTGCGCACCTTGTCGCTCTCACCCGTGGTGAAACCGCTCATGACGACGGAAATGCGCATGACCTGCTCTTGGTAGACCATGGTGCCGTAGGTGCTCTCGAGCACGGGCTTGAGGCGGTCGTCGTAGAAGGTGACGGGCTTGCGGCCCAGCTTGCGATCGACAAAGTCGTCGACCATGCCCGCGCCCAGAGGACCGGGACGGTACAACGCGATGACGGCGACGATATCGTCATAACAGTCCGGGCGCATCTTCTTGAGCAGCACGCGCATGCCGGGCGACTCGACCTGGAACACGCCAGCCGTACCGCCGCGCGCGAACAGCTCGTACATCGCCGGATCCTTCATGTCGATGTTGTCGAGGTCGATGCTGATACCGTGATTGGCCTTGATATTGGCCAGTGCCTTGGAGATGACGGTGAGCGTACGCAGGCCCAGGAAGTCCATCTTGAGCAGGCCCATGTTGGCGGTCATCACACCGTCGTACTGCGTGATGATCATGCCGCCCTTCGTGTCGAGCTTGGTGGGGACGTAATCGTAGACCGGATCGCGGCAGATGATGACGGCCGATGCGTGCACGCCCTCGCCGCGGGTGATGCCCTCGAGACGCTTGGCGGAGTCGATGATCTTGGCGGTGTCCGGATCGCTCTCGTACTGCTTGCGCAGGTCGGGGTTCTCCGCCAAGGCGCGCTCGAGCGTCATCTTGGGGTCGTTGGGAATCATCTTCGAGATGCCGGCGCTCACGTAGACCGGGTACTCGAGCACGCGCGCGGCGTCGTTGACGGCCTGCTTGGCCTTCATCTTGCCATATGTGATGACGTGCGCGATGCGCTCGGGGCCGTAGATGTCGCGACAATGCTGGATGACGTCCAGCCTGCGCTCGTCGTCGAAGTCCATGTCGATATCGGGCATCTCGGTGCGCTCGGGTGAGAGGAAGCGCTCGAAGATGAGGTCGTTTGCCAGCGGGTCGAAGGTGGTGATGTCGAGCGCGTAGCTAATGATGGAGCCGGCGGCGGAGCCACGACCGGGGCCGACGCCAATGCCGTTTTCCTTCGCCCAGCGCGCGAACTCCTGCACGATGAGGAAGTACGCGGCGAAGCCCTTGGAGCAGATGATCTCGTACTCGTGCTCGAAGCGCTCGATGACCTCCTGCGACAGCGGATCGCCGTAGCGGCGCTTAAGGCCTTCCATCGACATGTCGCGCAGGAGCGATTCGTTCGTCTCGCCCTCCTTGAGGAAGGGGTAGCGCGGCAGGATGATGTTGCCGAATTCGAGCGTGACATTGCATTTGTCGGCGATTTCGAGCGTCGTGGCCAGGCACTCGGGATGTTCTTTGAGGGCCTCTGCCATCTCCTCGGGACTCTTGAGGTAGAACTGGTCGTTCGAGAACTTCATACGGTTCTCGTCGTTGACGAACTTGCCCATGCCGATGCAGAGCATGAGGTCTTGCGTGTAGGCGTCCTCTTGTCTGAGGTAGTGCAAGTCATTGGTGCCGACGACTTTGAGGCCCATCTCTCCGGCAAGCTTGCACAGCGCGTCGTTGAGACGCGGCTGGCTGATGCCGTTGTCGGTCACGACCTCAGGGCCTTGGTTTTGCAACTCGATGTAGAAGTCGTCCTTGCCGAAGATGTCGATGAAGGTCTGCGCCCACTCCTTGGCGATTTCGTACTCACCGCGATCGATGGACTTGGGAATGACGCCGGCGATACAAGCGCTGGTTGCCAGGATGCCGTCGTGATACTTGCGCAGCGCCTCGAGCGTGACACGAGGCTTGTAGTAGAAGCCATCGGTCGCGGCGTCCGATACGATGCGCATGAGGTTGCGGTAGCCGCGATTGTCCTTTGCGAGCAAGATCATGTGATAGAGCTCGGGACGCTTGTCACGCGAGAGCGTGGAATCGGGCGTGAAGTAGATCTCGCAGCCGATGATGGGCTTGATGCCGGCCTTGACGGCCGCCTGGTAAAACTCCGCGCAGCCGTACATGTAGCCGTGATCGGTGATGGCAACTGCGGGCATGCCGAGCTCCTTGGCCCGCGTGCAGAGCTCGCTGATGCGCGTCGCGCCGTCGAGCAGCGAATACTCCGTATGCACGTGCAGGTGCACGAAGGTGCCCGCATCGCGACAGGAGGTGGGAATGGGGCCGTTGCCTTCGCTCGCGGCCTTGATCTGCTCGAATGCGGGGATGTCCTGCTCGGCCATGGCTACTCCTCGTTGCCGTAGACCGTAGCGTCCTCGCGCGCGATGATGGCGAGCGCGTCTTCGTAGCCGCCGCTGCCGTAGTTGAGGCACTTGGACACACGGCTGATGGTGGTGGCCGATGCGCCGGTAACCTCTTGCACGTAGACGTAGCTCTGCCCATCGGCAAGCAGACGCGCGACTTCGAGGCGTTGCGACATCTCGGCGATTTCGCGGACGGTGCATAGGTCGAGGAGGAAGTCGTAGACCTCGTCCTTGTTGTTCATGGTGGTAAGGACGGCGAGCAGGTTCTCGACGAGCTCTGTCCGGAGTTTATCTGACACGTGTGCTCCCAATGGTTACTAGCGGACGATAAAGCACTACCCGGATATCCTACTACGCCCCTGCGACACGAGCCGTGACAAATCCGATTCGTACGCGAACTGTGAAATGAGAAGACGCAACCGACCAGACAGAACCCGCCGGGGCACTATTGTCTGGTTATGCGACAAGCGTCTGCAAACCAGACAAAAGTGCCCCGGCGGGT
>CAUHSG010000021.1 GCA_959608885.1 uncultured Coriobacteriia bacterium | reverse complement strand
CATGCGGACTCCAATCCGGACCGATCGAACGGTCCAACTTTTCGTCCGCACCCCCTTCTGTCTCATACTTTCGCAGTTTTCTTGCACGCGCAGGGCGAAGACGTGAATATTTTCCGATTACACGAAGGCGAAAGCTTCGGCGGCGTGTTACGCGATGAGTTCGACCATGATTACATCGCCCGGCGAGGGTATCGTGGCCGATGCGCCAGCCGGTAGCATGTAGAGTGCGTTAGCACCGTATGTCTGGGACGACCCGGGGCGGCCGGGTAGCGGGGTTGCCACGAGCTGCCCGCTGGAATCAATCTTCAGCCTGAGGAACTTGACCGAGAAGAACTCCTCGCCTGGCTGCGTAGCTTCGGGCGGACGCTCCTCGCCTGACAGCGGGCGGCCATTCTCTTCTGCTCGCTTGTGCATTTTGCCCTTGGGAAACTCGGTGCCAAGTTGCGCGGGAACGAGCGTGGGATTTGGATCTAATCCCAGGAACTTTCGCATAATCGGCAGCAAGTAGAAATTCAGGGTGAAGGATGCCCCCGCGCTCGGCCCGGAGATGCCCACGATGGGGGTATCGCCCACGATGGCATATGAGCTGTGATGTCCCGGTCCGTGATTGGTCTGATGGCAGATGATGCGCCCCATTTTCTCGAGCACCTCGACGGACCAGTCATCCGAGCCTTTCGATGAACCGGCGTTGAGCACGACGATGTCGGCAACGGCACACGCCTGCTCGATGGCAGCCTGGATTGCGTCACGGTCATCGGGAACGATATCAAATGGCATGTAGACTCCGCCCCACTGTTCCACCTTTCCCTTTACCACGATGCTATTCGATTCGTAGACTTTTCCCTCTCCGGCAAATTTGCTGGATGCGTGTTTCGAGAACGGAACGTTTGGGGGAACGAGCTCGTTGCCCGTCGGGATGAAGGCGACGCGTGGCTTTGCCATTACCTCGGCCGAGGAATGTCCGGCGCTGGCGATGCGCGCGGCGATGTCTGGCGTGATGACGCAGGGGGCTGCGACGGCTACATCACCCGCCCTCATCTTGGAGCCAGCCGCTCGCGTTCCCGCGAATCTGCCGGAAGGTGCGGCGAGTATGCTGACGCGCTCCTCATCGTCGGAGACCTCGACGTGTTCGATTACGATTGCGGTGTCAAATCCCTCGGGCATGGCAACGCCCGTGTTCGCGAATTCCCAGTCGACGCCCCGGACCCATGAGCTAGTGTCGGGGATGGCGTCCGGCTCGAGGTCGGCAAAATCGTCCCATTTGACGGCTATCGAGTCGAGCGCGCACGTGAGTGCCGAGGGAATGTCGCTCTTGCATGTGACGTCTCGTGACAGGACGCGGCCATAGGCGTTCTCGAGGGCGACTCGTTCGGGCCGTATATTGCCAAATGACGCGGAAAGCGCGTCGATCATTTCCGCAACCGCTTCCTGACGGGACAGTTCGACATGCAGCGAATGGTCTCTCATCTTCTTCTCCAAAATCAACGTCATGTTCGCGGTGTAATCATGTTCCACGGCTTGGTCCATGCCCCCAGCATCTATTGTATTGTGCCGGGGGCATCATCGTAAATCGCGGTTACGCCCTATTTGGGGAGCGCGCCCGTGAGCAGCTCGCTCAGTTCCGCATCCGTGAGCTCGTAGTTGTACATCGTCTTGTAGTAGTCCTTCGTGACATCCTCGATGCTGTCATCGAAGGCATTGGGATAGAGTAGCCTGGGAAGCCACTGCATGCCCATGAGCTGATTTACGGTCGGGGGGTTGTTCATCCAGCACCAGGGATTGTTCGGCACTTCGTAATAGTTGTCGTTCGCGATGGCGGAGATGCCCTGCCATGCCGGGTCATCACCCACGGTGTTGTAGATGCTTCCCTTCTGGAAGATGATCAGGTCGGGATTCCAGAGGGCAATTTGCTCGAGGCTGATCTCGTTTCCGTTGCCCTTGCCGGACACGTCGTTCACGACCACGACGTTGTTGGCGACCATGTCGATGACCTGCGCTTGGACGGATGTCTTCGCAATGGCGTTCAGTCCGTTTTCGCCAAGCAGGTAGGCCATGTTGACGCGCTGGGATTCGGGAATCGTCTTCATCGTGTCCTCGACCTTGGAGTACACGCGATTGCAATACTCAGAGAGCTGATTGCCACGCTCCTCCATGCCGAGTAACTCGCCGAGGGTCTTGTACGCCGAGCCATAGTCCTCCAGATAGGCTTCGACGAACACGACCGGTATGCCGAGCTGCTCCTGCAGGGCATCGAGGCTCTCCTTCGTGTCCTTCTTCACCTCGCCTGTATCGATGATGACCTGCGGTTTTGCTGCAGCAACTGCCTCGCGGTTGAAGTCGTCCTTGGCTCCCAGAACCGCGCCGAAGACAGGATAGTCCTTGAACTTGTCGCCGAAGATCTTGAGCTGATCATCGTTGAGCGGCTGGGAGAGACCGACCATCTTGTCCGGTGCCATCGTGAGCAATACCTGCTGGGCCGTATGTCCCGACGGACAGATTCTCTCCAGGTTCTTTGGCAGCTCGACTTGACGGCCAAGCGAGTCGGTGAATGTCCACGTTTCCTCAGACGAACCGCCCGAGCCTCCGCTGCCCGAGCAGCCGACGAGGCCGATGGCCCCCAGGCTCAATGCGACGGTGCATGCGAGGGCGAGTATCACGCCTCCGATTCTTTTCAGCGCCTTTCCCTTACCGTGTCTCATGGTTCATCCTTTCCTGTTGTGTCTCCACTTCGCTTCGAGGCACGCAGACGCGCACCCTATCGCCATAGAGAGAGTTGACCTCGACATCGACGCTGTAGAGGCCGCTAATGAGCTCGGAGGTAATCACGTCGTGGGGAGGGCCGTACGCATCGATGCGGCCGTCCTTCAAGACGAGCGTCCTGTCGGAATATAGAAACGCGTGGTCGGGGTTATGCGTGGACTGTATGATGGAGAGCCCTTCTTGGGCGAGCTGGCGTACGCAGGAGAGCACGCACACGGTGTTGCCGTAGTCTAGGGCACTCGTGGGTTCGTCCATGACGATCGTACGGGCGTTTTGGGCAAGCGCTCTCGCTATGAGAACGAGTTGTTGCTCTCCGCCCGATATCTGCGTGTACATACGGTGGGCGAAATCGGCGATTCCTATGCGGTCGAGCGCGTCGTAGGCCCGTTTCTGCTGCTCGGGGCCAGGATTGCTGAGCATCTTCAGGTCGCTACCCGTGGCCATGAGCACGACGTCGACCACCTCATAGTCGTAGACAGGCGCGTGCGTTTGCGGAATGTAGGATATTTCACGCGCTCGCTCCCGTATCGAGAGTGACTTGATGTCCTTGCCGTTGACCATGACGGTGCCGGAATAGTTCTGGTTGAGGCCCAGGATGCATCGAAAGAGCGTGGACTTTCCCACGCCGTTGGGTCCCAGCACGTTTACGAGCATGCCATCGGGAATCTCGAAGGAAAGACCGTGGAGAATCTGGTGGTTGCCGTAGGAGAAATCCAGGTTTTCGACCAAGATGCTCATAGCTTCTTCTTTCTCGTGATGAGATAGAGGAAGAAGGGGGCGCCGACGAAAGCCGTGAGGATTCCTATGGGGATTTCCGCCGTCGTGGCAAGTCGGGCGATGTCGTCTACGACGAGGAGGAATCCGGCACCCATGAGCATCGAGGCGGGGATGAGCTTGCGGTAATCCGCACCTATCAGCATGCGACACAAGTGCGGAATGACAAGACCGACCCAGCCGATCATGCCCGTCACGCACACGCAGGCGGCAGTGACGAACGTCGCCGCGATGATGACGATTATGCGGATGAGCCGGGCGTTGACTCCCATGGTAGACGCCTCGTCGTCACCCATGGTGAGGATGTTTATGCGCCAGCGCAGGGCAAAGAGCACGATACAACCCACGAGGAGTATGGGAAATATCATCGTGACCTGCGTCATCTTCGCACCAGTCAAGCTGCCCATGAGCCAGTACGTGATGTCAGCCAGCTCGTCGGTCGGGTCCGCGATGAGCTTCGCGTATGATACGCCTGCCTGAAAGAGGGAGCTCACCATGACACCCGCGAGCACGACCACCATCATATGGTTGCCCTTTGCGCGTACGCTGATGAGAAGTACGAGCAAAACCGTGAGCAGGGCGAAGGCGAAGGCGGATACCGAGACCATGCCTGCGGTGAAGCCGGCGAGGATGGCGACAGCTGCGCCAAACGCGGCTCCCTGGCTTGCGCCGAGGATATCCGGTGAGACGAGGGGGTTCTGGAACGTCCCCTGGTATGCCGCGCCAGCCACGGATAGGCAGCATCCCACCATGAGAGCGAGAAGAATGCGGGGAAGGCGGACGTTGAAGAAGAGGGTCGCCTGCTGTTCCGTCCACGTTTGCTCAACGGGAAAGACAGAGCTTGCGAGCATGCCCACGGCTTCGAGGGGGTCGATGGGGTAACGGCCCAACATGAGGGATATGACAACTATCACGATGACGGCGATACCGAGACCGACGATGATGGCGTCAGCTCGCCTGCTCGATCGTGACTTGCCCACGGCAGGAACGCGTGTGTTCTCAGATGTGGTGTCCCTCATTAACTATCCTTAGAAAACAATAATCACGATGAAGGATTATATATCATAAAGAATAAATTAATCGAAGAACTATTCTTTGGGTGGTTCTATTCTGCTAGATGATGTTTGACCAATTCCGCGTCTTGCCGGATGGGCGCAATGCGCAGGATGCCGTTCCAAGTTTCGGCAAAAAGGGATTCGGCACGTTCGGCAAAGGTTTCGCGAACTACCACGAGCGCGTCTTTCATACCCGCGTAGGGGCCATTGCGCAGCAACCTCATCGCCTCGACAAGACCCGATTCGTGATTGAGCTCGAGGCGCCCCAGCTCGTCGATGACCAGAAGCTTGCGTCTCCTGTCGTCTTCCGCTCGTTTCTCGATCGAGGAAAGGTGCTCGTTCACGCGTGCGATGGCGGCATCGTCTATGTGCCAACCCAAGCCGGCCCTGCCGGCCTGGCTCAAGTCGGCATGCGTGCCGTTTGCGCGCGCGATATCCGCACGCTGGGCAAAGGGGACCGTGACGTTGTCGGGCAGGAGAAGGTTGTTTATTCCGAGCTTTTCGTAGTCCTGGTCGTTGGCAGCGTCCGTGTTCGATTCGACCCAGATACCCGGGGCGATTACGCCATAGCACGTGACGCCAAGGCGGGTAAGGTCATCAGCGAGGCGCTCGAGCCATCGGCTCTTCCCGATTTGAATGTTGCCGGTAAGAATGAATAGCACTGAGGACCTCTGTTGTCGAAATATTATCCTTTATAGGATATTATAGTTTTAATAATATAGTCTAGGCAAGAAAGCCAGAAGACAATCACGTGCATGGAGGTGCTCGTTATGCCTTGGACTCTGTACGACGAATTGATCGCAGGAGTACCTGGAGATGTGCTCGTCACCGATTACTGCTTGGGGGCAAAATGGAGCTACGTGGAGGCGGAGAGCGGCTTGGGCGTTTCGTTCACGTGCGCGGGCGGCGCGAAAAAGCCGACCGACGATCGCGACTTTCGCGGTCTGCCGCTCAAGGAGCTTGCCGCCTCCTCGAAATCCTGGCATTTCGAGGAGGCGACGCTCGGAATCGCGGCGTTGAATGCGTGGTACGCACGAAGGACCCTGATTGACGAGTTCGAAGCCGTCTACGACGATCCTGTCGAGTTGCCGGACGGGTCGCTTCGCAAGCGTGACGCCTTCGAGATGATGCGCCCCCGTATCGAGATGCACGACAACGCGAAGGTTGTCGTGGTGGGTCATTTTCCCCATGTTGACAGGATAGCCGAGTACGCCAACCTGACGGTCCTCGAGCGAAGCTGCCGTGATGGACTCGATACGCCCGACCCGGCCTGCGAATATGTCATGCCAAAGGCGGATTTCGCCTTCATCACGGGTGTGACGTTGGAGAACAAGACGGCACCGCGCCTGCTCGAACTCGCAAAGAAGGCCTTCGTGACGATGGTCGGTCCTTCGGTCGTCATGGCACAGCCACTATTCGACGCAGGCGTGGATATGGCAGCCGGGAGTATCGTCATGGATCCCGATCTGGCCAGGCATGCCGTGAAATCGGGCGGTGGTATGCCGTTTGGAAGTGCTTTGCAAATGGTGGCGGTCACGAAGTAGGTGCGCGTTTCCTCGTCTACGATGATTTGCGGATGATTTGGCCCTTGACTTGGAGTCGGCTCGAGGTGCTATAAGGTTTCCGTTTGACGGCGGAGCGCACGCTCTTCTCCCGATGAAAGGAAACGACAATGGAAAGCATTCTCGTGGCATATTTCAGCGCGACGGGCACGACCAAGTGGGTTGCTCTGGCGCTGGCTGATTACCTAGGTGCGGACACCTTCGAGATCGTTCCGGAGGTTCCCTACTCCTCGGCGGACTTGAACTGGAATGACCGGCAGAGCCGGTCAAGCAAGGAGATGGATGACGAGGACTCACGCCCCAGCATCATCGGGCAAGTCGATGACATGGGCGCATACGAAACCATCTACGTGGGGTTTCCCATCTGGTGGTACGTGGAGCCGCGCATCATCGACACGTTCCTGGAATCCTATGACATGACGGGCAAGACCGTCATTCCCTTCGCCACGTCTGGAGGTAGCGGCCTGGGAAAGACCGCCCAGCACATGCAGAGAATCTGCCCGTAGGCAATTGTCGAGCAAGGCTTCATGCTCAACGATTATTCAGCAGACAAGCTCGCGTCGTTGCTAGGATAGGGGGGGGCGAAGGCGCGAGTGTTCTTCCGATCACACGAAGGCCGAAGCTTCGGCAGCGCGATTTCCACCAGCTTCCGATGTCTGCAGGCGCTTGCGTCCGGCGACGAGCGAAACGCATAGCAACGCCAAAGCGAAGAGCAGCAGCACGCCGACGTGACCGAGGACGAGCTCCAGGGTGGCGGAGTCCATGATGGCCGGGGCGTGTGCGGCAGCCGAACATGCCGACGAGTACCAGTATCCCGGCAGCAGGTGCGCCAGCGTCACGATTTCGGGCGTCATGAGGTCAAGGGAGATCCACGCACCCCCGAAGAACGAGATCACCATGCCGACGATGTTGCCCGTCGCGTTGCAGACGATGCCGTTCGCGCCTACTTGTCCAAGCAGGAAGCCAAGCGCAAGAGGCACCATGCAATAGGCGAGCATGCTCAGGGCACACAGCGCGAGGCCGCCAGGTTCAATCTGGCCGGCCGCGTCGGGAAACGCGACGAGGCCCAAGCAGAACGTCCATGCCCATGCAAGCAAGGTGACGGCCATGCAGGCCGCGCCCAATTGCAGGTTGTAGGAGGCGAAGCTCAGCGGGGACGAGAGGTTGCGACGGCGCACATCGACGCGACCGAGCGTGGTCACGAGAAGTCCCACGCACACGGTGATGCCGGCAAAGAGCGTGTAGGTACTCCACTGCAGGTAGAAGACGAAGCGGTCGGATTTCGAAATGGCGGTCGACTGTTCGATTACCGCAACCTGGGCTCGTTCGGACGAGTAGTTCGCAGCACGATCGATGATGTCTGCCATGGGCATTTCGGGGCTGGCCATGGCAAGCGAGCGCACCATACCCAGAAACCCATTGACGCTTTGGTCGACGAGCTCTCCTTCCATGGAATAGTAGCTGAACACCGTCTCCATGGAAGGTATGTCCTCGTCGGCATGCACCGCCTCGACGAAGTCCGTCTCGTATCCTTCGGGAATGATGAGCAAATAGTCGGTGGCACCCTTGGCCACGGCATCTTGGATGGCCAATGACGTGTCTTCAACGACGACCTGCGTTCCGTGTTGCGCGAGCTGACTTGCGATGGCATCGGACAACTCGCTGCCATCGTGGTCAATGACGGAGAAATTGCAGCTGTATCGTTCCAAACCGTTCTCGTTCATGTCGAAATCGAACGATGCCGCCATGAAGATGCCCATGAAACTGAGCCCGACAATGTAGATGATGGGAAAGATGATGTTGCCGCGTATGATGCGCATGGCGCACTTAAAGACTTGCATAGCGCTGCCTCCTCAGAGATTGCGCCGACAGCGCGAACAAAACAAGTGCCATGACGAGTAGGACGGCCAGATGACCTGCCATGGGCGCGAGCGAGTCGTAGTACATGATGCTGTAGAACGCCTGGGATATCTGAACGGCGGGATTGACGTATTCGAGTGCGGGGAAGTTGGCCGAAATCATATCGGCAAGCTCCATCGTGGGTTGCCCGTAGAGGCCGGCAAATAGCGATGCGAAGCAGACGATGCCGGTGAGGATGCCACTCTTGCCGCTTTCGGGAACCTTGGGAATGGCGGAGATGGCACACCCCAGCGCCGTGGCCGTGAGTGCCGCAATTGCGGTTGTGAGCAGGCAGGCGCCGTCGCGTCCCTCAAAGTCGACTCCGGCGACGTATCGCATGTAGAGATACGTGAGGCATAGGCACGCAAAGGTGATGGTCCAGCTCGCGGCCACGGTCGCGGCCACGGTGCGCCCGTGGCTGGTCGCGCCGAGTGCCCTGCGCGCGCCAAGGGGTGAGGTATTGGGCTTGAGGCGCTGAAACGCGATCATTCCAAGGGTGCCGCCGAAGAGCGCGGCCATGCCGAGCAGGGCGAAGTAGTAGCGCACGGACTCCTTCGGCTGGTTTGCGGTGACCGTCGTTCGTGCTGTTGCCTCGATGGGGCTGGTCATGGATGTGAGGACCTCCGTCACGTTTGGCTGGGCAAGCAGTCTGGGGTCGTTGTCTAACAGGTCACGAATCATGGTCGCGTTGGCGACGTAGTTATCCATTGCCATGATGAGGATGGATGTTTTCAGCTGCTCCATGCCGTTCAAATCGCTGATGCTCACTACGTGGATATCTGGAGTGCCGTCTACGAGCTGCACATAGCCGATGTAGGCATCCTCTCCTGTCATGTTTTGCTTGACGAGGGCTGCGGCTTCCTCGGCATCTGGGGCATAGGTGATGGCGAAGAGAGATTCCTCGTCCTCTGGGTCACTTAGGGCATCCAGGAAGGTGTTGAACGATTGCCCCTCGGCGTTATCGGCGGGATCGACCACGACGAGGGGTATGGGATCGATTTCGGCTTGGTCGTCGAGTGGCCCGAACATCATCATGAAGACGGTCGACAGGATGAGGGGAAAGGCCAGGGCCCAGACGAGCACACCGGGCATGCGCGCTAGCTCGAGGATCGTGTATTTAAACGTGTTCCACATGGGGCATCACCTGCGCTAGTCGCGAAGCTCGCGGCCGGTGATTTCCAGGAACACGTCGTTGAGCGTCGGCGGTTCGGCCCAGATGCGCCCGGCACGCACATGGGCCTTCGCAAGCTCGTCAAGCACGTCTGCGACGTTATGCTCGCCGTTCTCGCAGGTGATGGAGAGCTGACCGGCATCGTATCGGGCTCCCAGCACATGGGGGAGGGCTTGGATGCGTACGAGAGCGCCCTCGGGCACCTCGGCCTCGATGACGATCTTCTCGCCTGCGGCGACGATCTGCTTGAGCTCCTCGTTGGTGCCGCACGCGAGCGTGCGGCCCTTGTCCATGATCATGATGCGCGTGCAGATCTCCTCGACTTCCTCCATGTAATGGCTCGTGTAGACGATGGTCGAGCCATTGGCGTTCATCTGCTTGATGCCGTCGAGAATCGAGGCGCGGCTCTGCGGGTCGACTGCAACTGTGGGTTCGTCGAAGAAAACGAGCTCGGGCTTGTGGGCGATGCCGCAGGCGATGTTCAGGCGCCTGAGCAGGCCGCCGGAGAGCTTCTTGGGACGGGATTTCTCGTAGTCCTCGAGACCGACGAATTCGATGGCCTCGCGTACGAGCTTCTTACGTGCTGTGCTGTCGCTTACGTATAGCCCACAGAAGTAGTCGATGTTCTCGCGCACGTTGAGTTCCTCGAACACGGCGACGTTTTGCGGAACGATGCCGATCTTTCGCTTCAGGTCGTAGCTCGACTGCGTCATGGGCTGTCCGAACAGGCAAATCTCCCCGCGATCGTAGGTAAGCAGCTGGAGTATGCAGTTGATGGCGGTGGTCTTGCCGCTGCCGTTTGGCCCGAGCAATCCGAATATCTCGCCACGCTCGATTTTCATGGTGAAGTGGTCGAGGGCGATCATGTTGCCATAGCGCTTGACCAGATCGACTACCGAAACGATGTCTTGCATGTTCTTCCCTTCACACGCCTGCCGGCATTGTCGAGTGGCTCCATTTAAGCCCGTATGGGGCCTCAATGTAAACATGACATTTGTCATCGATGAGGAAAATGACCGGTCAGATGCCGTTTGCCTGCGAATACGTCCATGCGTGCTTTTCGGGCGGGTATAATCGCGGCATGGAAGAATACTTCGACGAAATCATCCTGATTGTCGCATGCGCGGCGGTGTCGTTTTGCTTTGCCGATGCAAATCATGCGGTCATCGGGATCCTGCTTTCGATTTCGCTTGTGTGCATATGCGACATGATGGGACCATCGTGGCGAGTCGTTGCCCAGCTCGCGTTTCTCGTCTGCACGCTTGCGCTTCCGAGCGTGCTTCCCTTTTTGCCCGTATGCGCTTACACCATGCTGCATGAGCGCATGTGGCTTCTACGCGTCGTCTGGGTCGTTCCACTTGTGGCGACGCTGTCTTTTGGCGGATGCACGGCGGTCGAGTGTGCGGTCATTGCCATCGCATGCGCGGCGGCGGTGCTGATGGGTGTCAAGGACGCTCGCGTGCACGCCGAGTGCGCGGGCATGCGATTCGCGTTTGACGACTTGCGCGAGCGCAACCTCGAGCTACTCTCGGAACGCGAGCCCGATGCGGCGGTAGATGCCGATCGGGTCGCGGAGCCCTTCTGCAATCTCACGGAACGGGAGTATGCGGTGGCCAAGCTCGTTGCCGAGGGCATGGACAACCGCGATATCGCGGCGAGCCTCTTCTTGTCCGAGGGGACGGTGCGCAATCACATCAGCTCGATTCTCGGCAAGCTCGAGCTGAGCAACCGCACGCAGATCGCCGTGCTCTACTATCGGGGATAGATGAGACGCGGACCAGACAAAACCCGCCGGGGCGCTTTTGTCTGGTTATGAGACACTTGTCACGAAACCAGACAAAAGCGCCCCGGCGGGTTTTGTCTGGTCCGACAGTCTCGCTGTCTCATTTCGCAGGTCAGGGTATGCCGGGGTATAATCACCCTCGGTCATGTCCTCGGATTGCATGGGAGCACTTCTCTTGGAAGCAGACCTCGTATCGCTGTTCTGCATAGTCGTGATCGCGCTCCTCGCCCCGATCCTCTCGGCGCTCGTCCCCAATCGGATGGTTCCCGAGACCGTCCTCCTCCTCATCGCGGGCATGCTGATCGGTCCCCATGTACTTGCCATAGCGCAGCCGGACGCGGCAATCACGCTCTTTTCCGATCTGGGTCTCGGCTTCCTGTTTCTCCTCGCAGGTTACGAGATAAACCCGCAGGAGCTGACGGGCAAGCAGGGGCGCCATGGATTGTTCACCTGGTTCGTCACCCTGGCCATCGCGATGGTGATCTGCATCGCCACTCCCGATTTCCAGTCAAACCAAATCGGATGGCTTGCCGCCGCCATCGCCCTCACCACAACGGCGTTTGGAACGCTCGTGCCCATCTTGCACGAACGAGGGCTCGTGGAGACGCGCATCGGCAAATCCATCTTCGCGTATGGGACCTGGGGCGAAATCGGCCCGATCATCGTCATCGCCCTCATCCTGTCAACGCGCAAGACCTGGGTGACTCTCGCGATTCTCGCCGCATTCGCACTGGTCGCCGTCGCAGCCGCGCTGATTCCCAAGCGCATCTGGGAAAACGGCATGCATCTTCCCGGCTTCTTCGAGAGAAATCGGGATACGAATGCCCAGATCACCGTTCGTTCCGTCATGGTGCTGCTCGTCGGCCTCGTCATGGTGTCAGCCCTGTTCGACCTCGATATCGTGCTCGGTGCTTTCGCCGCGGGCTTCGTTCTCAGGTTTCTCATACCTGGCGGTGACCGGGGGCTCGAGCATAAGCTCAACGGCATCGGTTACGGATTCTTCATCCCCCTGTTCTTCGTCGTGAGCGGCATGGCCATAAATCCCCTGGCCGTGGTCGAATATCCGCTCCTGCTCGTACTGTTCATAGTCGCGTTGCTGCTCGTGCGCGCGTTGCCCATATACGTCGCCCTGCGCATCTCGCCCGAAACGCGCGATATGGATGGCCACAGCCGCGCGACGATCGCGTTCTACTGCGCGACGGCTCTTCCGCTTATCGTCGCCATCACGAACATCGCGACCGGAGCAGGCGCGATGTCCGCTGATATCGCCTCGCTCCTCGTCGCTGCTGGAGGCCTCACCGTCTTCCTCATGCCACTGCTCGCCTCGTTTGCGCTCAAGCACATCAAGGACCCGGCGCAAGATGAATCGGGTGATGACCCCACGCCTCGAAAGGACGACATATGAGCGACACGTCCAGCAGACGGGAGGAACAGCGCCTCAAGCAATGGCTCTTCCTTGCACTCGAGTATCCAGCCAAAGCCCCGACGAGCGGCAAGGTGGCGTGCGGCGTCATCTATGCGTGCATCGTCGTGAACGCCGTTCTCGTGTGCATTCCGAGCGATTGGCTGTCCCCTACTTTCGATGGTCCCATCCTCGTGCTCAGCATCATCTCGTCGTGCGTGTTCGCCTGCGAGTATGCGGCGCGTGTCTGGATAGCCGACAAGGTGCGTCCTCGGCTCTCGCCGTCAAGGGCGCGTCTGCGTTACGTTGTGTCGCCCATGGGTATCGTTGACCTCCTGTCCTTCGTCCCGGCATGGGTCATGTTCTTCGTGCCGATGTCGCCCGCGATACGAGACGCGATCAGCGTCATTCGTCTCATCCGCCTCTTCAAGATTTCGCGCTACATGCGAGGCTTGCACACCATTGGTGCCGTCATCAGAAATCGTCGCCAGGAAATCATCGCCGCCTTCATGGTGCTGGCATTGCTCACCATTGCCGCAAGCGTGCTCATGTACGAGGTGGAGCATGCCGTGCAGCCCGAAGCCTTCGACAGTGTCCTCACCGGCATATACTGGGCCATGACAACGATCACGACCACCGGCTACGGAGACCTCGTTCCCATAACCGGCCTGGGAAGGGTCATCGGCTTTGTCGTCATGGTTCTCTCGATCGCCATCGTCGCCATACCGGCGGGCATCTTCTCGGCGGGATTCGTCGAGGAGTTTCGCGCGCAGCGAAACGGACGCGCGCCCATCACGATCGATGCCGATCCGCATGACGGAGACGACGAATGAGGCGCCTGCTCTTCGCAATCCTCACCCTTGCGTTCGGCGCGTTTGCCGGTGCCTTTTGCTGGGCGTTCTTCTTCCTCATGAACTTGGGGATGGACCTGCTGTGGAATCGCGCGCCCGCCTTTCTCGAAAGCGTGGGCTGCCCGGCCCTGTTCTACCCAATCGTCTTCTGCGCACTGGGCGGTCTTGCCATCGGTCTGTTCCAGAAGCGCGTCGGGCCGTATCCCGATGACATGAACACGGTGCTCGCCGAGGTGAAATCCAGCGGATGCTACGATTACAAGCACATCAAGGCGATGTTTCTCGGCGCGCTCATGCCGCTCATGTTCGGTGGGAGCATCGGACCGGAGGCAGGTCTCACGGGTGTCATCGCGGGGCTATGCACCTGGGTCGGCGACCGGCTCAGGTTCGTGGGAAGCGAGATGCGCGAGCTGGCGAGCGCCGGAACCGCCGCCATCATCTCGGCGATTTTCGCCGCACCGCTCTTTGGCCTGGCAGCTCCGCTCTTTGGCTACGCCGACGAATCCGACGGCAAGGCAGAGACGGGAGGCGTTCCGCGCATCGAGGTGCCCAAGCCGCTCAAGATTGCCGTCTACCTGCTCTCGATTGCCGGCGCCCTGGGCGTCTTCACGCTGCTCAGCACCTTTGTCGGGGGTGGACTGGGGCTGCCGCGCTTCTCCGAGATGGATGTTTCGGCCCGGGAGCTTCTGTGGATGATTCCCATCATGCTCATCGGTGCATGCGCGGGGTGGCTTTTCCGCGCGTTTGGTGCCGGAGTGCGCTGGCTCTCGATGCGCTTGGGCGAGCGACCTGTCGTCAAGGCCGTTATCGCCGGAGTCGTTCTCGGTGGCATCGGCATCTTTCTGCCCTTTACGATGTTTGCGGGCGAGGCCCAGACCGAGATGCTCGCCGCGCAGTGGACGGGGATGAGCGCGCTCGTATTGCTGGCGACCGGATTTCTCAAGGTACTCTCGACGCAGCTGTGCCTCGGGTTTGGATGGCGTGGTGGGCATTTCTTCCCCATCATCTTCTCGGGCATCTCGATTGGCTACGCATGCGCCGGGCTCATGGGGGTCGACCCGGTGTTCGCGCTGTGCGTGTGCACAGCAGCGCTGCTGGGCGTCGTCATGCGCCAGCCGCTCATGGTCGCGCTGCTCCTCATCCTGTGCTTTCCCGTCAAGGCCGTGGTCTTCATGCTCGTCGCGGCCTGCATCGGGTCGGTGATTCCCGTACCCAAGGTCTTCATCCGCAACGCCGAGGAATCGCGTTAGCGGTTCTTCTCGTAGAGCTCCAGAAGAGCCCGGCAGGCCATGAGGTGTCCAGAGTAGATTTTCTCGTAATGGTGGTCGTCGTACCAATCGAAGGTGTAGCACGCCTCCTCGCCCGCGACTCGTTCCTCGAGTTCGGGAAGCTCGGCCTTGAGCCTCGCGTACACGACCTCCGGTTCGACGCCGCGCTTGAGCTCATCGCGCGCGTTCTCCATGTACTCGAGCTCGGAGCTGTCCCATGCATCGAAGTCCGATGGACCCCGGGCGTCCCATTCCGCTCGCTTCTCATCGATTCTCTTCTCGATAGCCTCGAGAAACCCCATTGCGTGTCCTTCCGTGATAACGAGGAATCCGATCCGAGCAAATCCCCCCATTTGTCTGCTGGCCCCTATGGTAGAGCACTATGCTCTACCTGCCATGTCCTCGTCTATGGCGAGCTTCCACGAGCCCGTGATGCCCGCGTCCGAGCGCGCCTGGCAGGTCGCGGCGGCCATCGACGCGTACACGGCCTGGGTGCCGCACCCGTCGGCGCAGTACGTGGCGGCACGATCCGAGGCGATGCCGATGCGCGCGGCCTCGGCGGCGGCGTCGATGTTCGCGCCCATGAAGACGAATTCCCAGCCCTTCTTGCGTTTCTTCTCGATGAGCTTTTTCACCTGTGGGTACGTGAACTCGCGACTCGCGTTCTCGTAGCCGTCGGTGGTGATGACGAAGACGACATTCTTTGCACGGTGATGCTTGGGCAGTGTCTTCTGCACCTTGCTCACGTGCCGGATGGCGCCGCCAACGGCGTCGAGCAGTGCCGTGCAGCCGCGGACGTAGTATTCCTCCTCCGTGATGGGTGCGACCTTCCCGATTTGCTCGCGATCGCAAATAACCTCGATCCTGTCATCGAAGAGCACCGTCGAGACGACGGCATCACCCTCCTGCTCCTTGTTCTTGCGAAGCACCGAGTTGAATCCGCCGATAGTGTCTCTTTCCAGTCCACCCATCGAGCCGCTGCGATCGAGGATGAAAACGAGCTCCGTGTAGTCCTTCATGTTCTTCATGGTTGTTCCCTTCTCGTCGGTATCTGACGCGAGGAACTCTACGCCGAGGTGACGGCGCATAGGTAAACCGCGAGGGGACATCGTGCAGGATGGATGGGCTTATCCCAGCAGCTGCTGATCAAACTCGTAGAGCACCATGTTCACCTGGTTGACGTCATGGATATCGTTCAGGAGGCAGTATTCGACGATGACGTCGAACTTGGAGCTATGGGACAGCGTGAAGCCGGCGCGGGAGAGCAAGGCGAGGGCGTCTTCGTAGGAAAGCCGCAACGCGAAGGCCAGCGCGCAGGCCGTCTTCTTGGTGGGGCGGTAATCGTCATCCCGGCGGATCTTCGCGAAGAGCTGGCGGCTCATGTTCGCGCGCTTATATACCGTGGCGTCACGCAGGCCCCGCTCGTCGATAAGACGCAGCACCGTTTGGGCAAATGACTCGTCAAGATGATCGAGGCGTTCGGAAAGGTCTGGCTGGACCGCATTGCCAAAGGCAGTGGGCGTAACGGCATCAAATGCTCCGGTAGTTTCGGGGGAATCGACGAAGATGTCGTCAGATGCCCTGCCCGTGGTACCAGGGAAGGCGGCCTGTGGGGCCATCATCGGTTGCGTCGCGCGTGCCGGCTGCGCGGCAGAAGGCCAATCGCCGGTATATACGTCGACGATGTAGCGCCCTACCTTGCCAAGCAGTTCGGCATTGCGTTTTCTACGTCGAAACATGGACCCTCCTCAGGCGATTTGATACGTCCCTTTCGTACATGCGGGACCAGACAAAACCCGCCGGGGGGCGGGTTTTTGGGTTTGTGTGAAATGTTGAATAAACAAAAAAAATTTAACCCG
>CAUHSG010000020.1 GCA_959608885.1 uncultured Coriobacteriia bacterium | reverse complement strand
TAATATTTTTGTGTTTCCGTTAAAACCTGGCTAAACAACAAATTTAGCCCCCGGCGACTTCTGTCTGGTTTCCCGCGTCGCGCTTAGCCGAACATCCCGCCGCCCTTGAAGTTCAGGTCGCCGTTGAGGCCGGACTCGTCGGGCAGGTCGGCTTCCTCGTCGAGGAAGCCCACGATCTTGCGCACGGCGTACTTGAAGGCGCCGCCGGTAAAGCCGTGTCCGACCTCGCCGATGAGCTCGAGGTTCGCGTGCGGGTACAGGTTGACGGCACGCACGGAATAGCCCGATGCGACGATGTCGTCGCTCATGCCGTGCAGGATGAGGACGGGGCCGGCATAGTCGCCGATGACCTCGTAGAAATCGAAATCGTAGATCTCCTCGATGAACGCCCTGCCGACCTCTGCGTTGAAGATGCCGAACCTCTCGGGAAACTCGTCGGGATTGGGCCATGCGCGCCTGATGTCGCCGGGGATGCTGAAGGCGGGGTAGAGCAGGATGAGCCCCTTGATGAGGTTGCTCTTTCGCGCGGCCACGAGCGCTGCGACGGCACCTCCCATGCTCATGCCAAGCAGGAAGACGTTGTTCAGGTCGACGTAGGGGAGTTTGGCGAGCTCGTCGTAGACGTCTTCCATGTCCTGTCGTTCGGCGAAGATCGTCATCTCGTGCGTATCATCGCCTGACTTCGAGTTGGTCGCTCCGCAGAAGTCGAAGGTACAGGCCGCGTAGCCGCGTCTGGCCAGCTCGCGCGCGTAGGCCGCGCATGACTCGTGGTTCCCTCCGAAGCCGTGCGCGCAAATGACCAGGGGTACCCGCTTGCCGGCAGCAGCCGCGTCGGGGAGGAACATGCGGCCGAATATTGCCTTGCCGTCATGTTCGAGAATCAGGTCCTCTTCGCGAAAGTCACTCATGGTCGTCTTCCTTTCCCACGGTCGGGTACTCCATGTCCTTGAATCGGTCCGGCTCTCCCTGCTCGCCCACTTCGGTGGGATCGCCGTGCTCGGTGAACTCGTCGTAGTCGACGGGGTCGCTCGGTGCCTCGAGGTCTGCTTCGTTGATGGCGCCGAAGTCCCTGTTGCGGTACACGTCCTTGTCGAGCAATCCGACGAAGTTCGCCATGACGGTCGTCACCACGGCGTCTCCGGTGATGTTGATGGCCGTGCGTCCCATGTCGAGCAGGCGATCGATACCCATGATCATCGCGACGCCCTCGGCGGGAAGCCCGATGGAGTCGAAGACCATGGCGAGCATGATGGTGCCCACGCCGGGAACGCCTGCCGTGCCGATGGAGGCCGTCACGGCCGTGAGCACGACGGTGACGAGCGCCGCGATGGACAGGTCGATGCCGAAGGCCTGGGCGATGAAGACCACGGCGGCGCCTTGCATGATGGCGGTGCCGTCCATGTTGATGGTCGCGCCCAGCGGGATGGTGAACGACGCGACACGGTTGTCCACGCCCATCTTCTTCTCGAGCGTCTCCATGTTGAGCGGGATGGTCGCGTTACTCGAGCTCGTGGAAAACGCGAACGCCATGACCGGCCAGAACTTGCGCAGGAAGTGGAAGGGGTTGAGTCGCGTGCCGATGAACAGGATGAGCATGTAGACGACGAGGAGCTGGACGGCCAGCCCCAGGTACACGGTGCCGATGAACTCGACCATGGGCAGCACACCCGAGATGCCGAGGTTGCAGAAGGTACGCGTGATGAGGCAGAAGATGCCGATGGGCGCGACGCGCAGGATGACGCCGATCATCTTCATCATGATCGCGTTGAACTGCGTGAAGAAGCGATTCACCGTGGCGACCTTCTTGCCGAGGCGCCCCAAGATGAAGCCGAGCATGAGCGCGAAGAAGATGATGGGCAGCATGTCGCCGTTGTTCATCGAGGCGACGATGTTCTTGGGGATGATGTTGATGAGCATGTCCGCGAAGGTCTGCTCGGTCGTCGTGGTCGTTGGCTCGACGGCGACGACGGCCGCCATGTCGAGACCCATGCCCGGCTTGCACACCTCTGCCAGCATGATGGCGATGATGACGGCCAGGGCGGTGGTGAGCAAGTAGATCGCGATGGTGCCGATGCCGACCTTGCCGAGCATCTTGGGGTCGCTCATGGACGCGGCGCCGCAGACGATCGAGCAGAAGACGAGCGGTACGACGAGCATTTGCATGAGACGCACGAACCATTGTCCGCAGACGTAGCAGACACCCTCGATGAAGACGTCATCGGCGGGCGAGCCGGCCGGTATGAGGTAGCTGCATGCGAGTCCCACGACGATGCCCGCGACAAGCGATATGAGTATCCACGTGGTCAGGTTGAAACGGCGGGCCTTCTTTCCCTGCGTCATGGGAGTCTCTCCTCCAGACAAGATTTACGAAACTACGCGCGGCTCGCGCTCTCGTTGTCCTCGCGTATGCGCATCGTGAGCATGGCACCCAGGTCGTAGGCGTCCCCGCCCGGCTCGTCGACATCGCAGGTGATGTTGAAACCGACGAGGCGGCTCGCGTCACCGTCATCCTCGAAGATGCGCACGACGGTCATCGTATCGCCGACTTCCGTCTCGACGCGGCTGCTGTCGGTGAGCTGGATGGTTCCCGCCGAGATGAAGAGCGTATCGCGCACGGTGATGGTGTTCATGGCGAGCGAGGCGGCAAAGGCACTGGTGGGTGTCTTGCCCGCGAGCTCGGCGGCAATCGCCTTGCCGGCGCAGGCTCCCTGCAGGGCAGCGTTCTTCCAGATGCCGACGATGCGCTTGTCGCCGCTGATGAGCTCGATTGCCTGCACGACGTCGCCAGCCGCGTACACATCCGGGTCGCTCGATCGCATGAACTCATCGACGAGGACGCCGCGGTCCAGGGCAAGCGAGCCCTCCTCGACGAACTCGAGGTTGTTGCGCATGCCGTGGGCGACGAAAATCTCGTCAAAGCTCTCGACGTCGCCGTTGGCGAAGGTGACCTCAAGGCGCCGGCCAAGCGGATGGTCATCGTCTGCGATGACCTCGACGGCCTTGATGGGGTTTGCGAGCTTGAGCGTGACGCCCTGTACGGCAAGGCCGCGCTCGAAGCGCTCGGCTGCCTGGGGCAGTGCGTTCATGTCGAGGACATGGTCCATGATGCCGACGAGCGTGACCTCCACTCCTCGGTTGAGGCACGCTTCGACCGTCTTGAGCGAGACCATGGAGGTACCGCTCACGAGCATGCGCCTACAGCTCGGGTTGGTGATGGCACTTTTCAGGCGCTCGGCATCGTCCATCGTGCGCAGCATGATGGGGTCGTATCCGCAGTCACGCGGGAAGCCGACGGGAGTGGGAACGGAGCCCGATGCGATGACGCATTTCGAGTACGGATAGTCGCCCTGTGCCGTGTGAACGCGGTGCCCTTTGGTGTCGAGCTTGGTCACGGGACCTTCGTGCACGATGTCGAGGTCGAGTTCGTCGATCTCTGCCTGGCTCCACGGGAAGCACTCCTCGTAGTCAAGCTCGCCTGCGGCGTAGTAGGAGGTAAGGATAGGGCTGTAGGGAAGCGTCTCGATATCGGAGAACACGCGTATAGGGCCGGTGTAGCCGCCCGTACGCAGTGCGATGGCGGTGTTGAAGCCGGCGGCGCCAAAGCCGATGATGGAGACGGGTGCCATGGTTGTCGTTTCGTTCGTGCTCATGTCCATCACCTTTCCCTACGCGAAGACCTGCGCGAGCCATGGCCCATATTCGCCCGTCCACATGCCCTGGAGCTGCGCGAAGACGAGGTCCCAGTCGATTTGCGTGTCGAAGAGCAGCTCGGCGTAGTGCTTGTTGCCGAGCTCGCGCGGATGGCTCATGAGATAGAAGGCGTAGGTGTAGGTGCAGGTCGGGCACATGCTCACGACGGTCGAGCCTTCCGGGGCAAACGAGAGCTTCACCTCGGTTTGGCTGTCCACGCGGTCGGGCTCGAACGAGTTGACCGCTCCGCCGGCGCCGCAGCAGCCGTGGAAGATCTCGACGGTGTCCTCGTCGAGGCCAAGTACCTCCAAGGTGGCGTCAAGACAGCTGCCGTCGCGGTCCTGGCATGCTTTGGACATGCAGTAGCTCCCCTCGGGAAGCGGATGCTTGGGCGTGAAGCCGTGCTCCAGAAGGAACGCCGAGAGGCTCACGGCACGCACGTCCATGCCGTTGCGGTCGAGGGCGGCCTGCATGGCGTTCTTGCAGCCGGGGCAGACGCAGACGAGCGTGTGGGCACCCGAAGAGGCTATTTCGTTGCAGCAGCGGTCGCACAGCGCTTCGGCGCGATCGAAGAAGCCGGCGCTTTTGAGCGGGGAGCCGCAGCAATGATCGATCATCGTCGCCTTGCCACCCAGCTCGTCGAGCGTCTCGAAGATCTCACGGGTGAGATCGGGTGCGTAGGCCGCAAGGGAGCAGCCGGGAAAGAACGCGACCTCGCAGTCCGTCGCGGCATCATGGGTCTCGGTCTTGATATGGCGCGTCAGGTCGGTGAGGTCGATGCCGTAGATGGCGCGGTAGGCGGTGAAGATGTCCCATTCCTTGTCGACTTCGACACTTGCATAGGTGTCGCGGGGAATGAGGCCGAGCTTCTGGTAGTCGTCGCGTGCGTGATATATGAGCGTGGAGACGTCGTTATGCGCGAAGCAGGTGTTCTTGCAAGTGGTGCAGAAGAAGCAGCCGCGCACCGCCTGCGTGAGCTGTTCGTTGGCCGCGAGCTTGATAGCGAGCTCGTCGCTCGAGCCGGCATCGCGTTGGGCGTCCAGCAGGCTTTTGGCGATGTCGCCGAGCGTCATGTTCGCGGTGGTAAGCGATTCGCACGCCTGGGTGCAATGACCGCATTGCGTGCACTGGCCGAGAAATTCCCAGTACTCGTTGGAAGATT
Organism: uncultured Coriobacteriia bacterium; assembly: GCA_959608885.1. GTDB lineage: Bacteria > Actinomycetota > Coriobacteriia > Coriobacteriales > QAMH01 > QAMH01. The sequence goes on along the minus strand of CAUHSG010000020.1, from coordinate 12,181 downwards.
CGAGCAGACTCATGGTTCCTCCCAAAAAACGATATGTGCTGCTACTTTACCACGGCAGATGTTGTCCCGTGGACGGCGAGACCAGACAGATGCGAGACCAGACAAAACTGCCCCGGCGACTTTTGTCTGGTCTCATTCCGCCGCCATTCTCTGCCTTGTCGGTCACGTTATGGCAGAATCAGCCGCCTGCTTGTCCAATGAGTCAAATCGCGCCGGGTTGCTTTTGTCTCATTTTCGTTGACTGTTCTGCACCGCCCGCTCCATATCAAATGTTTCGATTTCATTAATTCGACGACATTATGGGAACTTCGCCACCTATAATGCACGCGTCCCGTCATAGACAAGGAGAAAACCGTGAGTTACGTACAGCGCATCATCGAGCAGGTCAAGGCAAAGGACGCCGACCAGCCGGAGTTCATCCAGGCCGTGACCGAGGTCCTGGAGTCCCTCGAGCCCGTCATCGAGGCTCATCCCGAATACGAGGAGGCAGGCCTTCTCGAGCGCATCGTCGAGCCCGAGCGCATCATCACCTTCCGTGTGCCGTGGGTTGACGATGCTGGCAAGGTCCAGGTCAATCGTGCGTTTCGCGTGCAGTTCAACAGCGCCATCGGCCCCTACAAGGGCGGTCTGCGCCTGCACCCGAGCGTGAACCTCTCCATCCTGAAGTTCCTCGGTTTCGAGCAGATCTTCAAGAACAGCCTCACCACGCTGCCCATGGGCGGCGGCAAGGGTGGCTGCGACTTCGACCCCAAGGGTCGCAGCGACGGCGAGGTCATGCGCTTCTGCCAGTCCTTCATGACCGAGCTGCAGCGCCACATCGGTGCCGACACCGACGTGCCCGCCGGCGATATCGGCACGGGTGCGCGCGAGATCGGCTTCATGTTTGGCCAGTACAAGCGCATCCGCAACGAGTGGACCGGCGTGCTCACGGGCAAGGGCCTCTCGTACGGTGGCTCGCTGGCCCGCACCGAGGCAACGGGTTACGGCGCCGTGTACTTCACCGAGGAGTACCTCAACTGCAACGATGATTCCTACAAGGGCAAGACGGTGTGCCTGTCCGGTTCCGGCAACGTTGCTATCTACGCTTGCGAGAAGGCCACGCAGCTCGGCGCGACCGTCGTCACCATGTCCGATTCCACGGGCTGGATCTACGATCCGTCCGGCATCGACCTCGACCTCGTCAAGCAGATCAAGGAGGTCGAGCGTGGTCGCCTAAGCGAGTACGCCAAGCGTTGTGACCATCCGACCGTCGAGTATCACGAGGGCCGTGGCGTGTGGGTCACCCCCTGCGACATCGCCATGCCCTGCGCGACGCAGAACGAGGTCTTCATCGAAGACGCCAAGAACCTCGTCGCCAATGGCTGCAAGATTCTCACCGAGGGCGCGAACATGCCGACCACGCTCGAGGCGACTCAGTATCTGCAGCAAAACGGCGTCGCGTTCTTCCCCGGCAAGGCCGCCAATGCCGGTGGCGTTGCCACGAGTGGTCTGGAGATGAGTCAGAACTCCGAGCGCCTCTCCTGGACCTTCGAGGAGGTCGACGATCGTCTGCGCAAGATCATGCAGGGTATCTTCCACGCTGCCGACGATGCCGCACGCGAGTACGGCCACGAGGGCAACTACGTCATGGGCGCCAATATCGCCGGCTTCCTCAAGGTTGCCGATGCGATGATGGCCCAGGGCATCGTCTAGTCACGACGTCATAGCCACTCGAGGAGGGGGGGGGTGCGAGTTGTCGCCCCCCCCCTTCTTTTGGCGGATAAGACAAAACTGCCCCGGCGACAATTGTCTCATCGTCTTGAAAATTGGACACTTGACTAAGATGCTTTTGAGCGCCGTTCAGACGTGCATTCGCTCGACCTGCTTCGTTCCCGCTTCCGCCTATCCACGACAGATAACAAGATTCTCCAGACCCCAAAATATCCTAGTCATCAGGGGATGTTATTTCCTCGTCTCAAAGTGACTAAGATATTCGGCGAACCGTTGAGGGAATTCCTCGGAATTATTTTCGGGGTATCCTGGTTGCCTATCTGATTTCCCGATATGTTTTACCGGTGAAAATACCAAATCTTGTGATGTCAATAACTTTTATCCACAAGATATTGTGGATTTCCAGCCGCAAAAAACACAAGATATGGTCTATTCTGATTCGAGCAATCGCTACTGCATACGTATAAACGTTGCATACAAATACTCGAACACGAGGGACATGAGGGAAGCATGAAGATCATCAAGCGAAACGGCTCCGAGGCGATTTTCGACCTTTCGAAAATCGCCAACGCAATCGAAGCGGCGAACAAGGAAGTTCCCGAAGACGAGCGCCTCACGGCACGCCAGATCGAGTACGCGGCTCTCAACGTCGAAGACGCCTGCAAGGCCGCCGGCCACACGGTCTCGGTCGAGGAAATCCAGGATATGGTCGAGGATGAGATCATGGCGCTCGACAAGTTCGAGGTCGCGCGCAAGTACATCATCTATCGCTACCTCCAGAACCTCAAGCGTCAGAGCAACACGACCGATGACAAGATCCTCACTCTTATCGAGTGCAATAACGAGGAAGTCAAGCAGGAGAACTCCAACAAGAATCCTGCCGTCAACTCCGTCCAGCGCGACTACATGGCGGGCGAGGTCTCCAAGGACCTCACCATGCGCATGCTCCTGCCGCGCGAGGTCGTCGAGGCGCACAACAACGGCATCATCCACTTCCACGATTCTGACTACTTCGCGCAGCACATGCACAACTGCGACCTCGTCAATCTCGAGGACATGCTGCAAAACGGCACGGTCATCTCGGGCACCCTCATCGAGCGTCCGCATATGTTCTCCACCGCGTGCAATATTGCCACACAGATCATCGCCCAGGTGGCGAGCTGCCAGTACGGCGGTCAGTCCATCTCGCTCACGCACCTCGCGCCCTTCGTCGACGTCTCCCGCAAGAAGATTCGCCGCGAGACCTACGCCGAGTTCGAGATGCTGGGCATCGAGGCAGACAAGGATCAGATCGAGCAGGTTGTCGAGCGCCGTCTGCGCGAGGAGATCAAGCGCGGTGTCCAGACCATCCAGTACCAGGTCGTCACGCTCATGACCACCAACGGTCAGGCTCCCTTCATCACCGTGTTCATGTATCTCAACGAGGCTCGCAACGAGGACGAGAAGCGTGACCTCGCCATGATCATCGAGGAGACGCTGCGTCAGCGCTATCAGGGCGTCAAGAACGAGGAGGGCGTCTGGATCACCCCGGCATTCCCCAAGCTCATCTACGTGCTCGAGGATGACAACATCGACGAGGGCTCCCCGTACTTCTACCTCACGCAGTTGGCCGCCAAGTGCACGGCCAAGCGCATGGTGCCCGACTACATCTCCGAGAAGAAGATGAAGGAGTACAAGCTCTCCGCCGGCCAGGCAGAGGGCGAGGGCGATTGCTACACCTGCATGGGTTGCCGCAGCTTCCTCACGCCGGATCGCTCGGGCAACGGCTATGACAACGTGGCCAACGCCGGCAACTACGATCCCACCAAGCCCAAGTTCTACGGTCGCTTCAACCAGGGCGTCGTGACCATCAACCTGGTTGACGTCGCGCTGTCCAGCGGCGGGGATGAGGACAAATTCTGGAACATCTTCGAAGAGCGCCTCGAGCTGTGCCATCGCGCCCTGCGCTGCCGTCACGATCGCCTCAAGGGCACGCTCTCGGATGCCGCGCCCATCCTGTGGCAGTACGGCGCGCTCGCCCGTCTTAAGAAGGGCGAGACCATCGACAAGCTGCTCTACGGCGGTTATTCCACCATCTCGCTCGGCTATGCCGGCCTCTACGAGTGCGTCAAGTACATGACCGGCCACAGCCATACCGACGATGAGGCCACGCCGTTCGCGCTTGCGGTCATGCAGCGCATGAACGACAAGTGCTTCGAGTGGAAGGCCGCCGAGAACATCGACTACTCGCTGTACGGTACGCCGCTCGAGTCCACCACCTACAAGTTCGCCAAGGCCCTGCAGAAGCGCTTCGGCATTATTAAGGGCATCACGGACAAGGGCTACATCACCAACAGCTACCACGTGCACGTCTCCGAGGAAATCGACGCCTACACCAAGCTCAAGTTCGAGAGCGAGTTCCAGCGCCTCTCCCCGGGTGGTGCCATCAGCTATGTCGAGGTGCCCAACATGCAGGACAACCTCGAGGCCGTCATCGACGTCATGCGCTACATCTACGACAACATCATGTACGCCGAGCTCAACACCAAGAGCGACTTCTGCCAGGTGTGCGGCTACGACGGGGAGATTCAGATCGTCGAGGAAGACGGTAAGCTCGAGTGGGAGTGCCCTAACTGCGGTAACCGCGACCAGGCCACGATGAACGTCGCGCGTCGCACCTGTGGCTACATCGGCACCCAGTACTGGAACCAGGGGAGAACGGAAGAAATTCGAGATCGCGTCATGCACCTATAGGAAACGAGCCTGGTGCACTTCGCTCGCCAGTCGATTTCACCCGATCTGCGAAAATCGCTCGGCTGCTGCGGAACTCGAAGGGCAACCACAGTGTGGTTGCCCTTCTCAAACAGTCCTCGCAAGACCGCCTCGCGATTTATCACAGCTCTGAAATCGGAGCTGAGCTCGGTGCGCCAAGCACGAACCGCTGCGACTATAGGTGTACATCACGCAATTTCATAGGAAAAAGTAATCATGAACTACGCCGAGATTAAATACTGCGACATCGCCAATGGCTCCGGCACGCGTACGACGTTGTTCGTGAGCGGATGCACGCATCATTGTGCGGAGTGTTTCCAGCCCCAGACCTGGAACTTCGACTTCGGCAAGCCGTTCACGCGCGAGGTGGAAGACGAGCTTATCGAGAGCATGCGTCCTTCGTATATCCGCGGGCTCACGCTTCTGGGCGGCGAGCCGATGGAGCCGAGCAACCAGCGCGGTCTCGTGGGCTTTCTCGAGCGCGTGAAGGACGAGCTTCCCGGCAAGACCATTTGGTGCTTCACGGGCGACTTGCTCGAGGATCTGCTCGACACCACTAACCTGCGCCGCACCGAGGTCACCGAGCGCATGCTCGCCTGCATCGACGTGCTCGTGGATGGCCTCTATGTCAAGGAGCTTCACGATATCTCGCTGCGTTTTCGTGGTTCGTCCAACCAGCGCATCATCGATGTGCCCGCCACGCGCGCTGCCGGCGAGGTCGTTTTATGGTCAGACGATCCCGTTTACGCCACGCATACGATGTGATGTGACAGGGGTCGGGCCCCTTCATTTTGGCGCTACATTCCCAGAAATTCCCTGATTGCGGGTAGCTCGCGCATTGCCTGCGTACGGCCGGCGTCATAACTTGCCTGGAGCTTTGCGATGTCGGTCTCACCGCTCGAGACGGCCATGCCCTCGGCGTAGAAAACATGGGCATTGCCGGTGGCTTCGAGTCGCTCGATTTCGTCGCACATCGCGTTGTAGCGCTCCGACCGGCTCTTGAGGGCATCGGTCACATAGGGGCGTCCCCAGAGCACCGCGCGAGTGAACTTGTCGGTTGGTCCAGTGGATGGCATCTTGCGATACTCGCGCGGACGCGTGCGCACGATGAGGAAGCGCGTGAAGCCGTCGCGTCGTGCGCGGGGAAGCAGGAAGCCGGCCCCTTCGCCCAGCCCGCCGTCGTAGTAGTGGTTGGCGCCGATCTTGGGGGAGGGCATGACGAGCGGAAGCGTCGAGGAGGCACGTACGCGTACCATCAGGTCTTCGATGGTCTGCATGTCGTCCTTGGTCCAGTACACGCTCTCGCCCGTGTCGCGGTCGAATGACTCGATGGTGACCTTTGCGGGATTGGCCGCAAAGGTCGCGAAATCGAAGGGGAGGAATCCGCCGGGAAGCCCTGCTTCTTCGTAGATGTGCTTGGCGGAGAAGAAACCCTTGTGTTGCAGAAAGGTGCCGACACCACCGAATTCGGGGTCTTCGACCAGGTCGACAAAGGAACGCTTCGTGCGGTCGATGTCACGCGAGATGTAGTTGACCGCGTTGCTCGCTCCGGCGGAGAGTCCGTAGACGTTGTCGAAGAAGATGCCGTTTTCGAGTAGTGCGTTCGCCAGCGCGCAGGTGTAGCTCGCGCGCATGCCGCCGCCCTCGAAGATGAGAGCGGTGTCGAACACGTTGCTTGTCAGCATTGATTCCATGACGGCATTGTAGCGCTCGCCCGAAGGTGACAAAACTTGCCGGGGCACTTTTGTCTTATTTTGGACGAGACGATCATGGGACGATTGATGAGTCGTGACGTGTTCCGTCTGCGAAATACCGGTTCGCCTCTAACATGCAGTTTCAGACACCGATTGATGTCTGCTGCAGCGAAGATGCTAGACTCCTACTAGAAGAGAAAGCGCGGGAAGGAGAGGCTATGAAGAGGATTGCGGTTGCCGTATGCGTGGCTTGCATGATGTTGTGCCTGGCTGGATGCGGAGCTGCGCAAAGCTCTCCAGCGCAGTCGTCTCAAGATGTCGAGGTATCGGGCCTCCAGGCGAAGGTTCCCGCTGATTGGACCATCAATACGGGTAGCTACAATGATGACACGCATGGACATTTCCAATATGTCAGCCCGGATGAATCCCAGGCAACCCTGTTCTATTTCGAGCAGCTGGAGGGTACTCCCATGACTGTTGAGGAGCTTCGGGAGATCGACAGACAAGACGCAATCGAGACCTTTGCGGCGACTGACTACTCCTCCACGGAAATGGGCCAGTACGATATCGGGGGAATGACCGTCACCGGTTACGAAATCGGCTACAAATGCAACGATGGTGGCGAAGCCGAGCGCATGGACATGACCAAGGCCTATATCGTGACGGACGAGACGATTTACACCATAGAGACCATAGGTGACAAGTCGACATTCGACAGCGTGATGGAGTCGATTCAGCTGCAGTAAGTGTCGTCATGTGACAAAAGGCGCCGGGGACGATTCGTTGGCGAATGAGACAAAACTTGCCGGGGCACTTTTGTCTTATCATGGATTCCATGAACGAGAGAATCACGGAACTGGCCGGATATCGGGTGCGTGTGGTGCGTCGCAAGGGTATGCGCAACATCCGGCTGCGTGTGGAAGGTGATGGTTCCCTCGTCATATCCGCGCCGCTATTGGCAACCGTCCAGGAGATGCGCGACGTCGTGGAGCGCAACGCCGCCTGGATCGAGCGGCAGCGCGGCCGGCTCGCCGAGTCTCCCATGGCCCAGGCTACCTACGCGAGCGAGGAAGACAAGCTCGCATGGCGCGTGCTTGTCGAGGCAGCGGTTGCACCTTTGCTCGAGATATGGGAGCCCATCATTGGCGTGCGCGTCAAGAAGCTTGCCTTCCGAAACATGAAAAGTCGTTGGGGCTCGTGTCAGCCGGCGACGGGCCGCGTATGCATCAACACGCGTCTGGCACTCTATCCGCCGCGTTGCCTGGAGTACGTGGTGGTGCATGAGCTCGTTCATATGCTTGAGCCGAGCCACAACGCCCGCTTCCACGAGCTCATGGACGGCTTCCTGCCCGATTGGCGCGAGCGTCGGGCACTGCTGCGATGAGAAAATTGCCCGGAGTAAATTTCTCATCGGCAAGGACTGTTATCATGAAGTTGATACTTCGAAAGAGACAAACGTGACGGACGAACAGACCTCATATTCGATGATTGACCCGACCGGGCGTGACGTGGCGCGTACGCTCGACGAGTTGCCCATGGGCACGTCCGCCGTCATCACGAGCGTCAACTGCGATTCCAGCCAGCTGCGTCAGCACATTTTCGACATGGGACTCACACCGGGCGTGCGCGTCACGGTGCAGAAGGAAGCGCCGCTCGGCGATCCCATCCAGCTGTGCCTGCGTGGCTACGAGCTCACGATCCGCAAGGCGGACGCGGCACAGATCTCGATAGGGGATATCGACGAGAATCCGAGCGACCGCGAGGAACCGGTCGCGAAGATGAACACTTCCGACCCCGTCATGGCTTCCGAGACGTTGCATCCCTCCTTTGGCGAGGAGGATATCGACGGTGCTCTCAAGGATGGAGCCAACGAGCGATACCGCCCTCGTCCCAAAGGCCGTGCGATACCGCAAGGACGGTCGGTCAACTTCGCGCTCGTCGGCAACCAGAACGCGGGCAAGACGACGCTCTTCAACGCATTGACCGGGTCGAACCAGCATGTCGGGAACTTTCCGGGCGTGACGGTCGATCGCAAGGATGGCACCATACGCAATCACCCCAAGGCGACGGTGACTGACCTGCCGGGTATCTACTCGCTGTCGCCCTACACGAGCGAGGAAATCGTCTCACGGCAGTTCGTGCTCGACGAGAAACCCGATGCCATCATCGACATCGTCGACGGCACGAACATCGAGCGCAACCTCTACCTGAGCCTGCAGCTCATGGAACTCGACGTGCCGCTCGTCATCGCTCTCAACATGATGGACGAGGTCGTGGCCAACGGCGGCAGTATCGACATTAACGTGCTCGAGGCCGAGCTCGGCGTTCCCGTCGTGCCCATCGCGGCCGCAAACGACCAGGGCATCGACGAGCTCGTCGAGCACGCGCTCGTCACCGCGCGCAAGCAGCTACGTCCCGGTCGCGTCGATTTCTGCGAACCCGACGGTCCCGATGGCGGTGCGGTGCACCGTTGCATTCACGGCGTCATGCACCTCATCGAGGATCATGCGCTTCGCGCCGATTTGCCGCTGCGCTTCGCGGCGACCAAGCTCATCGAAGGTGACCCGCTCGTAACCGAGGCGCTCGCCCTCGACGTCAACGAGCTCGATGCCGTCGAGCACATCGTCGCGCAGATGGAGAGCGAGACCGGCGTCGACCGCATGGCCGCCATCAGCGACATGCGCTTCACCTTCATCGAAAGGACGTGCGCGAAGTGCGTGTGGCGCCCTCGCATGTCGCGCGAGCACGAGCGTTCCCTCAAGGCCGACCGCATCCTGACGGGCAAGTACACGGCCATCCCCATGTTCATCCTCATCATGGCCGTCGTCTTCTGGCTGACCTTCAACGTAGTCGGCCAGCCGCTCTCGGACTTGCTGGGCGAGGGCATCGATTGGCTCACACAGGCCGTGCGCGACGGGCTCGAATCGCTCGAGGTCAATTCGCTCGTCGTCTCGCTCGTCTGCGATGGCGTGTTTCCTGGCGTGGGCACCGTCCTCTCGTTCCTGCCCATCATCGTCGTGCTGTTCCTCCTGCTCTCCGCCCTCGAGGACACGGGTTATATGGCCCGCGTGGCCTTCTTCATGGACAAGCTCCTGCGTAAGCTCGGCCTATCGGGACGCAGCTTCGTGCCGCTCATCATGGGGTTCGGTTGCAGCGTGCCGGCCATCATGGCGACGCGCACCCTTCCTTCCGAGCATGACCGGCGCATGACCATCATGCTCGTGCCGTTCATGAGCTGTTCGGCCAAGCTGCCCGTTTACGCGATGCTCTGCGGTTTCTTCTTCGCCCAGTACGCTGCGCTTGCGATGCTGTCGCTGTATCTGCTCGGTATCGTCGTCGGCATCGTTGCCGCGTTCATCCTCAGTCGCACGGTGTTTCGCGGCGACCCCGTGCCCTTCGTGATGGAGCTTCCCAACTACCGTTTGCCAAGCGTGGGCACCGTGTGTCGTCTGGCCTGGGACAAGGCGAAGGAGTTCGCGAAGAAGGCGTTCACGGTCGTGTTCGTGGCAACGCTCGTCATCTGGTTCTTGCAGACCTTCGACGTGCGCTTCAACGTCGTCGCCGACCAGACGCAGAGCATGCTCGCGGGCATCGGAACGATTTTTGCGCCCATCTTCGCACCGCTCGGATTTGGCGACTGGCGCGCCGCGACGGCGGTGCTCACGGGATTCATGGCCAAGGAAAACGTCATCTCGACCATCACGCAGCTCGTCGGTGGTAACCTCGCCTTGCTCACGACGATCTTCACGCCGCTCGCGGCCTACAGCTTCCTCGTGTTCGTATTGCTCTACACGCCCTGCATCATGTCGATCATCACGGTGAGGGGAGAGCTTGGCGGCAAGTACGCGGCGGTCATCGTGGTCGTGCAATGCGTCATCGCCTGGTTCATCGCCTTCGTCGTGCACGGCATCGGGCTGCTGCTAGGACTATGAGACAAGCTGGTCAGACCAAACTGTCTCATCCCTTAATCCAGGTGCGCGTACTTGCGTTTGCCACCGGTGACGTGAATGCCCTTGATACTGTCGACGAACTTGTAGAACTGCGAATATCCCGTGTCCTTGACGTTAAAGTGCGGGAACGTGTCATGCACCTTCGAGGCAAGTGACGTGATGCTCATCGACTTGTTCTTGTGGCGGCCGATTTCGAGGACCATGAACTGCTCGACCTGTTTGGTGTCATCGCGCGTATCCGCGATGCGTACGTCGTAGCCCACATTGGTCTTCACGAGCTCGAAGCGGTCGAAGTCCTCGATGAGCTTCGAGAGCTGACTGTAGCCGAAGTTGCGAACGTCGAAGTCGGGGAACTTGTTGTTGAGTGCCGCGCCCACTTCGGCCAGCGACGTGGTCCTGCCACGGTTGTCGTTCGTGTGGATGATGCCGCCCATGACCGCGCCCACGTCGCGCAGCGAGACCGTGGTCTCGATGTTCTCCGCGTCGACGGTGGATTGCTCCTCGGTTTCCTCGATATCATCGGTCTCGGCGTCCGTCTCATCGCCGTTCTTGCTGCGTTGCAGCTTGTAGAGGTACTCGATGTTCACGAATTTGGTGCAGGCGTGCCTGAACGAGATGGCGGTCTGGTTGCGTCCCATGCCGACCACGATCATGTTGCTCTCGCGCAGGCGCGCGGCCAGACGCGTGAAGTCGCTGTCGGATGAGACGATGACGAAGCCGTCGACCTTACCGGCGTACAGGATGTCCATCGCGTCGATGATGAGTGTGGAATCGGTCGCGTTCTTGCCGGCCTTCTCGCCGGGTTTGTGGCTCTTGACGTTGCTGAACTGCTGGACCGGCGTGATGGAGTTGTCGAGCAGCTTGGGGCGCCACTTGGCCGCCTGTGGATCGGTGAAGTCGCCGTAGATGCGGCGGTATGTCGCCACGCCGTAGCGGGGAATCTCGTTGAGGATGACGGGGAGGTACTTGGCGGAGATGTTGTCCGCATCGATGAGAAGCGCGAGGCGCGGCTCATCGTTTACTTCGTCATGCATGATGTGTCCGTTTCCGTATGCGAATACATAGTGATGTCAATAATCCCGCTCATGATAGCTCATGTAAAATCCCCTTCTGTAAACCGACAGGAAATGAGTACAACTTGTCATCTGTCTCGTAGACAGGGGCGCAAGATGATATAGAAAGGGAATGTGATGGCGGAGCTACAACCCGAGGATTTGAACGCGATCAAGCCGGATTGCCTTTCGGGCACGGCGCTCGAGCAGAAGGCCGAGTCAGTCGGCCTTGCGAAGACCCAGATGGAGATTGGCCGCACCATCGTGCTTGCGCTCATGGCCGGCATGCTCATCGGCAGCGGCGCGTTGTTCATGACCTGCGTGAAGGCAGACCCGACGCTCGGCTTTGCCGCATCCAACATCCTCGGCGGCTTCTGCTTCTCGCTCGGTCTCATCTGCGTGATCGTCGCGGGTGCCGAGCTGTTTACGGGCAACTGTCTCATGGTCATGGGCGCCGCGAGCAAGCGCTTCGCCTGGGGTAAGGTCCTGAAGAACTGGGTCGTCGTCTGGCTCGGCAACTTTGCGGGCTCGCTCGTGCTCGTCGGCATCGTCTTCGGTTGTTCCATCATGGCCATCAAGGCGGGGGACAATACCATCGGCGCTCAGATGGTCACGGTTGCATCGGGAAAGATCGGCCTTGATCCCGCTCAGATCATCTTCCGCGGCATCATGTGCAACTTCCTCGTGTGCCTCGCGGTGTGGATGGGCTTTGCCGGTCGCACGGTCATCGACAAGATCTTCACGACGATCTTTCCTGTCATGGCCTTCGTCGCCATGGGCTTCGAGCACTGCGTGGCCAACATGTTCCTGCTGCCCATGGGTGTCGTTGCCGCAGCGTGCGGTTTTGGCACCGAGGCGCAGATGGCGCTCTGCAACTGGGGCGGCGTGTTCTACAACATCGGATTTGCCACCCTGGGTAACATCATCGGCGGCTGTATCTTCGTCGGCCTCGTCTACTGGTTTGGATATCGCAAGAAGGCATAGGGACACACCGGACAGCGGGGGGACCAGACGGAAGTCGCCG
>CAUHSG010000019.1 GCA_959608885.1 uncultured Coriobacteriia bacterium | reverse complement strand
ACCGACTACAGCCTCTCCTACGCGAACAACGTCAGCGCCGGCGTCGACAGGGCAAGCGTCACCGTCACCGGCAAGGGCAACTACGCGGGGACCGCCACGAAGAAGTTCACCATAGCCCAGCGCCCGGTCTCTGCCGCGACGGTGACGGTCGCGGCCCAGACCTACACCGGCAAGGCGCTCACGCCGAAGCCTACGGTCAAGGTGGGGTCGACTACGCTGAGGGAGGGAACCGACTACACGCTCTCCTACGGCGGCAACGTCAACGTGGGCAGGGGTAGCGTCACCGTCGTCGGCAAGGGCAACTACACGGGGTCCAAGAAGGCCGAATTCGATATCGTGGCGCCGCAGCCCCAGAAGCCGGCGCAGCCCTCCGGCGCGGCCATGTACCGCCTGTACAACCCCAACTCCGGCGAGCACTTCTACACGGCGTCCGCCCACGAGCGCGACAGCCTCAGGCGCGCGGGATGGAAGTACGAGGGCGTGGGCTGGACGGCGCCGGCGACCTCGAGGACCCCGGTCTACCGCCTGTACTCCGGCACCGACCACCACTACACGACCAGCGCCGCCGAGCGCGACATGCTGGTGCGCGCCGGCTGGAGGTACGAGGGCGTCGGGTGGTACTCCGACGACGCGAAGGGCACGCCGCTGTACCGCCAGTTCAACCCCAACGTGAACCCGGCCGCGCCGCGCAACAACTCGGGCAGCCACAACTACACCACGAGCAGGGCCGAGCACGACCACCTCGTGAGCGTCGGGTGGCGCGGCGAGGGCATCGGCTGGTACGGGATGTAGGGATTGAATCCTCGTCCGTGAAAACCTATCCGCTGATTTATTCTATAATCTCCTTCAAGGTGCCCCGCATCGTAACTTGGGGCACTTTGCATATGACATTACGGCTCCGTTCGATAGAGATTAATTGACATGACGATTCTTGATTTAATGAGGCTCATCCAGCGCCATCTCAAGCTGGTCATCGCGCTGCCCATCATCTTCGCCGTGGTCGCGCTCGCGTACTCTTTCTTCATTCAGGCGAGCTACACGGCGACGGCCAACTTCATCACGAACGGAGACCTCGCGTTTGCCCAGGGTCTCGCGAGCAAGGAGGCCACGTCGTACGCCAAGTCGGGCGTCCAGATTTCGTGCTCCTCTCAGAGTTCGAACAAGCAGGTCACGATTAGTGCGACCGGTTCGGATGCGACGCAGTGCATAGAGGCGGCCAACACGGTTGCCAACAACGCCGTCAGCCAATACAAGAGCTCGAGTAGCAGCGTCATCGCGACCGTGACCGAGGCGACCTCGGCGGTGCGCAACACGCCCTCGCCCCTCAGGGTCGCCGCGACGGCGTTTGCCCTCGGCCTCTTCGTCGCCATCTGCATCGTCGTGCTCATCGACATCGCCAAGGCGCCTATCAAGTCCCGCGAGGACGCCGAGAACGCCTGCGAATTACCGGTTCTCGGTACTGGTACCTCTGTCGAGGATGGCGATAGGATTCTCGCGAACCTGCAGTTCGCCTGTGGCAAACGTCCCTCGACCATCGCAGTCGTGCCCATCGGACAGGCCGACAGCGCGGTCGTTATCTCGAACGAGCTCGTAAACGCGCTCGAACGCAGCTCCGTACGCACCAGGATCGTGAAGGGTTCGCCCCATGCCAGAAAGTTCAAGGTAAGCGTACCGGAAGACGCGGCCGTTGTCGTATGTTGTCCGCCGCTTGCCGCCGGTGCGGGTGCCTCCTACATCGCCAACAGCTCGGACGCGACGGTGCTGTGCGTGACGGAATGGACCGACTCCAAGCGCCAACTCCTGGCCACCATGCGCGAGCTCGAGCTCGCCAAGGCAAACATCGCCGGCCTCGCATATCTGCCGGAGGACAAGGAGGCGGCGGAGGCGGCAAAGGCCGAGCGCAAGGCAAAGAGCCATAAGAAGAAGTAGGCCTTCCTCGGAGCAGGTGGACCACGCCTTGAGCAGCGACCACAACATCGCAAGCGAGCAAGCAGCTGCATCCGTGCCGCGCTTCTCCGTAATCATGCCCGTGCATGATGCTGAAGCATTTCTCGACGCGGCCATCATCGCCATCGAGCACCAGACCTTCGAAGACTGGGAGCTCATCGTCGTCGACGATGCCTCCCGGGATGCAAGCGCCGACATTGCGCAACGCCACGCAGCAGCCGACGCCCGGATCAGGATTATCACGCACGCGCACAACAAAGGCGCTGCCGCCGCACGCAACACTGGCATGGACGCGGCCCATGGTCGCTATATCTGGTTTGTCGATGCAGATGACTCCTTTGACGCGTGCATCCTCGAGCAAGTCGATGCCGAAATCATCCAAAGCGACGCGCAAATCGTCATGTTCGGTCGTGTCGAGGAATATCTCGCGCCCGATCACAGTCTGCAGTACCGCAACGACATCCCCATGGAGCCATTCGCGAGCGACGATCCCGCCGCATGGCACACGCGCATCATAGACATCGAGCGCCAGACGAACTTTGGCTACGTTACCTCCAAGGTCTACGAGGCCGTCTTTCTCCGAGAGCGGGGTGTGCGCTTCGAGGACATGCTCCTGAACGAGGACTTCGTCTTCAACGTGCACGCCTTTCGTGATGCCACGCGCATCGCGGCGCTGCCGGGCGTACCGTACGTCTACCGTAAGGTCGAGGGCAACAGCGTCACCAACGCCAACGCATATTCCGCCGAGGAGTACTACGAGCTTCACCGTATGCGCATTGCGATGATGCGCGACTTGCTGATGGGGTGGGGGGTCTTCGACGAGCGTGCCCGCGGAATACTCGGCGCCCTCTACGCGCGCTACGTCATGTCTACGCTCGAACGCATGCACTCCGATGGCAAGCGGCGTGGCAAGGCGACTAAGCTCGCGTGGGTCTGCGATATCATGAGAGACCCGTTGTATACCGAGCTCATCCTCTGTGCGCAGCCCAGGGACAGCAGGTTCCTGCGCGCCGGAGTGCAGGTGCTTCAATCCGGGAATGCGGGTAGGTGCCTCATGCTGGGCAGGGCGATAGCATGTGCACGGAAGTACGGATACAAGATGTTCACGAAGGCCAGGTCGGAGAGATAGCAAAAGGTGAGTACGAGCGCGAAAGACCAAGCGACAGGTGCCGATACCCCGGTGCTTACCATCGTCATTCCCTCCTATAACGTCGAGGCTTATCTCGAACACGGCCTGTCGACCTTTGCTGACGAGCGCTTCGGGGGCAGACTCCAGGTCCTCGTGATAGATGACGGCTCCCAGGACGCTACGCCGGCCATCGCGCAGCGCTTCGTGGAGCGCATGCCCGATGTCTTCACGCTCGTCAGCAAGGAGAACGGCGGCCATGGCTCCGCGATCAACGTCGGTCTGGCCCATGCCACCGGTACGTACTTTCGCGTGGTGGACGGTGACGACTGGGTCGATACCGATGTGCTTGCCGCGTTCCTGGACGTCCTGGATGGCACGGACGCCGACCTGCTCATCGATGTGCGCACCGACGTGGACATGGCGACCGGCCATGAGAAACCGCGTCCGCACGGGGAGGGTGTCCCGCTCGGCACCGTCATTGCCTTTGAGGACATCTGCGAGAATCCGGTCGCTGCCGATAGCATAAGCATCCACACGCTCACGACGCGCACCGCGCTGCTGAGAGAAGTGGGTCTCACCGTGCTCGAGAAGACCTTCTACGAGGACTACGAGTACATCTCCAAGGCGACGCTCTTTGCAAGATCAATCGAGTTCGTTGATCTCGCGGTCTACCATTACCTATTGGGCAATGCCTCCCAGAGCGTGGCCGACGCCGTTTTCGCGCGCCGTTGGGACGATCACACGCGCGTGACGTACGAGATGCTGCGCTACTACGAGCAGGTGCAGGCGAGTCTGAGCGAGCCTCGCCGGAATTACCTGCAGCGAAAGGTCAACCTCGTGATCGACACCCATTACAACATCGCGCTGATCTTCGACCCCGAGCGAAAGCGCGGGCTTGCGCGGGCCAAGGAGTTCCGCGCCTACCTCAAGGCGAAGTACCCCGAGTTCGCGCAGTATGGCGAGAAGCGCTACAAGACGGCGAAGATTCTCCACCATCTTGGGGTAGACTCGCAGCAGAAGCTCAACCGCATCGTCGGCAGGTAGTGAGAGGTCGCCATGTCATCTACCCAAACGCCCCGGATCACCGTGCTCGTGCCCGTCTACAACGTCGAGCGCTACCTGCGTGAATGTCTCGATTCGATACGCGCCCAGACCTTCGTCGACTTCGAGGCGATTTGCATCAACGACGGGTCGACCGATGCCTCGCGTGACATCATCCAGGAGTATCTCGACACCGATGCGCGCTTCCGCGTCATCGACAAGCCCAACTCGGGCTACGGCGCCTCCATGAACATGGGGCTGGACGCGGCGCGGGGCAGCTACATCGCCATCCTCGAGTCCGATGACCTCTACATGCCCACCGCGCTCGAGGCGCTGCACGATGCGGCAGCCGAATGTGACGCCCAGGTCGTGAAGGGCGAGTTCAATCTCTACTGGTCCGAACCGGAGAAGCGCATCCTCTCGGGCGAGCTGGCAAAGATCCCGTTCCGTCAGCTGCTCGTCCCATCCGACGTGCCCGAGATCTTCTACGCGAAGTCGTCGATCTGGTCGGCGCTGTACGAACGGAAGTTCCTCGTCGATAACGCGATTCGCTTTCTCGAGACGCCCGGCGCGTCCTACCAGGACACCTCCTTCAACTTCAAGGTCTGGCTTCACGCCAGGCGCGCGGTGTTCATCGAGGACGTGATTCTCGACTATCGGCAGGACAACGAGCAGTCCTCGGTCAATTCCGCCGCCAAGGCCCATTGCGTGTGTGACGAATACGACGAAATCGAGCGCTGGCTCGAGGCGCACGATGCACCCGATGCGCTGACGGGAATCATGCTGCGCGCGAAGTACAACAACTACCTGTGGAACTACGACCGCCTGGTCGACGATCTGAGAGCCGAGTTCCTGGAGCGCTTCTCCGCCGAGTTCGGAAAGGACATGGAAGCCGGCAGGGTTGACCTGTCGCGCTTCGAGCCGTGGGCGGAAGCCGACCTCAAGGCGCTCGTGAGCTCGCCGGAGACGTTCAGGAAATGCCGTGACGACGTCAGGAGCCCCGGCAAGCTCAACACCTTCAAACACTACTACCGGCTGGGCGGTCTGCCCCTCATCGTCAAGGTGCTCAAGTACAAGCGGGAGCAGAGGTAACATGCCCAAGGTCAGCGTCATCATGCCCGTGTACAACGTCGAGGATTACGTCGAGCCCAGCATGCGGTCGCTGCTCGACCAGACGGAGTCTGATATCGAGATAATCGCCGTGAACGATGGCTCGACCGACGGCTCGCTCGAGGTGCTGCGCAGGCTGGCCGGTGCCGACGGCCGCATCAAGGTGATCGACCAAAAAAACGCTGGCCCCTCGGCCGCACGCAACGCGGGGATGGCAATCGCGACCGCTCCCATCATCGCATTTCTGGATGCGGACGATTTCTTCAAGCCCCGGGCTTGCGAGCGCATCGTGGAGCTCTTCGCCGAACACGAGGCTGATGGCATCGACGTGCTCACCTTCGGGGCCGATTGCTTTCCGAGGGAGTTTTCGACTCCCTGGCACGAGGACAAGCTCCATCCGCGCGACGCCGTGTACGATCCCTTCGCCCCGGATCTACTGTTCAAGGAGAGCTCGCGTCCCTTCCACTGGCGCACCGCCGTCCGGACCGGTTTCTTGCGCGAGAGCGGCATCGCGTTCGACGAGTCGCTGCGGCTGGGGGAGGATCAGGCGTTCCACTTCGCGATCTACCCCCGGGCAAAGCGGACGGTGCTCGTTTCCGACATCCTCTACGAATACCGGGTGAGCCGGGCCGACTCCGTGATGGATACGGTCACGAAGGACAAGGCTTCCATGATGGCCGAGCATCTGCACATCGCGGACGTGATTCTCGCCGATTGGCGCGCTGCCGGGTTCCTTGATCGCTACCAAGCCGAAATGGCGGCGTGGATCGTCGAGTTCGTCGCCTACGACGTGCTGTTCCTGCCCGCAGCGGATAGGACCCGCCTCTTGGAGGGAGTGGCGGATCTGCTACGAAAGTACTGGACACCAGGCGAGTTCGACGCGCTGCCCATCGCGCCTGCGACGCGTGCGATACTGGACGCGTCGCTGGCTGGAAAGCCCGTGAGCGATTTGCGCACGAAGCGCCTCCAACTCGCGTACTACAAGCAGCAGTACGGCACCAGGAGCGTGGTGCGTAGGCTGCTTCGGAGGTGACGATGCGGATGCAGGCGAGGGTCTACATGATATGCAGGACCAACGGGAAGCTCTATCTCGACGTGCGGCTTTCCGAGGAAGAACGTCTCGATGGACTTTCCGCGTATGCGATGGCGGGGGGCAAGAGGTTCCCGGCGCAGGTGTTTCCCGCTGCCGATGGCGCCGATTCCGCGACGTGCTGGGTCGTTACGATTCCCTTCCTCGCGCTCGATCACGCCGACGTGGTCATCGAGGGTTCGCGTGGCGCATATCCCGCGCTGCACGTCAACTTCAAGCGCGCCAAGCTGCTCTCGCTCCTGAATGCGCGACTTCGTCGAGGTGCCTTTGAGTCCGTCGTCGCATGTGAGGGTAATGCTGTCGGCATCGCCACACAGATGAGGCTGTTGAGGTTCCTGGAAGGCGAGGGCGATACGGCTATCTGGCGCATGGACGTCACGGAAGGTGCACACGGCGACAACGAAGACGAAATCGAGGTGTTCGACGGCCTTGGCAATCCCGTCGAGTTCGAGCTCTTCCTCTTCGAGGACCAGGCCGTGGACATGGATGGCATCAAGGCAAGGCGCAGGATCTATTCGCTGCGCGTCCCCTACGGTCTCGATTGCTTCTACGTCACCGCAGGCGATGGCTTCTGCTCGTGCGACGGGCGTTTCTACAACGTGAAGCGTACCGAGACCCGGGAGTTCATGAAGGACGCCTGCGCGGACGAGGGACAATACCGCGCGTGGCTGGACGCGCACAAGGCGAGCCCCGAGGACCTGGCCGCACAGGCGCAGGCCGTGCTCACACTGCAACCGAAGTTCAGCATCGTCGTTCCCGTCTTCGAACCCGACGCCGGCTACCTGAGCGCCTGCATCTCGTCGGTCGTGCGCCAGAGCTATCCCAACTGGGAGTTGCTGGTAGTGGACGCCTCCCCGCATGACGGTATCGCCGCGTGTTGCCTCGAGCGCATGGACGACGAGCGCATCGTGCACCTGCGGCTCGAGCGAAATCTTGGCATTGCGGGCAACACCAACGTCGGCATCGAGAACGCGACGGGGGATTGGATCGCGTTCCTCGACTACGACGACATCCTCGAACCTGACGCGCTCTTCTGCTATGCGCATGCGATTGCCCGTGACGCGGACGCCGCGGCGCTGTTCTGCGACGAAGACACCTTCGAGGTCGATGGGCAGTACCGCCTTCCGGTGTTCAAGAGCGAACTCAACTTGGATCTCCTGTACTCCTACAACTGCGTGGGGCACTTCCTCGCGGTCAAGCGCGAGATGCTGGAGGAAATCGGCGCCTTGCCCGATGACGTTATCGATGCGCAGGACTACGACCTGACGCTGCGGGTGATTGCCGCGGGGGGTAAGATCGCCCACGTCCCACGCGTGCTCTATCACTGGCGCCAGCACGACGTCTCCACGACCGGAGACAACGTTTCGAGCAAGCCCTACGCCCAGGAGGCGGGACGCCTGGCGTTGCAGCGGCATTTTGAGGCGCGCGGCATTGCGGGCCACGTCGAGGAGACGTCGCATCCGTTCATCTACCGGATGCGGTATGCGCTGCCCGACCCGCATCCCCTCGTGAGCGTCATCATCCCCAACAAGGATCACATCGGAGAGCTCGATGCATGCGTACGCTCCATCATCGAGAAGTCCGCATATCGCGAGTTCGAGGTCGTGATTGTCGAGAATAATAGCGAGGACGACGAGACGTTTGCCTATTACGAGCGCATCACCGCGGAGTTCGACCAGGTCAAGGTCGTGCGTTGGGAGGGACCGTTCAACTACTCGGCCATCATCAACCATGGCGTGCGGCATGCAGCTGGCAGCAGGTTGCTGCTTCTGAACAACGACACCGAGGTTATCTCCCCGGACTTCATCCCCGAGATGCTCGGATATCTCGAACGCCCCGAGGTGGGCGTCGTCGGTGCCAAGCTCTTCTTCCGTGACGGCCTCGTGCAGCATGCGGGTATCGAGGTGGGGCCCTTCGACACGATCGTGCATGTCAACCAGGACTTCGTCGACGAGCGCGAGGGGTACCGGGGCCGGGCGACCAGGCCGGGCAACTTCTCTGCCGTCACGGGTGCGTGCCAGATGGTCCGCCGCGACGTGTTCGAGCAGGTGGGCGGCTACGACGAGGACTTTGCCGTCGGATTCAACGACGCCGACTTTTGCATGCGCGCCAAAGAGGCCGGCTACCTCACTGTCTTCACGCCGTATGCCAAGCTACATCACTACGAGTTCACGTCCCGTGGACGTGAGGAAGTGGACGACGCGAAGATGCGGCGCTGGGAAGGCGAGCGCGAGTTGTTCCAGGAACGATGGGCCAAGTACTTCGAAGAAGGCGACCCATTCTCAAATCCCAACCTGTCCCTCGAGAGCTGCTATTACGCCCTGCCGTAGACTCCCCTGCGCCGTATCATCCTCATCATGTCGATGATGCATTAGAATGTGCGGGTAACCGAACACCTACGTCACGTTCAGGATTATGCCATGCCTTTGATTTCGCTTGTGGTCCCCTGCTATAACGAGGAGGAGAGCATCCCGCTTTTCCAGGAAGAGGCCGCACGCGTGCTTGACGAGATGCAAATCCGGTTTGGCTCGCCGCAAGACCCTGTCACCTTCGAGCTCGTCTACGTCGACGACGGGTCGACCGATGCGACCTTGCCAGAACTCAAGCGCATCGCCGGGCAAGCACATCCTGACGGCATGGACGTGCGCTTCCTCTCGTTTTCCCGCAACTTTGGCAAGGAGGCCGCGTTGCTCGCGGGGCTCGACGCGTCGCACGGGGAGTACATCGCGACGATGGACGCGGACATGCAGGACCCGCCATCGTTGTTGCCGACCATGTACGAGATGCTGCTCGCAAGTGATGCCGACAACGTGGCGACCCGTCGCGTCACGCGCAAGGGCGAGCCGCCCATCCGCTCGTTCTTCGCGCGCATGTTCTACCGCATCATCAACCGGCTGTCGGACACGGAGATAGTCGACGGTGCGCGCGACTACCGTCTCATGACCCGGCGCATGGTCAACGCGATTTGCTCGCTGAGGGAATACAACCGCTTCTCGAAGGGCATCTTCGGGTGGGTCGGCTTCAAGACCGAGTGGCTCGAGTACGAAAACGTCGAGCGCGTGGCAGGCGAGACGAAGTGGAGCTTCTTCTCGCTCTTCTCGTACTCTATCGAGGGCATCGTGGCGTTCAGCACCAAGCCGCTGCACATCGCCTCGCTTGGCGGCATGTTGTTTTGCCTGCTCGCCCTCATCCTGCTCGTGGTGGTCATCGTCCGCGCGGCCGTCTTTGGTGACCCGGTTGCCGGCTGGCCCTCGCTCGTGTGTCTCATACTCTTCATCGGCGGCTCGCAGATGCTGTGCCTGGGCGTTTTCGGGCAGTATCTCGCAAAATCCTATGTCGAGGTGAAGAACAGGCCCATCTACGTGGTGAGGGAATCCAATCTTGACTGACGCTTCCGACGCCCCTGGTTTTCAGATGGCTCCGCTCGATGTCGAGGCGGCATGTCGCGGCCGAGACGTCGCCGTGCTCATTCCCTGCTATAACGAGGCACAGACCATCGCCCAGGTCGTGCGGGGCTTTCGCGCCGCGTTGCCCGAGGCGGCGATCTACGTCTACGACAACAACTCCACCGATGACACCGCCCGGCTGGCCGCTGCCGCTGGCGCCGTCGTGCGCCATGAACCGCGTCAGGGCAAGGGTAACGTTGTGCGCTCCATGTTTCGCGACATCGATGCCGCGTATTACCTCATGGTCGATGGTGACGATACCTATCCGGCTGAGGCGGCTCGCGAGCTACTCGCGCCCATCGCTGCTGGCGAGGCGGACATGACCGTGGGGGATCGCATCTCCAACGGATCGTACAAGGCGAAAAACGGGCGCCGCTTTCACGGCTTTGGCAATGCCCTGGTGCGCAGGCTCATCCGCGTCCTGTACGGGCATTCGTTCGAGGATGTGCTCACCGGCTACCGCGCCTTCTCGCGTGCGTTCGTGAAGACCATGCCCGTCATGTCCAAGGGGTTCCAGATCGAGGCCGAGATTTCCGTCTGGGCTGTCGACCATCGCTGGCGTACGCTGAGCGTGCCCATCGACTACCGTGACCGCCCCGAGGGTTCCGAAAGCAAGCTCTCGACCTATGCCGATGGTGCCCTCGTGCTCGCCACGATCGTCAGCCTCTTTCGCGATTATCGCCCCATGGCGTTCTTCGGTTGGGTCTCGCTTGTCCTCGTCGCGTTCGGCATGATCGCAGGCATCCCGGTCATCGTCGAGTATCTCGACACGAGCTATGTGAGCAAGTTACCCTCGGCGGTGCTTGCCTCGGCGTTCATGATCTGCGCCGTGCTCTCGTTTGCCGTCGGCGTCATCTTGGATGCGGTCGCCCGGGCCAATCGTCGCCAATGGGAGCTCGAGGTGTACGGGGTGACGGGGAAATGAGAAATTATCTCTGGTCATGTCTCTCATTCGAATGAATCGGAACGATGCGCTTTTTACTCCTGGTATATACTTCTTTGTTGGCTATGGCGACGCCCAAGGAGGAAGCATGCAATTCATCGACCTAAAATCCCAATATGAGCGCATTCAAGATGACGTGAACAATCGCGTGCTCAAAGTATTGGAAAGCCAGCGCTACATCATGGGTCCCGAGGTTCGAGAGGTCGAGGAGAAACTCGCAGACTTTGCTGGAACCAAATATGCTTTTACCTGTGGAAGTGGTACCGATGCCCTCGTCATTGCGTTGATGGCCTATGACCTCAAGCCAACGGATGCGGTATTCGTCCCGTCGTTCACGTTCTTCGCCTCCGCCGAGGCAATTACCCTAGCAGGTGGTACACCCGTTTTCGTCGATGTTGATTCTGGTACCTTCAACATGGATCCAGATGATCTTCAAGAGAAAATCGATGAGGTCATTCAAAGGGGAGATTTGTCGCCCAAGGGCATCGTGACGGTGGATCTCTTCGGCCGGCTTGCCGATTATGAGCATATCTGCACCATTGCCCATGGGTATGACATGTTTGTTGTAGAGGATGCTTGTCAGGGCTTCGGTGCGCAGAAAGATGGCAAGCGGGCAGGTTCCTTTGGCGATGTCGCCGCGACATCCTTCTTTCCCGCGAAGCCTCTTGGTTGCTATGGAGATGGCGGTGCGATATTCACCGATGATGATGATCTTGCCGTTCTTATTCAGTCTATTCGCGTCCACGGTCAGGGCAAAGATAAGTATGACAACATACGTATAGGCATCAATGGTCGTTTTGACACGATGCAGGCTGCGGTTATCCTGGCAAAACTCGAGATTTTTGAGGACGAGCTCAAGAGGCGTGCCGCAATTGCGAAACACTATACCGAAGGCGGTCTTTCGGAATGCTTGGAAACGCCATTTGTTGAAGACGGTGAGGTCTCTGCATGGGCGCAGTACACACTGAAAGCAAAAGATTCCGCCCAAAGGCGGCAAGTGCTGGATGCTTTGCAAAAAGCTGGCATCCCGTCGGCGATTTACTATCCCATTCCGATTCACAAATCCACTGCCTACGAGAATCTCGACTATGACGTATCATTACCTGTGACCGAGTCACTTGCCGAGCGCGTGTTCAGCATTCCCATGCATCCCTATCTTGACGAGGAAAGCATGAATAAGATTATTGCGACCATCAAGGTAGGTGCATGATGTCCGGAAAGCTCAAGGTTGGCGTTTGCGGAACGGGAAATATGGGTCGCAATCATCTGCGCGTCCTGTCCACTATGGCCGAAATCGAGCTCGTCGGATGTTTTGATGCGAATCCGGATGCCGCCGAGCAGCAGGCTGGACTTTACGACATCACGGCGTTTTCCTCCCAAGAGGAGCTCTTTGAGGCCGTTGACGCGGTTCACATTGTCGTCCCCTCGTTTTTGCATGAGGAGTGCGCTGTTACAGCTGCCCAAGCTGGTTGCCACATGCTTGTCGAAAAGCCCATCGCGCTCACGCTCGATAGTGCCCAACATATTATCGACGCTTGCAATGCGGCCGGGATCAAGCTCTGCGTGGGCCATGTGGAGCGCTTCAATCCCGCCATCATCACCCTTGAGAAAATACTTGAGAATGAGGAAATTATCTCCCTGGATTTTCGCCGCATGAGTCCATTTGACCGACGCGTCTCGGATGCTTCGGTGGTGCAGGACCTCATGATTCACGATCTCGACGTGCTCAACGCCATTGCGGCTGCGCCGACAAGGCGCATCGTTGCCCAGGGCGCCCATGTGTATACGGACAAGCTCGATTACGCCCAGGCGCTTGTTGAATTCGAAAATGGCATCCTCGCGAGTGTCACGGCAAGTCGCGTCACAGAGTCCAAGGTTCGTGTCTTGGAGGTAAACACGAAAGACGCATTTATTGTTGCTGATTACCTTAACAGAACGGTACGTATCTCTCGCAAGACGAACTTTACCCTCGACGTGGGTCACGAATTGCAGTATACACAGGAGAACATCGTCGAGCAGGTTTTCGTTCCTGCCAGTGAGCCTCTCCGCAATGAGTTTAAGCATTTCTACAAATGCATTGAGGAAGATTTGCCCATTGCCACCGACGGCGTGATGGCGAAGAAGGCCCTGGAATTGTGTATGAAAATAACCGAAGAGGCCACGTCGGCCTAACCATTGTCAAGGAGTTCCATGTCTGTCTACATTCATCCCACCGCCGATGTTTCCGAGGAAGCGAGGATTGGTGACGGCACCAAGATCTGGAACCAAGCCCAGGTGCGTGAAGATACTGTCATAGGCCGGGATTGCGTAATAAGCAAGAACGTCTACATCGATGAGTGCGTGGTCTTGGGCGATCGCGTCAAGGTGCAGAACAACGTAAACGTATATCACGGGGTTACTGTTGAGGATGACGTTTTTCTCGGCCCATCGATGACTTTCACCAATGACCTATATCCTCGGGCTTTCAATGCTGAATGGGAGATAACGCGGACTTTGGTGAAAAAGGGTGCGTCTATTGGTGCTCATGCGACCGTAGTTTGCGGCAACACCATTGGGGAATATGCGATGGTGGGGTCGGGCAGCGTCGTCACGAAAGATGTCCCCCCTTTTGCGCTCGTAGTTGGCAACCCGGCACGTCAAATTGGTCATGTGTGCAAATGCGGCAGAAAGATTGAGACTGCCATCTGCCCTCATTGTGGATTCGAAATGCCTGTCGCGCTTGTCCAATCGCTATAATTCAACGGGTTTTTCATAGATTTTTGTAACGGAGAGCACATGGCCCCTTGCGAGATGACGGTTGTGGCAACTGTCTACAATCAGCCTTTGGCGGACATCAAAAAAACGTTAGCTTCGATTGCAGCCCAAAGGGGATGCGAGTACGAACTTCTTGTAGGCGATGATTGTTCGCGCGAAGATAAGAGCGCGGAGATTGAAGCCCTGTGCAATGAACTCGGCATCGAACGTTACAGGGTGATACGTCACGGGCAGAACCTGAAGACAGTCGGGAACGTTCTAGAGTGCCTGAAATCTGCGCAGGGTTCGTATGTTAAGTTGGTTGGAAGTGGCGACACTCTTTACTCTGAGACCACCCTGCATGATATAGTTGCCTTTTGCGAGGAAAATGAGGTCAGAGCTGGCTTCGGCGATATCATTATTGAAGATACGGGCGAGCGATTCGCCAAGCCAAGGAACATCACCGATTTCGAGCCTGGAAAATACCCTGATCGAGGGCGGCTCATTAAGCACATGCTTTTTCTGGATGACGGAATACCTGGCGGTGCGCAGTTTTTCGAAACGTCCTATATGGCCTCTCTACTGGGAAAGCTTTATAACGATTACGGTGTCCGTTATGCGGAGGATTTCGCCCAAGTCATTGCTTTGACTGACGATATGGTATATCACCTCGATTTGCCGGTTCTTATTTATGATAACAAGGGCGGCATATCAACTTCTGCTACCAAAGACTCGCGAAGACGAATGTATGATGATCACATGAATTTTTATCGAGGTGTGAAAGAAAAGCGCCTTTTAGGACAGTCGTACGTGAAAGAGTATGCAGTGTTTAGATTAAGGCGATTTGTTGCACTGACTCCTCTGCACCCTATATGCAAGCGACTGCTTATGAGATCGTATTCCAAAAAAACTCCGCATGCGTAGATTGCTGGAAGTTAATGAAGCCGATTAGTGCAAATGAACCACTTTCGGTCCGTTCTAACATCGTATGGAATGCGATGGGTAGCTTTATCTATCTCTTCGCGCAATGGATTCTGACGTATGTGGTCGTCAAGGTGCTCGGTTTTACGGATGCGGGCATATTTTCTCTCGCAATGACCGTGGCTGGAGTTTTTTCCGTTGTGGCAACTTACGGTATGAGAAGTTACCAAGCATCCGATGTCGAGGGGCAGCATTCTTTCGGAATCTATTTGCGTTCCAGGGTTATTACCTGCATTCTATCTCTTGCGCTTTGCATGGTTTTTACCGCCGTCAATGGTTATTCGTTTTACGTGTTTCTCTGCATATCCGCTTACATGGGGTTCAAGGTATTGGAGGCGCTATCTGATGTCTATCAGGGGCTGCTGCAGAAGGAAATGCGCCTCGACTACGTCGGTAAGTCCTACCTTGTGAAAGGCATCGCTATTCTTGCCGCGTTCCTCGTCGTCGTTGTGATCTTCCGATCGCTCCTCGCGTCGATTTGTATGATGAGCATCGTCATGGCGCTTGTCATTGTCTTCTATGAACGAAGACGAGCTGCCTTGTTCGAGGAGGAGGTGAAAGGGGCTTTAGACTATTCTTCACTCAGAAAAAGCGTAGCGCTTCTGCTTGTTACTTGTCTTCCTCTGGCACTTTACGGTCTCTTCTTCACCATCATGGGACAAGCACCGCGATATTTCATTGAGATGCTTCTTGGCGAGGAGGCTCTGGGGTATTACGCCTCCATAGCTATGCCCGTGGTCATCATTCAGGTTTCTGGCAGTTTCATCTTCTCTCCGCTCGTTACACCTATGGCGAAGAGTCTTGCCGAAAACAATCGCCCCGCTTTTCTTTCCCTAGTGAAGAAGGTTATCGTATTCATTGCGGGGCTGGCCATTGTTTCGGCTGCACTGGGGGCGCTATTTGGCGATTCTGTTCTGATTTGGGCTTTTGGTGCAGAAATCGGACCCTATACGTATTTGCTCATGCCCCTTGTCACCTGCGCGATTCTCACATGCCTCGGATGGTTTCTCGCGTCTGTTCTCACGGTGATGCGTGCGTTGAAAACGCTTCTCGTTGCCAGTGGCATCTCCATGGCAGTCGTGCTCTGCGGGTGCATCCCGTTCATTAACCAGTGGGGCATGAATGGGGCTTCGTTCATTCTGGTTATCGCGCTGATTTTCTTTTCTCTTGTTTGCATGTTCGTAATTGGGATGGATGAGCGAAAGCAACGAGCCTAGGGACGGGTTGATGCATGGGCGCTGCTATGGCAGCGAAAGCCTATTCTGGCTGATGCTCGGCATCTGTATTTTCCAGTCGCTTTTCAAGCAATGCTAACCTTTGGGTTGTTTCGGTTTGTTTGATGACAAGCTGGCTGATGGTGCGCGCCTGACCGAGGCAGAGCAGCAACAGGAAGAAGATGGCAGCAGAGAATATGAAATTCGAGCCGATATCAAAGCCAACGAGTTTAGCCAGGGCAAATATCGGCTGCGGAAAAATAGCAACTACGAGGAGAAGCGCACTGAGAAATATCCACATGAGACTATAGCGCAAGAGCAGCTTGTTTCTCTTTACCTGATATACGGTATAGATAAGGAATGCAAAACTGAGCACAATGAAGACAATGCTCAAGGTGATATTTTCGCCGCCTATCATCGGTGTTTGATCCTTCCATGCCTTGTGATGCCTTGAATGACAATGGCCAAGGATACCTTGACCATGTAATACACGCTTGAGAAAGCCTTGATTGACGAGGAACCCCCCTGACGCTCGTTCATCTTTACGGGGACTTCTTCAACCGTCAATCGATGCTTTAAAGCTGTGACGATGGATTCTGGTTCGGGATAGTCGATGGGATATTCCTGGCAAAACAGCTCGATGGCGCGACGGCTGCAAGCCCTGAAACCCGAGGTTACATCGGTTACGCGTTTACCGGTCATGAACTTGATAGTTGAGGAAAGCCAACGAATGCCAAGACGGCGCAAGCCAGTTGAAAGAAAGTCATCGTCTTCTGCTTTGATGAATCGTGATCCGATGGCGAGATCGGTCCCATTCTGTATGGCGTCGACGAGAATCGGAACGTAGCCGATGTCATGCTGTCCATCGCCATCGAATTGAATGTCGATATCGTAGCCGTTTTCATATGCGTACATGTGGCCACATTGCACTGCGCCGCCAATGCCCAGGTTGCTGCAAAGATTTAGGATGGGAATGTTCTCGCGTTCGCACACCTCGAGAGTCGAATCCGCAGAACCATCGTTGACGACAATGAAGTCATATCCAGCTCGACGGATGATGGTAGCAACCTCGGCAATGGTTTCTTCCTCGTTATATGCAGGAACGATGAGAAGCACCCTGCTTGGCATGGAGCTCTTTTCTGGAGCCGGATGGTCCGTTTCGGTAATCGAATTTCTTGTCTTATCGCTCATAAACAGCAATACTAAGAGAATGAAGTACAAAAATACAGACCATACATTTGCCATTTGCGCATATAAGGAATCACCTTTTTTAAAGGATTGTATCTCGTCGCTTAAGGCGCAGACGACATCATCGAACATAATACTTTGCACGTCCACCCCGAATGCATTTATTTTCAGCATGTCGGATGCAGAGGGAATTCCGGTGTGTGTGGGAAGCCACTCGCCCGGCATCTCGCGCGATTGGAACTATGCTCTCGAATGTGCGAACACCCCCTTGGTTACCATTGCTCATCAAGATGACCTGTATTGCGAAGGGTATGTCGAGAGGATGCTAGAGACTGTGAATGCGCATCCCGATCCGCTTATCTTCTTTTCCGACTATGGCGAACTGCGCGATGGCGAGCATGTGAAAAGCAACGCGCTATTGGACATCAAGCGCAAGATGCTAAAACCCATGCTTAGTGCGAAGAAAGCCAATTCGATTCTCTGGAAGAGAAATATTCTGCGCTTCGGTTCCCCAATTTGCTGCCCTTCTGTTACATATAATCAGGATGAGCTCGCAATGCCCGTCTTTCAGGATGATATGAAGTGCTCGATTGACTGGGAAACCTGGGAAAGCATCTCTAGGTTTGATGGAAGTTTTTGCTACTGTCCTGAAATCCTCATGTACCATCGCATTCATGGAGAATCGGAAACATCAAAATCTATCGAGGCTGATGTCCGGACAAAAGAAGATTTTGAGGTGCTGAAACGCTTTTGGCCCTCACCGATCGCAGCGCTAGTCAATCACTTTTACACAAAGAGCCAGAAGAGTAACGAGCTGTAGGCGTCGCAGGATCAAGCTAAATTTGAGACGCATGGTTACCTACGCGTTTCATTAGCATAGCATCCGTTCATAACGGGGATGTAATTGGGCTTACTGCCGATATGCAGACAAGGTTGCTGTCTACGCATTGCGCCTGCCTTACGACAATCGAAGGAGATGGCTAACGGCAGTTTATGGCCTACGATAGCCATCCAAGGCAGCGAAACGACAGCCAGGCGTGATGCAATATGTCGTTTTTTTGATAGGCATAAACACGTCTATGCGTGTGATATATTGGACGAACGTTAGATTCAGGAAAAAGGAGACGAATTCATGAACGAAAGTGCAAAGAGACGCGAGTTGCATAAGCGCATGCTCGGTTTTATGGCAAGTCTGCTCGCGTGCTTCGCCCTGGTCGTGGCACTTGTCCCTGTTCAGGCAGTTGCCGACGACGCGGGCGTTTCTGACCCCGCAGATCTCGAAGCTGTCAGCATGCCTGTTCCTGCGAGCAATCTGGTCTATACGGGCTCGGCGCAGAAACTCTTGGCTCAGAATAAGGGTTATACGATCGAGTTTGTGGCTGGCACGGGCCAGAAGCCGGAAGACATCGATGTCACAACCGACAAGGAAAACGTCCTCGCCACTAATGCCGGTACCTATAATCTTAAGGTCACGCTCAATTCTGGCTATAAGTGGGATGGCGGCGGAACCGAGGAGAAGGTCTTCCCGGTCACCATCGATCCGGCCGATATTCGCAAAGCTACGACTATGACCGTTTCGGACGCAACGCTCATGGATGATCCTGTGGAGCCCGTTATCGTCGTCAAGACTGCCGATGGCACCGAGCTCAAGAAGGGTGTCGATTACTCCGTCGAGCTCGTTGGCAATGATGAGGTTGGTACTGCTACGGCCATTATCCGCGGTATTGGCAACTATACGGGCACAAACGCCCAGTCTTTCAGTGTTATCGAGCATATGATCATGTATCGTCTCTATAACCCCAATAGCGGCGAGCATTTCTACACCGCCAGCCCCTATGAGCGCGAGCAGCTCATCAAGGCGGGCTGGAAGAACGAGAATATTGGCTGGTATGCCCCCAAGAGCTCGAGTGCTCCCGTGTATCGTCTTTATAATCCCAATGCAGGCGAGCATCATTACACCATGAGCGTTGCAGAACGTGATGCACTGGTGCGCGATGGCTGGAACAACGAGGGCATCGGTTGGTATTCCGACACGAACCAGACCGTAAAGGTGCTTCGTCAGTACAATCCCAATGCCTACGCCAACAATCACAACTACACCACGAGTCAATACGAGTTTGATCACAACATCGATCTTGGTTGGCAAAATGAAGGCGTTGGCTGGTACGCTGTTCAGTCGGCCTAGCAAACTCGCCTGCTGCAGAGAGACGGCGAGAATAGATTTATAGAAGGACGCAAACATGATCAAACAAGTGTCAGTCCTCCTTTCGGTCACCTTGTTGCTTGCGGGCATTGCCTTTCCATCCGCCTTTGCGCAAGACGCCCTTGCCGAGGTGGTGGAGGGGCCGCTTCGCGCTGATCCTAAAGCCTATGAGCACATTGAAGATGACATGCTCTACGCTCAGTCTCAGGAGCGTTCTTCTGATGGTGTCGTTTTTGCACAGGCGACGGGCACTTCCAATATCGTGAGCCTCAATCTCACCTTGGATCAGATGATTCAAATGTGCATGAAAAACGACAACAGGTATAACCACTCCTATGCTCAATTTCAGGCTGGGCTTGACCCCAATAGTTGCAATCTGACGGTTTTTGCGGATTTGAGGACTTCATCTGGACTTACGGCTGCTCAGATCGACGCTTTCATAGATTCGGAGGCAAAAGGGCGAGCTGGGAAGTTACATGGCCAGGGCGCTGCGTTCATTGAGGCCGAAGCGACTTATCATGTGAATGCTGCCTACCTTGTCGCTCACGCGGTTCTCGAGACGGGGTGGGGAACTTCCACCCTTGCGATGGGACAAAGCCATCAAGGTACTGTCTATTACAATTTCTTTGGCATTGGCGCCTTTGACGGTGTTGCTGAAAGTGCAGGATTAAGTATGGCCGTCAAGGAGGGCTGGACCTCTCCACGAGCGGCTGTTTTAGGTGGGGCGCAGTGGATTGCCAAAAACTACATCTATCGTAGTACGTATGCTCAGCCGACGCTCTACGCGATGAAATGGGATTACGCTCGTGCGAATGCCGAGGGTAGTTGTTGGCATCAATACTGCACCGGCGTGTCCTGGCAAGAGGAGATTGCTCGGATTGTGGACCAGGCCTATGCTCGGGTTGGCGTTGATCCTGCATACAATTATATTATTCCACAGTACCGAGGGTCTTCGGTTCCCGATACCAATGCTCGTGCTCTGTATCGCCTTTACAATCCTAATTCTGGAGAGCATTTTTACACTTCAAACTTTGCCGAGAAGGAAAGGCTTGCGGATATCGGATGGAACTACGAGGGTATTGGCTGGCGCGCTCCCAAGTCGAGCGATGCGCCTGTTTACCGGCTATACAATGAAAACGGCGGCGAACATCACTATACTTTGAGTGCGGCAGAGCGTGACAATCTCGTTGCTCATGGATGGAATTACGAGGGTGTTGGCTGGTATTCCGCCGACACCTCGGGAACTCCTCTCTATCGTCAGTACAACCCCAATGCCTTTGCCAACAACCATAACTATACAGCTAGCCGGTTTGAGTTCGACCATAATATTGGGCTTGGCTGGCAAGATGAGGGCGTTGCCTGGTACGGACTCTAGAAGCTGTAAATCATGGACGAGGGTACGCATAAGACGCTATCGATTCGTGCCAACATGATCTGGAATGCCGCTGGCTCACTTGTCTATATGGCAGCTCAGTGGCTTACTACGATTCTTGTCGTGCGGCTTTCCGCTGGATACGATGCAGCTGGCTTGCTTGCCCTGGGTATGGCTGTGTCGAACATCTTCTCGCCCATCGGCTATTACAAGGTGCGTGCCTTCCAGGTGTCAGACCTCGAAGAGGAATTTACCTTCAGGCAATATCTGGGATTCAGAATCATTACCGTCGGTCTGGCCATCGTCGTCATGTTCGTCTACTGCTTCTTGACCTGTCCGGCAGGTACCTGGATCACGGTCATCCTGTACGGATTCTTCTCGCTTGGCCCCGTGTTTGTGGACGTCTTGCACGGCGAGGAGCAGCGCGAATCTCGCATGGACATCATTGGCATCTCATTCATCCTTCGTGGTATTTTGCTGCTCGTCTCCTTCATCATCGGCATGGCATTTTTCAATTCGCTCAACATCGCGCTCATCCTCATGACGGTGACGACGTATTTAGAGATCGCGCTTTTCGACGGCATTGCGTTTCTCAAGGT
>CAUHSG010000018.1 GCA_959608885.1 uncultured Coriobacteriia bacterium | reverse complement strand
TGTTGCGGGGCTGCCGTACAATGAATTTTAGATAAGGCACAATTCGCCAAGGGGGCATTCGCGGTATGGCAAGGTTCGTCTTCGTAACTGGTGGAGTCGTCTCGTCGCTGGGCAAGGGCATCACGGCGGCCTCGCTCGGCACACTGCTCAAAGCCCGTGGCTACAAGGTCACCATGCAGAAGATGGATCCCTATCTCAATGTCGATCCCGGCACGATGAGTCCCTTCCAGCACGGCGAGGTCTTCGTCACTGACGATGGCCTCGAGAGCGATCTCGACCTTGGTCATTATGAGCGCTTCATCGACGAGAACCTCACGCACGATTCCAACGTCACGCAGGGCTCTATATACCAAAGTCTCATCGCCAAGGAGCGCAAGGGCGACTTTCTCGGTGGTACCGTGCAGGTCATTCCGCACGTCACCAATGCCATCAAAGATCGCATTCGCAGCTTGGCGGACAGCACGCAAGCCGATATCGTCATCACCGAGATTGGCGGCACGGTAGGCGATATCGAGTCCCAACCCTTCATCGAGGCCGTGCGCCAATGGCGCGGTGAGCAAGGCACAAAGAACGTCTGCTTCGTCCACGTGACCCTTGTTCCTTACATCGCTGCCGCACACGAGCTCAAGACGAAGCCCACGCAACATTCGGTCAAGGAGCTCCAGTCGCTCGGCATCCAGCCGGACTTCCTCGTGCTCAGGAGCGATCACGAGATCAGCGCCAAGCTGCGCGAGAAGATCGCGATGTTCTGCGATGTCGAGTTCGATCACGTCTTCGCGTGCGAGGATGCCCCGAGTATCTACGAGATTCCGCGCTCGCTCTTCGACCAGGGCTTTGACGTCGAGGTGCTCGACCGCCTCGGGCTCAAGCAATGCAATGCCGACATGAGCAGCTGGAACGAGTACCTTGCTAAGAAGGATGCCGCGCACGGGGAGTGTGACATCGCGATCGTCGGCAAATACACCGACCTGCCCGACGCGTACCTTTCCGTCATCGAGGCGCTGCACCATGCGGGTGTTGCGCTTGATCGCAACGTGAACGTGCACCTCATCGATGGCGAGGAGCTGGACGATGCCGTTGCCGAAGACGTGCTTGGCTCGATGGATGGCATCCTCGTACCAGGCGGATTTGGTGTGCGTGCCTTCGAGGGCAAGATCGCCGCCGCGCGCTATGCCCGTACGCACGACGTGCCCTTCCTCGGCATCTGCCTGGGCCTGCAGGCGGCTGTGTGCGAGTTCGCCCGCGACGTGGCAGGCATGCCCAAAGCATCCTCGGCGGAATTCGACGCGGAGCTCGAGTACCCGGTCATCGACCTCATGCCCGATCAGGCGAACGCCGATGCCAAGGGTGGCACGCAGCGTCTGGGCTCGTATCCCTGCAAGGTCGAGCCGGGTACCCTGGCCCATCGCATCTACGGCGAGAATCTCATCAGCGAGCGTCATCGCCATCGCTACGAAGTGAACAACGATTTTCGCGAGCAGCTCGTCGATGCGGGTCTTACGGTGAGCGGAACCTCGCCGGATGGCCGGCTCGTCGAGATGATAGAGGTCGATGACCATCCCTACTTCATCGCGAGCCAGGGTCATCCCGAGTTCAAGTCGCGCCCCACGCGTCCGCATCCGCTGTTCCTCGGCCTGGTGCGCGCCGCCATAGAGCGCGCGGATGCATAGCCAGGCATACGATACGCAAGGAGTTTTCACGTGAACAACCAGCGCTTGCTCGACACCTTTCTCGACCTCGTCAAGCTTCCGTGCCCGTCGGGCCACGAGGGACGGGCCGCTGCGTATTGCAAAACCGCCCTCGAGGAGTGCGGTTGCACGGTGACGATAGACGGCGCGGGTCCCAAAATCGGATCGGACACAGGAAACCTTTACGCCGAGCTTGTGGGCACCGCATCGGGTTCGATCATCCTCACCGCGCACCTCGACTGCGTGCAGCCCTGCGAGGACGTGAAGCCACGCATCGCCGACGGTGTCATCTACAGCGATGGCACCACCGTGTTGGGCGGTGATGACAAGGTGGGCGTCGCCGCGATCATCGAGACGGTGCGCACGCTCGTCGAGGAGGGCGGAGAGTACCCCACCGTCAAGATCATTTTCAGCGTGCAGGAGGAAACGGGTTGCCGTGGCGCTGCCAACTTCGACGCGGCAAGCTTTACGCCGGGCGAGCCCTGCTTCGTCTTCGACGATGCCGGCGACGTGGGCGGTGCTTGCCTGGCAGCCCCATACCACTACACCTTCACGGCGCGCTTCGTGGGCAAGGCAAGTCATGCCGGCGTCGCTCCCGAGCAGGGTATCAGCGCCATCGAGGCGGCAAGCCTTGCCGTCGATACCATGCGTCGCGCCGGGCTGCTCGGTGCCGTGGGCGCGTACTGTGCGTCCAACATCGGCCGCATATCCGGTGGCAGCGCAAACAACGTCGTGGCGCCAAGTTGCGAGATGACGGGCGAGTGTCGTGCGGTTGACGAAGCTGATGTCGAGCGCGTGCGTGCGGGCATGGATGCTGCCATGCGCGATGCGGCTGCGCAACTCGGTGCCCAAGTCGATGTGGAATGGGAGCTCGAGTATCCCGGCTTCAGGATTGCCGAGGACGCGCCCATCGTCCAGATGTTCTGCAATGCCGCGACACGAGCCGGCTTCACGCCACGCACCTTCATGTCGACGGGCGGTACGGACGCCAATCAATACGTCAAACTCGGTGTCGATCCGCTCGTCGTGTCGACGGGCATGACCAAGTTCCACTCGGTCGATGAATGCCTTAAGGTCGCAGATCTCGAAAGCACGGCGCATCTGGCCGTTGCGCTCGTGCGCGAGGGCGTGCGGTAATCATGGCTGCGCGCGTCATAAAGTCGGATGCGCACGCGAGCGTCGGCGCCTTCGAGGGCCCGCTTGACGAGTACCTCACGTTCCTGTCCGTCGAGCGTGGCCTGTCGCAGGCCAGCGTCGAGGCATACGGGCGTGACCTGCGCGACTATCTCACCTTCATGCACAAAGCCGGCATCGACGACCTCGATGCCATCGAACGCGACAACATCACCGACTACATCGAGGACCTGCGTCGCCGCGCCTACGCTTCGAGCAGCACCGAGCGCCATGTCGCCGCGCTCAAGGGCTTTCACCGCTTCTGCGTGCGCGAGGGAATTGCCACGGCTGACCTGGCGGCATCGGTTCCGCTGCCCAAGAAGGCGGATCGTCTGCCTCAGGCGATTACCATCGAGCAGGTGGCGGCTCTGCTCGACCAGCCCTTTGCCGATACGCCCGCTGGCCTGCGCGATCGCACGATTCTCGAGATGCTCTACGGATGTGGCTTGCGCGTGAGCGAGCTTACCTCGCTGAGCTTTGGTAACTTGCTTCTCGATGACGAGCTCGTGCGTGTGCGCGGCAAGGGCGGCAAGGAGCGGCTCGTTCCGCTTCTGGGATCGGCGCGTCGGGCGCTCGACGAGTATCTGCGTGACGGACGGCCTCATCTGCACGCTAAAGGCAACGCGGCTGCGCAGGATCCGGATGCCATCTTCGTCAATGCGCGTGGCGGACGTCTGACGCGCCGTAGCGTCTGCAAGCTCGTCGAGAAGTACGGTCGCAACGTCTCCATCGAGGGTCTGCATCCGCACACGCTGCGTCACAGCTTCGCGACGCATTTGCTCGAGGGCGGTGCTGACCTGCGTGTCTTGCAGGAGATGCTCGGTCACAGCGACATATCGACCACGCAGATCTACACGCATGTTGACCGGAGCCATATTCGCGAGGAGTACCTCTCAACGCATCCCCGCGCACGACTTCGATAGGAACGCATGGGACAAGTGGACAGGTCATTTGTCCCATTATCGAATGGTGTCTGTTGATAGTGGGACAAATGACCTGTCCACTTGTCCCACAACGTCCCGCTGTGATCAACTTTCGCATCCGAAACATGCGCGTAACGTACTCCGATTATCCTGCTCTGTAGTTATGGGAACCAATCACCATGAAGAAGAGGTGTGGGTATGCAAGGCGAGATGACTGACCGAACCGGGAAGCGCCCGTGCGCCGAGCCATCGATGTATCGAAGCGAGTTCGAACACGATGCCTGTGGCATCGGGGCCCTGGCTAACCTCAAGGGCGTGCGTTCACACCAGATCATCGACGATGCCCTGTCCGTGCTCGTCAATCTCGAGCACCGCGGCGGCGTGGGCCTCGAGCCCAACACCGGTGACGGCGCGGGTATCCTCATCCAAGTACCGCACCGTTTCTTTCGCAAGGAGGCGCAGAAATGCGGAAGCCTTCTTCCCGATGAGGGGGAATACGGCGTCGCCATGCTCTTTCTGCCCACGGATGCCGAAGGGCTCGCCGAGGGCATGCGCATCTTCGAGGACGGCTGCGCGGCCGAGGGCATCCCGCTGCTGTTCTGGCGCGACGTCCCCGTCGACAGCCGTGACCTGGGCACGACGGCGCTCGAATGCATGCCCGTCATTAAGCAGGCGTTCGTGGGGCGTCCCTCGGGTATCGAACCTGGCGACGATTTCGAGCGCAAGCTCTACGTTTGCCGTCGCACCATCGAGAAACGCGCACGCGAAACGTCATCGCTCGACGGCAAGATCTTCTACGTCTGTTCGATGAGCGCGCGCACGATCGTCTACAAGGGCATGCTCGTCTCCACGCAGATGCGCCGCTTCTTCCGCGACCTCGATGACGCGATGACCGATTCGGCCATCGCGCTCGTCCACTCGCGCTACTCCACGAACACGACGCCGTCGTGGGAGCGCGCCCATCCCCAGCGCTACATGGTTCATAACGGCGAGATCAACACGTTGCGTTGCAACGTCAACTGGGCGCGGGCCCGCGAGCCGCATCTGTACTCGCCGGTCATGGGGGCCGATCTCGAGAAGGTCCTGCCCGTTTTCAACGGCGAGGGCTCCGATTCGGCCATGCTCGACAACATGCTCGAGTTCATCTCCATGAACGGGCGCTCGCTCATACGCGCCGTGTCGATGTTGCTGCCGGAGCCGTGGGACAAAAACGAGGTGCTCACCACGAAGCGCAGTGCGTGGGATCAGTACCAGTCGATGCTCACCGA
The DNA here is from genome assembly GCA_959608885.1 of uncultured Coriobacteriia bacterium. Taxonomy (GTDB): domain Bacteria; phylum Actinomycetota; class Coriobacteriia; order Coriobacteriales; family QAMH01; genus QAMH01. The sequence continues at coordinate 17,494 of CAUHSG010000018.1, read as the reverse complement.
GGCATGGGAGGGACCGGCAGCAATCGCGTTTTCCGACGGAACGATGCTGGGCGCGGTCATCGACCGTAACGGTCTGCGTCCCGCCCGTTATTGCGTGACCTCCGACGACCGCCTCATCCTGTCGAGCGAGGCGGGCGTGCTCGACATCGACCCGGCAAAGATCCTCGTTTCGGGTAGCCTCGGACCGGGTCAGATGCTCATGGTCGACCCGGAGCAGGGCCGCGTGCTCTACGACGACGAGATCAAGGACGGGCTCGCCAACGAGAAGCCCTATCGCGAGTGGATCAAGGCCGAGACGCTCGCCCTGGCATCGCTCATCAAGGGCGCCGAAGAGGATACGGGCCATGCCGACGATGCGGACATCTCCCTTTCGGAGCGCCAGGCCATACACGGCTTCTGCTTCGAGGATATCGAGGAGGCCATCATCCCCATGGCCGATGCCGGGGCCATTCCGCTGGCGTCCATGGGCGAGGACACGCCGCTCGCGTGCCTCTCGGAGCGTCCGCGACGCTTCTACCACTACTTCAACCAGCTGTTCTCGCAGGTGACCAACCCGCCCATTGACGCGCTGCGCGAGTCCTACATCACCTCGACGCTACTGTACCTGGGAAACCACGGTAACCTGCTCGAGGACGCGCGCTCCAACTGCCGTCTCGTCAGGCTCGACACGCCGCTTTTGAACGAGGGGCAGTTCGCCGCGCTCGCCTCCATCGGGCAAAAGGGCTTCAAGGCCGCAAGGCTCGTGGCCGCCTATGCGCCCGATGACGGACCGCACGCCCTGGCCCGGGCGGTCGAGGAACTCGGCAGGCAAGCGGAGGAGCTCGTGCGCGGCGGCGTGAACATCCTGGCGCTTTCCGATCGCGCGGGACGCGGGCTCGTGCCCGTGCCATCGCTGCTGAGCGTCGCGAGCGTGCACAACCACCTGCTGCGTTGCGGGATTCGCACCCAGGTCGACATCATCGTCGAATGCGGCGATGCGATCACGCCGCATGACTTCGCGACCCTCGTGGGCTATTCGGCGTCGGGAGTCTACCCGTACCTCGCCCATGACACCATCCGCGCGCTGTGTGGCAGCGGCGTGCTCGACGGCGATGTCGACGCCGCCATCGCCTACTACAACAAGGCGGTCGTTTCGGGCATCGTGTCGATCATGTCCAAGATGGGCATCTCGACCATGCAAGGCTACCATGCCGCCCAGGTGTTCGAGGCGGTGGGCCTGTCCGACGAGCTCGTCAATCGGCACTTCACGGGAACGGTAAGCCGCATTGGCGGTCTCACGCTCGATGACCTGCAACGCGAATGCGATGAGCGTTACGAGCTGGCACTTGCTCAGGTGCTTTCGCCTTCTCCCGAGCAGCTTCCCAGCGCGGGCATCACCTCCTGGCGTCCGCAAGGCGAGGAGCATCTCATTACGCCGCGTGTCATCCACTTGCTGCAGCGTGCGGTGCGCGAGGACAGTCCCGAGCTCTTCGAGCAGTACAGTCAGGCCGTGCACCAGGAAGGGCGCGCCGTCGTCCTGCGCGATCTGCTCGACTTCGACGCGCAGCGGCCGGCAATCCCGCTGTGCGACGTCGAGCCGGCGAGCGAGATCGTCAAGCGCTTCAATACGGGCGCCATGAGCTACGGCTCCATCTCGCAGGAGGCGCACGAATGCCTTGCCATCGCCATGAATCGCCTGGGCGGTCGCTCGAACTCCGGCGAGGGTGGCGAGGACCCGGCCCGAGAGGCGACGCTGCCCAATGGCGACAGCAAGCGCTCCGCAATCAAGCAGATCGCGTCGGGCCGCTTTGGCGTGACGAGCCGCTATCTCATGAGCGCGAGCGAGCTGCAGATCAAGATGGCCCAAGGTGCCAAGCCCGGCGAGGGTGGCCATCTGCCGGGCGGGAAGGTGTGGCCGTGGATCGCCCGCACGCGTCGCTCCACGCCGGGCATCAGCCTCATCTCCCCACCGCCGCACCATGACATCTACTCCATCGAGGATCTGGCCGAGCTCATCTTCGACCTCAAGAACGCCAACCCGCACGCCCGTGTCTCCGTCAAACTCGTCTCGGAGGCCGGCGTGGGCACCATCGCGACGGGCGTTGCCAAGGGCGGTGCGCACAAGATCCTCGTCTCGGGCGCCAATGGCGGAACGGGTGCCGCGCCGCGCGACTCCATCCATCACGCGGGCCTGCCCCTCGAGATGGGACTGGCCGAGACGCAGCAGACGCTCATGCAAAACGGCTTGCGCTCGCGTGTCGTCCTCGAGTCCGACGGCAAGCTCATGGACGGACGCGACGTCGCCATCGCCTGCCTGCTCGGTGCCGAGGAGTTCGGTTTCGCCACCATGCCGCTCATTGCGATGGGCTGCCTCATGCAGCGCGATTGCCAGAAGGACACCTGCCCGGTTGGCATCGCCACGCAGGATTGCCGTCTGCGCAGCCGCTTCACCGGCAAGCCCGAGTACGTGGTCAACTACATGATGTTCGTGGCCGAGCAACTGCGCCAGATCATGGCCGAGCTGGGGTTTGCCACCGTCGACGAGATGGTGGGGCATGTCGAATGCCTGCGGCAGACCCGTGCCGTGCGCTCGTGGAAGGCACGCCTGCTCGACCTCTCGTCGCTGCTTGCCAAACCGCAGGTCGACTTCGGCCGCGCGATTCCCGACGCGCATTGCCCCCATTTCCTCGCCAGCGCCCAGGCTCCCAACACGTTGCCCGAGACGCTTGACGCGACGCTGCTCATCCCCTACACGCAGTTCGCGCGCGAGCGGCTCGAACCCATCAACTTCCACGTGGGCATCACGAACGTGAACCGTTGCGTGGGCACCATGCTCGGTTCCGACGTGACGGCGCATCATCCCGAGGGGCTGCCCTATGACTTCATCCGGATCGACTGCAGCGGGTCGGGCGGTATGAGCTTTGGCGCGTTTTTGCCCAAGGGTATCATGCTTACGATTTCGGGCGAGGCAAACGACTACTTCGGCAAGGGGCTTTCAGGTGGAACGGTCGCGGTCGCCCCGTCGAGTAGGGCGACGTTCAGGCCCGAGGAAAACGTCATCGTGGGCAACGTCGCCTTCTACGGCGCGACGTCGGGCAGGGGCTTCGTGAACGGCCTCGCCGGGCAGCGCTTCGCTGCGCGCAACTCGGGTGCGGACCTGGTCGTCGAGGGAATCGGCGACAACGGCTGCGAGTACATGACGGGTGGGTGCGTGCTCGTCCTGGGCGAGGTGGGCATCAACTTCGCGGCGGGCATGAACGGTGGCGTGGCCTACGTCTACGATGCGGCGCATTCGCTCGAGGCCCATTGCAACCGGGAGTTCGTCGACATCCTCGAGCCCAATCGAGACGAAATCGCGCTCATCCGCGAGCTCATCGAGGCACATGTGCAGATCACGACCAGTCCGCTTGGCGTCATGCTGCTCTACCGCTTCGACGACATAGCGCATCATTTCAAGAAGGTCATTCCAGACGAGTATCGCAAGATGCTCGCCATGACGACGCAGCTCGAGGCGGACGGCTGCACACACGACGAGGCACAGGAACGTGCCTTCGAGTTACTGAGAGCGGAGGCGTGACATGGGGCGCACGGGAGCATATCTCCAGGTTGAACGTAGGGAGCACGGCGTGCGTCCCGCGAGCGAGGCCGTGGCGGATTACGGGGAGTTCGCGCTACCGCTTTCCGTCGACGAGCAACGCGAGCAGGCGAGCCGCTGCATGAACTGCGGCGTGGCGTTTTGCCAGAGCGGCGGCATCCTCGACGACATCGTCGCCGCGACGGGCTGTCCGCTCCATAACCTCATTCCCGAGGTCAATGACCTGCTCTACCGCGGACGGCTCGACGATGCGTACGCACGCCTGCTGTTGACCAATCCCTTCCCGGAATTCACCGGCCGCGTGTGTCCGGCGCCGTGCGAGGTCGCATGCAACCTCGGCTTGCATGACGATGCGGTTACCATCCACGACAACGAGCGGCTGCTCTCCGACTACGGGTGGAGCCGGGGCATGCGTCCGCTTGTCCCCGCGCCTGACGCCGCCCCGCTCGTGAGCGTCGTGGGGTCCGGTCCCGCCGGCTTGGCGCTTGCCTGGGAGCTCGCACGACGTGGCGTGCGTGTGCGCGTGTACGAGAGGGACGAGCGCCCCGGTGGCCTGCTCACCTACGGTATTCCCAACATGAAGCTTCCCAAGGAGGTCGTGCAGCGTCGCATCGACCTCATGCGCGATTCTGGTGTGGAGTTCGCCTGCGGGACGGACGCTGCCCAGATGGCGGGAAAGATCCTCTCGGCTTCCGATGCCGTCGTCCTTGCCGTCGGCTCCAGCGTCGCCCGCGACATGCCCATAGAGGGACGCGAGCTCGATGGCATCCACCTCGCGCTCGACTACCTGGGCGAGGTGACGCGTGCGCTACTCGAGGGGCGCGATGCGATGATCGACGCGGCGGGCAAGGACGTCGTAGTCATCGGTGGCGGCGATACCGGCGTCGATTGCGTTGCCTGCGCCTTGCGCCAGGGCGCGAAGAGCGTGCGCCAGGTCATTCGCGCGCAGCGGCCCTCGGACGAGGGTAGCGCCTCGTGGCCCGGTCCGAAAGCGGCCTACACGCAAGGGTACGGGCAGCGCGAGGCCGAGGAGCTGCTCGGCAGCGACCCGCGCATCTGGTCGACGGACACGATTGCCTTCGTGGGCGATGGCGCTGTCGAGGCCGTGTGCATCCAGGACCTCGCCTATGACGGGGGCAGGCACCTCGTCGAGGGGACGCAGCGGGAGATTCCCGCCCAGCTCGTCCTCATCGCCAAGGGCTTTCTCGGGGCAGACGACGCACTGTTCGAGGCGTTTGGCGTCACGGGTGCATCGGATGCGGATGGATTGCATGGGCTGCGGGCAGTTGACGATGCGACATCGCCGGTCTACGTGGCCGGCGATGCGCGCATGGGCTCGACGCTTGTGGCGACGGCGATTGCCGATGGACTTGCCTGTGCCGATGAGGTGTGCGCTGCCCTTCGACTCTAGACCTCGAGCTCCTTCAGGCAGACTGGCTGCTCGGGAACGGGAATGTCGAGGGCATCGCATGCGAGCGTGCGCAGGTCCTGGATGCTGGCGGCGTAGCAGGCGAGCGCGTCTATCCAGCGGCGCAAGCAAGCCCGTCCGTCATCGGTCAGGTTGTAGCAGCGCTTGGCGGGACCGGATTCCGACGTGTCCCATTCGCTCGTGACCAGGCCGTTGTTCTCCATCTGCTTGAGGATGCGATAGATGCCCGTGGGGTCGGGGGCATTGCCGTTGAACATGGGGCCGCTTGTCATCTCCTGGATGATGAGGTATCCGTGCACGGGCTTATCGGAACGTGCGAGCACGGCGAGAATCGAAGGTTGCGTCAGGCGGCTCAGGCTCTTGCCAAGCTGACCGCATTCGCTGAGCTGCTCTTCGGATTTTGGATGGCAGGCAGACCACATGTATTAGCTCCCTTACGTGAATCGAACAGGGCTTCATCATACGCCAAATTGTGCCTGAAGAGAAAGAAAGCCGCGCATGCGGCAAAAGAGTGCTTACGAGATGCTTGGGACGTGCCGGCCTAGAAGCATGTCCCAAGCATCTGCTCGCAACAAAGCGAATCATGCGCTGCGTGTGCGTAAGCGAGTTGACACTAACCAGTATAGGATATAATCTGCTACTGGCGCAAGTGCAAATATCGAATACGAGAATATACGCGGAGAAACTCGCCAAAAGTCCCGCGCAAGCGCAGAGAAAGCCCCGTTTTCGTCGAAGAAGAAAGGAACCGGCATGGATTATCAGGGTTATCACGATTGGTACACGATGGACGTCGATCCCGCGAAATACTATGCGGAGATAGCCGCCGTGCAGGATCCCGATCCGCAGGCGACGGCCCGCACGCGCGACACGGATGAGACGATTCTGCCCTCCGCTCGCGAGTGTCTCTTCAACATCTCCGCCGAGATAAAGAACCACTTCCACGAATTCGGAGCTCCCATGCCGCCGCTCATGGAGGGATGCACGGTGGTCGATCTGTGCTGCGGGTCAGGGCGCGACACGTACCTCGCCGCACAGCTCGTGGGCGAGCAGGGTAAGGTCATCGGCGTGGAACCCGACGCGAGTCGTCTTGCTAGGGCCGAGAAGTACCTTGACCAGGAGATTTCTCAGTTCGACTACGACGCCCCCAACGTCGAGCTCATTCACGGAGTGCCCGAGGACCTTTCGATGATTCCGGACGAGTCCGTCGACATCGTTATCTCGAACTGCACATTCAATCTCTCTCCCGACAAGGAGGCGTACGTCAGAGAGGTGCACCGCATCCTCAAGGAAGATGGCGAGTGGTACTTCACCGACGTGTTCACCGATCGCCGCATCCCGCTTGAGAAGGCCCATGACATCAAGCTGCGCGCCCTGCGCCTGGCCGGCGCCATGTACATCAACGACTTCCGTCGCCTCGTGCAGCACTTCGGCTTTCTTGACCCGCGCTATCCCATGACCTTCAAGACACCGCTTTTGGCAAGCGAGCAGGCATTGTTCCCCGACATCGCGTTTGCGACCATAACCGCACGCGTGATGAAGTCGAGCTGGGCCGAGGACGTGTGCGAGTCCTATGGCGAGACGGTGACCTACAAGGGCAACCTGCCCGACTATCCGGACATGTTCCTCTTCGACTTCAACATCAAGTTCCCCGCGGGCAAGACCTGCCCCGTTTGCGGCAACGTGTCCGCAATCGCGGCCCACTCGCGCTATAGTGCGGCTTTTGAGTACACGGGCAATCGTGACCAGCACATCGGCGACACCCATGGCGACCTCATCATCAAGACGGCTCCCGACTACGAGGGCGTGTATGACGAGGACGACCAGCCGATCAACGCGAGCTGCTGCTAGCAAGATGGAGCGTTAGATGCCATACGATACGTTCAACACATACGGCGGGGCCTCCGCCATGCACGAGGACACGGCGACGACCAAGGCCGCCAAGAAGGATGCCGACGTCGCGCCCGGCAAGATCCGCTTCATGGTCATGAGCGGGTTTCTGGGCGCGGGCAAGACCACGACGATGATCGCCCTGGGCGAGCACATGAACAAGACCTACGGCAAGGTCGGCATCATCGCCAACGACCTGGGCGCGAACCTCGTCGACACCAACCTCACGCAGACGAGCGGGTGCACGGTCGAGGAGATCGCGAGCGGGTGCATCTGCTACCAGATGGACAACACCATCGACAAGATTCGTCGCCTGCGCGACCGCGATGGTGCCATTTTTGTGATGAGCGACATCCCCGGCCTGGGCGTTGGCGCGCTCGACCACGTCTACCATCGTCTCGTGGATGACTGCGCGGACTGGATCACGCTGTCGCCGTTCACGGTGCTCGTTGATCCCGAGCGCATCAAGCTGCTGCTGCCCGAGGGCGAGGACATCAACCTGCCCGAGGAGATTAAATATCTCATGCAGCTGCAGCTCGAGGAGGCCGACCTCATCGTGCTCAACAAGATCGACGTCATGACGCCCGAGGAGATCGAGCGCGATGTCGCCTTCCTGCGCGAGGCATGTCCGGACATCCCGGTCATGACCATCTCGGCACTGCGCGGCGACGGCATTCCCGAGCTCGCGGAGTACCTCGAGACGCACGAGACCCTGCTCAAGAACTTCTCGGTGCGCGACAACGAGAAGTTCCAGGAGGCCGAAAAGACCCTCACCTGGTACAACCGCCGCCTCTTTTTCAAGCAGCTCGACGACGAGAAGGTCGACTGCAACGTCGTCATCGACGACCTCATCGAGGAGATTCGCATGGGGCTCATCGAGAGGAAGCGTAACGTCCCACACCTCAAGACCTTCGCGACGGCTGGCGCCGGTGACTTCAACAAGTGCTCGCTTCTGGGCATCGATTACGACATTGAGCACACGCAGCCCTTCCTGCGCAAGCACAAGAAGATGTCCATGATCATCAACGCGCGTGCCGTGTGCGAGTCGCGGCCCTTCGCGCGCATCGTCGACGATGCCGTGGATTTCGTCTGCGACAAGTACAATCTGGACGCGCAGATGTTCTTTACCGAGTGCTTCAACATGGGTGACGAGGGAAGGTAGCCGTGGCAGAGGTCGACATCCGCGCCATGGTGCGCGAGTACTACGGCGAGACGCTTGCGGATAGCGAGGACCTGCGCACCAACGCGTGCACCTGCGCCACCACGGCTCCGCCCAAGTACGTGCTCGACATCTTCCCGGAGCTCGACCCGGAGATCGTCGAGCACTTCTACGGCTGCGGAAGCCCCCTGCCGCCGGCGCTCGAAGGCGCCACGGTGCTCGATTTGGGCTGCGGCACGGGTCGCGACGTCTTCATCGCCGCCAAGCTCGTGGGGCCGGAAGGCCACGTCATCGGCGTCGACATGACGCCGAGCCAGCTCGAGTTCGCGCGCAGTCACGAGGCGGCGCAGATTGAGCGGCTGGGTTTGCCCAAAAGCAACGTCGAGTTCATCGAGAGCTACATCGAGGACATGTCCGCGATTCCCAGTGGAAGCGTCGACGTCGTCATCTCCAACTGCGTGATCAACCTCTCGCCCTTCAAGCAGGAGCTTTTCGAGGAGATATTCCGCGTGCTCAAGCCCGGGGGAGAGCTGTACTTCTCGGACATATTCTCCGACCGCCGTGTGCCGGAGGGGTTCTACGACGATCCCGTCCTGCGTGGCGAGTGTTTGTCCGGCGCCATGTACGTCGAGGACTTCCGTCGCATGCTGGCGCGCTGCGGTACGCAGGTCTGCTATGACGTCGCCCACGAGCCGCTCGAGGTTGGGGACTTCCAGATCGCGACCAAGCTCGGCAGCATCGGCTTCGCGTCGCGCACCATGCGAGCCATCAAGTGCGACAAGTTCGAGGATCGTGAAGAGGACTACCAGCAGACGGCGACCTATCTGGGTACCATGCCCGAGAACAAGCGCTACTTCGATCTCGATAATGAGGTGCGCTTCATCAAGGACCGTCCCGTTGCCATCAGCGGCAACATGGCGACCTTCCTCGAGAACAGCCGCTACGGCGAGCACTTCAGGATAACGCCGCGGCGCGAGCACGTCGGCCCCTTCGACTTCGCGGCAGCAAATGCCGCGCTGCAGGTCACGCGGGGCAAGCGCGGCATCGACCTCGAGTGGATCGAGGATTCCTGCGCCAAGCTCGGCATCGAGCCCTTCGACGAGCGCATTCACGACAAGGCCCTGCTCGAGAGCGCGAGTCTCGACACCATGCAGGTCAACGTCACCTATCGCTGCAATCTCGCCTGCAACCACTGCTATCTGTCCTGCTCGCCCAAGAACGAGGAGCGCATGACGCGCGAGACCATGGAGGCGGTGCTTGCCGCCTTCGAGACCGGCGGGTTCAAGGTCATGGACATAACCGGCGGCTCGCCCGAAATGAACCCGGAGCTCGAGTGGTTCATCGGGGAGGCGTCCAGGATCGCCGAGCAGGTCATCGTGCGCTCGAACCTCGTCATCCTGGACGACCCCGAATACGCGCATTTCAAGGACGTCTACGTCAGGCACAAGGTCAAGCTCGTCACCTCGATGCCCTACTTCGACGCCGCCGGCGTGGACGAGCAACGCGGAGACGGCAGCTTCTCGAGCATCATGAAGGTGCTGCGCGACATGAACGCGCTTGGCTACGGCATCGACCCCGAGTTGCAGATCGACTTGGCCTACAACGTGGATGGTCCCTTCCTGCCGCCCGACCAGGCCGATCTGGAGGACTTCTACCGCTACGAGCTCGAGCATGCCGAGGGCGTGAAGTTCAACGGGCTGTACGCGATGAACAACTGGAATATGGGGCGCTTCGCCGGCAAGTTGCTCGCCGCGCGCACCTATGATGCGTACAACAAGCTACTTGCAGACAACTACAACGGCGCGGTCGTGGCGCACATCATGTGCCGCACCCAGCTTAATGTCGATTACGACGGTGGGCTCTACGATTGCGAGGTCAACCACGTCCTGGGCCTGCCGTTGGACGGGCCGGCCAACGTGCGCGATATTGTTGATATGCCGCTGCCGAGGCGTCGCATCAGGACGAGCCCCATCTGCTATTCGTGCGCTGCGGGCTGCGGTTCCAGCTGCGGCGGCAGCCTGCTCGAGAAGTACGCGAAGTGAGATAATGAGACAAATTTGCCCGGGGCAGATTTGTCTCATTCGGAAAGGACCAGCTCATGCTCTTTGCCAACATAGACATCCTCGACGAGAACCTTGACCACAAGCGCGGCATGTTCGTGGGCACCGAGGGCAGCCACATCACTTACGTGGGCGCCGAGGAGCCCGCCGACGCCGCGCGCTTTGGCGAGCGCTACGACGGCACGGGCAAACTGCTCATGAGCGCGTTCTACAACACGCACGCGCACACGCCCATGACGCTGCTGCGTGGCTATGCCGAAAACCAGCCCCTTCAGCAGTGGCTCAACGACACGGTCTGGCCCTTCGAGGGCAAGATGGACATGGAGAAGAAGCACCACTACTGGGGCTGCATGCTCAGCCAGGCCGAGATGCTGCGTTATGGCGTGGTGAGCTACACCGACATGTACTTCGCCACCATCGACCGTTGCGAGGCGACTCTCGAGGCGGGCATGAAGGCCAATCACTGCGATGGCGGCACGATGTGCTTCGTCGAAACCGACTACGACACGCTGCCCGTGGCCGCGGTGAACGAGCAGCTCTTTGCCGAGTACCAGAACGTCGGCGACGGCCGCGTGAAGATCGACATGTGCGTGCACGGCGAGTACACCACGCCCCAGGGCATGATCGAGCGTTGCGTGGACGAGGCCAAGGCGCATGATACGGGCCTGCATATCCACCTGGCCGAGACCAAGCTCGAGTGCGACGAGTGCAAGGAGCGACATGACGGCATGACCCCGGCGGCCTGGTTCGATCACCTAGGTGCCTTCGATATTCCCGTCACCGCAGCGCACTGCGTGTGGGTCGAGCCCTCCGACATCGAGCTCATGGCGGCAAAGGGCGTGAACGTGAGTCTGAACCCTGCGAGCAACATGAAGCTCGCGAGTGGTTTTGCGCCGGTGCAGGCCATGATTGACGCCGGCGTGCATTGCTCGATCGGCACGGACGGCATGGCATCGAACAACACCCACAACATCCTGCAGAGCGCGTACCTGCTCGCCTGCGCCCAGAAGGGCAACGCACTCGATCCCGCCATCATCACACCCAAGGAGATCCTGCGCATGCTCACGGTCAATGGTGCGCGTTCCCAGCGTCGCCATGATTGCGGTGTGCTGGCACAGGGCAAGCGCGCCGATCTCGTCGTCATGGACATCGACACGCCGTGGATGACGCCCGTGCACGACATCGCGACCAACCTCGTCTACAGCGCTAACGGTGCGGATGTGCTGCTCACCATGTGCGATGGCCAAGTGCTCTACAAGGATGGGGAGTACGAGACCATCGACGTTGAGAAGGCCAAGGCAGAGGTCAAGCGCAGCGTCGACGAGGTGCTCGCAGCGCTGTAGGGCTGCAAATTCCACTATGGAATAGATGACTCCTGTTCGAGTAAGGTGCATGCTATACTATGAATATAGCATGCACTTTGCATGAAGGAGGAAATGATGCCATCCTTGCAGGTAAGAGACCTTCCGGAGTCTTTGTATGAGGAGCTGCGTCGTTGTGCGGTTGAGCAGGATCGCAGCATCTCCCAGCAGACGGTGCACCTGTTGCGTGCAAGTCTTGAGGCATATCGTTTGCGCCAGGAGAACCTAGGGCAAATGCTGGCGCATGATGAAGGCGTTGCTCAGATTATCCAGTTTCTGACCATGCGTTCGCCGCATGAAGACGACCAGGTTGCTGCTCGCATCAAGCGCCGCAAGGAGACTTTTGCGCGTATCGACAAAGCTCCGCTGCCATCTGTTGGCGAATTCGCCGATCCGGCGGCGGTTATTCGTGCCATGCGCGACGAGCGTGATGCTGCGTATCCCGAGTTGCTAACGGGCGCAAAACAAGGAGAAGACGCATGATAGTCCTCGATTGCTCTGCGGCCATTGGCATCTGTCAAAATACCGAACCCGGCCTAGGTTTTCGCGCCCTCATGCTCGAGGGTGATGAGGTTCTTGCGCCGGATTTGCTCAAAATAGAGATTCGCAACGTCATGTGGAAGTGCGTTCGAGCAGGATTGCTTGACGAGAAAGCGGCAAGGCGCGGGGTTGAGGACGCGCTGTCTCTCGTTGATCGCTTCATCGCAACAGACGAGAACATTGACGAAGCTTATGCCGAATCGGTGCTTCGAGGACATGCCGTGTATGACATGCTCTATGCCACTCTCGCCCGGCGTCATGCATGTTGTTTATTTACTGTAGATAATAAATTAAAAAAGGTATGCAGAAGCATGGGCGTTGATGTGGTCGAAGAGATTGAGTTTTCCTGAGGCCCTTGTACCGACTGCTGTCTGGACCAACATTGGCTTTCCCTGGCTCTTCTTTTCCTGCTTCCTTTTTGCTAACAGCAGTTGACCCTGACACTGTGTCGGGGTTTAGACTTGTCGTGACGGAAACCCGCACGGAAAGATGAGTCATCTGACGGTCAGTGACCGGGAATCCTTGGCAGAGAGGCACGGGCTGCGGCCGGCAATTCACAGTTTTGCAGGAAGACTCAAGGATGACGGGCGCCGTCTACTTTCGCGAAGTAAACGCCATCGTAGTGCCCAGTGACGTGCTTTGGTGGTTGCATCGTCGAAGAGTGCCCAATGGTGTGCACGGGTGGCTGTGTACTGCCCAATTGTGTGGACAGACGGGAGCATAATTTGGCAAATAGACGTCGAAAAAGGTCATAGACGCGCATTACCGGGCAGACGCCCGAAAATGCCGTCACAGGTGCGCATCACCGGGCAGCATATCGACCTCAATTACATCGATGAACCCTTGGCCAAAAACGGGACGGTCGCATGTGCAACCGCCCCGTACGTTTCACGAATATGCGACAGCGAGGAAATCTCTACCCGATCTCCTTGGCGGCCCAAGTGTCCTCGGTACCCTCGAGCTGTGCCTCGTCGAGCTTGTCCTCCTCGATTTCCTCGACGGGCAGCGGTGCGTCTTTGCCGGGGAAGAACTCGATCCCCTTCTTACGACGCGCCATGTACTCGGCGGATGCCGTGAACAGCACATCGGAGGAGGAGTTGAGCGCGGTCTCGCAGGAGTCCTGGATGACGCCGATGATGAGGCCGACGGCGACGACCTGCATGGCGATGTCCTGACCGATGCCGAACAGCGAGCAGGCGAGCGGGATGAGCAGCAGCGAACCACCAGCCACACCCGATGCGCCGCAGGCGCCCACGGCGGACAGGATACTCAGCACGACTGCCGTGGGGAAGTCGACCTGGATGCCGAGTAGGTGCACGGTCGCCATGGTCATGATCGAGATGGTGACGGCCGCGCCCGCCATGTTGATGGTCGCGCCGAGCGGGATGGAGACGGAGTAGTTGTCCTTGTTCAAGCCGAGGTTCTGGCACAGCTCCATGTTGACGGGAATGTTCGCGGCGGAGCTACGGGTGAAGAACGCCGTGATGCCCGAGTCCTTGAGGCAGCGCAGGACGAGCGGATAGGGGTTCTTGCGAATGCAGATGAAGACGATGATGGGATTGACCACGAGGGCGATGAACAGCATGCAGCTGACGAGCAGCAGGATGATCGCGCCGTAGGAGGTGAAGATCTCGAGACCGCTCGTGGATACGGACGTGTAGACGAGGCCAAGGATGCCGAACGGCGCGAGGTTGATGATCCAGCGCACGACACGCGTGATGGCCGCGGAGATGTTCTCGAAGACGGTCTTGGTGGACTGCTTGGCGCTACGCAGCGCGATGCCGAGGACGATTGCCCATGCCAGGATGCCGATGAAATTGCCCTTCATGAGCGCGTCAACGGGATTGGAGAAGATGTTGGTCACGAGCGTGAGGAGCACGGCGCCGATGCCTTCGGGGGAGGCTGCGACATCTTCGGGCGGCGTGGCAAGCTGGATGTCGACGGGGAAGGCGAAGCTCACGAGCACGGCGATGAACGCCGAGAGGATCGTCGACACGATGTAGAGCAGGATGACGGTCTTCATGGAGCCGGCGGTCTTGGCGTTGGCAAGCGCGCTCAGGACCAGGAAGAAGACGAGAACGGGGGCGACGGCCTTCAGCGCGCTGACGAACAGCGTGCCCAGCAGGTCGATGATCATGATTTGATCCCATGCGAATGCCTGGGAGCACACGCCCAGGACGGCACCGATGACCAGACCTATGACGATGCGCCAAATGAGGCTAATCGAATTCCACTTTCTCAAGAGCTCCATGGTTTCTCCCAACATAATTTGCACATAACTTTTAGCATGATACCGCAAATCAAGGGATGCCGCCGAACGCCCGCATATGGCAATCGCGTCTGCGGTATGTGCGACATGCGCATTTCTTCTTCAAAACGAATACAATGAGAGAGATACCGCCCGAGAGAATTCCTGGAGGGAGTGCGAATCGCATGAAAGTTGCGTTTTTCCCCGGTTGCATGGTCGACATGTTCTATCCCGAAATCGGCATCGCCGCGGTCAACGTGCTCGAGCGCCTCGGTTGTGAGGTCGAGATGCCCGAAGAGCAGGTCTGCTGCGGGCAGGGGCTTCTCAACTCGGGATACGCCAAGGAGACGGTGCCCGTCGCCAAGAACATCCTCGATGCCTACGATCTCGACGAGTACGAGACGATCGTCTCGCTCACCGGTTCGTGCATGAACGCCATTATCAACGACTATCCCACGGTGCTCGAGGACGTGGAGTACCTGCACAAGGTCGAGCGCATCCGTCCGCGCATGTTCGAGTTCACCGATTTCATCGTCAACCAGCTGCGCGTGACCAATGTGGGCGCGAGCTTCCATCACAAGGTCACCTACCACAAGAGCTGTCACGTCACGCGCATGCTCGGCATCAAGGAGCCGCCCCTCAAGCTGCTCGAGGCCGTTGACGGGCTCGAGTACATAGAGATGGTACATGCCGAGCGTTGCTGTGGGTTTGGCGGCACCTTCTCGTTCAAGGAACCTGAGATTTCGGCCGAGATCGTGAAGGAGAAGTGCGCGACCATCATCGAGACGGGTGCCGACGTTGTGTGCGGAGCCGACGTGCCCTGCCTCATGAACATCAAGGGTGCGCTTGCGCGCCTGCATGCGCAGGGTGCGGTCGACCGTGACATCCGCGTCATGCACATCGCCCAGATCCTGGATGCGAGGGAGTAGCCATGGCCATCTTGTACAACACCGAGGAGTCCCTGCGCGAGCGCGCCGCAAAGTGCATTGAGGACGACTTCAAGCATCAGGCGATCGAGACGGCGCAGGAGACCTTCTACCAGAAGCGTCAGGCGCTTGTTGACGAGGAGCCCGATTGGCAGGGCCTGCGCACGACGGCGGCACGTATCCGCGATCATGTCGCCAAGAACCTCGATTACTACGTGAAGCAGTTCGCGCAGAACGCGAGTGACCATGGCGTGCACGTGCACTTCGCGACCACGGGCAATCAGGCGCTTTGGGAGGCACTCGACATCTTCGAGAACTACGGAGCGTTCAAGGCGGTCAAGTCAAAGAGCATGATGACCGAGGAAATCGGCCTCAACCATGTGCTCGAGGAGGCCGGTGTCCAGGTCATCGAGACCGACTGCGCCGAGAACATCCTGCAGACGGCCGGCGACATGCCCTCGCATATCGTTGTGCCCGCGCTACACCACACGCGTGACGACATCGCCGAGCTCTATCGCAAGAAGTGCGGCTACGACGGCGATAATGTTCCCGAGAACATCACGCACTTCCTGCGCAAGATGCTGCGCCCGGAGTTCCTCGACGCCCAGGTGGGCATACGCGGCTGCAACATGGCCGTGGCCGAAACCGGGTCGGTGACGCTCGTCACCAACGAGGGCAATGGACGCATGGTCGATACCTTCCCGCCGGTGCAGATCGTCTTCGTCGGCATCGACCGCATCGTCCCCACGCTCGAGTCCCTCGACATCTTCATGGCGCTGCTTCCCAAGAGCGCGGTCGGCTCCAAGATGACGGCGTACTTCAGCGTGGATACCGGCGCGCGTCGCGATGGCGAGCTGGATGGTCCGGCTGAGGTCCACTACATCATCATGGACAACGGGCGACACGACCTCCTCGACACGGAGTTCGAGCCCATGATGCGCTGCGTGCGCTGCGGCGCGTGCCTCAACATCTGCCCCGTGTATCGTCACATAAGCGGGCATGGCTACGGCTCCATCTATCCCGGCCCCATGGGCATCGTCCTCACGCCCCAGCTCGTGGGCTACGGGGACGCCAACGCCAAGGCGATGACCTTTGCCTGCACGTTGTGCGGGGCGTGCAGCGAACATTGTCCGGTGCGCATCCCGATTCACGACCTCGTGCGCGACCATCGCATCGCAATCGTCGACGAAGGAAAGAACAACAAGGTCGAGGTCCCTATCTTCAAGGCCATGCAGGCCATGTGGTCGAGCAGTCCGTTGTACATGGCGCTCATGCGCCTGGGCCGTCCCGTCATGAACATTCTCACGCGTGGCGGATCGTCGCTTGACGAGCGCAGCGCCTGGATACCGGTGCTTGGTAGCTGGACCTCGTCGCGTGACTTCGACGTCATCGCGCCGTATCGCTTCCGCACCTGGCTGGCCGAGCATAACGCGGCCCGTGCCGAGGGGCGTGCGCAGGCACGCGAGGGCGAGGACCAGAAGGGCGGTGCATGATGGAGCGTGCGACACTCGAGAGCTTTTTGGCTCCCATCTCAAGGCAACTGGGGCATGAGGACGTCCCGCAGCATGTCGAGCCTCTCGACTATGCGAAGAACCCACCCGCGCGTCGTACCGACGGGCTTTCGCACGCGCAACTTGTGGACATGTTCGCCGACGAGTCCGAGAAGATCCGCGTGGGCGTGCACCGTTGCAAGTCCGCCGAGGTCGCCAAGGTCATCAAGGACATCATCAAGGCCGATGGCGAGCCCGGTTCGGTCGTGTTCGCCGACGACCACCGCATCGAGAGGCTCGAGGTGCCCCAGGCGCTCGAGAAGTGCAAGAAGGTCACCTCCGCCACGCGTTGGGATGCATCCGCGGGGCGCGATGCCATGGTCGACGCATGCAACGCGGCGCGCTACGGTATCACGTTCGCCAAGGGCGGCATCGCCGAGACCGGCACCATCGTCCAGCTATGCGATGAGAGTTGCGGGCGTGCCATCAGCCTGCTGCCGCTCGTGCACATCGCGATCGTCAACGCGGCCGACGTGAAGGCGACCATGGGTGATTGGCTTGCCGAGCTCGACGAGGAGGGCGCGCCGGCAGACGAGAACCTTCCCTCGCAGATCTGCTTCATTAGCGGACCGTCGGCGACGGCCGATATCGAGCTCGTGCGCGTCGAGGGCGTTCACGGTCCGATGTTCGTTCACTACGTCATCGTCGAGGGGCGCGGCCTGCACAGCCTAGCCTAATGAGACAGAAGTCGCCGGGAAACCAGACAGAAGTCGCCGGGGCATAATTGTCTGGTTACGTGACAAACGCTCGTAACCAGACA
>CAUHSG010000017.1 GCA_959608885.1 uncultured Coriobacteriia bacterium | reverse complement strand
CACCCCCACCCCTCACCCCGCCGGGGCATTTTGGTCTGTTTTCGCCACACGCGTCGCAAACCCATAAAAATGGCCCCCGGCGGGTTCTGTCTGGTTCCGCTCGCTTGTCTTCCTCCCGATGCCCTCTCGACCCTTGCGCCTTCCCTCGCAAACGCTCTATATTGCATATTGAGAGATGGAGGCAAATTGGCGGCACGGCAGGGCAGCGCCCGCGCAGGCAAACAAGTGAAGAAACGCTACATCGCGTCACTTGACGGCCTGCGCGCCCTCGCCGTCGTCGCCGTCATCTGCTATCACCTTGATCTCAAGTTCGCGCTCGGCGGCCTGCTTGGCGTCACCGTCTTCTTCGTCCTGTCCGGCTACCTCATCACCGGCCTGCTCATGGCCGAGCTCGAGGAGACCGGCACCGTCAACCTCCCCCAGTTCTGGCTGCGCCGCGTCCGACGCCTGTTCCCGGCCATCGTGCTCGTGGTCGTCGTCGTGACCGCGCTCTGCGTACTCTTCAATCATCCGCTGCTCACCAAGCTACGCCCCGATGTCGGTCCGTCGCTATTCTGGTTCCAGAACTGGTGGTACGTCTTCCGCGGCCTGTCGTACTTCGAATCGCTCGGCGACCCCTCCCCGCTCACGCACTTCTGGTCGCTCGCGATCGAGGAGCAGTTCTACCTCGTCTGGCCCATCCTGCTGTTGCTCGTGAGCAGGCTCGGCGCGAGCAAGACCGTCATTCGCCGCGGCTGCGTCGTCCTTGCCGCCATCTCGGCAGCGCTCATGTGGGTGCTCTACAATCCGCTCGAGGATCCCACCCGCGTCTACTACGGCACCGATACGCGCGCCTGCTCGCTGCTCATCGGCGCATGGCTCTCGCTGTTCTGGCCCGGTCAAGCCCTCACCGAACAGGGAACCCGCAACGTGCCCTCCCGCACCATCAATCTGCTCGACGTCATTGGCGTACTCGCTCTAGCGGGCATCATCTGCATGATGGCCTTCATCGACGGATTCTCGGGCTTCATGTACCACGGTGGCATCATCATCTGCTCGGTGCTCACGGCCGTGCTCATCGCCGTGCTCGTGCATCCACGCAGCCGGCTCGCCCGGTTCGCGAGCCTCAAGCCGTTCGTCTGGGTCGGCCAGCGCTCCTACGGCATCTACCTGTGGCACTACCCCGTCATCCTGCTGATGAAACCGCTCAATGGCCCCGGCCCCTATGCCTGGTGGTTCATCCTCGCCGTCTTCGCCATCACCTTCGTCGTCTCGACCCTGTCCTACACCTTCGTGGAAAACCCCATACGCCATGGCGCGATCGGCAAGGCCATCGACAGGTGGCGCAATCGCGGCAGCGTGAGTGGCCTCGAGCTGCGCAAGCCCCGCGTGATCGCACCGGCACTCGCGAGCTTGCTGACGCTGGCCATCGCCGTGGGAGGCTGCGCCTTCATCCCCGACGAGTTCCAAGTGCCGCAAGACGCCATCAAGAGCACGGGCGCAGCGGCAGGATCGGCCATGCAGCTCTATGACGTGCCTCCGAGCTACGGACCCGAAAACGGCGTCATCGGTAATGCCGTTGCGGCAGTCAACTACCTCAAGGCCAAGGCCGACCAGGAGGCCGCCGAACTTGCCGAAGCCGAGCGTCTTGCCCGCGTGCGCGACCCGCTGCTCATCGGCGATTCCGTGCCAGGAGATTCCGAGTCCGAGTTCTACTCACATTACACGAACGCTCTCATGGACAGCTACATCGGCCGCTGGTTCTGGCAGGCGCGCGACGTCTACAAGGATTACGAGGCCCAGGGTGTCGTCGGTGACGTCGTCATCTTCGCCTGCTTCTCTAACTTCGTGCTCGAGCCTGACGAACTCGACAAGATGTACGAGCTCGTGGGGCCGGAAAAGCAAATCTTCCTCGTCAACGTCTACAACGAGAAGTACGCGACCGATGCCAACAACGCCATGATCAACGAGTTCGCGACCAAGCATGACAACGTGCATGTCATCGACTGGTATTCCACGTGCAGCGGGCATGCGAGCGAGTACCTGTGGGACGACCACGAGCATCTGCGTCCCGAGGGGGCCGTCGTCTACCAGGATCTCATCTTCGACAGCGTGAAGGGCTACCTGCCCGCCGACGCGATCAAGGAGCCCTAACGCGCCCGAGCGTCCTTCATGGGTGTCCTCATGGTATTCTGTAAGGTTGTACATCTACCGAAGGGGAAACGTATGCGCATTGCAGTCGCACAGGTAAATCCACGCGTCGGCGATTTGTCGGGCAACATGGACAAGATGCTCGACTACGCCCGTCAGGCAGCGTCTGCGGACGCCGACCTCATCGTCTTTGGTGCAGGCTCGCTCACTGGCGCTCACATCGGCGGATTGGTCGATTCGCCCACCTTTATCGAGGACTCGCACGAGCACCTGCGCACCTTTGCCAATGTCTCGCCCATCCCCGCGCTCGTCTCCTGCGCGAGCGTCAACGAGCTTGACGCCGACACGCTCGCCATCGTTCCCGAGCTCTTCCTCGCCGGCGACAGCGCGCTCGAATCGCTCGGCGCGCCCGCACTGCTCGAAAGCGACGTCGTCCCCGTCATCGAGCTTGCCGATTGCAACATCGCCGTGCTCTTCGACGGCCACTTCGAGCCGGGCACCGAGCTTCCCAACGTCGACGTGCTCGTCGAGATGAACTACGACGCCTTCGGCGACCCGATGGCTGCCCCCGCCGCCCGCGGCGACCTGCGCCACCTCTCCGCACTCGCAAGTGACTGCGGTGCGCACGTCGTGAGCGCCAACCAGTGCGGCGCAGCCGATTCGGTCATCTTCGCCGGAAACTCCACGGTCACGGCTCCCAATGGCAGCCTCATGCATGCCTCGCCCATCGACGAGGAGGACCTCTTCGTCTTCGACACCGCACCAGGAGCTGTCCATGAGGTGCAGCAGCGCCCCGCCGTCGAACTCGACATCCGCGAAATCGTCTGGCGTGCGCTCGTCGTCGCGACGCGCGATTACGTGCATAAGAATGGCTTCACCGACGTCATCATCGGCATGTCCGGCGGCATCGATTCCTCCATCGTGACCACGATTGCCGTCGACGCGCTCGGTGCCGCCCACGTGCATGGCGTCGCCCAGCCCGGCCCCTATTCGAGTGACGCATCGCTGAGCGACGCGCAGCAGCTTGCCAGCATGCTCGGTATCACCTGCGATGTCATCAGCATCGCCGAGCCGCTCGAAGCCTTCGAGCGCGTGCTCGCCCCGGCATGCGGTGGCACGGTCGATGGCCTGGCCGCCGAGAACCTCCAGGCGCGTGTGCGCACAGTCGAGCTCATGACCATCGCCAATAGCCACGGTTGGCTCATGCTCAACTGCGGCAACAAGTCCGAGGCCGCAATGGGCTTCTCGACGCTGTACGGCGATACGGCCGGTGCGTTCGCCCCCATTGGCGACATCTACAAGACCGAGGTCTACGAGCTAGCCGAGTGGCGCAACACGCACGGCACGCTCATTCCGCAGGCGATTATCGACAAGGAGCCGAGCGCCGAGCTCTACGAGGGTGCGCGCGACATCGACCGCCTTCCGCCGTACGAGCAACTCGACGAGCTCCTCGAGGCGCACGTCGAAAACGAGATGGGTGCCGCCGAGGCAATCGAAGCCGGCTTCGATCCCGAACTCGTGCGCACGGTATTCAAGACGGTGCAGGCCAGCGAATTCAAGCGTCGCTGCGAGCCAATCGCGCCGCACGTGCTCGGCCTCTCGTTCACGAAAGACCGCGCGTGGCCCATCACCAACGGCTGGAGTGATCCGGCACTCGCATAGAGCCGAACACCTGTCACATTCGCATAGCCGGAAAGGCGCCGAGGAGCACGCGATCAGAGCGAATGGGTTTCTGAGCTCTGGTGCATGCCCCTCAGCGCCAATCACCCGTGCTACAATGAATGGTAAAGCATTTTGGCGAGATGCCACCGCATTCGCCGCCCAACGAAAGGACTTACGATGCCCCAGATCACCCGTGAGGACGTGCGCGTTCCCGCCGACGTCATGCCCGAGACCGTCGAGACCTACCTCGACAACTACATGGCCGCCACGCGCGGCACGGGCCGTCTCATGCTCTTTGCCTGCGACCAGAAGATCGAGCACCTCAACAAGGACTTCCACGGCGAGGGCATCGACCCGGCCGACGGCGACCCCGAGCATCTCTTCCAAATCGGCGATCAAGGCACTATCGGCGTTCTTGCCGGTCAGCGCGGCCTTATCGCCCAGTACGCGCGCGATTACCCCAACATCAACTACCTGGTCAAGATGAACTCCAAGACCAACCTGGTCAAGACCGCCCAGCAAGATCCCTACTCCCCGCAGCTCTACGACCTCGAGGCCGTGCTCGCCATGCGCGAGGCCGGCGTCAACATCGTCGGTCTGGGCTACACCATCTACCTGGGCAGCGAGTACGAGGCCAACATGCTGGCCGAGGCTGGCGAGCTCATCGCCGAGGCACATGCCGAAGGCCTGCTCGTCGTGCTGTGGATCTATCCGCGTGGCGAGGCCGTGACCGACGAGAAGGCCGCCGACCTCATCGCCGGCGCCGCCGGTGTCGCGCTGTGCCTGGGTGCCGACTTCGTCAAGGTCAATCCGCCCGCCGCAGCCGATGGCAAGTCGAGCGCCGAGCTCCTGGCTGTCGCGAGCCGCGCTGCCGGCCGCACGGGCCTCGTGTGCGCAGGTGGCTCCAAGGCCGACGCCCGCGAGTTCCTCGCGAGCCTCTACGACCAGATCCACGTGGGCGGTGCCGTCGGCAACGCCACGGGCCGCAACATCCACATGCGCTCGCTCGACGAGGCCGTGCGTCTCACGCAGGCCATCAGCGCCATCACGCTCGGCGATTACGACGTCGAGGAGGCCATGGACGTCTTCGAGGGCAAGGAGCACTACACGCTCTAGCATCCTCGCATGCATCTCGACGCCAAGGGGGCCGCATCGTGCGGCTCCCTTCTTTTACCCACGGAGGTATGCGGCATCGGGGCTCCTTAAGCGAACGTCACCTGTTCGGCATGCGGTCGAAAGTCCCGGACCATGAGCGAGCGAAAGGGGCGTACGACCGGAACGACTGGGTCTCGGAGTTCCGGCGGACGTCCCTTTCGCTCGAATCCATCCCACTGCGCCACGTAACGCGCTACACTACGACCCACGACCCCGTCACCAAGGAGCCCCGCATGCCGCAGACCGAAGTCCCCATAGAGCGCCGCTTTCACGGCTCGGTCAACCTCGTCATCCTGCACCTGCGCCGCGTCGCGCAATCTAACGACATCGACGCCGGTCTCGAAGCCGCACGTCGCCTGCGCATGTTCGACGCCGAGAACGAGGCCTTCGTGCGCCGCATGCTCGTGCTCGACGAGGCACTGCAAGCTGGCAACGAGCTCTCCGAGCCCATCACGCCCGCGCTCGCCAACGAACTGCAGGCCTGCGCGCTGCGCCTCAATTCCGCCGACCCCGCCTAAGGACCCGACGCATGTCCCGCACGCAAGGCGACAAGCTCGCGAACTATCTCACGATGGTCGCCCACCTCTGCGCCGACATCAACCAGGGGGCGCTCTCGGCCATCCTACCCTTCCTCGTCGTCGGCGCCGGCTACAGCTACCTCGAGGCCACGATGTTGCTCTTCGCCTCCAACATCGCCTCCGGCATCATCCAGCCACTCTTCGGCTGGCTCGGCGATCGCCACCCCTGCCCGTGGTTCATGGCACTCGGCGTATTCCTCGCCGGCTTCGGCATGGCGGCCATCGGCTTCGTGGGCAACTACTGGCTCGTGCTCACCTCGGCGATGGTGAGCGGCATCGGCATCGCGCTCGTGCACCCCGAGGGCGGACGTCTCGCAAACCTCGCGGCAGGCGAGCACAAGGGCACCGGCATGTCGATCTTCGCCGTCGGCGGCAACATCGGCTTCTTCGTCGGACCGCTGCTGTGCGCTACTTTCGTCGGTCTCTTCGGCCTCACCGGCACCTGGGTCTTCCTCGTTCCCGCGCTTCCCTGCGCGCTCGTGTTGCTCGCTTTCAACGGGCGCTTCACAACACTCGGCACCTCGCGGGATAATCCCGTCATCGAGCCCGGACAGCGCGAGCATTGGGGGCTTTTCGTCATCGTCATGGGCGTGCTCTCGCTCAAGTCCATCGTAAGCTACGGCTTGCTCGCCTTCGTCCCGCTCTTCCTCGTCGCCAATCTCGACCAAGGCGACGCGGCGAGCTCGATGGTGCTCTCGGCGTTCGCCATATTCGGTGCCGTCGCAACCGCCGTATCGGGCAAGGTCGCCGAAAGGTTCGGCGCGATACGCCTCGCGATCGTCTGCTGCATCGCGCTTGGCGTCGGTCTCGTCGCCTACGGTCTGAGTGGCAACGTCGTCCTCGCCATCGCCATCGCGATGTTCCTCTCGATGTCCTCGAGCCTCTTTCATCCCTCGACGATCGCGCTCGGCATGGACTACATCCCACTGCACCTCGGCATGGCCTCGGGCCTATCGTACGGCGTGACGGTGTGCATCGGCGGCGTGGTCGAGCCGCTGCTGGGGATGGCGGGCGATGCCGTGGGACTCACACCCGTCTTCTTCGTCATGGCCGCCATCGCCTTTGCCGCAGCGCTCCTCAGCTGCATACTCAAGCGCTACGACAAGCTCAGGCTCCCGATGTAGGCTCTGCCGTTTCCCCGCGACCAGACAAGGGGTCGAACGCCCATCTAACGTGTCCAGCCGGGAACTTCCGCGCCCTCGGCGGCAAGCCGCAACCGCGCGACCGTGCGCAGGCGCTTCCTCTCGGCACGACGCGCCTTGGCGGCCCTGCGCTGCTCCTCGGCTTCGGCAATCGAGAACCGGCACCCGCAGTAATTCTGGCGATACATGCCCTTC
The DNA here is from genome assembly GCA_959608885.1 of uncultured Coriobacteriia bacterium. Taxonomy (GTDB): domain Bacteria; phylum Actinomycetota; class Coriobacteriia; order Coriobacteriales; family QAMH01; genus QAMH01. The sequence continues at coordinate 21,304 of CAUHSG010000017.1, read as the reverse complement.
TCCCGGCTCACGCGCGTCGCCTCCTGGTAACGGTCGCGAAAGTCACGTGCATCGGCCTTCAGCCCATGACGCTCGGCAGCCGCCTCGAGCTCCTCGCAAATGACATCCGTGAGCTGGTAGGGGCTGATGGATAGCGTCGACGAGATCGTGTCGAAGCCGCGCTCCTCGGCCACGCGGGCCGTTTCCTCGAAGCGCAGGCGGTAGCAGGCCCGGCAACGTGCTTCGCGGTCGGTGCCATGTACGGCGACCTCGCACTCCCAGGCTTCCGGATCGTAGTCACCCTCGACGAGCTCGATTCCCCGTGGCTCGCTCACGTGCTCAATCAACGTGGCGAGGCGGCGCTCGTATTCCTCGGGCGGAAAGATATTCGAATTGGCATAGTAAACCGCGAAGTCGATGCCCTCGTCGGCAAAGATGCGCGTCGGCTCGAGCGAGCAGGGGCCGCAGCAGGCATGCAGGAGCATGCGACCGGCGCGTCCGACATCTTCGCTAGACATTGACTATTCCCTTGAGCATGGACTTCGCCTGGGACTCCGAAATCTCGCCCGCCTGGTACATGGCGGCGATGTCCTGAATCTCCTCCTTGTTGCCGATGTTCTTGGCCACGAAACCGCTCACGGCTGCCGGGTCGTCGGTGTCGACACCAAGCTGGTCGGCGATGTCGATGACGGTCGCCGCCTGACTCGTCGAGAGGCCGAAGTCCTTCGTGAGCATGCCGACGGTACTCGTCGAACCGGCAGGCGTGCTCACGCCCGCGACATGCGCAAACGTCGAAAGCCCGCGCTCGATCCTGTCGATGGGACCGGTGTTCCCGCTCACCGCCGCATAGACGAAGAACGCGGAGAACGCGATGCAAATGACCGATATGACGATGAATACTCCCTTGAGAATCTTTCCCAGGACCTTCACGTACAACTCCAACCTGCGCCATGCGCTGCCATCGATTTTTATCTCATGCGAATGCTAGTATATTTTGCACGCAAATGAGGAGCCTTGATGAAGACCGAAGATTTTGATTACGAATTGCCCGAAAAGTTCATAGCTCAAGAGCCCGCCATACCGCGCGACTCCTGCAAGCTCATGGTCGTGCGCCGTGACGGAAGCCTCGAGCATCGCGTCTTTCGCGAGATCGGCGAGTACCTGCGCGCGGGAGACCTGCTCGTTGTCAACGAGACGCGCGTCCTGCCGGCGCGCCTGCTCGGTCACAAGCAGGGTACGGGCGGCGCGGTCGAGACGCTTTTGCTCGACAAGGTCGAGGGCGCGCCAGATACCGATGATGAGCAAACGTGGAATTGCCTCGTCAAGCCCGGCAAGCGCCTCAAGCCCGGCGCGCATGTCGAATACGAGCACGAGGGTGCGGTCGTGCTGGAGGGCGAGGTGCTCTCCATCGATCCGGCCAACGGTTCGCGTTCGGTGCGCTTCACCGCACCCGGCTCCACGAGCGTGGACGCGGCCATCCACCTCGTGGGCCACACGCCGCTGCCGCCCTACATCAAGGGCTACGCTGGCGACGAGGAGCTGTACCAGACGGTGTACGCGCGCAACGAGCGCAGCGCCGCAGCGCCCACGGCCGGTCTGCACTTCACGCCCGAGCTCCTCGACCAGCTGCGCGACGCGGGCGTGAACATTGCCTACGTCGACCTCGAAGTCGGGCTCGACACCTTCCGCATCGTGAGCGAGAGCGATCCGCTCGACCACGAGATGCACACCGAGCTCTACACGGTGCCCGCGGCGACGGTCGAGGCCATCGAGCAGACCAAGGCAAACGGCGGGCGCGTCTTCGCCGTCGGCACCACGTCCGTGCGTTCGCTCGAAAGCGCCGCAGCCAGCGGAGCGCTCGCGCCCTGCACGCGCGCGGCAACCAACCTCTACATCCTGCCCGGTTACGAGTTTCGGGTGTGCGATGGCATCATCACCAACTTCCACGTGCCCAAGAGCACGCTCATGATGCTCGTGAGCGCGTTCTCGGGGTGCGATACGATCATGGCTGCCTACGAGACCGCCAAGGCCGAGGGTTATCGCTTCTTCAGCTTCGGCGATGCGATGCTGTTACTGTAAATGCCGAATGAGGCGACGCCCCTCTCCACGTCCTGCAATGCAACGTGATATAGCGCTAATAAGGAGTCACACGTGTTCGAATACGATCTGATAACGACTGATCCCGGATGCGCGGCGCGATTGGGCCGCCTGCATACGCCACATGGCGACATCGAGACGCCGATCTTCATGCCCGTGGGCACGCAAGCCACCGTCAAGGGCATCGTCAATGCCCAGCTCGAAAGCTTGCACGCGCAGATCATCCTCGCTAACACCTACCACCTCTACCTGCGACCCGGCATCGACATCATCCGCGAAGCCGGCGGCATCCACGGGTTTATGCACTGGGACCACCCCGTGCTCACCGACAGCGGCGGCTTCCAGATCTTCTCGCTCGCCGATACGCTTGAGCTCGATGCCGATGGCGTGAACTTCCGCTCCATCGTGGACGGTTCCAAGCACCGCTGGACGCCCGAGGACAACATGCGCGTTCAGGAAGCCATCGGCGCGGACATCATCATGCAGCTCGACCAGTGCACGCATTATCCCGCCACCAAGGAAGAGGTCGCAGCCGCCGTCGAGCGCAGCGCCAACTGGGCCGCGCGTTGCAAGGCAGCGCACACGCGCGAGGACCAGGCGCTATTCGGCATCGTGCAAGGCGGCGTCTTCGAGGATCTGCGCCTCGAGAGTGCCCAGCGCGTAAGCGAGCTCGACCTGCCGGGCTACGGCATCGGCGGCTATTCGGTGGGCGAGGACCATGAGCTCATGCTCGCCCAGCTCGGCAACGTGACCGCGGCGTTGCCTGCGCATAAGCCGCGTTACCTCATGGGCGTGGGTAACCCCACCACCCTCGTGCGCGCGGTGGCCCTCGGCGTCGACATGTTCGACTGCGTTTTGCCCACGCGCACGGCGCGCATGGGCACAGCGTTTTCGAGCACGGGCCGCATGAACATGCGCAATGCCAAGTATGCGCGTGACTTCGGGCCGCTCGACGAGCAGTGCACGTGCCCGGTGTGCCGCGAGCATACGCGTGCCTACATTCGTCACCTCGTCAAGATGGACGAGATGCTCGGCGGCATCCTGCTCACCATCCACAACCTGCACTTCCTGCTTGACCTCATGCGCCGCGCCCGCGAAGCGATTGTCGCCGGAGAGTACGCGGCCTTCGAACGTGCGTGGATGGACTCCCCCGCCGCCAACGACTACTAGCCAGCACGCGCTCCAAACAAAAAGGGCCCCGCTTTCGCGGAGCCCTTTAGGCGTCAGTTTATGGGTACCGACTAGGCCTTGGTCACGTTGCTTGCCTGCAGCTTGCCGTTCTGGCCCGTCGTCACCTCGAAGTTGACCTTATCGCCCTCGTCGAGGGTCTTGAAGCCATCCATCTGGATCTCGGAGAAATGCACGAACAGGTCGTCGCCATCCTCACGAGAGATGAAGCCGTAGCCCTTGTCGGGGTTGAACCACTTAACCGTACCTTCAGCCATTTGAAACGCCTTTCGTTTGGCCCCGTTAGGGGCTCCAATACACGCAAGCCGGGCGGCCAAGCCCGGACGAGCGCTAAAACAACGTGCCAATCACGTTATCCACATTCTAGAATAATTAGATTCGGGTCACAAGAAAAACATTACGGCAAAGTCAATATGTTACCTGCGCAACGGCACGCATCGCATGCCTACTCGGCAATTTCGACTTCCTGCACCATCTCGTTCTTGATCCTACCCACGAGCTTCTGAAGCGCATCGATCACGTTGGGGCGAATATCGCCGCCGATGAGCACGTACATGATGTCGTCACCCACCGCGAGCGTACCCTCGTTGAGCCACACACGCACGTACTCGATGCCCGGCCAGGTAAGCGCCTCCTGGCGCACGGCCTCGACGGCGTCGGCATCATAGCCAAAGTTCATGCCCGTGACCTTGGTGCCGTCATCGACACCCTCGCGCACGAGCTTCTTGGGCAACTCGCGCACCGTGCCGTTGTGGGCAAGGTACATGCCGCAACGCGGGGCGCTCTCGTCTGCCTTGGCCTCGGCAAGCCACTGGTCCATGGACGGTGATTCCTTCATCGCTTCCTCCTCGCAAATGAGACAAATGGACAGGTCATTTGTCTCATTTTTCGCTGATATCATCTGAAATGAGACAGTCGCTCAGAGACACCGTCTCATCGTTTTCAACGATTCTATACGTTGCGAGCTATAAAGTCAGCAGGAGTCCGCATATCCGCGCAACGCAAAAGAGGCTGCCGAAGCAGCCCCTTTGTCACCCCATCCCCCGCCGGTAGGATGAACCCACCCTATAAGGTGGGCTCCCACACTGGGCGTTCCAGCTTCCCCACCGTCGTAACGAGGGATACCTTTCCGACCCAAGATCTCGGGATCCCATAGAATTGCCATCGGTCCATCGCAATAAGCCGGTCAGAGGATGAAGCACTACGTACTATACACGGCGCACGTCAAAAGAAACAGTCTTGACAAGTTGCTGTTGCATGCTTGTGCACAAACCGAAAGAAACGATCCGCGACCCGTGAGATAGGGCACAAGACCCTGCGGCGATATGCCCTATTTCCCCTTGAGCTCGACCTTGATCTCGCCAGGTGCTGCGGCATGCTCGCTCGCCTCGCGCACGCGTTTGGCGAGTTCCTCGTCACCGAGCTCATCGACGAGCTCTTCGGAGTCGCGGCCCATCTCGGCATCCGCATGCGAGACATTGCCGTCATCGGGCACGATCGTGACGTAGCTGATGCCACGCTTCTGATCGGCCTTAGCCTGCAGAAACAGCAGCACGAAGCCAATGATGCCGGCGACCGTCGACGCAACCAGAATCGAAAGCTTCGCCTCGGTAACGAGCGTCGCGTCCGCATAGGCGAGGTTCGCAACGAAAATCGCCATCGTGAAGCCGACGCCCCCGAGCACGGCCGCACCCAGCATGTGCTTCCAGGTCACGAACTCGGGCAGCGACGCGATCTTCGTCTTCACCGTAATGAAGCTGAACAGCATGATGCCGATAGGCTTGCCAAACACGAGGCCGCAGAACACGCCGAGCACGACGGGCGAGGACGTGACCGTCGCAAGGTCGAGCCCCGTCACCGCCACATCGGCGTTGGTGAGCGCGAACAGCGGCAGGATGAGGAAGTACACCCACGGGTAGAGCTTGTGTTCGAGGCGCGTGGCCGGAGGCACCGCCTGCTTGGAGATCTTGCTCAGGCTCGAGACGGTGGTGATGTAGTCCTTCTGGGCCACGAGCGGCGTCTCGTCACCCTCGTAGAAACTATTGGCCATGCGCAGGCGCCTGTTGGACCAGTCGAAGAAGTTGTCGAGGTTCACGCGCGAGCCCGACGGGATGGCAAACGCGAGCAGCACGCCCGCGATCGTCGAGTGGATGCCCGACGAGAACACGCAGAACCACAGTACGCATCCCACGAGGATGTATGGCACGAGCGAGTAGACGTGCATGCGGTTCATGACGATGAGCGCGACGAACACGATCGCCGCGGCACCTAGCCAGAGCAGGTTGGGGCTCTCGCCGTAGAAGATGGCGATGACGAGGATGGCGATGATGTCATCCGCGACGGCCAGCGTCGAGAGGAACACGCGCACGCCGTTGGGCACGCGACTGCCCAAAAGCGACAGGATGCCGAGCGCGAAGGCGATGTCGGTCGCGGTCGGCACGCCCCAGCCCATGAACGCCTCGGGATGCGTCACGTTGAACGCCAGGTAGATGGCGATGGGCGCGAGCACGCCGCCCAGGGCGCCGAGAATCGGCAGGATTGCCTGCCGGATGTTGGTGAGCTCTCCGGCCGTCATCTCGTACTTGATCTCGAGACCCACGAGCAAGAAGAACACGGCCATGAAGATGTCGTTGATAATGTGCGCGAGCGACATCTCGCCATGGAAGGCACCGATGCCGATGGAGACCTCCGTATGCCAGAATTCGAGGAAGGGCCCGTGCGCCGGCATGTTGGCGACGATGAGCGCGACGATGGCAGCAAGGAGCATGATTGCCGCTGCCTTGGTGGACGAGTGCGTAAACTGGATGAGCTGGCGCAGGCGCTTGTTGCGACCCTGCACCTCGTCGATGAAAAGCCCGTCTGGATCGGGATTATCGGGACCCGGAATGATGGGCGTGCTGAAGAAATCCTCGTGCTTATCCGCGCCGTCGTGTTCTTGCTGGTTGGTCATCAGAAGCTCCTCGCTTCCTCGTTCGGAATAGCAAAAGGGGCAGCCTGTCGCTGCCCCACGCATCATGTTTTTTGGTGCCCGAGGTGGGAGTCGAACCCACACGCCCGCAAGGACAACGGTTTTTGAGACCGTCGCGTCTGCCATTCCGCCACTCGGGCACGTGACCGGTATTATGCCATATCCTCGTACTGACTGGGATGCTTCTCGAAGAAGTCGTAACGCGGCGGCAGCTCCTTGAGCACTTTGCTTCCCGTGGCACGCTCCTCGTCGGTTGCCCAGAAGTCGACGGGCTCGAAGACATGGCACCAGTTGAAGAAGCCGGCATCCTGCGCCGTGCGCGGGCCATCCTTCGGCTCGATGGCGAGATGCTCGAAGATGAGCTCGCAGCCACGTGGCACGATGGGATGCATGAGCAACGTCGCGCATCGCAGGTAATGGAACGCGTTGCGCAGCAGCGCCTCGACGGCACCTTCGGGCGCGTCCTCGGCAAGCGCGCTGCGGCTCTCGCTCGCCCACCACTTGTTGATGCCACGCAAGAACTCGTCCATCTGCGCCATCACGGCATGCATCTCGAAGCAGGCCATGTGCTCCTCGTAATCGAGCACTGCCTGCTCGCACGCAGCCCGCACATCCTCGTTCGGCCCACCCAGCGGCAGGCGGCCGTCGCAATGCCTTTGCGCCGTGTAGAAGCACGAGCGTGCGATACGGTTGAAGATGTTGGTGAGCAGCGCGCTCTCCTTGAGGACGGGATCGGGCGCCTTCTCGTTGGCGTTCGGGTCGAGTACCCTGGGCGAGAAACTCGCAGGCTTCATCCCCAGGCCAAGCGAAATCCAGTGCGCGCGCAGCTGTTCGGGCGTGTAATGGTCGAGCAGCTCGGCGGCCATCGGCGGCTTGATCGCGCCCGAGCTCGACGCCTTCTTGCCCATGAAGAGGATGTGGTAATTGGGAACGAGCGTCGTCTGGCGCAGCTCGTCGCCCGTGCCGTCGACATGCGGCTCGTGACCAGCTTGCGTGCCCTGCCACAATGCCGTCTGCGCGACGCCGTAGAAGTAAATGTTGTCCTGCCCGATGAACTGGTAGACCTTCGCATCATCCGAGCACCACCAGGCGCGCCAGTCGCCCACATCGCGGCCGCTCTCCTCGAGCGCCGCCTGCGAAAACGCGATGGGCGCCCATAGCGACTCCGGCCAGCACCACACCGTGGCATCCGGTAAGGTCCCGTCCAGATCCGGTGCCTTCACGCCCCACTCGATATTGCCGGTCAAGCGGAAGGGAACGAGCGTCTTGCCCGTGCGGAAGCGCAGTCCATGAGCGTGCATGACCTCGACGGCACGCTCGCGCTCGGCGATGTTCGCGAACTCGACGCCAAACGAGCTCTTGCCCTTCTCGACGGGCAAAACCGCGTGCTCCGGCAGCTCTGCCTCGATGGCGGCAAAGTCGTCGGCGAACTTCTCCTGGATGTAGATGATGGGCGGAGCGAGAAACGACTCAACCTCGTCCACGAGTACGCGACGCGTGCCGGGTTGGCCCGCTACTTGCTCGACATGCGCGGCGATGAGGTCGTGGAAACGTGGTAGCTCGAAGTACCAGTTGCTCACCTCGCGCATCTCGGGCGTCTGGCCCGTGAGCGCTGATTTGGGCGCGATGAGGTCAACCGGGTCGTACTGGTGGCCCAGGTCGCATTCGTCAGCGTAGGCCTTCTCGGATTTGCAACCCTGCACGGGACAACGCCCGATGACCTGACGGCCGTTGAGGAAGGTGCCCGCCTGCGCGTCGTAGAACTGCGGCGTGGACAGCTTCTCGAGCCAGCCGTTATCGTACAGACGCGTGATGAAAGCGTCAGTCATCTCCTGCTGCTTGATGCCGGAAAGCCCGATGCCACTTCCCTCGAAGATGTCGAGGCTGATGTCGTAGGCATCGAGTGCGGCCTTCTGCGCGTCGTGGTTCATCTGCACGTAGTCGGCGATGGTTCCGTCGAATTCGCCGGCTTCGACAAGCTTGCGGTAGCCTTCGTTGATGGGCGAGCCATAGCAATCGGTGCCGCTCACGAAGAGCACGTTACGCGCGCCAATGCGGTCACGCAGGAAGCGGGCGTAGACGTCGGCCGGCACGAAGACGCCGGCGATGTGGCCAAAGTGGAGGCCCTTGTTACCGTAGGGCATGCCCGCCGTGACGACGGCGCGTTCGGGAAATTCGGGACGATTGTGCACGAAGAAGCCTTTCGTTCGAAACATCACACGAATCGTTGATTATACGGCAAGGATTCGAAGATGCGATAGCGCGCTATAATTCCTCCCATGAGCAAGATCGACACCATAGAGAGCATCTCGGACAAGCTCGCCGCGACCTCGATCTCGGTCGTGCCCAAGCGTTGCGTCTACATCCGCAACTGGCATTCGCGCTGCCGCAGCTGCTTGACGGCCTGCCAACACGACGCCATCAAGCGTTCGCTCGGCCATCTCTCCATCGACTCGGAGCTCTGCACGAACTGCGGTGCGTGCGCATGCGCATGTCCCACCTCGGCCATGAACACGACCGCGCCCTCGATCACCGAAATCGTGCGCCAGGCCCGCATCTCGGCCGAGCGCAACGCCGGCAGCGCAGCGTTCATCTGTGCGCGTCATGCCCAGACGACACACGTCGATACCGACCGCGTCGTCGTGCTACCGTGCCTCAACTATCTCGACGAATACCTCATCACCGGCATGTTCGCGCTCAAGTTCAAGCGCGTCATCCTCTTTACCCTCAGCTGCGAGGGGTGCGATGTCGATTGCGAGCAACCCTATTTCGAGGAGATGGTTCGCAGCACACGCGAGCTACTCGGCTTATGGAAGGTGTCCGGCACCTTCGCCACGCTTGACGAGGTCCCATCCACTCTCGTGCTCGACAAGCCGCGTGCGCAGGCGCGCGCCATCACCTCCGACCGACGCGAGGCGTTCGAGCAGGCTGGCGCCTCGGCGGTCGGATACGCCTGGCATGCCGTGAGCTCTGCCATCGGTAACCTTACGGGCGAAGCCACGCCCGATCCGGATGCGCAGATCATCATGAGTCCCGACGAGCGCTTCGATGCCGATAGCTATCGCAGCGTGCGCCTGCTCAGGATGCTCGACGCAATCGGGTCGCATCCGAATGGCGCGACCGTCGACACGCGCTTCTGGGCCTCGGTCGACATCGATGCAGGCCGTTGCAAGCATTGCGGCGCATGCGCGCGCATGTGCGTGACCCAGGCGCTCAAGTACCACGTCGATGACGAGCGCCGCGCGACGCTCACGTTCCAGCCCTCACTCTGCGTGAACTGTCGCCTATGCCGCGATAGTTGCATCTCGCATTCGATGATCTACACGACCAAGGTCCCGGCCGCAGACCTCGCACCCGATGTCGTCAAGTACCTCTTCAAAGACGAGGGGCTCCCCCAGAAGGGGAGCCCCCGCATCGGCCTATGACCAGACAAAAGTGCCCCGGCGACTTTTGTCTGGTCGCGCAGGTCAGAGTAATGTGAGCGCCGTGACCTCACGCGTGCTGTCCTTCTCGGTGTACATCACCGATACGCGCGAACCCGGACCCAAGAACGGCATGTTCTCGTTGGCCGAAATGCCGGCGATATAGATCTTCGAATCACCGACAAGCTTGAAGTAATAGCGCGTGTTGCCGTCGAAGACCACGGATTCGATGGCCTCGATCTGGCCATCGACCGAAGGCAGGATACCGCTTTCGGCGATGGCTCCCTCGTCGATCTCGACCTGATCATCGTTGGTGAGCGCCGCGATGTAGGCGTTTTGCGCATCGGCGACCGTCGAGCCCGTGCCGACGATCTGGTACTGCTGCACGTCGACAAACGCGTACATCTTGACCAGGCCCGCCGCGTCCTTGAGCGACAGGAAGTACGTGGGCCTGTCGGCGATGTTGAGCAGCAGCGGGAAGGTCGCGTTATAGCTCATCTGCTGAACCTGACCCTCTGCAGACGACATGGCCGAGGATTCGGTCGCACCCGCGCACGTGTAGTAGCGCGGCTCCTTGGTGCGCAGGTTGACCAGCGCGAACCCGACGAGAGACTCGTCGCTGTTGGCGCTCGTCATGCCCGTGTACATGTAGACGTCGTCGTTGATCGCCAGGTAGTTGTATCCGCCGCCAACGCCCGACGCCGACGAGCTGTCGTTGTTGAACAGGCCGGGTGCGGGAGAGCCCGTGGGCACGAGCACGCCGGTCTGGCCGATGAGCGAGTTGATGAAGCCCGAGCGGTACTTGCCGTAATAGCCAAGCTGGCCATACACGAGATCGGCGGTGAAGACCTTGTCGCACCAATTGGGTACGTCGGCGAGGTCGTACTTGGTGGTCTCGCCCGTGCAGGCGTTCACGAGGATGGCGCCATCGTAATCCTCGCCGCCAAACAGGCCGATGCGCATCTTGACGGTGGGCACGATCCAGTACGGCTCGCCTTCGTCGTTAAGCTCGAAGGCCGCCTCGCCGAAGATCTCGAACGGGAACTGGAAGCGCACGTAGCGATACAGGTAGTTGTTGAAGTGCTCACCCGTGGAGATGTGCATGTAGTGGCCCTCGGGCAGACGCACGAGCTGCGTGTCCTGCGTGGCCATATTGACCGTGACGAAGCCGGGCAGACCCTCCCACGTGTTCATGATCCACTTGATGGGGTCGGCGTAGATGAGCGGCGAGACGCGGTAGGGCTGGCTTTCGTAGTTGATCTGCGTGTAGGCGTCCGGCCCCTCGTCGATGGCGAACTGGCTGACAAGGTCGCTCATCTCGCCGATGGTGCGCGAACCGAGGCGCACGGCCGTGTCGCGGTCGACGACCGGCACGCTCTTCATCGAGATCTCGGAGATGTCCTCGGCAAAGTTTCCTTCCTTGACCTCGAGCAGACCCGAATACGCGCGTGCGTTGAAGAGCGGGGAGCTCGCGATCTGTCCGACGAAGATGCCGAGGAAAAGGAAGATGACGACCGCGATGATCCAGAACAGCCAGCTGCGCTTGGGCACGGCCGATTTGTCGCCATCGGCCTTGGCCTGCTTGCGCGCGGCACGACGCTCGCGAAACTTGAAGATGTAGCCGAGGCCCTCGCGGTTGATGCCCTCGATGAAATCGGAGATGAAGCTCGTCGACGCATCATGCGCGCGCGGAATGCCAAAGCACACGGCGATGATGATGAGACACCAAATCAGGAAGTTCCAGAACTGCACGCTCTGGATGTTAATGGGCGGTATCGTCACGTAATAGAGGATTCCGATAATCACGATCGTGATGATCAGCGGAATGACGACCGTCTTCTTCACGTTTTTTTCCATGCGCTCGCTCTCTCTTCGAAAATGAGACAAGTGGACAGGTCATTTGTCTCATTATCATCTGGGTCCTTCAAAAAATGAGACAGTTTGGTCAGACCAGACCGTCTCATTTCATCATACACGAGCACGGAGCGTTTTAGCCCGCGCGCTCTGCTGATGCCGAGTCGTTACCTGCCGTCCGTGAGGCGCTTGGTCGCAGCCTCGATCTGGCGTTGCGACATGTTCGACGAACCCTCGATCGAGATGTTGGCGGCCTTGTTGGTCTCGAGGTCACGTGCCGTGACGTGCACGATGCCGTTGGCATCGATCTCGAAAGTGACCTCGACCTGCGGCTTCTTCATCCCCAAGCGCAGGCCACCCAGCATGAACTTGCCCAGCGACGTATTCTCGCTCGCCTTGGGACTCTCGCCTTGCAGCACGTTTATCTCGACGGTGGTCTGCATGGGCGAGACCGTGGTGTAGATGTCGCTCTTCGTGGTCGGCAGCGTCGAGTTGCGCGGGATGAGCACCGACATGACATCGCCGACGACCTCGATACCCAGCGAATGCGGCGTCACGTCGAGCAACAGCAGACCGCCCACGTCACCGGCCAGCACACCAGCTTGCAGGCAGGCACCGAGCGCGACGGACTCGTCCGGGTTGATCGACTCGGACGGCTCCTTGCCCGTAAGCTCGCGCACCGCACGCTTGACGGCCGGAATGCGACTCGAGCCGCCCACCATGAGCACCTTGCCGATGTCACCGGGCCCCATGTGCGCATCGGCCAGGGCACGCTTGCACGGCCCCATCGTGCGCTCGACCAGATCCGCCGTCAGACGCTCGAACTCGTCGCGCGTGACCTGCGTCTCGAAGTGCAGGGGCTGTCCGCCGTCGCTAGCCAGAAACGGCAAGTTGACCGTCGTCGTGGATACCGACGAGAGCTCGCGCTTGGCCGCCTCGGCAGCCTCGGTCAGGCGGTTCATCGCCGCCGGGTCGCGCGAGATGTCCACGCCGTACTGCGCCTTGAAGCGCCGCAGCAGCTCCTCGACGAGACGCGCGTCGAAGTCGTCTCCGCCCAGGTGGTTGTCGCCGGCCGTGGCGAGCACCTCGATCACGCCGCCGTTGATGGAGAGCACGGAGACGTCGAAGGTGCCGCCGCCCAGGTCATAGACCATGACGGCCTTGTTCTCCTCCTTGTCCACGCCGTAGGCAAGCGCCGCAGCCGTGGGCTCGTTGACGATGCGCTGCACGTTGAGCCCGGCGATGACGCCCGCGTCCTTGGTCGCCTGACGCTGCGCGTCGGTGAAGTACGCGGGCACGGTAATGACCGCGTCGGTGACCGGCTCGCCCAGGTAGCTCTCGGCGTCCTTCTTGAGCTTGGCGAGGATCATGGCCGAAATCTCCTGTGGGAGGTACTTCTGCCGGTCGATGCGGATGGGCTTGGTCGAACCCATCTGGCGCTTGATCGAACCGATGGTGCGCTCGGGGTTCATGGCGGCCTGGCGCTTGGCGACCTCACCCACCAGGCGCTCGCCCTTCTTCGTGAACGCGACGACCGAAGGCGTCGTGCGCGAGCCTTCCGCATTGGCGATGACGACGGGATGCCCGCCTTCCATCACCGCAACGCAGGAATTCGTCGTACCCAGGTCGATGCCGATGAGTCTGCTCATTGATACTCCTCCACGTAACGTGCGATGAATGCGGCCGAGGTGGGTGTGCACAGCTCGCCTTCCAGGCGCGGCTCGGCTAGGGGGATGCGGTAGCGCTCGAGAATGGCCGCAGTCGCGGGCGCGGGAATGTCGAGCACGCCATGGGCGCATTCGATCTTGCCGCTGCCGACCTGCACCCTCGAGGCGATGACCTTGTCGGGGCCAATCTGCTCGATGGCAGCGCACATGCCGAGGATCTCGCGTACGGTCATCCCGAGGCCGACCTCGTGAAAGTGCGTCTCCTCGATGGCGCAACCGTGCACCTGCGCCTCGGCCTGCGCCAGGATACGGTACACCTGCTTTGCCTCCTCCTTGGTCCAGTCGCTGGCCACCGACGTGCCGATAGCACGCTCGACATCGGCGAGGTCGTGCAGATGCGCCTGGGCGGGGATGCTGTCGTCTCCCACGACGACGCCGATATTGCCGCGACGCTGCTCGGGCGTGGCAGCGACGAGCTGCCCGAAGATGGACTTGCGCGTCGCATCGGTCGAAAGGTCGAGATACAGGGTAGGTTCCATGATTCGCTCCTTGGTCTAGCGGATGATGATGGGGATGCCGACCGACACCCGGTCGTACAGTTCGACGATGTTGCTATTGGACAGACGCACGCACCCATGACTGCCGGGCGAACCCAGGCCGCCGGTATTCGTCGTGCCATGCAGGAAGATGCCACCGCCGCAGCTCACGGCAAGCGCGCGAACGCCTAGCGGATTGGACGGGCCGGGCGCGATGGTCTCCTCCATGCCCTCGGACCAATCGCTGTGCGGGTTGTACCAAATGGGCGCCGGGTCCTTATACGAAAGCGTGAAGTCACCCTTGGGCGTCGCATAGCCCGACATACCCGGCGTGCAGGGATAGCTCACGACTTCCACGCCATCTTCGTAGAGATGCACGCGGCACTTGCGTGTGTCGACGAAGATGCCCTGACCGGGATCATTCGACTCGGGCTCGGTGATGATTGCCTCAGCCTGGATGGATAGACGCTCCGGATCGCCATTGCCGACATCCACGAGTACTTGCTCGATGCGCGCGACGGTAGCCGGTTCGTCCATTTCCACGCCCTGGGTTGCCGCCGCGACAACAAGAGCGTTGCTCGCCTTGTCGTAGGCATAGCCCGCGTTCTTGGCGGGCGTGCTGGCTTTCCGGGCAACAGCGGAAACGCGATCGGCGAGTGCGTCGTGGTCCACGACGCACACCGTGCAGACGTTGTAGCCAGCAGGCGGCATGCCGACGAGCTCGCCGATGGAGACGAAAACGCGCACGACGGGGTTGGCGCGATACGGAGCGAAGGCCTGCTCGACCGTGGCGTCGATGTCGATGCTGCCGATATCACCCATCTCGATCGTGTGACTCGAATCGCCGGCCTCCAAGGTGATCGTCGTGCCGATGCCGCCTTCGACGCGCTTGACGAGCAGAGCGCGTAGCTCCTCCTCGGTCATACCAGAGACGTCAATTTGCCCGTCGAGCATGGTGTTTTCAGGGACGAAGTGAGAACGTGATTCCTCGACCGCCGCAAACGCCACGCAACAGCAGGCGAACACGACCATCATGGCAGAGACAAAGACGATGAGTGCCTTGCGGGCGGCGCTCATCTTCTTTTCAGGCTTCTTCGAGTGCTTGGGCCCAGAAGCGGATTTGCTCGCCTTCTGCGAATCGACCTTCTTGACGCGGTTTTTCGCGTCGTACTTCCCGGCGTTTCGCGCGACGGAATCCATCGTGGTTGCGGCAGCGACCTTCTGGGCATTCTTGAGAACCGTGCTTTTCGAACTACCTTTGGCCATTCACACTCCGCGTTTACGAGAAATCAAGTTCGTTGATTTTACTACGGTAAACGAAGCTATCCTCGCATAATGCGCGTTCTGCACATTTTGTTCAGGCATCGTTAATGAGACAAGTTGGTCAGACCAAACTATCTCATATGAGCATGAGCAGCGCGTAGGAGGCGACACCCGCGACGATGCACCAGACGAGCGACTTCGTCTTGTAGCCGACCACGAACACGAGCGCCGCCGAAATCCACGGGATCATCGCCGGCCAAGGCCCTGTCGCCCAGCTATCGAGCACGATGAGGTCGTTGGCGACCAACGCGGCGAAGGCGGCGGGCGGGATGAGGTTGAGCAAACGCACCGCATTGGCCGGCAGCGTGCGTCCCTTGAGCGCGAACACCGGGATCACGCGGCAGGCAAGCATCGTGAGCGCGACGGACACGACGATGATGGCGAAGTCTGCCCAGCTCATGCGCGCTCACCCGGCTTCGTGACCGTCGCGTGGATGTAGCCGGCGAACATGCCCGCAAGCGCGCCGAGCAAGATCGCGGGCCCGGAAAGCCCCGTGAGCTTGCACAGTAGCACGCCCAGAACCGCCACGCCGACGGTGATGAGATTCGTCGTCGTGATTTTCTGCATGCACAGCAGGCAAATGAAGATCGAGGTCATGGCAAACGACGCGATGGCGGTCGGCACCGACACGAGATTGCCGATGAGCGCGCCCATGACGCAGGCAAACGCCCATGACGACTGGCTGCACAGGTTAACGACAGTGGCACGTCTCACGTCCCACCTGCCGTTCTCGAAGCGCGCGAGGTTGACGCCGAAAGACTCGTCTGTGACCGTCGCGCCGAAGAGGAAGGCCAGGCGCTTGCTCGCCGATTCGCAGTAGCGCGACAGTGAGGCACCGTAGAGCATCTGGCGCGTGTTCACGAGCGACACGCTTAAGATGATGGAAAGCAGCGGGTTGCCCGCCAGCCACATGTTGGGAATCATGTACTGACCGGCACCGGAATAGAAGATGACGCACATGATGAGAACCATGGCCCAGTCCATCCCGGCTTGCTGGCACAACAGGCCGCAGGGAAGGCCGAGCACGATGTAGCCCGCCATGATGGGCAACGCGGCCTTGAGTCCGTCTGTGAAAACGCTTCTGTTCATAGAACCCACGATGTTAGCAGTTTGAGGACATGATGGGGGGGAGGGGACTGGGACAAGGGGGACTGGTCATTTTTCCCAGTCCCGTCCCCGCCGTCGCATTTGACGATTGTCACCCATTAGTGCATCATTGGGTGACAATTCGCTCAAGGAGAGAACCATGGCAAAGACCTCGACAAAGACCATCGTCACCTGCGGCCTACTCGTCGCCCTGCTCGCCATGTCGTGCCTGTTCACCATCCCGCTCGGCCCGGTGCCCTTTACGCTACAGACCGCAGTTATCATCCTCATCTCCCTGCTGCTCACACCCGGCCAGGCAGCTGCCACGTGCGGCATCTACCTGCTCATGGGAGCTGTCGGCCTTCCCGTCTTCTCGGGAATGACCGGTGGGTTCGGCAAGTTTCTCGGTCCCACCGGCGGCTTCCTCGTGAGCTATCCTATCGCCGTGGCACTCGCGAGCCTCGCCCGCCGCGCTCTCGAACGCCGAGGCGTGCGCCAGGTCATCTGCGACGGCGTTGCCACCATCTGCATCATCGTCATCGCCGACATCCTGGGTTGGCTATGGTTCATGATGGTCACCCAGAGCGATCCGCTCTCGGCCTTTCTCGTCGCAGACGCGCCCTTTATCGCCATCGACTGCGCCAAGGGCGCACTCGCCATTGCCGTGGCCGTCGCCGTGCGCAAGGTAATCCAGTGGCAGCGGGCGTGATACCCTGTATGCATGCACGCGAACACGAAAGAACGCATCCTCGAGCTTCTTGACGGGAGCAAGGGCTCGTTCGTCTCCGGGGCCGCACTCGCGCGCGAGCTCGGCATCTCGCGCAACAGCGTCTCCAAAGCCGTGAGCGCACTGCGCGTCGAGGGGCACGTGATCGAAAGCGTCACGAATCGTGGCCATCGCCTCGTGTCGTCTCCCAGCACCTTCGATGCCAGAAGCATCGCCCGCCTCATCGACGACCCTCGCATCACGGTCGAGTTCCACGATACCGTGAGCTCGACGAACACCGTGGCCAAGCAGCGTGCCGAAGAAGGCGCTCCGGAGGGAACCCTCATCGTGGCAAACGCCCAGAGTGCCGGTCGCGGCCGGCAAGGGCGCTCGTTTTCCTCGCCAAAGGACACCGGCGTCTACTTCACCCTCATCCTACGACCGCGCTTCGCGCTTGGCGACGTCGCGCTCGTCACGAGCTACGCGGCGTGTTGCCTCGCCGCCGCAATCGACGAGTGTACGGACCGACACGCGCAGATCAAATGGGTCAACGACGTCTTCGTTGACGGACGCAAGGTGAGCGGCATCCTGAGCGAGGCAAGCTTCGATGCAGAGACGCAGAGCATCGCCTACGTCGTGGTGGGCATCGGCGTGAACGTCATTGAGCCCGAGGGCGGATTCGATGACGAAACCAATATCGCCGGAGCGCTCGTCGGCGACAGCGATGATGCCAACGCCCTGCGCTGTCACATCGTCGCCGACACGGTCAATCGTTTCATGCGCGACTACGAGCGCATCCCGAGCATGCCGCATCTGGCCGATTATCGCGCGCGCTCTCTACTCGATGGTCGCCACGTTGCGGTCCATGCGGGTGCCGAAACCTTCGAGGCACAGGTAATCGGCATCGACGACGACTTCACCTTGCGTGTGCGACTTGATTCGGGCGAGGAGCGCAACCTGGCAAGCGGCGAGGTCCACATCCCCTCGAATCAGCTCGCCCAATAAAGGCAACTAGCTACCGAGACAGCTGCCAGGGCAACTGCCTCGTTTTGGGCACAGCGGTCGAAATCAATCGGAGATCACTCGGAATTCGTTCCGAAATCATCCAGATTGTCGGGGTGGCGAACTCGGACAGTCATGCGCCATTCTTGCACCGTAAGAAAGCGACGGCGAAGTGGCCAGATCCATGCGCTGCTGACAGCACGAAGCTGTCTTTTCCGTGACGATCCACTATCGCAAATAAATTACTACTAAATTATAGTAGAATACAGGAGCAACAATGGACCAGCCCGAGATTCACCCCCGCGTTACACAGCGTCATCCCGAACTTTCGGAGGCGGATATCCTGGAGGCATGGACGCATTCTTATTATGAAGAGCTTCGACCCGAAAGCCCGAACTTTCCGGAATACCTATGGATTGGGCTCGATGGGCACCACCGCGAAATCGAAATGGTGGGAGTGCGAACGGAGTCCGGTTGGCTCATCTATCATGCGAACACGCCGCTATCCAAAAGGACACGCGCTGAAATAGAGCGGACGAGGAGACGATGATGGCACAGTACAAACTCGCCAACGGCTATGTCCTGACTGATGAGGAAATCGAGGCCAGGGCCCGGGAATGGGAAGATGGCACCTGGAAGGGCGAACTCGTCGAAATCCGCGCGGGCAGGCCCCGACTATCGGATGAGCCCAACGCCAACCTCTCCTTCAAATGCCCTGTTTCGGGGGCACAGATCATAGAGAAGGCAGCGACGATCGTCGGGATGGGAAAGTCTGCCTTCCTGCGCGAAGCCGCATTGGAAAAAGCCATCCAAATCCTTGCTGACACCTAGCCTATTGTCCCTGACCTGCACAACAAGGCAATTGCCGCCGGGGCACTTTTGTCTGGTTTCCTCTTACGCCATGCCAGCCAGCGTGACGCCGAGGAGCACGACACCGGCGCCCACGAGCAGGCCGGCAATCGTGAGCTTGGCGTTATCGGTGCGCAGCGCGTGCGGCGCAAGCTCGCAGATGACGATGTAGAGCAGTAGGCCCACGGTAAGCGCGATCATGAAGTGCACGATGTGGTCATCGGCTGCCGAGCCAATCGCGAGCATGATCAAGCCGCCCACGAAGGTCGAGAGCGCCGCAACGGCCAGAATGCCGACACGACGGCCAAGCGACTGATCACGCACGCCGGAATAGATGATCATGCCCATGGGCATGTTATGGATGCCAATGCCGAAGGCGAGCAGGAACGCGGCCGTGACCGACTGGGTCGCCACGCCGTACACGGACATGCCCTCGATGATGTTATGAACCGTGAGGGCGATCACCACGGCGACGCTCACGTGCAGCGCGCTACCATGCGGATGCCCGGAAACCACGGACGCATGGGCGAGGTCATGCGCATCGTCATCTTCGACATGGCCGTGAGCTCTACCCTTGCCGTGATCGGCATCCGGCAGGAAGCGGTCGAGCGCCGCGAGCGCCGCGAAGCCCACCACCACGGCAACCACAGTGAGAAGCAAGCCGATATGCTCGATGCCCTCGAACACCTCGGGCACGAGATCGAGCGCGAGCAGCATGACGATGGCGCCGAGAGCGACGGCCACCGAAAGCTCGCTCACGCGATGCTCGTTTTTGGCAAAGCCGGCAATGGCCGCGCCTATCAGCACGAAGATGCCGAGCACGAATGTGATGAGAAGCCCCACGCCTATCCCTCATGTCCCGCATTTCACGCCGCCCACATGGCGGCTCTTGCAACGAGCCATATTACTCCAGCGAAATCGCACTTTGGTGCCATGTTGGTATCAAATGCCCAAGAGGACTATTCTGTAGCCAACCAAATTAACCGGGAGACGAGAGACGACGTGGACAAAACAGCTCGCAGACAACGCGCAAAACGCATCGGCGGCGCGCTCGGCGGCATCCTCGTCGGTGTCCTCATGGCGCTCTTCCTGCATCCAGAAGGCCTGAGCCAGCAGGGTTGCTACGTGCTCGCCATTCTCGCCGGATCAATCGTCTGGTGGATTTGCGGCGTCCTGCCGGAATTCGCCACGGCTCTGATCATGGTGATGCTCTTCGCGCTCGTCGGAGGCATTCCGGCAGTCACGAGCTTCTCGTTCTTCTCCAACCCCATATGGTGGCTACTCGTCGGTGCGTTCTCCATCGGTCTGGGAATGAAGGAGACCGGATTGCTCGAGCGCATGGCGCTCGCCATCGTAAGCCGCTTCCCCTCGTCATTTGCCGCGCAGGCCATTGGTTTTTTCGCCTGCGGGACCTTGCTCGGCCCGCTCATTCCCTCCATGGCCGCCAAGGCCTCCCTTCTCGCTCCGCTCGCAATGGAAGTGGGCGACATCCGGGGCTATGAACGTCAGGGACGCGAGGCGACCGGTCTTTTCCTCGCGATGTTCACCGGCGTGCAAACCGCCGCACCGGCATTCATCAGTTCGTCAATCGTCGGCTACACCCTGCTCGCGATCTATCCCGAAAGCGTCCAGGCGCAGTTCGACTTCGTGCACTGGTTCGTGAGCGCGTTGCCGTGGTTCGTCCCCATGACCGTCCTCAACCTCATCGCCCTCGTCGCGCTCTACCGTCCGCGTGCGTCAGATGCGAGCCTGGCGGCCGCCAAGACCAGTCCCGATGCCGGCCCCGAGCCGAGCGAGGACGAGATCATGACCAAACGCCGCGAGCTCGGGTGCATGAGCCTCGACGAGCGTCGCATGGCCATAGTCACGGCCGTGACCGTGCTGCTCTGGGTCACGCAGGGACTGCACGGCATGGCGGCATGGATTCCCGCCGTTGGCGCTCTCGTCGCGATGACCGCCTGCGGCATCATCAACAAGAGGAACTTCGGACCGGGCATCGGCTGGGGCTCGCTCATCTTCATCGGCATCGTGCTGGGATTGGGAGATGTCTTTGCCAAAGCGGGTATCACCGAATGGATCGTCGCCGAATGCACGCCGCTCGTCATGGCACTGGCGGATAATCCCTACCTGCTCGTCATCGGCATCGCGCTCATCACGATCGCGGCACGCTTCCTCATCGTCTCGCAGACCGCGTTCATCAACATCTTCCTCGCCTTCGTCATTCCCATCGCGATTGCACTCGGCATCAACCCATGGGTCATCGGCATGGCAAGCTACACGGTCATCAACGTCTGGTTCGTGAAATACCAAAATCCCGTCTACCTGGCCGCGTTCTACAGCATCGACGGCAAGATGGCCAAGCACGGCAAGCTTGCCGAATACTGCGTGCTCTATACGGCCATTGCGATCATTTGCCTGCTCGTCGCCGTACCCTTCTGGCAGGCAATGGGATTGTTCTAAATCAGATAAGCAGCTGCGTATTTGTCTGATTTTGCAGGCGGTATGCGCGTTTTTTGCGTTTTTCTAGGATTGCACGATGCCATATGCGCGTTTTTTGCGTTTTCGCAGCCCTTTGGGGGTGCGGACGAAAAGTTGGACCGTTCGATCGGTCCGGATTGGAGTCCGCA
>CAUHSG010000016.1 GCA_959608885.1 uncultured Coriobacteriia bacterium | reverse complement strand
CCGGCGGGGAAAGTGTTGTCGTGTTTGTTGAAATGTCTAAAAAAACCCCAAAAACGGCCCCCGGCGGGTTTTGTCTGGTTCGTGCTCCAGTTTTACGACTCGAGGTCGCGGACGAAGAAGACAGAGCAGACGAGCACGCCCAGGGCGAACGTGGCGGAAAGGCCCAGGGCGAGGTTGTATCCCAGTGCGCCGCCCACGAGCGAGATGAGCAGCATCATGAGTGCCGTTCCGAACGATGCGCACGCCTGACGTACGGTCGTGAAGAAGGCTGCGGCATCGATCATGTTTCTTGCGGAAAGCTTGTGCATGCCCCATGAGTTGAGCGGGCCGATGATAGAGCTCACGCCAATTCCGCGCACGACCTGCAGTGCGGTGACGAGCCAAAACGGCGTGTCCGCGGTGATGAAGGCCATCGCGGTGCTGCCAGCTGCGAGCAGGATCGCGGCGCTCACGATGACGGGTCGCGCGCCGATCCTGTCGCTCAGTATGCCCGCAAGCGGGTTGAAGAGGACGGCGAGGATGGTCGTGGGAAGAAAGACAAGGCCGGCGTCGACCGGCGTCATGCCCGCGATGTTCACGATGAAGAGCGGGAGGATGAGCGTGATGCCCATGAATGACGCGTTGAGTAGGTTTTGTGCGACGAAGCTCACCACGTACGTGCGCGATTGGAAGATCGACATGGAGATGAGGGGGAATTCGATGCGCCGTTGGCGGACGATGAACCAGACGATGCACAGTACGCCCACGACGATGCCCATCCAGATGGTCGGGTCGCTTATGGGGCGGTATGCCGCCGTCGAGAACGAGAGCAGCACGCAACCGAATCCGATGGTCGAGAGTAGGGCCGAAAGGTAGTCGAGATGGGCTCTCTGCTCTTCGTGAACGCGCTTGCGTACGAAGGCGAGCGTGGCGAGCGCAAGCGCGACGATGATGCCCGCGAGAATCCAGAAGAAGCTTCTCCACCCCCATGAATCGACGAGCAGTCCGCCGAACAACGGCCCGATATTGGGTGCGAACCCGAGCGCGATGCCGGCGATGCCCATCGCCGTCGCGTTCTGTCCGGCCGGAAAGCGCGTCATGGCGATCGTCTGCATGACGGGCAGCATGATGCCCGTGCTGATTGCCTGCAGCACGCGCGCCGCAAGCAATATGGCGAAGCCGGGCGCAAGGGCTGCGACCAGGGCACCGACCAACATGAACGCCAAGGCGGCGAAGATGAGCGTGCGCACCGCATAACGACGTGCGAGATGAGTCACGAGTGGGACGGTGATGCCGATGACGAGCATGTATATGGTGGTGAGCCACTGGCTGATGCTCTCGGGTGTGCCGAAACTCGCCTGCACACCGCTGAGCATGGAGTTCATGGCCGTCTGCGTCAGGCCGCCGAGCGCGGCGGTCAGCGTGACGATGGCGAACATCGCGTATGTGCGGCGACGATCCATGGCTATCTCGCTATGGCACCGCGCTCGCAGCGGTTGCCCCACGAGTCGATGAGCTCGTCGTCGCGATAGACGCAGATGATTTCGCAGTGGTTGGCGCACTTGCCGCATTCCACCTCGCGGGTGACGAACTCGAAGTCGAGCGCGGCGTCGAAATCGAAAGCGCCATCGGCAAAGGGACCATCGCCCGTCGCGGTGGTTGGGCCGGCATCTGCGGCGAGCAGTGCCACGCCATAGGCGCCCATGAGGTGGCCGTCCGGATCGACGAGCACGGGCATGCCCAGGAGCTCCTCGAAGGCGTGGACGACGCCGACGTTCTTGCTCACGCCGCCCTGGAACACGGCCGGTCCCTCGATTTTCTTGCCCTTGCCCACGTTGTTCAGGTAGTTGGAGGCGACTGCATGGCACAGGCCGGCGATGATGTCCTCGCGCGAGTAACCCACCTGGATCTTGTGCACGAGATCGCTTTCGGCGAACACCGTGCAGCGCGCCGCGATGTTCGCGGGTTTCTTCGAGGTGAGCGCAATCTCGCCGAACTCCTCGACCTCCACGCCCAGACGATGCGCCTGGCTCGAGAGGAACGATCCCGTTCCGGCGGCGCATAGCGTGTTCATCGCGTAATCGACGGCGATGCCGTCCTGCACGATGATGATCTTGGAATCCTGGCCGCCGATCTCGAAGATGGTGCGCACATCGGGATGCAGGTGCGTGGTGCCGACCGCGTGCGCGGTGATCTCGTTCTTGATGACGGAGGCGCCGAGCATCGATCCCACGAGCCGTCGGGCGCTTCCCGTGGTGCCAGCGCTGATGACGCGCACCACATTCTCGTCGATCTGGTCGCGCAGCTCGGCGAGCACGCGCTTGGCCGCACCGGCCGGGTCTCCTTCCGTCCACAGGTAGGAGCGCGCGATGATGTCGTGGCTCTCGTCGATGACGACGCCTTTCGTGGAAATGGAGCCGATGTCGATCCCGATAGTGCAGTTCATGAGCGTGACTCCTTCTTCATGGCGAGCATGTCGTAGAACGCCTCGAGGCGCGTGTCCAGGCCGGTATCGCTTGTCTGGGCATCGTAGGTGAGGTATAGAACGGGAATGTGGAAGTCCGAGCTGATGCGCTGGAGCACGGGCTCGCAGTCGATTTCAGGCGTGCAGCCGGCCGATTTCGCGTGGATGATGCCGTCAAATCCCCGCTCGGCGTAGCGGCGCGCGGTGACGACGGTCATGGTCGAGGTGGGACCCATATCGTAGAGGAGGTATTCTCCCGCGCTCACGCGCAGGTTGGGTTCATTGTAATGAATGAAACGATGCGTGAGGTTCAGGTACCGGTGTATCTCCACGCGCATTTTGAGGAGCTTCTCGTCGAGACCGAGGTTCGAGCGCTCGTCGAATGCGGTGAAGAGCTCGCCGACGACCCCGATGCGTATGGGGTTTGCAGGCTTGTCGATGGGCAGGGCGCGCATCGCGTCCATGCAGCGGTTGTACGCCTCGTTGATTTCGCCATCGCACGTTGCGGCGTTCAGGTCATCCATATAGGAATCCCAGATGCGTTCGAAGGAGCCCGGTTCACGCTCGAAGCCGGCGTTGGCGAGGTAGTAATCGCGAGCCGAGTCAAGTTTGACGGCCATGTTCGCCGTGGCGAGGAGTTGCACGACCGCGTGGGGAATGTTGATGTCCGGATTGACCTTTCTGAGGCAGTCCTTTGCCCACCCGATTGCCCCTTGGTCGTTATGCTCGGAGAAGTTGAGCATGACGAAGTCGTAGCCGACATCGCGCAAGATGGATTCCTGAAGTTCGCCGTAATAGCCCAGGCGACAGGGGCCGGCGAATTGGACGAGCACGTTGGCACCCTGGTCGAGCGCCTCGATGTAATCGCCTAGGATGTGCTTGAACGGCGTGCAGACGTAATCGGTGGAAAGGCGCTCCCCGAGCTCGATGGTCTGCCTTGTGGCCATGGGCAGCGGTAGGAACTCGGCATCGAGCACGCGTTCCGTGAAGAATCTGAAGGCTGGCTCGTAATAGCCGTAGCGGAAGAACGCAACCTTGGTCGTCTTGTGGCGCGTCTTCTTGAGGGCCTTGAGTTGGCGCCTTGCCCGTGCCTTGTCGGCAATGAGCTGGGAGGGACGTGACGAGGAGCCGTCAACGGCGATTCTCGAGCGCACGCCCTCTCGATCGATGTCAGTCACGAACGTATCCTCCCTTGCGCTGAAATTGCAGGATGTCGATGAAGCTTTCGAGGCGTGTCTGCACGCCGGCAGTTCCCGTCTGGGCGTCGATCATGAGGTTCAGTATGGGTACGCCCCGTATGCAGCGCATGATGGCGTCGTCGGTCATGGAGTCGGGGCCGCAGGGAAACGCGCTGATGAGGATGATGCCATCGATCTGATTCTTGAGCATGAGGATGGAGCCGATAAGCTCGCGGTTGATAACCCAGGGCATGGTGGACGAAAAATCGAGGCTTGCCTTGTATGCCTTGGCCCGGTCGGTGTCACAGGCGAAGACCACCGTGCAGCCAAGTTGCTTCAGCGAGTTGATGATGTCCATCGACATGTATTGGTCGAAGGCGATGTAGGGATGGGCGACGATGAGGATGGTCAATGGTGCCTGCTCCGTCTTGCTCGGGTCATCGGCCACCACATCACGGTATTCCTCCATGAGTTTCAGGATTTCCCGCTGGTTGCGTGCTCGCTGCTCATCTGCCCTTTCCTGGGCCTGCAGTGCTAGCTTGTACGCACGCCTGGCATCTTTGTGCGAGACGCCCAGGCGCTGTCCGAGTTCGACGAAGGAAGCTCGCGTTGCCTTTGCGTCGCTGATGTTTTCCACGAGTAGCGAGATGACGCACAGCTCGGTGCGAAAGGTGTTGCGCACCAGGTCCGTCATGGACTGGAACTTCGTGCAGAAGCCGCGGTGCGTGTCGCAGCTTGCGTAGCAGGGCACGAAGATTGCGTCGCAGCGTCCGATGAGGTCGACGACATGGCCCAGGAAGATTTTCGAGGCTAGGCAGGTTTCGTCTACCGATCGTGCGATGCCTGCATCGAGCACGGCCTTGTCGGTCTCGTTGCTGATGACGACCGTCTTGCCGAGCTCCTCGAAGAAGGTTTGCCACAGCACGCCATAACGATACTGCAATAGGGCGCGCGGAATGCCGATGACGTGCACGTCTGTCAGGTCGGCATAGGTTGAGATTCTCATGGCGGCTCCTTATGGCTTAAATGATGATAGTAAGGCATCGGCTCGCGATGGGAAAGGGTGACAAAACGCACCCCTTGTCACCCCAATGCGTTTTGCCACGTTATTTGATTGCGAATATAATGACTCGCGATAATGCGCATGAGAGGGAGCGGGGAGACCCCATGGGAGAGCTTAACGATCTTCTGGTTGCCTTCACGGGAACCATCGATGATTTCATGTACACGTACATCTTGGTGATCTTGCTTGTCGCGACGGGCGTGTGGTTCACCATACGTACGCGTTTCGTCCAGATTCGCTACATCAAGGACATGTTCACGAATCTCGTGGGCAAAAGCGTCGCCGCCGATACGGAGTTTTCCGATGACGTTGCGAATTCCGTGGACACGGGCAAGCTTCCCAAGGCACCCGGTGCGGCAAACGAACACGGGAGCACTGCCTACGCCGACGTCTCGAAACCCAAGAAGCAGCGTAGGATCTCGTCGTTCCAGGCGCTCATGGTCTCGACGGCATCGCGCGTGGGCACGGGCAACATCGTCGGCATCGCGACGGCCATCGCCATCGGCGGTCCTGGTGCGGTCTTCTGGATGTGGCTCATGGCCATTATTGGTGCGGCTTCGGCGTTCGTCGAGTCCACGCTTGCCCAAATCTGGAAGGTGCGCAATCCCGACGGCACGTTTCGCGGCGGGCCGGCGTACTACATTCAACTTGCGCTCGGCAAGCGCTGGCTCGGTATCGTCTTTGCGGTGGCCCTCATCCTCTGCTTTGGCCTCGGTTTCAACGGACTGCAGACCTACAACATGGCCTCGGCTATCGACTATTACGTTATCGAGGGCCATGAGACCGTCGTCAACGCCATCATTGGCCTGTTCGTCGTCGTGGCGGTCGCCGTCGTGATCTTCGGCGGCATACATCGCATCTCGATCATCACCTCCTGGATCGTTCCCATCATGGCGGGGGCGTACATTCTCATTGCCATCTGGACATGCGTCTCCAATTTGGGCGATGTCCCCGCTGCGCTCGGACTTGTCTTTGGCCAGGCGTTTGACTTCACGTCGCTCGCCGGTGGATTTACCGGGTCGATGATCATGTGGGGTATCAAGCGAGGGCTCTTCTCGAACGAAGCGGGCATGGGATCGGCACCCAACGCGGCGGCCACCGCCGACGTGTCGCATCCCGTGAAGCAGGGACTCGTGCAGAGCCTCTCCGTCTACATCGACACGCTTGTCATTTGCACCTGCTCGGCGCTCATGATGCTCATCTTCTGCGTACAGCAACCCGATACCGTTGCGGCACTCGTGGCTTCCGACAGCTTCAATGGCATCGACTTCGTGCAGATGGCAATGGCAAATTCGATTGGCCCCATCGGCATTCACTTCATGACCGCGTGCATCATTCTGTTCGCGTTCTCGTCCCTCGTGGGCAATTACTTCTATGCCGAGGGCAATATCCTGTTCATCAAGGACAACAAGACCGTGTTGCTGGTATTTCGCCTGTTCTGCCTGGCTGCCATCTTCTTTGGCGCGGTGAACAACTTCAGCCTCGCGTGGAATCTTGCCGACATTTTCATGGGCTTCATGGCCATCATCAACCTTATTGCCATCTTGCTTCTGGGCAAATGGGCAATCAAGGCGCTTGACGACTATACGGCACAGCGCAAGCAGGGTGTGAATCCCGTCTTCTGCGCGCAGAACATTCCCGGTATGCCCAAGACCATCTGGTGGACGCAGGATACGACTTGCACCTGCGAGCCGGATGATTCCGGTGGCGGCGTGCAGGTTGTGGAATAGTGTAAGCGCCCTGCGTATTTACCTGGTCTTGACGGGGCCGGCGATCATCGCCGGCCCCGCTTTGTTTGCCAACGCTATCTTTTCCGTGAATAAAAATCCGGCAAACGGCTTGTAATTCACAACAAACGGTAGTATTTTGTACGATGTCAAGAGAAATCTGTGAACGGTATCAAATTGTTGGCAAGTGGACTTCGACGATCATGTGTTCGTGATGAAAACACTTCCTGGCCGGGATGGTTGCCGAAAAGCCTGTAAAGGGAGACCAAGGTAAAGGAGGGATTGAAATGTTGTTTGACGTTTACGGTCCTAATGCCGCCTTTCAATGGTCAGGACTTTTCATGGTGCTTATCGCACTCATCCTGCTCAACGAGGTGGCTCGCCGCTGGAAGGCCGGAGGAATATTCTTCTTCTTTGGCGTTTGCGGCTTCATGACCATCTACTGCATTGCCGTCGAGGTCGGTGCCGCCATGGGTGCCGAATGGGCGCTCAACAACCCCACGTACACATCCATGGGCGGTTGGTTCCACTACGCGAAGGTGTACGCCGCGACGGCCGGCTGCATCGGCTTCATGATGCTCAAGTACTCGTGGACCAAAGTGGGGCGCTCCCACTGGTTCAAGGTGTTTCCGTTCGTGATCGTGGCAATCAACATCCTGATCGCGGTCGCGAGCGACTTTGAGAGCGCGATTGTCGCCTGGGATTCGAGTTTCGTCACCGACGAGGGCGTCTTGCTCAACGGCGGCATCTTCAACGTGCTCAACGGCTGTGCCGGTCTGCTCAACATCCTGTGCATGACCGGTTGGTTCGGCATCTACATCTCCAAGAAGCGCCAGGACATGCTGTGGCCCGACATGACGTGGGTCTTCATCATTTCCTACGATTTGTGGAACTTCTGCTACACCTACAACTGCCTGCCCACCCATTCCTGGTACTGCGGTATCGCGCTGCTTGTCGCGCCGACCATCGCGGGCCTCATCTGGAACAAGGGTGGATGGATCCAGAACCGCGCGTTCACGCTGGCCATTTGGTGCATGTTCGCGCAGATGGTGCCGATGTTCGCCAACGACTCCATCTTTGCGGTGCAGTCCGTGAACGACCCGGCGGTCAATACCGTGGTCGCCTCCATCGCGCTCATCGCCAATATCGCGGCTCTCAGTTACGTCATTTACCGCTCCAAGAAGCTCGGCGTCAATCCGTATAAGCATGAGATCTGGGTTGGTACCAAGGAGTACAAGGAGGCCATGGCCCGCCGCGCTCCTGTCGAGTACCTGCTCGAGACCGAGCCCAAGGGTGCCACGCCCGTCGAGATTGCCGAGATGGTCGAGTACGCCGAAAGGCCCATACTTCCCGATCCCGCCAAGGTTGATATGGAGATCGAGGCTATCACGTATGTGAAGCGCGAGTAGGAAACCAACAGTTCGGGGGTCTCATTCCCCCTCATTCTGGGGAGCCGGCATTAGAACTGATGCCGGCTCCCTTTTTTGCTCGTGCCTGTTGATAATGAGACAAATGACCTGTCCATTTGTCTCAGATGGCTACGAGACCGCTTGTCTGACGCTTGCTCTGCTGGTCAGGTAGGTGATGAGCATGTAGCCACCGTATATGGCGACGACGAGACACGCTGCCATGACGATGGAGGGGAGCAGATCGCGCCCGAGTGCCGCGAAAAGCGATTCGGAGAGAACGGCGATAGCGCATGCCGAATGGCAGACGGCCAGGGCCAGCGGCGCGATGAAGTAGATCACGACCTGCTCGAAGAGCGAGCGGGTGAGCATGGACGTGTCGCATCCGAGCTTCGATAGCAGGCGATAGCGGCCGAGCGAATCGATGGTGAGCGAGAGCAGCTGGATCGCGAGCACGGCAGCGGTTGCGACGAGCAGCACGAGGCCGATGTAGATCGCGAGATAGGTGACCATGACCTTCAGTCCACTTGCCTGTCCCACCATCTGCGCGCGCGTGAGCACGTTCGTCATGCCCGGAACATCCTCATTTTCGACGATCTCCTCGAACGGCAGGCTCTCGGCATCCACACCGGGCGCGTACATGATGTTCACGATCACCGATGCGGGTGTTTCTGTCTTGGTCAGCGTGTCGATGATCTCGTCGGGAACCACCATGGTGACTGCGTTGCTGAGCATGTTGAAGTCGTTGAGCTGGACCTTCTCCACGTGATTGACGGGCCTGAGTTCGCCCGCCGGTGTGGGAAGCGGCATGGACTTGCCGACGATGGCATTGACGATGTTCTCGGATGCCGGCATGTTGTTGGTGACGAGGTACTCGCCATTTGCCAGTGCCACGGGATTCTTGCCGTCGAGGGCGAGCGCATCGTTGAACTGCGTGAGCCCGACGACCTGTACATCCGTCTTGGCCACGTTGCCGCTGCTCGTGGCATTCGAGAGGTGCGCATCGACGGTGTCCATGAGCTCGCCATAGGTCATGGTAGGCAATCCGTAGAGCTCGAGCTGCGCCGAGCGAGCGACGGTCTTGTCCCAATCGGCGACATGCTGCTGCAAATACGCGCTTGTCTGGGTGATGTCGTCCTCGACGGCCTTCGTGACCCTCTTGCCGTTCTCGTAGGAGGTCACCTCGCTATACGCGATGATGCTCGCGTCATAGGGATTCGCCTCGTCAATGTCGCCGGTGAAGGCGTCGACGAGGGCAAGACCCGTGGCAAAGGTGGTGATGGCGAAGAAAAGCAGGACGCACACCACCCAGATGGAGACGAACGAAGTGTTGAACTTCGAGGCGACCTGACGCGTGGTGAAGGGACGCAGGCGCTTGAGGTAAACGCCGCGTAGGCGCGTGAGCACGGCGATGGCAAAGCCGGAAAGCGAGAAGAAGAACAGCAGCGAGCCCACCAGCATGAGGACGGTCGCGCGCTGGAATTCGGCATCAAACATGAGCGTCATGCCGTTGACGTCAAGCTGCCAGTAGGCAAGGCCGATGAGGACCAGCGAGATGACGAAGATCGTGAGGCATACCCAGGGGTTGCGGATGACGATCTTCTGGCGTTTCGCCTTTGCGCCGATGAGGTCGATGAGCTTGCAGCGTCGTACGGTGATGACGTTGAAGATGGCGACGACGACGAAGATGGCGATGAAGCAGGCAAGTGTCGCGATGCAGGCTCCTGGCGAGAAGCTGAACTGGTATTGCGGCATGGCGATGCCAAAGAGTGCCGCTGTGGCAAACGAAAGCAACTGCGAGATGAGGACGCCAAGGCCAAGTCCGAGAACGAGCGACCCCAGGCCGATGAAGACTGTCTCGTACAGCAGGATGCGCGATACCTGTCCTGGCTTCATACCGAGTACGAGGTAGATGCCGAATTCTCGCTTGCGTCGTGTGATAAGGAGCTGGTTTGCGTAGATGACCAGAAATCCCAGCACGAAGGCGACGATGACGGAAAAGATGTTCATCATGTAGCCGGTGAATTCGATGATGTCCGCGCGACCGGATGCGGCGATGTCATGCATGACCTGCTGGTCGCCCACGGAATTGAACGCATAGAACACGGTAACGGCAATGAGCAGGGTGACAAAGTAGATGGCATAGTCACGAAGCGATCGCCGCATGTTACGCACGGCGAGTTTAAGCAGCATGGTAGGCCTCCCCGCCGAGGAAGGTCACGACCTCCATGATGCGGGCGAAGTATTCCTCGCGCGTGAGTGATCCCTGGCGAATCTCATTGAAGAGTTTGCCGTCCGAGAGGAAGAGCACGCGGTCGGAGAACGACGCGGCATAGGCGTCATGGGTGACCATGAGAATCGTCGCGTTCAGGGACTTGTTGAGCATCTCGAGGGTTTCGAGCATGATCGTCGCGTTGCGTGAGTCGAGCGCGCCGGTGGGCTCGTCGGCAAGGATGAGGGAGGGGTCAGCTACGATTGCGCGCGCCGCGGCGACGCGTTGCTTCTGGCCGCCGGACATCTGGCCGGGATACTGCTTGAGCGACTCGGTGACGTTGAGCGTGCGCGCAATGTCGTTGATGCGCGTTGTGATGTTCGCGGGACGTGTGCCCTTGATGGTAAGGGCAAGTGCGATGTTCTCCATGCCGGTCAGCGTGTCGAGCAGGTTGGAGTCCTGGAAGATGAAGCCAAGCTCGTCGCGGCGAAAGGCGCTGAGCTTGTTCTTCGACATGGTGGTGATGTCGCTGCCATTGATGAGTATGCGACCCGCGGAGGGCCGATCGATGGTGGAGATGCAGTTGAGCAGCGTCGTCTTACCCGAACCCGATGGCCCCATGATGGCGACGAATTCGCCGCGTGCGACGTCGAAGCTCACGCCGGCAAGGGCGTACATGAGGTTCTGGCGGCCGCCGAACACCTTCTCGATGTTGCGCACGCAGAGGATGGGGGAGGATGCGGAGCGAGACGATCCCGTCACACTGGCGGGCGGCGTTGCGATGACCTCAGACATGGATTCCCCTTCCCGTGCGCGGTACTTTGACCGATGCGTAGGCGAGCATGCCGGCGACGAGTGCCACCGCCACGAGCGTAACGGCCCCCACGCCCTTCGTTACCGTTGATAATACCTTTGATGCCTTCATGGGACTAACCTTTCGTATGGATTACCGGGCATTATCCATGGTGATGCGTGGAGCTTACGGTTGCCATCGAAGCGGCTTACCCGTGACTTACAAGTTCGTAAGGGTGAGAAGCTGGCAGCGCACTCGTCGGGCTTGCCAGTCGATTGCAACCGAAGCGGCGAAAACGCTCGGCTGCTGCGGAACTCGCGCGCAAGGCCAGCGCGCTCAAACAGTCCTCGCAAAATCGCCTCGCGTTTTCGTCGCTTCTGCAATCGGGGCTTCGCCCGACGAGTGCGCTGCCGACCAAACTACAGCACGGCCTTCGTCATAACGACATGTGCATGCGACGGCGGTCGTGGGGAAAGCTGATTTGCACGCGTGTCCCCGTCCCCTCCTCGCTCGCGAGCATGATGCCGAGCCCCATCTGCGTGCACATGCGGGCGACGAGGAAGAGCCCCATGCCGGTCGCCGAGCCGTGCGCGCGCCCCACTTCTCCCGTGAAGCCGCGGTCGAAGACACGTGGCACATCGGCTGCCGGGATACCGCAGCCGTCGTCGCGCATCTCGAGTGTCGTGCATGCGTGCGGGCCTTCCGCACCTTCCTCACGTGACTCGAAGACTATGGTGGTGGCATCGTATTTTGCCGCGTTGACGATGATTTGCGTGAGTATGAAGGCAAGCCACGTCTTGTCGGCCACAACGGTGACTTGCGGATCGATGCGAATGTCGACTGAGACGCCACATGACGTTAGATAGCGCATATTCGCCTTGCAGGCCTCGCCCACCGCGCTCGCGAGCGCGATTTCCCGTATGAGGTAGTCGTTCACGAGCGTGTCGGAACGTGCGGTAAAGAGCGCCTGTTCGACGAGGTTTTCGACGCGCTCGAGCTCGAGTTTGAGCTTGCCCGCATCCTCGCCGTGCATCTTGTCGAGCAGAAGGCGCGCTGCGGCAAGCGGGGTCTTTACCTCGTGCACCCAAAGCTCCGTATATTGTGCGCGATCATAGCTCTGCGTCTCAAGCTCTCCGTTCTCCCGCGCCGCCTGCTCGGCGATTGCCCGGACCGTCTCGAGCGCGATCATTCCTTCGACGAAGGTGGGCTCATGGACGAGGTCGGCGAAATGTTTCGTTCGGTCAAGTGCCTCCGTTGCGTCGGTAACGCTCTTCCAGAAGCGAACGCGGCGTCTGTATTCCACGGCGAGTGCCAGGATAACGGCGATGACGAGCGTGAGGCCGATAAGCACGACCGCATCGACAACGGTACCGAGCACGACGAGCATGAAGGAGATGAAGAGAACGACGGCGCAGGTGAATACGAGGGTTAGCATCTTGTCACGTAGAAAGGCCCCGATCGTAAATCGCGGCGCGTCTGACATGTCCGAGGGATTGCTCATGCCACGACCACGTATCCGAGCGAGCGACGTGTTTGCAGGAAGCCATCTGCGATTCCGATGCTTGCAAGCGTCTTGCGCAGGCGATTTATGTTAACCGTGAGCGTGTTGTCATCGACGAAGGCATCGGATTCCCACAGGTCGCACATGATCTCCTGACGTGAGATGATGGTACCGACATTGCGCATGAGCAAGGCAAGAATGCGCTGCTCGTTTCTCGTCAGCTCGGCTGACTTTCCCCGATAGCGCACTTCGGAAGTGCCCAGGTCGAGTGTGACCTCGCCGTGCGTGATGATGCTGGACTCGGCCGACGCCGTCGTGTGACGTTTGATGAGCGAGGCGATGCGCGCAAGGAGCACCGCGGGACGGTATGGCTTGGCGACGAAATCGTGCGCGCCTAGGTTGAGTGACATGACTTCGGTGAACTCGTCGCTTTTTGCCGTGAGGACGATGATGGGCACTTCGCTATGCTTGCGTATATCGCGACATATCGACTGTCCGTCTGCCCCCGGTAATCCGAGGTCGAGGACGACGCAGTCGGGATTCGCGCTTAGGACGTCAGCGGCTGCGTTGGTAAAGTCGGTGCAAACGCGCGGATCATAGCCGTCGAGCTCGAGCAGATGCGCAAGCTCGTCACGCAAGGTGATGTCGTCTTCGACGATGTACACGGTGGGCATGGTCATGCTCCGTTCGCTTGGGCCGTACTGCCCATTGTAGCCGCATATGTCCGGGCATGGCGTCGTGTCACGCTTTCTTACGCAGATGTAAGAAACGCAACTTTATGAGAAAGTGCGAATAGTCTGCACGAAAAATAACCCGCGCAAGCGTATCATGGAAGGTGCCTGAAGGAGGTGAATGGCATGCTGCGCAAGATCGACAAGATAGAGCTTCTGAAGCATGTCGTCTTCATCGTCTGCGTTGGCGTCGTGTCCGCTTTTACTTCGATTCTCCTGTGCCTGTGCGTCAACTTCGCCTACCACATTAATCAGACCTACGCTTGGACGCTCTTCTTCCTGCCGCTTCTTGGCGTTCTCTCACTCCTGCTCTACCGGGTATTCAAGCTGCCCTATGATTATTCGACTGACACTCTCGTCGACCAAATGCGCAAAAACGACATGGTCTCGCCCACACTTGCGCCGGGCATTATCATCGGCACCTGCCTCACCATCTTGGGCGGTGGTGCCGTTGGTAAGGAATCAAGTGCCTTTCAGGCGGGTGCGTCAGTAAGCGAGACGCTTGGCAGGGCGTTCAAGCTCAAGAACTGCTTCGTCGACAAACAGGATAGGGAACTTTACGGATATGCAGCGCTCATGGGCATGAGCGCGACGTTTTCGGCTCTGTTCTTCGCGCCACTGGGTGCCGTGTTCATGGTACTCGAGCTCACGCGATTCAGGAATCTCAGTCTTCCGCGATTCATCGCGATGATCGTCTCCGCCTTCATTGCCGCTTCCATCGCATATCCCTTTGGCATCGGCGACATCATTCCTCACGTCGCCATCTTGAGTATCACGCCCGAACTTGCGCTCTATACCGGTATCGTCGGCATAGTCTGCGGCATTCTCGGCGGCGTCTTCGGTCGTGCCTTGCGCTTTACGCGCAGATTCCTCAAGGGTCACTTTAACAAACCCTACATTACGGTCATTACCTCGAGTCTCGTCATCGTCTGCTTTGTCTACGCCTTCGGCCTTTATGACTTCGAAGGTTCGGGCATGAACCTGCTCAAGGACGCACTTGCGGGCTCGATTGGCACGTATGACTTCGTCATCAAGATGGGTTTCGTCTTCATGGCGCTTGCCTTTGGCCTCAAAGGTGGCGAGATTATGCCCACGCTTGCCATTGGCGGCTTGACAGGTTGTTCGGTCGGTCAGCTCATCGGCATCGATGCCGCCTTCGCGAGCGCGCTGGGTGTCATCACCTTTTACGTGGGCATGTCGCGCTGTCCCATCGCCGGGTTTTTTCTCGGTTGCGAAGTTTTCGGCTGGAGCATAGCTCCTTTTCTGGTCATTGGTGTCATCTGCGCTCTCGTGGGCAATCGGGACTACGGCTATTACGGGCATGGACTTCTTGCCGAAGTGCATAGACAAGTTGCCGCTCGCCATGCTGAAGTAGCCGCTGACACTTCGGATAATGCAGAAATACATCGTTCACCAGAAAAATAGTCCCGTTCGCGTCAAAAAACTTTTCAAAAACAAAAGAATATGCTGTTGACTTCTATCTCCAGTGGAGTAGATTGTACGCGTAGGATATACGCGTATCGCAATAGAGGTATTTTCTCCTGCATCTTACGCATCTGGGGAGGAAGCATGGCGGCACCAAGGAACGATGAGGAGCGTGCACGCCTCTACGCCGCGGCCATGAGGCTGTTTGGCGAGAAGGGCTACATTGCCACGTCCTATCAGGACATTGCCGACGCCTGCGATACGAGCAAGTCCGTCGTCCAGCACTACTATCCTCGCAAGGAGATGCTCCTCGCCCTTTTCCTGGACAAACATTTCGATTGGGTGCGCGAGATGGCGTGCAAACTCTCTCCACCTCATGCCGACATCATGCAGACGTTATGCATGATGCTCTTCATCCACTTCGGCAAGCTTCTCGCAGACGAGAAGGGCTCTCCGCTCATTCGGGATCTCCTGAGCTTCCGAACATTCATCGAGGGTCTGGTCATGCGCGAGCGTGACTGGCTCATCGAGCGCTTGCCGGATAGTTTCGATCAACGCGCCGTGGGCGATTCTCTCGTCGTTGCGCTCAATGGGGCATACGGCCTTCTCTCCATCGCCTCGCTCGAAAGACGGTCCATCACGCCCGAATATGTCATGCGCCTTGCCTTCGTTCCCTTTGCCATGTCGATGGGGGCGGATACCCAGCACGTCGAGGAAGTCATCAAAGAATGCAGCTTACTACAGGAAGCACGGTAGGAGGAGCACTATGAGACCAATGGAATTTGCCAAGCGGACGGCGGCCAACAAGGCCATCGATTACTTTATGGAAGATCCCGTCCCGCGCATCGAGAGCATGATGGCCACCGTCAACAAGATGCTTCCCGACGCACTCTTTCCGTCACAACGCAAGGCCTTCAACAAGGCAATCGAGGAGCGCAACAACTGGTATCAGCTCATCTGCCGCGTTGCCGATCTTGACCCGGATGTCGCCACGGGTTTGCTCAAGTGCTTCTTGACCGAGGCAAACCTTGTTGCCTGGGACAAGCAGGAGAAAGCACGCGAGAAATACCAGTGCAACATCCCCTGGGCCGTGCTGCTCGACCCCACGAGCGCCTGCAACCTGCATTGCACGGGTTGCTGGGCGGCGGAGTACGGCCATAAGCTCAACCTGAGCTATGACGACATCGACTCTATCATCAACCAGGCAAACGAGCTCGGGACGCACGTCTTCATCTACACGGGCGGTGAGCCGCTCGTGCGCAAGGCCGACCTCATCAAGCTCTGCGAGGCGCACCCGGATTCCGCTTTTCTCTGCTTCACCAACGCCACGCTCATCGACCAGGAGTTCGTCGAGGAGGTCGCCCGTGTGAAGAACTTCGTGCCGATCATCTCGGCAGAGGGCAGCGAGCAGACCACCGATGCCCGTCGTGGCGAGGGGGTCTACCAGAAGATCGACAAGGCCATGGACCTGCTCAAAGCGCGTGGCGTGCCCTTCGGCGTCTCGATTTGCTATACGAGTCAAAACGCCGAGGCGGTCTGCACCGAGGAGTATTACGACTGGCTCATCGGCAAGGGCGTCTTCTTCGCCTGGATCTTTACCTACATGCCCGTTGGCAAGGACTCGCCTGCCGAGCTCATGCCCACGCCCGAACAGCGCGAGATGCTCTACGAATTCAAT
Organism: uncultured Coriobacteriia bacterium; assembly: GCA_959608885.1. Lineage (GTDB taxonomy): Bacteria > Actinomycetota > Coriobacteriia > Coriobacteriales > QAMH01 > QAMH01. Next base: position 29,454 of record CAUHSG010000016.1, on the reverse strand, counting down.
CATAGAATGCGTCACGAGAAACCGCTTCTGACCCTCGACTTTCAGAACGATGGCGAGTTCGTCGGTGGATGCATTGCCGGCGGCAGGCGCTATTTGCACATCAATGCCAATGGAGACGTGGAGCCCTGCGTGTTCATTCACTACTCCAACGTCAACATCCATGACGTGAGCCTGCTCGATGCGCTGCGTTCGCCGTTGTTCATGGGCTACTATCATGGCCAGCCCTTCAACGACAATCATCTGCGTCCCTGCCCGATGCTCGAGAATCCCGAATGCATCGAGAAGCTCGTCGAGGACTCGGGCGCGCATTCGACGGATCTTGTCGAGGAGGAGACGGTTTACGAGCTTACTGCCAAGACGCGTCACATGGCGCAGAGGTGGGCACCGGTTGCCGAGCGCATCTGGACCGACGAGAACGACGAGCGTGCTTCCGAGCGTCATCGCAGCGATTTGGGGCAAGCCGCATCGGATCTCAGGAAGTTCGAGCGCGACGGTCGCATCGTTCGCAGCGCCTTTGACGAGGAGCGTGATCCGCGCAGTATCGTCGAGCGCGATGAGGAGATGGATCGCAAGCTGCGCGAGATCACCGAGAGCGAGAAGGTGCTCGTCTAGCACCGTCTGCACATCGCAAATTCAGCCAGCCAGACTGAGCGAGGAGGGACACATGAACGAGAGGAATCTGAGCCGGCGGTCGTTTTTGGCCGGTACGGCAGTCACTGCGACGGCTGCGTGTCTGGGCGTGAACGCTGTCGTGCCCGCGGCAAAGGCGCTTGCCGAAAACGTCGATCCCGCTGGTGAATGGGTGAGGACCACCTGTTCGCCCAACTGCACGGGAGCGTGCGGCCTCAAGGGATTCGTCCACGAGGGCCAGATCAAGATGATTTCGCAGGCATCTGACTACCCGTTCGAGCAATACAATCCGCGTGGATGCCTCAAGGGCCTGTCCATCAACACCATGCTTTACGGCCCGCATCGGCTCACGACGCCGCTTGTCAAGAACGACGATACGGGCAAGATGGAGGAGACCGACTGGGACACGGCACTCGACGCGGCTGCCGCCAAGCTTCGCGCCGTCATGGACAAGTACGGGCCGGAGTCCGTGGGCGTGATATGGCAGGTGCAAGGCACCGGCCACATCCAGAAGGGCTCGATCATCCGCCTATCCAACATGATGGGGTGGTCGGCCATCGGCTGTTACGAGATGAACGGCGACCTTCCGATGTTCTGGCCCGAAACCTTCGGCGTGCAGAGCGAGGAACTCGAATCGTATTGTTGGGAAGACTCCAAGTACACGATGATCTTCGGTTCGAACGTTATGGTCACGCGCCTTCCCGATGCGCACTTTCTCAACATCTCGCGCGAAAATGGCGGCAAGGTCGTTAACTTCGATCCTAACTACTCGGCCACGTCCGAGAAGTCGACCGAGTGGGTGCGTCTCAAGCCCGACACCGATGCGGCTTTCGCGCTAGCAGTCGCCAAGATCATCATCGACGATGGCCTCTACGACGAGGCGTTCTGCAAGAACTTCACCGACATGCCGCTGCTCGTGGATACGGCTACAGGCAAGCGCATCGAGGCTGCCAACGTGGCCGGGCTCTCGGCGTTTCCAGCGCCGGCATATCGCAGTACCTACGTGGCCGTCAGCGCCGCGGGTGCTCCCTTCGCGGTCAATCCCGAGCGGCTGGGCGGTATGGAGGACTGCACGCTCGAGTACACGGGCGACATACGGCTCAAGGACGGCACGACCGTGCATGCCAAGAGCGGCTTCAGGCTGCTGCGCGAAAGCCTCGTGGGCAAGACGGCGTCATGGGCGAGTGACACCACGAGCATTCCTGTCGAGACCATCGAGCGTATCGCGTACGAGTGCGCCACCATCAAGCCGATGCATATCATCTTCGGCGGTGCGGGCACGCAGTGGTACCACGGCGATCTCAAGGGACGCTCGCTCGCGCTCATCGCGGCACTTACGGGCAATATCGGTCAACTCGGCGGTGGCATCTCGACCTACGTCGGTCAGTACAAGACGCGCTTCATTCCAGCGTCGTGGTTCAATCCGCTGCGCATGAACAAGCACTCCATGTCCTTCCAGTACGCCGTCACCGGACGCACCGAGACGATGCAGCAAAACGCGTTTCCCCCCAATGGCCTCAAGGCGCTCGTCGTGGGCTGGGGCAATCCGATGGATCAGCACAACGTGGCCAACTGGCTGCGAAGCGCGAAGGAGAGTGGCGAACTCGAATGCCTTGTCACGCTCGACTTCCAGCGCACTACCACCGTCGATATGAGCGACGTGGCCCTACCGGCACCCAGCTGGTACGAGAAGCTCGAGCTCACCACGACGCCGCTGCATCCCTGGGTACAGCTCCAACAGCAGATGGTCGATCCGCCAGGCGAGGCACGGCCCGAGATATGGATCTGCAAGGAGCTCGCCACGCATATCGATCCCTCGTATGCGGACCAATGGCCGGTCTTCGACGAGTCGCAGGCCGAGCAAGTCGCTGATGAGGTGCTGCGTACGCTTCTGGCCAACGGCGGCCCTTATGTCAACCAGCTCACGGCCGAGCAGCTGCGCGAGGGGCCGGGCAAGCTCTGGCACGCCAATCCCGGCGAGAAGCGCATTCCGTTCTGGAGCCAGATTCACGAGGGTACGCCGTTTCCCAGTCAGTCGCTCCCCAATGCGATTGACGTGACGGCGCCGTTCGTCAGGTCCGGACGCATCCAGTTCTATCGCGACGAAGACGAGTTCCTCGAGCTCGGGGAACAGCTTCCGTGTTACAAGCCCGCTTTCGAGGATACGGAGTACAAGGCCGATCCCGAGGCGCGTACCAAGTATCCGCTCGCGTTCATCACGCGCAACAGCACCTATCGCGTGCACTCCACCTACGTGAACAACCCCTTCATGCTCGAGTTGCAAAACAGCATGCCCAAGATCTTCATGAATCCTGACGATGCCAGGGAGCGCGGCTTGGAGGCGGGTGATTTGGTCGAAGCCTATAACGGGCGCGGCAAGTGCCAAGGCGGCCTCGTGCTCGATCCGGGCATGTATCCCGGACAGGCCATTTTCGATCAGGGCTGGTGGAGCGAATACATGGACGGCGATAGCTACAACTCGCTCATCTATCCGTGGATCAACCCCACCAACGAGGTGTATTACCTCTCGGGCGTGTGGTCGCCGAACATGGCATGGAACGAGTGCGCATGTAACGTCCGTCTTTTGAGGAAGGGCGGGGCGCGTAAGGAGGTCATGCAATGAGATACGCAATGGCCATTGATCTCGACCGCTGCATCGGATGCAGGACCTGCGCGGTCATTTGCAAGGATCACAACGCGGAGCCTCGGGGTATCTGGTGGAATCGCGTCTTTGCGCCGGGTGCTCCCGAATACGGCACATCGGTGATCGTGGACGGCATGCCCCGTATGGAGTTTCTGCCCATCAGCTGCCAGCACTGCGAGAACGCTCCGTGTCAGCAAGTGTGTCCGACGGGGGCGACCTACACCGATGACACGGGTACCGTGCTTGTCGACTATGAGAAGTGCATCGGCTGCCGCTACTGCATTACGGCATGTCCCTACGAAGTGCGCCAGTTCAATTGGGGCAAGCCCGAGGGCATCGAGGGCATCGACGGCGAATATCGTTGGGGATATCCGGAGGATTACCGCCAGGACGGGCGTCTCGTCTACACGCCGGTACGTCCCGAGGGCGTGGTCGAGAAGTGCACCTTCTGCGTGCAGTACACCAACCAGGGCGGCATTCCCGCTTGCTGCACGGGTTGCCCGGCAAACGCTCGCATCTTCGGTGACATCGAGGATCCCGAGTCCGAGGTATCGAAGTACCTTTCCGGGCGCGAGTGGCTCGTCCTTGGCGAGTCGCACGGTACCGAGCCCAAGGTGTATTACCTGCCTTCCAAGCGTGGAGAGGGGGAGTAGCCATGACGGAGCAAACTCAAAAGGCACGGAAATGGCCCATAATCCTGGCCGCGGTTTTCATAGCGGTTGGCTGTGCGGCATGGATATGTCAGCTCACGATGGGGCTGCTCGTGGGATCGGGAATGAGCAACACCTTCGCGTGGGGCCTCATGATTGCCGTCTTCGCCTTTCTGGTGGGTTTCGGGGCCGGTAGCCAGTTTGTCGCGTCCTATATCGTGCTCGCCAATCGCAAGGACCTCATGCTCTACGTCAAGACGGCGCAGGTCATCGCGCTTGCCGGTGCCATTGGCGCGGGCGTGGCGATTCTGATCGACCTGGGGCATCCGGCGCACATCATGGCGATGCTCGCGGGTCCCAATCCCACGTCAGCGCTCACCTGGGACATGATTGCGTTATCAGTCTTCATCATCATCGCGATTATCAACGTGATTGCCGTGGTAAGGAAGAGTAAGCTGCTCAAGTTCTGGATGGTGCTGGGACTTATCAGCGCCTTTGCGCTGCAGCTTGTCGAGGGTCTACTCTTCGCGCTCATGGAAGCGCGTGTCTGGTGGCATAGTTTCATCATGCCCGTCGACTTCATCGTCGTCGCCGTGGTGTGCGGTCTTGCCATCGCGGTCATTGTCTGCGCGCTCAAGAAGGACGAGTTCAAGCCCGAGGCGCTGCATGACCTGAGCTTTCTGCTTGCGGTGGCCATAATCGTCCATCTCGTGCTCGCCGTCATCGAGCTGCTGATTGTCTGCTTCGGCGGGAGCGCGGCAGATGGCGGGGCGCTTGCGGCATTGGGCAGCGTCTGGCTGTTCTACGTGCTCGAGCTCGGATTACCCTTGGCGGCAGTCTTCGTATTGCTTCGAGGCAAGAACGAGCCGACCAAGAATATGCTCATTGGCGGCGTGCTGGTTATTATCGGCATGTTCTTCCATCGTCTCATGCTGCTCTATTCGGCCTTCGGCAGCCCCGTGCTCTATGTGCCGCTCTCCAACGAGCCCTCGTCGAGCTGGCCGCTGCCTGCCTCGACGGGCCTGTACGACCATACGGGCAACGCCTTCGAGATCGCGCAGGGCTATATCCCCAACTTCTTCGAGTGGGCGAGCATGTTGCTGCCTCTCGGTGTTGCGCTTGCGGTCTTCCTCGTCGCGATGTGGTTCATCGGCAAGATGGATAAACCCGTCTCGGCGGCGAATGTCCGGACGGCCGATGCGCCGCATGTCGTCGCATCTGATGAGGCCGCCGTGGTCGACGGGATTGATGACGAGCCGGTTGACGGAGGTATTGTCGACGAGATTGCCGTCAAGGAGGTCGTCGCCACTGACAAGAAGGAGAAGTTCCGATGAGGTCAATGAAAAGAACATTCACGCTGTTGCTAAGCGCCCTGCTCGTGGTGTGTGCAGCACTGTGCATTGTCGGATGTGAGGGGCAGCAGACATCATCGTCTAGCACGAACTCGGTGACCTCATCGTCGAGTGCTGCCCCCGAAGCAGGCAAGACGCTCGTGGTCTACTACTCGGCCATGGGCAATACTGAGGCCGTCGTCCAGGACATCGTCAACGAGACCGGTGCGATGAGCTTCGCCATTCAGCCCGCGCAGCCTTATACGAGCGAGGATCTCGACTATAACGATCCGGATAGTCGCGTCTCCAAGGAGCACGCTGATGCGTCGTTGCAAGACGTCGCACTCGTTCAGGACACGCCTGATAACTGGGCTTCCTACGATACCGTTCTCATCGGCTATCCCATCTGGTGGGGTGAGGCGGCATATCCCGTTGCGAGTTTCGTGAAGGTCAACGACTTCACCGGCAAGACCGTCATCCCGTTTTGCACGTCGGCGTCATCTGACATGGGGCAAAGTGCCGAGCATCTCTCCGAGCTCGCGAACGGCGGAGAGTGGATGGGCGGCATGCGCTTTCCGTCCGGCGTGAACAGCGATGAGGTGCGTCAGTGGATTGACGACCTCGGTCTCGAGAATCAGAACCTGTAAGGCAAGCGCGAGGGAAAGGAGCGTGTCATGATCGAGATACTGAAGACAGACAATGGCACGCTCAGACACCTTGATGCAGTCGAATCCGGTTGTTGGGTCAATGTGTGCGTTCCCAACAGCCAGGAGGTCAAATGGCTTGCCGATAACCTGGGCATAGATAACGATTTCATCGATGCTATGCTCGACCGCGACGAGATCTCGCGTATCGACAAGAACGAGGATGCCAGTCAGGCACTTGTCGTCGTCGATTATCCCGCTGCCGAGGATTTGGATGACAAGGCGAATCCGAATCTCGAGCAGTTCGATACCCAGCCCATTTCCATTCTCCTCATCGAGAATCCGAGTGTCGTGGTCACTTTGACCAATGCCCCGTGCTCCATCGTGGATAAGCTCAAGAGCGATAGGAAGTTATCCATCGCCACGGGCAAGCACACGCGTTTTCTGCTCGATGTCCTTCTCGAGGTATCGCAAAGCTATATCGATGCGCTTCGTACGCTCGAGAAGCAGACAATGGCCCTCGAACGCAAGATGCGCAAGAGGCAGAACAACGAAGGGCTCATGAGCATGCTGGGTATCGAGAAGTCATTGCTTTACATGTCAACGTCACTCAAGAGCTCCGCTCCCACGCTCCAGGCCATCAAGGGTGGACAGTTCGTGGAGCTTTTCGAGGAGGATGAAGAACTGCTCAACGACGTGATCGTCGAGTACAGGCAGGCTTCCGAGATGTGCTCGATCTACACGGATGTCATCACCAGGGCGATGGATGCCTTTTCGGGAGTCGTTAGCAACAATGTCAACGCCTCCATGGGCGTGCTCACCACCATCACGCTCCTGCTGTCGATTCCGACTGTGGTGTTCAGTTTCTACGGCATGAACACCAACCTGCTGCCCATGAGCGATTCGTGGATGTTTCCCATGCTGCTCTCGATTGCCCTGGCGGCCGTTGCTGTCGTCGTGCTGCTACGTTTGAGAAAGTAGCGCAGGGAGGGCATCCGCGCGGGCTTGCTCTCACACCCGACCCGCGATGGGGGCGATGCTGCTGCGGAACTCGCACGCATAGTTCGCGTGCTCAAACAGTCCTCGCAAGATCGCATCGCCCCCATCGCGGGTCTGTTCGAGACGCCCGCGCGGATGCCCTCCCTGCGCCGGTGGAGTAATTACCGTTTTGATCCTCCGAAGAAATAGGTAAAACACGTGTCCGCCATCATGTCGATATCGAACGCACCCTGCCAATCGAGCGCGGCGTCTCGTGCGGGAAGCAAGTCGCTCGTGACATCTGCCGGCACGTTCGCATGGTGCGCATTGAGCATCGTGCGGCTCATGCCGTGCGCGACGAGGAATCTTCCACCGGGTACGAGTAGGGATGCGGTCGCCTTGACGAGTGCTTCCTTGTCGAGGATGTGCGGATAGGCGTTGTAGATGACCACAACGTCGAAGGGGTCGCCACTCGTGAAGTCGAGGATATCGCGGCACTCGAAGCGGAGGCGATCGGGATCGACATCGGCGAAGCTAGTGCGTGCACAGGCAAGCATCTCTTCCGAGAGGTCGAGGGCGACGATGGATGCAGCTCCCAATTCGAGATAGGCGCGCTCCATGATGCCCGTGCCACAGCCGACGTCGAGCACTCGTGAGCCCTCGTGCACGCCGGCAAGCTGTGCGACCATGAGGTGCTTGAGCCCGGCGGGTTCGGCCTGCTCGTTCCAGCTCGCAGCCCGCTCGTCAAAGTAGGCTCCAATCTTTCCAATGCTCATCACAGGTCCTTTCTCATTTACCTTTCTTCGGCACTACGAGGAAACTGTCCTCGTATGCAATGAGGTCGATGGAGACGCCGTAGACTTCCTCGATGGTCTCCTTGGTCATGACCTCACGTCCTCCGCTTGCGCGCACCAACCCATCTTTTAGCATGAGAAAGCGGTCACAGTAGCGTAAGGCAAGGTTGATATCGTGTAAGACAGCTGCGCAGGCGATGCCGTGCTCATGGGCTGCCTCGCTTATCAGCTCCATGACCTCGATTTGGTTTGCCATATCGAGATTGTTCGTGGGCTCGTCGAGGAGCAGGACATCGGTTTCCTGTACAAGCGCGCGACCAATCACGACCTTCTGGTGCTCTCCGCCGGAGAGCTCGTCGAGATAGCGCAGGGCAAGCGCCCCAAGCCCCAGCTCGTCGATGACGTGGTCGACGATGGCGAAGTCCTCATCAGTTGGTGCGGCCTTGATGTAGGGTTTCCTGCCGAGCAGCAGCGCGTCATAGACGGTTACACCATGCGCATGGGAATGCTGGGCGACGAGCGCGATTTGCCGTGCTCGCTCCTCGCGCGTGTAGGCGGCGATGTCTCTGCCGGCGAGCGTGACCGTGCCGCGCTGAGGACGGATGATGTCATCAAGGCAAGAGAGCAATGTCGACTTGCCGCAGCCGTTGACGCCGAGAATGGCCAGGAAGGATCCCGGCACAATCTGCGCGCTCACCTTTTCGAGGACCTGTCCCGCTCCGTGGTACGCATAGGCGATATCGCGGGCATCGAGAGCGGTTCCGGAAGCTTGCTCAAGGGCGCGGCTCATCGATGTGCTCCTCGCATGAGTAGGTACAGGAAGAGGGGTGCACCCACGAATGACGTGATCGCGCTGATTGGCAAGACGACGGAGGCAACTGCTATGCGCGCGATTATGTCGGAGAGCAACAGGATGGCCGCGCCCGCAAGCGCGGAGGAGGGGAGAAGGTATCGGTAGTCGTTGCCGATGAAACGACGCATGATGTGCGGTGCGACCAGGCCAATGAAGTTGATCGTTCCGCAAAATGCGATGACCGTCGAGGAGGCGAACGCCCCGACGATCATGTTGAGTAGACGCGTGCGCTTGACGTTGAGTCCAAGCCCATGCGCGGTGCCCTCTCCGGATTCCATGGCGTTGAAGTTCCAGCGGTTGAAGTAGAAGAAGGCGAATGCCGCCAGCGTGACGATGGCCATGATCGCGATTTCGCGATACGAAGTGCGCCCGAGGTCACCGAAGGTCCAGAACACGACGGCGGCGACTTGCGTGTCCGTCGCGAAGTACTGGATGAGGGCGGTTGCGCCCGTGAAGAGCGCAGATAGCGCGACGCCTGCGAGCACGATGCTCTCGGGTGTCATATCTCGAAAGCGCGAGAGCGCGAGGATGATGAGCGCCGAAGCGATGGCTCCGGCAAATGCGCAGATGACGGTGAGGTAGGGGTTGCTCGCCCCCAGACCCTCGTAGGCTGCGGCTGACGAGCCCATCCCCAAGACGATGATGGCAATCGAGGCGCCGAAGGCGGCGCCCTGGGAAATGCCCAGGGTACTTGCCGAGGCAAGCGGATTGCGTAGCACGCTCTGGAACGCACAGCCAGCAAGCGCGAGTGCAATGCCACCTACGATTGCGGTGAGCACGCGTGGCATGCGCAGGTTCCACACCACGATCAGGTCATGTGTGCTGCCCTGACCCATGAGTGCTGCAAGCACGTCGAGAGGGGAGAGGTCGGCCGTGCCGAGCATGATGGAGACGACGACAAGGACGAGAAGGAGCAGGGCGAACAGGAAGATTATCAGGCGCTTGTGCCTGATGTAGCCGTGATACTGCTCTCTGTATGAGGACGGCGCATGTGCGGCGCGTGCCGTCCTCATGTCCTCGGGGTTCATTGCTTCGTGCCCTTCACGTCAGATTCGTGGTGCTCAGAAGGAGATCTTTCCGAAGTTGAGGCCCGCGGCGTGAAGCTGATCGTAGCAATCCACGCCAAGCATAGTCGCCAGGATCTCACGGTAAGTGCTTTCCAAGTCGACGCCTGCAAAGGCATCCGGATACACGGTCGTGCCGTTGAAGTAGGCATCGCAGATGGCGATCTCGATGTTGGTTCCGTTCATGTTGTACGAGGGCTGAGTGTAGAGATTGCCGGTCTGGAATGCCTTGAGGTTGTCGAAGAATGTCTGGTTGGAAGCGTAATCCTTCTGCATCAGCTCCATGTTGCCTGCATTGAGGAACATGTAGTCGGGATTCCACTCGCCGAGCTGCTCGAGCGTGACCTCGATGGACCCGGACTGGGTGGCCTCGTCGGCGACGTTATCGATATGCACGATCGTGAAGGGAGGGTACTGCGCATAGGTGCCGCCAAAGCTCTTGGCGCCCTTGTAGTTCACGGCACCGGCATAGCAAGTGGGCTTATCCGCATCGGGAATGTTCGCGGTGCGGCTGTCCAGGTCGGCTTGCCAGCCGTTCATCTTGTCGATGACCTGCTTTGCGTGATCGGTGGTCCCGAGCACGTCACCAACGACTTCGATGGACTTGAACACGTCTTCGGTGAATATCTGGTCCTGGTAGGAGATGCCGATGACGGGGATGTCGAGTTGAGCCTGCAGGTCATCGCATTCCTGGGCGGAGCGACTCGAGATGATGACATCGGGGTTCAGTTCGAGCATTGCCTCCCCGTCCACGCTTGTCTCCACGAGGTGATTGCCGTTGGATGTTGTGGGAAGGTTCGTGAAAAGCTCTTCGTAGGCAACCGTATAGGGGCGGGAAGCGGAAACGGGATTCTCTTTCTCGGTTACGGCGATGAGCTTATTCTGGCCTCCGGCATAGACGACGAAGCGCGCGGCGCTGCCGACGGTGGCGCAGGTCTGAACATCGGCGGGAATCGTTACCGTGCGTCCGTAGACGTCGGTAATCTCTCGCGTATCGCCATTACCCTGGGTGCCCGCTGCACAGCCCGCAAGCGTGAATGCCAAGAGGCAGAATGTCAGGATGGTAACCAGAACCCTCTTCATCTTCACGTGTATCCCCCTCATCCAACCCTAGTGTTACGAATTGAGGTTATCATAAGTGCGATTTCAGTGTTACGAATTACATATACGTCACATTATCAAGCGGCGAGCGCGGCCAATCATGAGCTGAGCGGTCGCATGAATGTGCGAAAAAATATGACAGGGGCCTGACTCCTGTCACATTGTGTGAAATACAGCGCAGACAGTCGCTCCTTCGTCTTTATATTCAATTACGTAACTAATAATATGGAATTGAATATTACTCTGATACCATCATTATCCGGTGAAGTGCACATGCGAAATCTGGGAGGACGCACGATGACAGCAGATGCGGAAAATGCAGGAGACCTGACATGTAGCCAGTTCTCCGTTTTGCAAAGCCTCGCGCAGAAACCGCTTGCGTCTCAGCGTTCAATTGCTGAGCATACGGGGCTTTCCGTGAGAACGGTGAATACTGCGGTGCGCCAGCTTATCGGGCGGGGAGACCTGGAGAAGGCAGGCTCTGCAGGCTTGCAAGTGACGGAGCAGGGCAACGCAGCGCTCGAGCCGTATCGAGTCGATAACGCGATCATTCTCGCGGCCGGCCTCTCTACGCGCTTTGCTCCGATCTCCTACGAAAAGCCAAAGGGTCTCTTGCGCGTCCGCGATGAGGTCCTCATCGAGCGTCAGATTCGCCAGCTCAAGGAAGCTGGCATCGATGACATTACCGTCGTCGTTGGTTACAAGAAGGAGCACTTCTTCTATCTTGAGGAGCTTTTCGGCGTCGATATCGTCGTGAACGAACATTACGCGACGAGGAATAACCACTCGTCCCTTATGGTCGTGCTTGACAGGCTCAAACGCACCTACATCTGTTCGTCGGACAACTACTTTGTCGAGAATCCCTTCGAATCGCACGTTTACGGCGCCTATTACGCGACGCAGTACGCGCAGGACGTGACGGATGAGTGGTGCGTGCATTTGGGCAGTAGGGGTCGCATCGTGGGTGCGACTATTGGCGGCAGAGACTCGCAGATCATGCTCGGGCACGCGTTTTTCGACGAACCGTTTTCGCGACATATGTCCAAGATTATCCATGGCGAATGGGATTTGCCCGTTACGAAGGACAAGCTGTGGGAGAACTTGTTCATTGACCATATCGACGAGCTGTACATGGTCGCACGACCCTATCCCGCCGAGATGGTCCATGAGTTCGATGCGCTCGACGATCTGCGCGAATTCGATCCGCATTTTATCGAAAACGTCGATTTGCTCGCTTTCGATAACATCGCCCGGGCGCTTGGCTGCAAGAAGACGGACATCTGCGATGTCTATCCCCTCAAGCAGGGTTTGACGAATCTTTCATGCCATGTGCGCGTGGGTGATGCCGAGTACGTGTACCGGCATCCCGGCGTGGGAACCGAGAGCCTCGTCGACCGCCGTGCCGAGTTCGCCGGACTCAATATCGCGCGGGATCTCGGCCTCGACAATACGTTCATCACCGGTGATCCGGAAACGGGATGGAAGCTTTCCCGCTTCATGCCCAACAGCAGACCGCTTGATCCGCACGATGGCATTCAAGCCCGTCGTGCGATGCAAATGGCCCGCGCTTTGCATGAGTCGGATGCGATGCTCGAGCGGGAGTTCGATTTCTATGCAGAATCCATGCGGTACGAGAGGTTGCTTCGTGATCGATATGGCACCATTGACGTTCCCGGCTATAACGAGATGGCCGCGCGCGTACGGTGTCTGCACGAGTTCGTCGAAGGTGATGACAGCCACACGTGCCTTTGCCATAACGACTTCTTTTCTCTGAATTTTCTCATAGGGGCAGATAATGAGATTTCGCTCATTGATTGGGAATATGCGGGCATGTCGGATTATGCGAGCGATTTTGGCACGTATACCGTGTGCTGCGAGCTCTCGGTCGAGGAAGCGCAAGAGACGCTGGCGTACTACTTTGACCGGGAGCCCACGTTCGAGGAATTGCGACACAACTTCGCGTACGTTGCACTTGCCGGTTGGTGCTGGTACGTCTGGTCACTTATGAAGGAAGCCGAAGGCGACACCGTGGGCGAATGGCTCTACATCTACTATCGCTATGCCAAGCAGTATCTGGATATGGCCCTGCCATGGTACGAGCAGGGAGAACGCACGTGAGCCTTAAGGGATGCGGCCCTATTCCGCTTCCGTTTCGGTTTCCGGCTCGATTTTGAGCTGGGGCTCTCCCTTGATGCCGAAGAGCTGCTTGAGGTCGGCTGCACAGGTGATCGAACCAATGATGATCGCGAATGCGCAGAATATGCCAATTGGCGAGGGAATGGAGCCCAGTAGCACGAAGCCCACGGGCATGGCCCAGGCGGAGTAGGTGATATTGACCGCCATGGCGCGTGCGGGCCCAATGCGGACGATAGCCTTGTAATAGAACAGGTAGGAGACCGTACCGAAGATTGCCGCAATTGCGACGATGGGCATGGCGCCGCTCGAGAAGGCCTCGATCGTGGTGACCCAACCGCCCATGAGTGGAAGCAGGACGAGGGCGTAGGAAAGAGCCGACGTCGTCTGGCGTATGAGCAGCGCGTGTTCATCCGAGACGCCGGGTTCTTTCATGCCGTAAGCCATGATGACGGCTTCGGAACCCCATCCCACGACGGTCAGGAGGGCGCCGAAGATGCCCAGGCCCCAGTTGCCGGGAGCACTGCTGTCAGGCGTCCAGCCCAAGACAGCGATGGCGATCAGACTGACGAGCAGGCCGCACCACTGGTAGACCTTGAGCTTCTCCTTCATCACGAAATACGAGAGCACCGCACCGACAGCGGGGAAGAACGCCGAGATTGCGGCGGTGTACGCAGGGCCGATGTTGTTGATGGCCATCACGTAGCCGCTCATGCCGATGGGAGCGCCCATGATCGATGCAAAGATCATCCACTTGCCGCTCTTGGAGCGCAGCGCGCGCCAGCAGGCGGCAAGCTGTCGCTTGACGCCCATGTAGAGCCACATGAACACAGTCGAGGTCGCATCGTGTAGGAAGGTGCTAATGAACGACGCGAGTAGCAATGCCTCGCCCGCCGAGAATATGGTATGGGAAAGCGCGATTGACAAGATAACGGTGTCAAATGCCCAGGTGAGAGCTGCTCCAAAGGCGTATGGCATGACTAGTCTCCTCCTTATGGGCACGCGGCCCGCGATTGCCTAGCGGCTGAGCGCTGCGAGGTTTTGCTGTGCCCGAGCAAAACGCTCGGGTCCGTATTCGTCCAGGGAATGGTCGTAGTAGCTGCGCTGCTTGCCCCACAGCGCCCAGAGAAAGTCGATGAGAACGATGTTGATGCTGATTCGCCCGTCCTCGTCTGGAGTGGCGGGGCGACCAAAGTAGCTATCCTGGAACAAGTTGCGCTGTTCGCGATCGAATCCGGCTTCGATGATGACGTCAGCAACATCCCAGAGCGGATCGTTCATGCCGCCGTATTCCCAGTCGATGAGGTACATGCGTTTTGTACTCGCGTCCTTCACGAAGTTCTCGCAGAGCGGATCGCAGTGGCATAAAGCCACCTCGCCTTGGTCCATCCTGCTGCGAAGAGCAAACAGCGCAGCGCGCAGTTCCTCGTACCCATCCCAGTCGATTTCCTCGTTTTGGCGAATGGCCTGCTCGTATTGGGGAATCATTTCGAAGACGTTGAAGCGGAAGTCTACGGGAGCTCCCTCGTCGTGCAATTTGCGCAAGAGCTGCGCTGCAAGCACGGTGTTTTCCGGAACTTGCATCGATTCGGGACTCATGGTCTCGGCGTTGGCGATGAGCCTGACGGCCTTTACGCCCGTTGCCGGGTCAAAGTACAAAAGCTCGCTGTCAACGCCAATTGCGCTTGCCGTGCGCGTAATTGCGCACTCGACCGTACGGTCGACCAAGTCTTCGGTGCCTTCACCGGGAAGACGAAAGACGACTTCTAGGTTGCCGGCCGTGACAAGGTAGTTGAAGTTGGTGAGACCGCCGAGCCGTTCTGTTTCGAAGGGCTCGGTGCACATCAGGTGCGTGGAGAGAATGTCGCGTATGATCGCTTCGTGCTCTGCGTGTGCCGTCATGAATCCTCTTAGCAATCGGGTTTCGCGTGATTGTGACTATACAATATTCAAAAACAATTTCAATATAGAAAATTGAATATTAACCTCTCAACTGGCTCTTTGGGCCTTTCGTCTTTGCAGATGTCCATCCATTCTGGTCTCCGGATATGCCCTCCTCTCATAATGTCTACTATTTGGGACATTATCCGAATCATGAGGTCTCGGGGATTTTGATGCTGGAAATGCTCGCCCAGCTTTTCTCGTACATTACGAATCCGCTTTATGCGCTCACCGGTAACTGGTGGGTCACCATCTTTCTCTTCACGCTCGTCACGAAGGTAATCCTGATGCCGCTGTCACTGTGGTGTCAGAAGAACTCGATTCTCATGGTCAAGCTCATGCCTGACCTCAATCGCATCAAGGTGAGATTCTTCGGTGACAAAGAAGCGATTGGGGAGCGGCAGACTGAGCTCTACAAGGAATACCATTACCATCCCTTGCTGAGTCTCGTGCCCCTCGCCGTGCAGATCCTCATTCTCTTTGGTCTCATCGAGGTCATTCGCTCGATCGCCACGAGTGCAACATCGGGAACGGAATTCCTCGGGATGGTGCCACTCGAAGATGGGGGCGTGTCTTGGATCATGCCCGTGCTCGCAGGGCTTTCCGCCTGGATTATGGGCGAAGCGCAAAATCGCATCCATCCGCTGCAAAAGGAACAATCGAAAATCGAGAAGAATACGACAAACTGGCTGTCGATCTGCCTTTCGCTCTTCCTTGGCGTGATGGTGTCTGCGGGCATGGCCTTCTACTGGATATGCTCGAATCTGCTTTCCATCATCGTCCAGTTGCTCTGCAACGTGATCATCAAGCCGTCGAAGAGCATCGATTATGCGGCGTTGGCCAGCACCCGTGCCGAACTCGAGAAACTCGACAGGCTCTCCAAGTCGGATGCGGGATTTTTCGAGAAACGCAAGTTGGCCGCACGCGAGCGCGAGGATATCGAACGTTTCAAGGACGTGATCGGCAAGCATCTCGTCTTCTATTCCGAGAAAAACGGCTTCTACAAGTATTTCAAGGGTGTCATCGAATGGCTCTTGGCCAACTCCGACGTCTGCATCCACTATGTTACAAGTGACCCAACTGACCAGGTGTTCGAGCTGCACAAGCGAGAACCTCGTCTGATTCCGTATTATGTGGACGAGAAGCGTCTCATTACCCTGATGATGAAGCTCGAATGCGACGTTTGCGTCATGACGCTCGAGGACCTCGACAACTTCTATATCAAGCGCTCTTACATCGATCAGGACATCGAGTACGTGTTCATGCCCCATCACATGACTTCGATGTTTCTCTGCGGTGACCCCCATGCCTATGTCCACTACGAGACGATACTCTGTGCAGGTCCGCATCAGACGCGGGAGCTCGCCCACTATTTTGATATGCAGGGCATGAAGCAGCCAAGGCTCGTTGCATGCGGCTATCCCCTGATTGACGATCAGATTGCCGAATATGACCAGCGCACGAGCGGACGGGGTGTCAGAGAGAAGGGCGCGGACAGGCCTGTCGTGCTCATCGCCCCATCATGGCAGGAAGAGTCCATTTTTGATGTCTGCATCGACGAGATGCTCGATGCCCTGCTCGGTCACGGATATCGTGTCATCGTCAGACCCCATCCCGAGTATACGAAGCGCTACCGTGCGCGCTGGGAGGCGCTGCTCGAGCGCTACGGGCAAGCATCCGAGGAGGATTTGTACTTCGAGCGCGACTTCTCGACCTCTGATGCCATTTTCGACTCCGACGTGCTCATCACCGACTGGTCATCTATTCCCTGCGAGTTCTCGTTTGCGACCCATCGTCCTTGCATATTCATCGATACGCCGATGAAGGTGGGTAATCCCGACTGGAAGGCGTTTGGAATGGACCCGACCGATATCACATTGCGCGATCAGATAGGTCGTTCGCTGTCGGTTGACGAGCTCGCCACTCTACCTGCCGTAATCGAAGACATGCTTACCCATGCCGACGTGTGGAAAGAGCGCATTCTCGCAGTGCGCGAGGGCTTTATCTACAATTTGGGATCTGGTTCGGAGAGGGCCGGCGCGTACATACTCGATGCGCTCTTGAAACGCCAGGATGCAAAGGAGGTGCGCGCGCATGGCGAAACTTAGGAACATATGCGTCCTAGCCGCGCTCGACCTTGCATTTGCCTGCGCACTCGCTCTTGTCATCGTCATGGCATGCCCGCGCCTCGCGTTGGCTTACGTCGACCCGTCCATCATGACGTACACGATTCAGGCGCTCGCGGGTGTCGCCGTTGCGCTGTCGGCTGTTCTGGGCGTGGCATGGCGACGCATGAGCAAGGCCATATATCGGCGCTTCAATATCGATGAGAATGCCAGCAAGATAAAGGAGGGGCCGGTTCATCGTATCAATCCGGACAGCGTGCAGGGCAAGCATGCGCGCAGAGAGGCAGATGAACTTGCCGCAACGAAGATGGCGCTGGTTGGTAGCAAACGTCCCCAGAATCAACGCTGGTCCTTCCGCTTCGTGCTCGCGTTGCTGGCGAGCATATTCCTTGTCTACACGATAGGCGTCGTCGCTCCTCTCGAGATGGTCGCGAGCAGTTACGAAAGCCTCGTCTTCGGCGTGGGCAACGTGTGGATGCCGCTTGCCATCTTTGCCCTCGTAGTCACCCTCGTTCTCGCTGTGGGCATTTCCCTGGTGCGGGGCCGCGCCTTCAACGTGCTCCTTGCCGTGATCGTGGCGCTCGGGTTGTGCATGTACATCCAGGGGGCGTTCATGAACACGGGACTCCCGGTTGCTGATGGCACGCCGGTCAACTGGGGAGAATTTGCACCCATGATGTTTCTCACGAGCCTCGTCTGGCTCCTGGTCTTTGTCGCGGCCATCTTCCTCGCGTGGAGGAGAGGATCGCTTCTCAAGAGCTGCTCGGCCATTGTCTGCGTGGTGCTGATCGTGGTGCAGTCCATAGGTCTTTTCACCCTGTTTGCCAATCCCCAGAGTTCGGCAGATGGCTACGATGTGATCTCGGGAAAACCCCTCGTCACAAGAGATGGGCTCATGGAGGTGTCTCCTGAGAAGAACGTGGTCGTTTTCGTTCTCGACACGATTGACAACGACTACATGGACAAGATTGCCGAGGAATATCCGGATGTCCTCGCGCCCTTTACGGGCTTCACGTGGTTCCGGAACTCGACGGGAAACATGATTCCATCCAGATACGCCGTGTCGAGTTTGTTGACGGGAAGAACGCTTTCCCATGATGACCCGGCTTTCTCCAACACCCTCATTCGCGAATGGTATGCGCAGGAGAACATGCTCGATCTGATAGGCGAGCAGGGATACGAGGTCGATGTCTATACCACCGAGGCCGTCAATGGCCTCATTCCACTGCTTCAGAAGGCGGATAACGTGAGGCGCATCGATTTTCAGACCTCGATTCCGACGGCAGTAAGCCAGCTGTGGAAATGTGCACTCTATCGGGATATGCCATGGATTCTCAAGGCGCCGTTCTGGTTCTACACCGGTGATGTCAACACGGCCATTTCGTTTGACGCCGCAAGTAGCGATCCGGCTCTGACACCTTACATGAATGACGATGTCGCATATTACGAGAGCCTGCGCAGGGAAGGCCTCAGGATCGACCCAGGCGAGCGACACGAAAAGGGCAATCCAGGTGAAAGGGACAAGTCTGACAGGGCTCGCAAGCCGGAGGAGCGCGGAAAGTTCAAGTTCATTCATATGGATGGCATGCACTATCCGATAACGATGAACGAGAATATTCAGCGTGTGGACGAGGATGATACCGACATGTATCGGCAAGGCGTGGGGTCCTTGCGCATTGTGGCCGAGTACTTGGACCAGATGAAGGAGCTCGGCGTCTATGATCAGGCGACCGTCATCATCACCGCTGACCATGGCAAGTGGAATTTATCGGCCGACATCGACAAGCCCTCGAGCCCCATTTTGCTCGTAAAGCCTGCCGAGACCCCTCGTGAGGCTGCGGCTCCGCTCAGGATATCGGATGTTCCGACGGGACACATCGACATGCCCGCGACACTTCTCGAGGCAGTGGGCGCGGATACGTCAGGGTTCGGCTCGGGTAGGTCGGTGTTCGACATACCGCCGCATCCGAGGACGCGTTATTACGATGCGACCTCTGTCGAAGGAGATGATCACGTCTACACCTTTGTCAAGGAGTGGGCCATCACCGGGGACGTGCGAGATTTCGACAACTGGGAGAAAACCGGCAGGAAGTGGCCAATCGTATCCGATTAGGATGCGCGTATGATGGCTGTTCCCGCTTTCTGCTTCTACTGCGCCGACACGTCCTCGTATAGCTCCAGGGCACGCTGTCCGTACTCCTTGGCATAGCGGTACCATGTATAGAGCAGCTCCCCTATAGGGGCCCCGCACACGTCCTTGTACAAGGCCCATGCATACCAGCGAAATCCCGCAAGCGAGATATAGGAGATGCAGTGTCGTAGCTCCCTGTCATCGGGCTCACGTCCAAAGTAGGAACGCAGCACGGCGAGGACGTCCTCGTATTCATAATCCGCACAGCAGCATATGAACGCACCAAGGTCGGCAGCGTAATCGCTCATACCCGAGTACTCCCAGTCGATGAGGTCCATGCGACCGTCGTGAACAAGGTAGTTGGTGGCGAAAAAGTCATTATGGCAGAGGCATGGCAGCACATCATCGTCCTGGACGAGCTCGTACAGGTGCTCGAACTGCTCGTGTAGTGCCACGAAGTCGGAGAACGAGGCACGGTCATACTTATCGAGAAGCGCGACGGTCTTGTGGACGCTTTCGCGCAGGTCGGCGCTCCAAGGTGAATGCGTTTCGCACTCATGGAGCGTGCGGGCCATTTCCATGGCCTTTGCCACGTGATCTGGGTTGTGGTAGTCGAACGGTTCGCAGTCGTCGATGTAATACGAGAGCTTCCATCCCGATTGCGGGTCCTCGTAGATGAACGTGGCATCGAGGTCGAGGTCACGGGCAACGTTTTCCGAAAACGCTTCACTTTCTCGATTGATGAACTCGGACGTATTGGCGCCGGGATGGCGATATACGTACCAGATGTCCCCCACGCGAAAGCGGCATGAGAGATTGGTACCGCCGAGTTTGATGGGATCGATATCCCTGATATCGCTTCGTGCGCAACCAAGGACCGTCGATATGTTATCCAAGATGCGAGAGTCGACGTTGTCGATGAATGTCGGATCGAACAGATGCATGTCGGCAAGCGAGTCGAACTCGTATATGATCCCATCCGGATAACGTCTCATGACCATGCGCAGCTCGGAAATGTGATCGATGAACAGGTGCTCCCAAAGCTTGGTGCGGGTTGCGGGCAGGTCGTATTCCTTTTCGAGAATCATGCGCATCGTCTGGGAGAAGGCTTCGTCATAGAAGACATGGCCGAGCATGTACCAGGAATCCGATCCGCCGATGGTGATTTTGTCTATGACGTCATGAGCCCTGACCTCCATGCACCACTCCTCGGTATATCCCTCGGAATAGACGGCGGCATAATATGCCTCGTACACGTAGGGCTCGAAGACGTTTTCGGCGAAGTAGTTATCTGACGAGCAGATGAAGGTTCGGGCAAGCTTGTCTCGTACGAGGTACAACGAGCTGTGATTGTCCCGTGTCGCGTAGTTCTCGTTTATGACGATGTTGACTCCATACTTTTCGCCCAGGTAGAAGAAAAGCTCCTTCATGTATCCGACGACGACCGTGATGTCCTCGATGCCGGCTTCATGGAGTTGCCTGATTTGTCGCTCAATGAGAACTTCTCCGCGTACGGTGAGCAGGCCCTTGGGGCGCTCGTAAGATACAGGAGCAAAATGACTCGAGAAGCCTGCTGCCAGGATGATGGCGTTATCAACACGATAGGGTTCGAGCTGCTCGAGTCCTGCTGGCGTGAGCTCGAAGCTTCTGTCCTCAACCCAGCGTCGTTCGCGTAGGCCGCGTATCACGGAATTGACCGTTCCCACCGAAAGTCCGACGAGCTCAGCGATTTGCGATTGCGCTGTAATCGCGTCATGAGTCCTCAACGCATTGAGGATGAGGAATTGGTTTCTTGTCAGCACGGGCGACTCCTGGTATGTGGCAAACGGATGCTGGTAAGTGTAGCGCACTTGGTGATATGGTCGAACTACGCGTGGTGGAAGATGACGTCTCTGGGCAAGCGTTTCATTTCGGTGCGATACGGTTTGCCAGATCGGTTATCGCACCTGCGGCTGCGCCGAGCGAGCCGTCCGTGTTTTCCGATAGGGCCTTGACGAAGGAGCGCGCCGCGGAAACGAGGATCCTGCGCGTGGAACGATCGATTTTGCGCGATGCCTCAAGTATGAGTGACAGTCCCCTGGCGCCTCCGTTGAGGATGTCGATGGGGTTTTGCGCATGCGAGACCTCGATGGCCTGGAAGAACGCGTCGACGATTTCCTCGCGCTCGGCATCATCGTATCCCGAAAGCCACGCGTGCAACGTCCTGGCGGTTGCCTTCGTCGCCTCGGGGAGCTTGGGCAGATAGACGAAATCCGAAAGCTCCTCGTTGATTTCCCAGGTAAACGCGCTGTGCTGGTCAAGGCCGCGCGCACTGCTCATCGCGACGAAGACGGGCGCCTCCGATTCGAGCATGATGCCGACAAGTGACTCCTCGGGTACGACCTTGACGAGCCTGCCTTCCAACGGAGCGTAATCGCCGGATGCGAAGGTGTCCGCCTTGAATCCGGGACCATCGAGGTTGTAGACGCATTCGATGCGCTCCTGTACGTCGGTCGAGCAGCGAAGTGCCGCGTATTCGGCAAGATTGCCGCCCTTGGAATGGCCGACGACATAGAGTTTTTCGGGCAGGTGCGTCTGGTTAGCGACGGTCTCGAGGTATTCCACCGCGAGATCCTGTGCGGGGACGGGCATCGTGAAGGCCATGTTGAAGTCCTCGCGCCATCCGATGGTCGAGGTGTCGGTTCCACGGAAAGACACACAGGTGAACATGTCCTTGTAGACGAAGGTCATGGCGCCAAACTGGGTTTGCCGCATCGTGTCGAAGACAGCGTGGTAGTTGAGTGCCGTCATGTCGCGAAAGCGCGGACTGGCCGCTATACCGAGCAACGCGCCCGCGGCCTTCGCCGGATCGAGCAGGTTGGAGAACATGACCGGATAGTGTTCGGCCTGGAGCATCTGCGAGAAGATGACACCGCGCGTACGAGGCCTGAGCAATGCGTGCAGTCCCCTCTGGTTCACGTCATCGGGAAGCAGTGGCATGACGTCCTTGGCGTGGATCATGGCGATTTGCGAGAGCACGGTAGCGTCGAGCGTGCAGAAGGGCATTCTCTCGAACGGGGCGAACTGCTCTGCCAGGTAATCTGTCATGTACGGCATGGTCGTAACCTTTTCCTACGCGGGATTGACGTGAATCATGACGTGCTTGACCTCGGGGAAGGCATGCTCGATATCGTCGTGGACGCGCTCGGCGATGGCGTGGGCATCCGTCAGCTGCATCGATCCGTCTATTGCAATTTCCATGTCGACGTAGACCTTGTCGCCAAATAGTCGCGTGCGCAGCACGTCGATGCGCTCTATCTGGTCTTCACCATCGACGAGCTCGCGAATGTCCTCTTCGAATTGCGGGCCGCAGGAGGTGTCGAGCATCTTCTTCAGCGCATCGTAGATGATCGAAATGCCCTGCTTGAGGATGAACAGGCAGATGACGACACTGGCGATGGGGTCGAGCACGGGATAGCCGAGCATCGAGCCGCCGACGCCGATGAGCGCGCCAATGGAGCTCATCGCATCGGAGCGATGATGCCAGGCGTCCGCCTCGAATGCCGATGAGCGAATGATGCGCGCCCAGTGACGCGTATACCAGAACATGCCCTCCTTGACGGCGATGGATACGATGGCGGCGATGAGTGCGATCACGCCGGGGATGGGCAGGCTCTCGTAATTGCCCGCGAGGATTTTCTCGAGCCCGACCCAGCCAATGCCGATGCCCGTCACCAACAGGATGAGGCCGAGCACGATGGCAGCGAGGCTCTCGATGCGCTCGTGCCCGTAGGGATGGGATGCGTCCGCCTCGCGTCGGCCGAACCTGACGCCGAGGAAGGCGATGAAGGTCGCGAAGACGTCCGAGAGGGAATGGACGGCGTCGGAGACCATGGCGCTCGAGTTGCCAATGATGCCCGCGAAGAACTTGAACGCTGATAGAAAGACATTGCCGACGATGCCCACGAGCGAGAGCTTGCGGATGACATGCTCCTCATCGAGTCTCGGATTGTTCGCGTCCGCCGCCATGTGCCTCATCACTTTCCGTGCGTGTTTACAACAAGCCCCCGGAATTGTTCCGGGGGCTGTAATGATACCGCTCTTATTCCCTGGACTGCTTGGCTTTGTCCACGCGATTCTTTCGTGCCACGCCGTATTGGATGACGAAGATGGCGATGATGATCGCGATGCCAATGATGTCCGTGATTGATTCCGGAATCATGAGCGCGAGACCACCGGCGATGAGCACGATGCGCAGGAGCATGGGTATTCGTTCGAAGAGGTTGCCATTGAGGCCGGCGGCGATACCGAACAGACCCACGAGCGAGGTGATGATCGGGATGATGATTTCCCACCAGGCATTCATGCCGTCGAGCAACATGATTGGGTTGAAGGCGAAGATGTAGGGCACGATGAACGCGGCGATGGCGATCTTGCTTGCCGTGAAAGCCGTCTTCATCGGATTTGACTTGGCGATGGCGCTGCCCGCATACGCCGCGAGCGCGACGGGCGGCGTGATGTCGGCGACGATGCCGAAGTAGAAGACGAAGAAATGAGCGGCCACGGCTGGCAGGCCGAGTTGGATGAGAATCGGCGCGCAGGTGGAGGCCATGATGCAGTAGTTTGCCGTGGTGGGAACACCCATGCCGAGGATGATGCAGCACAGCATGGTGAGCACGAGGCCGATCATCGTCGCATCGCCGGCGAAGTTGACGATGGCGTTGATGAGCGTGCCTGCGAGTCCCGTGACGGTGATGCAGCCGGCGATGAGACCGGCCATTGCGCAGGCGACGGCCACGGAGACGCAACTGCGAGCGCCCGCGATGAGCGCGTCGTAGCCTGTCGCGAGGGCGACCTTGAGCGAGTCGACGAAGACACTGCCGACGGTCTGGCCTTCGGAACGCTCCTTCACGCCGCTCGTGAAGAAGTTGATGAAGCCGATGATGAAGGCACCGACGATCGAAATGGCAGCCGAGACGGCCATCGTACGTGCACCCGAGGCAACGAGCCAGACGAGCAGCACGAGCGGAATGACGAGATAGCAGTTCTTGCCAAGATAGCTCCACTTGGGAAGTTCGACACGCGGAATTCCCTTGAGCTGGAGCTTCTTTGCCTCAAGGTGTACCGCGAGGAAGATGCCCGTGAAGTAGAGCAGGGCGGGAATGATGGCCTTGGCGGCAACTTCGATGTAGGGGATGCCCATGTACTCGGCCATCAGGAAGGCCGCGGCACCCATGATGGGAGGCATGATCTGGCCACCCGTCGATGAGGCGGCTTCGACGGCGCCGGCGAATTCGGGCCGGTAACCGGTTTTCTTCATCATGGGGATGGTGACCGATCCGGTCGTGACCGTATTGCCGACAGACGAGCCGCTCACCATGCCGCATAGGGCACTCGAGATGACGGCGACCTTGGCAGCGCCACCGCTCGACCAGCCGGCGATGCGATTGGCGAACGAGATGAAGAAACCGGCGATGCCCGTGCGCTCGAGGAAAGCGCCGAAAATGATGAAGAGCACGATGTAGGTGTAGCAGACGTTGATTGGCGTGCCGATGATGCCGTTCGTCGTGTAGAACATACGGTAGACGACGGTGCGCAGGGCGAGCATGAGGTCCATGCCGCGATCAACGATGAAGAAGTAGAACGCATAGATGAGCAGCGCTCCTACCACGAAGATGATGGGCAGGCCGACACTGCGACGGCAAAGCTCGGCGACGATGAGGATACCCACGATGCCGATGATGACCATGACCTCGTCGATGCGCGTGCCAAGCTTGATGATGGGCAGTGCGTTGAACGCGAAGTAGAAGAAGCACGCCGCTCCAATGATCATGAGCAGGATGTCGTACCAGGGAATATGGTTGGTGCGAACCTTCTTCTTGTTGGCAGGGTATACGAGGAAGCCGATGATGACGATGCAGCCGAGGAAGAGCGTGAGCCTGACCTCGGGAAGCGCCGTGCTGAACAACGTCATGCCGATGCAGTAGACCGAGAAGATGGCCATGATGGCGCGTACGATTATCTTGGGAACGCCCTCCCAGATACGCGTGTTGGACTCGCGGTCGAACTTGCGCAGAATCTGCTCGGCTTCGTCGCTCTCGACGGGGGCATCGTCCTTGTCCATGAGGATGTCGGCACCCTCTTCGGTTGCGATGCCGGTTTCGATTTCCTCGCCGATAAGGTCGGAGTCCTCAATGGCCTTGAAGCTTCCGGTTTTGGTTTGGTCCGGGGCATCAGGATGGGGCTCGAGATCTACGACGGTCTCGCGAACATCGACGTCTTGCTGCGCGGTAGGCGGCACGCCGGTTTTCTTCCTCTGTATCCTTCTCTTGACCCTATCGACCATAGCTTCCCCTCAAAACGCATCGAAGCCATGATGGAAGGCAGGCACACCCCTCGCGTCATGGCTTCGACTTAACTCAAAACGCTTGATGATCTAGAAGATCATCACCTCAAAACTACTTCGTGGGAACAGTGATGTTCTTCTCTGCAAAGTACTTCGCGGCACCGGGATGATACGGAACGCTTGCGACAGATGCGCCCTTCTCGAGGCTGATCTCGCCGTACTTGGCGTGATTCGCGACGAGGCTCGAGGCGTTGTCGAAGATGTCGGCCGTGAGGGCGTAGACATCCTCCTCGGACACGGCGTTGTCGACGATGATGACAGCGTCGACACCGACGGTCACCACGTCAGAATCCTGGCCGGAGTAGGTGCCGGCGGGGATGACGGCCTCGGAGTAGAAGTTGTTCTCGGCGATCAGCTGCTGGATGTGAGCCTGGTCGAGCGAGATCAGGTAGGCCTGCTTGGTGGTGGACAGGTCGGTGATGGCCGTGGTGGGGGCACCGGCGACGATGAAGGCGGCATCGATCTTGCCGTCCTTGAGGGCGTCAGCGGAATCGCCGAAGCTCTGGTAGGTCGGGTTGATGTCGCTCTCGCTGAGGCCATAGGCGCCCAGGATGTCGATTGCGTTGAAGTACACGCCCGAGCCGGCAGCGCCGATGGAGACGTTCTTGCCCGCGAGGTCGGCGACAGACTTGATGTTGGGGTCGCAAGTCACGATCTGCACCTGCTCCTGATACAGCGCACCGAGCGTGGAGAAGGTGGTGACGGGCTTACCCTCGAACAGGTTGGTGCCATCGTAGGCGTATGCCATGACGTCGGACTGGGCGAAGCCGAGCTCGGCAGTACCGTCCTCGAGCTCCTGGATGTTAGCCTGCGAGCCACCGCTCGAGGCCGCGGTGATGCTGATGTCGGTGTTGTTGGTCGCATGCTGTGCGATAACGGAACCGAAGGCGTAGTAGGTGCCGGATTCGCCGCCGGTCACGAAGCGCAGACTACCGCCGTTGTCAGCGCTGGAGCTGCTGCTCGAGTTACCGCCGCCGCAGCCGACCAGGGCGAAGGAAAGCGCCAGGGCCAGGGCAATGACACCCGCGACTGAGGCGAACCTCTTCTTGTTCATTTTCACGATGATCTCTCCTCTTCACGTGGAAACAAAACCATGCATGTTTTGAGTATGCATGGAAAACTCTATGCATTATATCTGCAAATTATTGCATCAATTGTTTCATTAAAGAAACAGATTACGGTTTGGTGGCAGACGGGTATCCGAATTCCTCTGTGGGTCATGCGGGGGTTTTATCGCTTTAGGCGTATAATCACGATGATTGAGAACGCCGCGATTGGTTTCGAGACGGGAGGCCGTCATGTCCAAGAACATTCTGCTCGTTCATGCAAGCCCGCGCAAAGGCGGAAACTCGAGCATTCTCGCCGACTGGTTCGAACGTGGCGCGCTCGAAGCGGGCAACGAGGTTACGCGCATCGAGGTTGGGCATGCGAACATCTCCGGTTGCATGGCCTGCGAGTACTGCTTTTCGCACGACGGGAAATGCGTCCAGCAGGACGATATGCAAAAGTTCTATCCGCTGTTGCACGAGACGGACGTGATCGTGTACGCGACACCCATGTACTTCTACAACTTTCCCGCACAGCTGCGCGCCTTCCAGGATCGCATGTTCTGCGGTGTCACCAGGCCCTTCGGCATTACGGCCACCGCCTTGCTGCTGTGCTTCGAGGATAAGGACGTCTCGACGTGCGATTCGGTCGTCGGCAGCTATCGCGTGGCGGCCAATTATTGCAAGCAGGAGAATCTTGGCGAGATCATCGTCAACAACGTCTACGAGAAGGGCGCCATCGAGGGCAACCCCGGCCTGCAGAAGGCCTACGAACTTGGCTTGAGCATCAAGTAGACGGGGGAGGGACGATGGACGAGAAACCTGCATCGATCCTGGTCGTGGCCAATCCGGCCGCCGGCAATGGCACGGGTACGCAAGCAGCGCGTCGGGCCGTCGGCGAATTCGAGGCGGCGATTGCCGGTGGGAGGGCTGGCGCGTTTCTCGCAGGGGCAGAGGTGGATGCGGCTTTCCTGAGCTCTCCCGAGCAGACGCGTTCTCTCATAGAGGGCTCCGCCGATCGACGGGCCATCATCGCCGTAGGCGGTGACGGACTCGTGCACCTGGTAGTGAACGCCCTCATGGCGATTGCACCCGAGTCGCGTCCCGCGTTTGCGGTGGTGCCCGCCGGGACGGGCAACGACTATGCTCGTGCCCTCGGGTTGCCGCTCGACATCAAGCGATCCGTTCATGCCATTCTGCAAGCCGAGCCGCATCCCGTTGACCTGGGGTTGTGCAACGGCGAGTATTTCGCCGAGACGCTCTCGTTCGGTCTCGATGCTGCCATTGCGCTCGATACCGTACGTCGACGCGAGGAAACCGGGCGCTCGGATGCGGGCGTGTACTTCGCGAGTGGCATCGATCAGCTGACGCATAACCTGGTGTCGCGAAATTACCGCGGTAATCTGGATGGGCACTCCATAGAGGGTGCAAGCGTCACCTTTGCCGTGCAAGTCGGACCGTACTATGGTGGCGGGTTCAAGATTTGTCCGGACGCCAAGCTCGATGATGGCATGCTTGACCTATGCGTCTCGCACCCACCGGTAAGTGTCGCCCGGGCAATCTACATCTTCATGCGCGCCAAGAACGGCAAGCACGTGCGCATGAAGCCCATGGAATTCGCGCGTGCGCGACATGCGGTTATCGAGTTCGACGAGGAGCCGCCGTGTCAGATTGATGGTGAGCCACTGCACGCCACGCGCTTCGATATCACCTGCGAGCACCAGGCGCTGCGCGTGCTGGCGTGAGGTGATGAGACAGTTGCTCAGGGACGTTGTCTCATTTTTCGCTGCTGGAAAATGAGACAACGCCCCTGAGTAACTGTCTCATCTCGCCACTACAACAGCGTTGCGTTCAGCAGCACGGGATTGTGGTCGGTGAACTCGAAGCCGGCGTCGATGGTCTCGAGCGCGTCGATGCGTACGTTATCCGAGACGATGAATCCGTCGATCATGTAGAACTGGAAGTTGGTCGATCCATCATAGGGACGGTCGAGCGAGCGGCAGGTGGGCGTCGCGTTGTCCATCACCGCCGCAAGACCGTCGCCCAGCGAGCTCACGTCGATGTAGCCACATTGCCACAGGTCGTCGCCTTGTAGCGGATACATGGACGTGTCCACGCTCGAGAAGCTCTGGTTGAAGTCGCCGCCGGCGATGACGTAGTTGCCCCTCGCGCGCTCCTCCTGCAGCAGCTGGGCGAGCTGCGCCGTCTGCGCTGCCTTGCCCTCGCCGTCGTCGTAGGCCTCAAGATGCAGGTTTACGAGCACGAGCTCGGTGTCACTGTCTGTGAGGGGGATGCGCTCGACAAGCAGGCAGCGCTTGAGGTTGCCCAGGCGCACGGGCCAGGAGAACGGGCAGGGGAGCTGCACGCGTTCGGCGCTGCTCGGCTGCATGCGCGAGAGCGTCATGATGCCGCTTTCGACGGCGCCGATAGGTGGCAAAGGATAGGGGACGTATGCCACGTCGAAATTGAGGGCGTAGGTCGATGAGTATTCGGGCGAGAATGCCGTGGCGAGCCGTGCTCGCTCGTTGATGCCATAGGTGCGCTCGGAGTCTTGGTCGACTTCCTGGAGGAAGATAATGTCGGGATCGAGGGCGGCGAGCGCGTCTTCGATACCGGCGAGGTTCGCCAGGACGCCATCATGCGAGACGGTGCGCACACCATCGCCGCCATCCATGAAGAAGTCTGCCTGCTTGGAGAGACCGCCGTAGCCCGCGTTCCAGGTGACGATGCTGACGCTTTGCCCGAGCTCGAGCGTTTCTTGGGCCACACCATGAATCTCGATTTCCTGTGTGGCAGACGGATTGTATTCCGTGACGGTGAGGAAGGCGACCAGCATGATGATGAGGACGATGAGTGTCGCGACGATGATGCCGACGGCCTTTCCCGTCTTGCGGGCGATGGATGCTGCCATGGATGGTCCGCCTTTCGTGTGTTGTACGCGTCTGCTCATTCTATACTGTGCAAAGAAAGAAAATGAGACAAAACGGGACAGGGGAGATTTGT
>CAUHSG010000015.1 GCA_959608885.1 uncultured Coriobacteriia bacterium | reverse complement strand
ACTCGGCCCTGACGAGCGGGAAGATGGCGATGGACAGCAGCATGCCCGCGAAGGGGATGATGCTCCATATGGGAAGTGTTTGGCCAAGTTCCATAGGATATTCCAGAGCGCTTTAGTACAATCGAGTGTTAACTATACCATTGAGCCTGCAGCGCAGAGCAAGAATTGCAGGTCGAATTATTCGAATTTGTTATACCGAAGGGATGATTTATGGTAAAGCTCACTGCAAAAGGCGTATATCTCGTCGATGGAACGCAGCTCGTCACGGAAGACGAGGCGCAGCGTCTGGATCAGCTGGGGATCACGCCAGCAGAGCGCGACCATGCGCGCGAGGGCACGATCGCCCACTCCATCCTCTCCGCGCATACCGTCACGGATGACCTCGAGCACTTGCGCATCAAATTCGACGCGATGGCAAGCCACGACATCACCTACGTCGGCATCATCCAGACCGCGCGTGCATCCGGCATGGAGCGCTTTCCCCTCCCCTATGTGCTCACCTGCTGCCATAACTCGCTGTGCGCCGTGGGCGGCACGATCAATGACGACGACCACTTCTTCGGCCTATCCGCCGCCAAGAAGTACGGCGGCATCTACGTACCGCCGCACATCGCCGTCATCCACCAGTTCATGCGCGAGAACTTCGCCGGTTGCGGCAAGATGATCCTCGGCAGCGATTCCCATACCCGCTACGGAGCACTGGGCACAATGGCCATCGGCGAAGGTGGCGGCGAACTCGACAAGCAGCTGCTCGGCGACACCTACGACATCGCCTATCCCGATATCGTCGCGATCTACCTCACGGGAGCACCCCAGCCCGGTGTCGGACCGATGGACGTGGCGCTTGCCATCGTGAGCGCCGTCTACAAGTCCGGCTTCGTGAAGAACAAGGTCATGGAGTTCGTCGGCCCCGGCATCGCGTCGCTTCCCACCGACTACCGCAACGGCATCGACGTCATGACGACCGAGACGACCTGCCTGAGCAGCGTCTGGCAAACTGATGGCGACACGAAGGTATGGCTCGACCTGCACAAGCGCGCCGACGATTACCGCGAGCTCAAACCGGCCCGCGTCGCCTACTACGACGCACTCGTCGAGGTCGACCTCTCGACAATCAAGCCTATGATCGCCCTGCCCTTCCACCCTTCCAACGCCTACACGATCGATGCGCTCTACGAGAACCTCGAGGACATCCTGCGCGAAACGGAAATTGCCGCCGAGAAGGTCGCCGAGGGACGCGCGCATTTCAGCCTGCTCGACAAGGTGACGAGCGATGGCAAGCTCGCCTGCCAGCAAGGGGTCATCGCCGGATGCGCCGGCGGCACTTACAGCAACATCGTCGAAGCAGCCCATGCGCTCAAGGGTGCTTCGACCGGATACGACGAGTTCTATCTCTCGGTATATCCGTCCTCGCAGCCGGTCTTCGTCGACCTCGACCGCAAGGGGCTGCTCGCCGACCTCATGGATGCCGGTGCCATCGTGCGCACGGCATTTTGCGGCCCGTGCTTTGGCGCGGGCGACACTCCGGCACACAATGCCCTGTCCATACGCCATGCGACGCGCAACTTCCCCAACCGCGAGGGTTCCAAACCGCAAAACGGCCAGATGGCCGCCGTCGCCCTCATGGACGCGCGATCGATCGCAGCAACAGCCGCAAATGGCGGCAAGCTCACGAGCGCGACCGAACTCGACTGCTGGGGCGATATCCCCGCTTACAACTACGACGACCGCGCCTATCAGTCCCGCGTGTACTGGGGATTCGGCAAGGCAAATGACGAGCAGGAGCTGCGCTACGGCCCCAACATCAAGGATTGGCCCGAGCAAGAGCCGCTGGCCGACAACATCTTGCTGCGCATCGTCTCCAAGATCGAGGACGAAGTCACGACGACCGACGAGCTCATCCCGAGCGGCGAGACCTCCTCGTATCGCTCCAATCCCCTGGGACTTGCCGAGTTTACGCTCTCGCGTCGCGATCCCGACTACGTGCGCCGTGCCAAACAGGTGCGTGATTTCGAGCAGACACGTCTGGCCGGCGAGCTACCCGACGAGCTTTCCGCAGTCTACGAGGTCATCCACGGCATCGCGGGCTTCGAGGGCATCGATGCGGGCAGCATCGAGATCGGCTCGACCATCTACGCGCGTAAGCCCGGTGACGGCTCGGCACGCGAGCAGGCGGCAAGCTGTCAGCGCGTACTCGGTGCGCTGGCGAACATCACCGAGGATTACGCCACCAAGCGTTATCGCAGCAACTGCATGAACTGGGGCATGCTCCCCTTCCAGTACGCCGGTGATGTCGAGCTGCTCAACGTGGACGACTGGGTTTTCGTCCCGGGCATACGCGATACGCTCGATGGCGACCTGTCCCAGATTCGCGCCTTCGTCATCGGTGATGCCGGTGCACGCGAGATCGAACTGTCGATCGCGGACATGACGAACGAGGAGCGCGCCATCGTCAAGGCGGGGTGCCTCATCAACTACAACCGCGAGAAGTAAAGGTTAAACCCTCGTTTCGCATATCAAAAGAAGGACGCACGCGAGGACATTTGCTATAGAATCAATGGCTATGTGAACACACGGCCGATGGATGGAGATGATTGCCGTGACGCAGAAGAAGGACCTGGATTGGGGCGAGTTGAGCTTCAGCTACATGGAGACTGACTTCAGCTACGTCTGCGAGTACAAGGACGGTGCCTGGGGCGCAGGCGAGCTTACGCCCGATCACAGCATCACCATAAGCGAATGCGCTGGCATCCTGCACTACTGTCAGGAGTGTTTCGAGGGCCTCAAGGCCTACACGACCGAAGACGGATCGATCGTCTGCTTCCGTCCCGACCTCAACGCAGACCGCATGTACGAGACGGCCGAACGTCTCTGCATGCCGCCCTTCCCCAAGGAGCGCTTCATCGAAGCCGTCAAGGAAGTCGTCAAGGCCAACGAGGCCTGGGTTCCGCCCTTCGGGAGTGGTGCCACGCTCTACATCCGCCCCTTCATGTTCGCATCGGGCAAGGTCATCGGCGTCAAGCCAGCTGACGAATACCAGTTCCGCATTCTCGTCACACCCGTCGGTCCGTACTACAAGGGCGGTGCCGTGCCCATCCACATCTGCGTGAGCGCCTACGATCGCGCCGCGCCGCGCGGCACAGGCAACATCAAGGCGGGCCTCAACTATGCGATGAGCCTCCAGGCTAACGTCGAGGCCCATGCCAACGGCTTTGCCGAGAACCTCTACCTCGATTCGCAGAGCCGCACCTACGTCGAGGAGGCTGGCGGCGCCAACATCATCTTCGTGAACAAGGAGGGCACGCTCGTCGTTCCGCAGAGCCACACGGACTCCATCCTGCCTTCCATCACGCGTCGTTCGCTCGTGGTCGTCGCACGCGACATGCTCGGCATGAAGGTCGACGAGCGCCCCGTCAAGATGAGCGAGGTCGAGGCCGGTGATTTCGTCGAGGCCGGTCTGTGCGGCACGGCAGCCGTCATCAGCCCCGTCGGCAAGATCACCTACAACGACGAGGTCATCGAAATCAGCGGGATGGAGAAGCCCGGCCCTGTCATGACCAAGCTGCGTGAGACGCTCACCGGCATCCAAAGCGGCGAGATCGAAGGTCCCGAAGGCTGGGTCGTCGAAATCGCCTAGTCACCAAGGCAAACCAGACAAATATCGCCGGGGCGCTTTCGTCTGGTTTATGACAATCGCAAACCGTCATGAGACAAGCGGACAGGTCATTTGTCTCATTATTCGTCGTCGCGTTTGAGGGGTTTCTTGGAGCGCGCCTCGTATTCGGCCTGCGTGAGCGGGGAGACGAGGAAGTCGTCGTTGAGCATGCGCAGGAAGTCGTTCACCTCGCGATTGGTGGTGAGCATGATTTTGCCGTCCTCGTTGAACTTGAGCTTGCGGCTGTAATACGCGATGCGATTGGCGCGCATCTCGAGTTCCTCGGGCGAGAGCTCGGCAACGGGCGAACCTTCGCGCTGCATCTTGAGCAGCTTGTTCGCCACGCCCCTGCTCGCATCGATGCGCTCGTCGAGCTTCTCGAAATCGGCGACGATGGGATCGAGCGTGTCGGCGTAGTCCTTGGCGCGCTGGCTCACGAGTCGATTGAACTTGAACAGTATCTCAAGCGCGCGCAAGTTGCGGAAGAACACGTTGTCGCCGAAGAGCACGAAGTCGAAGGTCGTGCCCACACGGAGCGAACGACTCGAGAAGGCTTCCGGCCTGGCCTGCGCGCCGTCGAAGAGCAGGTAACTCGACTTCTGCTGAATCCACATGCGCTGCGTGCGCTGGAAGGCGACGACGCACTGCGCATCACCGCCAGCACCCGTCGCGTACCTGAAGAGAAGGCCGCATACCTGTGCGACATCCTCGGCGACGAGCGCGCGAGCGGGTGCACCATCAATCACGCGACCATCGACGGCCCTGAGGAAGTGGAGAAAGCGCATCGCATCGTCGGTCTCCTCCATCTCATCTTCGTCGGCCCCGCGTGCCATGCGCACGCGCGACAGATCATCATCGAACATCGATCGCGGAGCTACGCCAATGCACGGCTTGTTGCCAAACAGCTCCTCGATGGGCGCGTAGATGACACCCTCGAGGTTATCCTCGCTACGCACCTCCTTGTACCCGAAATCGAGAAAGGCGTGATCGAAAAGCCGCTCGTTGAGCAGGCGCGCCGCGTTGCTTTCCTCTCCACGCTCGTGCACGAGGCAAATCTCGAAGGGAGCGGCAAGGTCCTCGGTCTCGACGACGGCGTAGGTGGCGACGTTGGCATGCAAGTTGGCATCAGCCTGCTCGAGCGCGCTCAGAAGCGCGACCTTGTCGTTCTTGTACTCTGCGATCATCGAAAACCCCTTCGCTTCAATTGTCGTTGTGGGCGGGTATTGTAGCTCATGCGTGTGACATTGTCGGGTATCATGCGTACAGGCAATCAGACAATGATGAGGAACATCCCATGAACACAGATGCACTGGCCCAACTGCTCGCCAAGGCGATTGACGAGGAACGCCTGCACGCAAACGAGCCGATGAGTGCCCACACGACCTTCAAGGTGGGTGGCCCGGTCGACTTCTTCGCATCCGTGGCATCGCTCGACGAGCTCGTCGCCGTGCTCGAGGCGTGTCGCGAGGCAAACGCTCCGTGGTACGTCATCGGCTGCGGCAGCGACCTGCTCATCGCCGATGAGGGCCTGGACGGTGTGTGCATATGCCTGGGCGAGCACTTTGCCGACATCCGCGTCGAGGACACGCGCATCATCGCGCAAGCCGGCGCGACCAACGAGCAAGTCGCCGAGGCAGCCTGCGAAGCCGGGCTTTCCGGTTACGAATTCGCCAGCGGCATTCCCGGAACCATTGGCGGCGCGGCCATCATGAACGCAGGTGCCTACGATGGCGAGTTCGCGCACGTCTGTGTCGAGGTAACCTGCCTGACGCCGACTGGAGAGGTCGTCACCGTACCCGCAAGCGAAGCGGATTGGCGCTATCGCCATTCCATGATGTCGGACGAGGGCTACATCATCCTCGAGGCGACGCTTCAGCTCGTCCCCTGGGATGGCAAGCAGATTCGCGCACGCATGGACGACCTTGCCGAACAACGAGCCGCCAAGCAGCCCCTCGAGCTGGGCAGCGCCGGCTCCACATTCAAGCGGCCCCTCGGCCACTACGCCGGC
Organism: uncultured Coriobacteriia bacterium; assembly: GCA_959608885.1. GTDB lineage: Bacteria > Actinomycetota > Coriobacteriia > Coriobacteriales > QAMH01 > QAMH01. The sequence continues at coordinate 40,959 of CAUHSG010000015.1, read as the reverse complement.
AAACTCATCGACGATGCGGGCATGCGCGGTCATACCTGCGGTGGTGCGCAGGTCTCCACCAAGCATTGCGGGTTCGTCGTGAACATGGGAACGGCACGCGCCCGCGACGTACGCCAGGTCATCGCCGACGTACAGGATGCCGTCTTCGCCGACTCGGGCGTTATGCTCGAGCCGGAAGTCCGCATGTGGGGCTTTGACGACTAGAGCTCCCGCGTCTGGTACAGCGTGCCATCCGCGAAGCCGAGCTTACGATAGTAGTCGCGTGTCCCGATCGAGCTGATGACGTTGATGCGCCCGAAGCCAACCTCGCGCGCGAGCTCGCAGGCACGCTCTACCAGCTTTCTACCGAGCCCAAGATGCTGCACGCTCCCATCGCTGCGATGCAAGTTCGCGACCTGCCCGTAGACGTGCACCTCGCGAATCATCGCGCATCCGAGCTCGTCGGGAAGTTCTTCCGCATGCGCATGCAAGTAGTCCTCATGCGGCAATGACAGGCGCAGGAAACCGGCGATCTTCCCCTCGGGCGTGACCCATTGCAAGAAGTGCTCGGTCGTGTTCGTGGTCTCGTAGGCAACCGTGTCGAGCACGAGAGATAAGACGTCGATCTCTTCGCCCGCAATTTCGCGAAAGCGAATCTCGCGCACGTCACCGGCCTTCAAGGTGTCGCTTGCCTCGACGAGCTGGCGCAGGTTCGTCTTCTTGCTGCCGGCCATGATATCGACGGCGGAGATGTCACGAATCATGCGCGAGACGCGCGTGAACGGAGGCGTCACAAGCACATCACGCGCCAGCAACTCGACGAGGTCCTCTTCCGCATAGGGTCGCCACTCCCCCATCTCGTATCTCCTGACAAGCCCCGTTCCCTCGACGAGGACACACGGATAGAGCTTGACCTCGTCGGGTTGGAAGGCGGCCTCGCTCACGAACCGCGCGTAGTCGGCCTCATCATCGGCAATGTCGGAACCCAGGAGGTTCACCATGAAATGCGTGTGGATCTTGAAACCGAAGATGCGTAGGAGCTCGAAGGCCTGTCGTAAGTCGTTTTCGTTCGCGTGTCGCTCGTTAAGCTCGAGTACCTCGGGGCGCAAGCTCTGCACGCCAATCTGCACCTTCGTGCACCCAAGCGCTCGCAGATGTTCGAGCGTCGGCGCATCGAGCGTCTCGGGGCGCGTCTCCACGACCAACCCGACGACACGATGCGCGGCCTTCTCGTTGATGCGCTGCCGCTCGGAAAGCTCGGCCATGCTCGCCGTCTGCCACGAGGCAGTACTCTCCCAGGCACTTCCCGAACCATAGAGCTGTCGTACGGCACTGTTGAAGTCAAGCGTACCGTCATTGACCGAAGCCTGGATATCGCGCGTCTGCTCGGCGAGCACCTCGTCACGTCCGTCGATGCCCGCCTCCCGGTAGCATGCCTTGCGCTCCTTGAGAGCACCGGTTTCGATGGGTGCCTCGTTGAGGGCGCGGAACAGCTCGCTCACGAACCATATCTGGTAGCCGGCCGGATAATCGCTCCACGAGCCACCGAGGATGATGAGCTCAACCTTGTCGCAGACATGTCCCATCTGCTCGAGGGCCCGTAAGCGCGAGGCAACCTGCAGATAGGGGTCGAAGTGATTACGCTCGGCCCGCTGACAGGCCGGTTCGCGATGCAGATAGCTCTTGGGCATGCGCACGTCATTGGGACAATACAGGCAGTTACCCGAGCAGGGCGCGGGCTTGGTGATGACCGTGATGGTGGCGACGCCGCTTGCGGTGCGACGCGGCTTCATGCGAAGCGTGGCGAAGAGCTGGCGCTCGAGCTCGTCGTCGATACCAAGCGCCTTCCAGGCAGCCGGATCCTCCTCCCTGAGCTTGAGGTAATACGGGAGCACGCGCTTCTTGGAATAGGCGCGCTCTTGCGTCGCCGCACGCTTGTTATGGCGATTGAGGATCTGTCCGAGCTCGATGGCATCGAGCGGGCCGTGAACGCGCACTGCGTCGAGTATGTCGATGAGCACTTCGTACATGATGCACGATTCTATCGCGAGCGAAAGCCCGCGGACAGTGCGTCGAGCCGAGGTTTAAGGGAGCGAGCCGTAAGGACCGCGAAGCGGGCTGTCGGGGAGCGACCATCGAGGCGAGGCATGCTGCTCGCGGGCTCGCCTCGAAGGAATGCCGTACAATGCAGCCCATGGATATCAAAACCGCAAGCACGCTTAACGCCCTCACCAGCGACTTCTATGCGCGATGCGCCACTTCGTTTGCGCAGACGCGAACACGTCCATGGCGCGGATGGCAGCATTGCATCGATGCAATTACCGACATGCTCGTAAAGCCCGAGCTATCCGTACTCGACCTCGGCTGCGGCACGTTGCGCTTCGAGGACTTTCTTGCTAATCAGACCCATGCGCATCTGCGCGTATATGCGGTCGATTCCTGCGAGGCTTTGCTAGTAAATAAACATAATGTCCATTTTATTAATTTAGACATCATATCTACTTTATGGAACGGCACATTTCCCAATCACCTAAATGACATGCCGCTTTGCAATCTGACCTGCGCTTTCGGACTCATGCATCATATTCCGGGCACTCATGCAAGAAGAACACTTTTAGACATAATGCTTAATAAAACTATTTCCGGAGGATACGTCCTCATTTCGTTCTGGCAATTCGAACACGATGAACGACTTTCCCGCAAGGCGCACACGGCAACCGCCACCGCACTCGAACGCTATCCAGACCTGCAACTCGACGAGGACGACTGGCTGCTCGGGTGGCAGGATGAAGCCGACGCTCTGCGCTACTGCCACAGCTTTACCGATGCCGAAATCGACGCGTTCGTCACTCACGCAGCCGACAAGGCGCAGCTCATCGACCGCTTCAACGCCGACGGCCCCAACGATAACCTCAACTGCTACCTCGTGCTTCGACGCCTGTAGACAACGTGGCAGCACGTCGAACTGAGGTCTATCTACAAGCACGGGCCCGAATAAAACATAAGCGCGGATAGCGCGCCGAACCGAGGTTCAAGGGAGCGAGCCGTAAGGACCGCGAAGCGGGCTGTCGGGGAGCGACCATCGAGGTGAGGCGCGTTATCCGCGCTCCCCGTCGAGGCAAGACGTGCTGTCCGCGTTCCCCGTCGAGGCGAGACGCATTGCCCACGCGCCCCTTAGGCGACGAAGAAAACCCCATCGGGCTGATTGACAACACCCCGCCGCGCATCACGCCGCGTGCCCAGCCACGAGAAGACGAGCATGAGCAGCAGCGACACGCTCGCACCCAATACGATCTGATGCAGGCCAAAGGGCTTGAAATCCAGTGCCATCGTCAGACAATAGATCAGGACACCTCCGGACATCGAAGCAAGTGCGCCCCATGCATGCGCTTTCTTCCAGAACAGCCCCATGACGAACACCCAGCAAAACGCGGTCTCGAGACCACCAAAGGCGAACATGTTGATCTTCCAAATGACATCGGGCGGGGCTATGGCGATAACGAGCACGATGATGCCGACGACGTACGTGAAGATACGAGAGAGGTTCGAGATACGCGCATCCTCGACCGACTTACCCCTCTTCTCGCTGTAATGCATGTACATGTCCTTGATGATGGACGAGGACGAACTGATGAGCAACGAGGATACCGTGGAAATCGATGCGGCAATCGGCCCCACAATCGCGATGCCGGCGAGCCAGGCGGGAAGGGTGTCCATGATCGCCATTGGAATGATGTTATCCACCGAGCTGCCGTACTCATCGAGCGAACCGAGAAGCACACCCTTGGAAAGCACGCCGACCGAGGTGACGCAGATCATCATCAGGCCGATGATGACCGTACCGACGACCATAGCGTTCTTGAGGGCCTTCTCGTCCCTGAAGCCCATGCAGCGCACGACGGATTGCGGCAGGCAGAACGTGAGCACGCCCACGAGCAGCCATTGCGTCACGTACAGGCCGATGGGCATATGCCCGTCGGAGAACGGGTCCATCATCGCGGGATTCTCCGCCATGATCGTGTTCATGATGTTCTCGTAGCCGCCACCGGCGACGAGAATGCCCGCCGCGAGGATGACGATGCCGACGATCATCATGACGCCGCAGATGGCATCCGTTATCGCCACGCCGCAAAAACCGCCAACCGTCGTGTACGAGATGACGACGATACCGAAGATCAGCAGGCCGATGACATAGCTATAACCCGTAACCGACTCGAAGAGCTTGGCGCCGCCGACGAACTGGGCGACCATCATCGCCATGAAGAACAGGAGGATGATGACGGCCGATATGTTCGCGATCGCGTCCGATTTGTAGCGGGCGCGCAACACGTCGATGATGGTGACAGCCCCGATCTTGCGACTGATGAGGGCGAGCTTCTTGCCAAGGATGCCGAAAAGCAGGAAGAGCGCGGTTACCTGGACGGCTGACATGTACACCCAGCCCCAACCCACGGACCAGGCCTGACCCGGGCCACCGACGAAGGAGCTAACAGATCCGTACGTTGCGATGGTGGTCATGGCAAGGACGAAACCACCGAGGCTTCGGTTTCCGATGAAGTATTCGAAGACAAAGTTTCCGCCCTGCAATGCCCTGAACCTGCCAACGCTCATGACGACCGCGAACGTGACAAGCAGGAAGATGAGAACCGGAATGAGGGTGAGCGGATTACCTTCCATTGTCGTCCTCCTCGTCATCTTCGAGGCCGACGTCGTGCATGACGAATTTCGCCATCACGATCGACAAGACGACGGCAAACGCGAAGGTGCCGAAACACCCGGTGATGACCCAAAGCGGCGTGGAGAAGACGACGATGCCCGTCTGCGCGACGCCGAATCCGAGCAGCGCCCACACGACGATGGTCGCAGCAAGGCCGATGACGGCCGCGAGCGCCTCCCTGTTGGCTTGTTGGAGCTTTTCCTTGTACGTCATATGCGAGTCCCGTTTCTCTTCGAATACAAGCTCTGTACGTAGGCAGCGTGATGCCCTATGGCACATGGGGCACGGCATATGCGTGTGCGGCCCCGAGGCGTACGGGTGTCGCCACCACCATGCTCGCATGCTTGGCGCATGATAACGCAGATGCGAGGGCATGCAAAGGGGCACGCGACCCAAGCGGCCACGTGCCCCACCGAAAGGCACTCGATTGCGTTCGCGAGCCTATTCGCGCCAGGAACCCTCGAAAGTCGAGCGACCCATCTTAGCACCGCCGATGACGTGCACGTGCATATGCGGCACGGTCTGAGCAGAATCCGGGCCAACGTTGATAATGCAGCGGAAACCCGACTCGTCAACGCCCTTGATCTTGGCGACCTTGGGAATTGCCGCCATGATATGACCGAGAGCTTCTGCGGGCACTTCGTCGTTAAGCTCATGGTAGTGCGTCTTGGGAACGACGAGCACGTGAACGGGAGCTTCGGGCTCGATATCGTCGAACGCGTACACGTATTCGTCTTCGTACACCTTGGTGGACGGAACCTCTCCTGCGACAAGTTTGCAGAAAATGCAATCGCTGCTCATTACTACTCCTCACGTGCGTGTCAAAACGTGGCAATTATACTCTCGCTCTCCGCGCGAGTCGTCAAGAATCGCGCGCGATGACGAGGCAATCGTAGCGCACCGCCTTGCCGCATAACTCATAGCTAGGCTTCACGCCGGCCAAATATGGCCCCTTGATCGGCCGCTTAATGACGATTTTGCGCGGACGAGCGCCGAGCGCGGCATCAAGTAGCGCCTTTTCGTCCTCGCACGGCGCCTCGAGTCGATGCAGGAGCTGGAACTTCTTCTTCACCGCCGCGCTTTTCGTGCGTCCGGGAAACATCGGGTCGAGATAGATGACGTCGGGCGCCGCAGGAAGATCGCGCAACCCCGCAATGCTGTCACCCTCCACGACGTACATGCGGCTGGCGGCTTCGGCAAGATCGGAATCCAAACAGGCACGTTCGACGGCATCTCGGAGCAAAAGCGCGATGACGGGATTGCATTCGAAGAGCGTGACGGTAAATCCAGCAGCGGCGAGCATGAGGGAGTCCTGGCCAAGCCCGGCGGTCGCATCGACAAGCACCGGTGCCGAGACGCCCTTGACCTTGCAGGCGCGAACGAGAAGCTCGTGATTGAGCCTGCCGGGGAGCAAGCGATGCTTCATATCGTCGAAGCTCGCACGTAAGACCATGCCATCGCCTTCGAGCACGAGTCCATCCGCATCGCGCCTCAACTCAAGTCCAGCTCGCTCCAATTCATTGACACCGACTGCGTCCATGCATCTTTCCCTCGTGCCTTTCTAATACCAACTGAGAAGGTTGTCCGATTACGAGCATCTCGAGCAGACCCGCATTGAGCGTGATGCGGTCTTGCGAGGACTGTCTGAGCGTGCCGCAGGCACGCGAGTTCCGCAGCAGCATCACGCGAGGGGCGGGTCGAATGCGAGAGCAAGCTCGTAATCGGACAATCAAGTCAGCGTTAAACACAAAGTAACACCCTAGAAACTCGATGGAAACATTGCTCGGCGAAAAATTGGGGTGTCAGGAGGAGAGGAAAGGAAGGGAAACCATGTTTGATACGGGAACAACTGCTTTCATGTTGGTATGCACCATGCTGGTGCTCCTCATGACACCCGGCCTCGCGTTCTTCTACGGAGGCCTGTCAAGACGCAAGAATGTGGTGAACACGATGATGATGGTCATGGGCGCCATTGGCGTCGTGGGCGTCATCTGGGTGCTAGCCGGGTGGTCATTTGCCTACGGCGGTGACGGTTCGCTGCCCATCTTCGGAGGCATCGACCAGATCGGCTGCTTCTCCGCGGTAACGGAGATGTTTGCCGAGACGAGCGAGAATGCCGAGGGACTCGCCTATCCCTCCATCATCAACATCGGCTTTCAGATGGCCTTCGCGATGATCACGACGGCCATCATCACGGGCGCCGTCGCCGGTCGCATGAAGTTCGGTGCTCTCATGCTGTTCATCGTCTTGTGGGTGCCACTTGTCTACGCTCCCCTTGCTCACATGGTGTGGGGTGGCGAGGGCAGCCTCATCGGCGACATGATCGGAGCGCTCGACTTCGCGGGCGGTGACGTCGTGCACATCAGCTCGGGCGTGACCGGTCTCATGCTCTGCCTCGTCATCGGCAAACGCAGGGGCTTCGGTCTCATGAGCTACCGCCCCCACAACGTGCCATTCGTCGTTCTCGGTGCCGGTCTGCTGTGGTTCGGCTGGTTCGGCTTCAACGCCGGCAGCGCCTTTGCCGCCGATGGCATCGCCGCACTCGCGCTCCTCAACACCGTCGCCGCCTCGGCAGCAGGCATGCTGTCCTGGATCGTCGTCGAGCGCGTGAAGGTCGGCAAGCCCACCCTGGTCGGCGCCTGTACGGGCCTCGTGGCCGGACTCGTCGCCATCACGCCTGCGGCCGGTTTCGTCGAGCCCTGGGCCGCCATCGTCATGGGCGCGATCGTATCGCCCTGCTGCTACTTCGCCATCTCGTTTCTCAAGAGGAAGATCGGCTATGACGACGCACTCGACGCCTTTGGCTGCCACTCCATCGGCGGTATCATCGGCGGCATCCTCACCGGCCTGTTCTGCGTGCCCGAGCTATCCTGGACCGATTTCGGCGGCCTGCTCTACACGGGCGATCCCTCGCTCCTGGTGAGTCAGGTGCTCGGTATTCTCGTGACGCTGGCCTTCGTCATCGTCACCGGCCTCATACTCGGATTCCTCGTCAAGACGGTGTACCGCGGCAAGGCACGCGTGAACGAAAGCGACGAGGCAGCTGGACTCGATGTCACGTTGCATGGCGAAAGCGCGTATCCGGCATATCTTGGACTCGATTAGGAGGGACAGACCGATGAAGCGAATCATTGCCATCGTACGCACGGAAAAGCTCGAGCCGCTCAAGGAGGCGCTGTTCAAGGTCGACACCTCCGGAATGACGATATCTCAGGTCATGGGATGCGGCAACCAACATGGCTGGAGCGAGTACTACCGCGGCACGGAAGTCCTGCTCAACATGGTGCCCAAGGTCAAGTTCGAGCTCGTCGTCAATGACGAGCAAGTCCAGGACCTCGTCGATCTCATCTGCGAGACGGCGCGTACCGGAGAGGTCGGCGACGGCAAGGTCTTCGTGAGCGCCGTCGAGGAGGTCGTGCGCATCCGCACTGGCGAGCGCGGGACATCAGCGATCTAGAACCCGCGACCAGATACGGAGGGCCCGTCCACCTTCCGGCGGACGGGCCCTCCTGCACATGTGGCTTGCAAAGCGGAAGCTATGACGCCTGATCTGCCTTCGCGAAGATCATCGTCGTCTCGCCATCGTCACTCGTGAGTTTGCCCTCGGCAAGCGTGAAGATGGCATCGCCCTCGCCCGCGAGCGTGAGCGTCATCTGCGTTGCGCTGTTGGCCGTCCAGGTCGCGTCGATGCTCTGGCCAAACATGACAAAGTCGGCGGAACCGTCCTCGTTAAGCGTCATGTTAACGGGCATGTTCATCTGCTTGAGAATGGCCGTGTCCACCGTGCCCAGCTCGGCGTCCTCGATCGTCTCGAGCTCCCATGCGCCGGTGAAGTTCGCCTTGGGATCACCGCCACCGCAACCAGCAAGCGCGAGGCACAGCGTGCATGCGCAGGCAATCGTCACGAAAACCGCTACTAGCTTCTTCCCCATGTTTATCTCCCTCGTCGAGATTGAATGTCCACGGGAATTATATAGCACAGATGGAGCATGTGGCTCGAATTGCCTCGAGCGCACATCTCCGGGTGCATGCCGCAAATGGGCAACCGGCGCATTACGCAGGTAGCAGCACGTCCTCCAGGACCGAGAGCAGGTTGCCTATCTCGATCGGCTTGGCGATGTGCCCGTCCATGCCACAGTCAAGCGCCCTCTGGCGATCCTCCTCGAACGCGTCTGCGGTAACGGCGAGGATGGGAATGTGCGAAATGGTGAGATCCTCCATGGAGCGCACGATGGTGGCGGCCTCGTACCCGTTCATGACCGGCATCTGGATGTCCATGAGAACGAGCTGGTAGTATCCGGGCACCGCATCGGAAAGATGGTCGATCGCATCCCTGCCGTCAACCGCCTGCTCGACCACGAATCCCGCATCCTCCAGCAACGTGGTGGCGATCTCTCGATTGAGGAGATTGTCATCCACGAGCAGGATGCGCAGGCCATGCAACTGCTCGGAAAGCTCCTGACGCCTGCACTCCTCTTGAGCCGGAACGGCGCTTTCCTCCAGCTTTTCGAGGGGAAGTGTCACGCTGAAGGTGCTACCCTCACCCTTGGCGCTGGTCACGTTGATGTCCCCGCCCATCATGTCCACAAGGCGTTTGGCGATGGACATGCCCAGGCCAGTGCCCTGCGTGCCGGATAGCGTCGAGGTTTGCTCGCGTTCGAACGGGTCGAAGATGTGCTTGATGAACGCCTCGTCCATACCGATGCCGCTATCGGCAATCGTTATCGTATAATTCGTCTTCCCGTCCATATCCGAAGCCGCCTCAGATATAGAGAACGAGACCGAACCGCCGGAAGGCGTGAACTTAACCGCGTTGCCCAGTATGTTGAGCAGCACCTGCTTAAGCTTGAGCTCGTCGCACATGACGATCGGGTGATGCAATCCGGAGAGGTCAACTTCGTAGCGCAGCCCCTTTTCGCCGACCTCGGATTGGACGATGGAGCCGAGATGCTCCGTCACCTCCTCGAGATTGCATGGTTTCTCATCGACCGAAGCCTTGCCCGACTCGATGCGGCTCATGTCCAGGATGTCGTTGATGAGGTCGAGCAGGTGCGTACTGGAGGCGTGTATCTTGTTCAGGTAGTCCTCGACGCGCTCGACGTTGTCGATGTGGTTTGTCGCCAGCGTCGTGAAGCCGATGATGGCGTTCATGGGCGTGCGGATGTCATGACTCATGTTGGAAAGGAAGAGGCTCTTCGCCTCATTGGCGCGATTTGCGCGCTGTAGCGCCTCCTCGAGCTGCTCCTTTCGCTCGATCTCCTCGCGCGTCTCGCGATCGACGTTGCGCAGGCCCATGACCACCAGGCGGTCGTCACTGGCATCCTCTGCCCACGACCCGGCACGCACGAGCGTTACCTGACGGTATCCCATCATATCGTCGACGAGCGAACGGTACATAACGTTGATGCGCTTGCGATTCTCGAGTTCCTCGCGCACGCGATCGCGCGCGAGCATGTCGCATAACATGGAACGGTCGTCGGGTAGCGCCCGGCTGTCCACGTAGTCGCAGAGGGATTGCTCGTACGTCAGGGATCCATCGAAGATGTCTCGCAGCCCCTCGTCCGCCTCATCGGAGATGCGCAGTAGCTCTCCCCTGCCGGTGTTCAGATCGAACGAGCACATGACCAAGTAGTTTACGCCGAGCGCGCGTATGAGGGACTGCTGGTGCCGTTCGCGGCGCTCCTCCTCGTGCTTCTGGTCGGAATAGTCAAGCAAAAAGCGCTGGTACAGGAGTTCGCCGTCTTGCTCTATCAGCTTGGCGCTCCCGAGCACGTGCAGGATCTTGCCGTCCTCGTGCTGGATGCTGTATTCGAAGCTCACGCTATCGCCCGCCTGCTTGAGCGTGGCGAACTTCTCGCGCAGCATCTCCTTGTCGTCATCGACGACCGAATCGGCCACCATGTCGAATCCGTGCGCGAGCAGATCCTCCTCGGATTCGTACCCGAGGATGTCGAGCGCAGCCTGGTTGACACCGATGACGCGTGTACCGTCGAGCGTATGCGTGAGCACGCCGCAGTCCATGGCGGTGAACATGTTCTCGAGCGTCTGGTTCTTCTGGAGCAAATCGCGCTCGTAGACACGCTCCTGCGTCACGTCGATCGCAACGCCAACGGTGCCCATGACACTGCCGTCGAGGTCGTACAGCGGCGACTTGTAGGTCGTGAGAAGCTTCGTTCCGCTGCCGCTTTGGACGACCTCCTCGGAAACGCAAGTCTTGTGCGTGGCCATGACCTGGGCCTCCGACTTGATACAAACCGGATCGTCGGTCTCCACGTCCCAGATGTAGGCGTGTCCACGGCCCTGGACATCGCCCTTCTCCTTGCCGACCGTCTCGCAGAAGCTGTCATTGACCTTCTCGTGAATGCCATCGGCTGTCTTGTACCAGATCAGGCAGGGAATGGAGTTGATGGTCGCCTCGAGAAACTGAGCGGTCTCGAGGGCATCGGCGCGCTCCTTGCAGCGACGCTGCCACCCCTCGAAACGCCAGACGAGCTCGCTTGCGGGCATATCATCGGGCCAGATGTCCGAAAGGCGCGATAGCAAGCCGGCCGTCTCGGCCGAACGGCCGGCGGGGGCAAGTGCTATGACATCGCAGGAATCGTCCTTATCCTCGAGGAAATCCTGCAAGACCCATGTGTCGGCTTCGGCATCGAGTGCGACGATCGTCAGGTTGGCATCGGACGCAAGGTCCGAATCGAACGAGGGCGTCGAGACGAAGCGATGCGTGAAGGGATCCAGCGCGGGGACGTCCTGGAGCGTCTGCACGCTCGCGTCATCGAGGCCGGAAAGATATATGGTGAGTTCACCGTGATACATCGACGCATCTCCTCTTTCGGGTACCCAAAGCGGATGACGTTACCCGACGCCGTCGGGCCATCCCGCACATTGTATGGGTTTCCATGCAAATGTGGAACTGTGACGCCACGGTAAACCCGGCCTACGTCAATGCTATTCCCCCGGTCGGTCATCCGACCGGGGGATTGCCGGGTTTGTCTGTCCTGAGGATCGTGCCTTTGCTATCCCTCTATGAAGCTCGCCCAAGCGCCTCCATGCACGCTTGGGTGCCCGCTCCACCAGACCAATCGTTCGACGTAATCGCTCTTCCTCGCCTCGACGATCGCGGCGCAGTCATCGATTCCGTGCCTTCGGACAAGCGCCGTCAAATCGTAGAGGGGGTAGCCGATCGCGTGCCCGACCGTATGGACGACAGAGCATGCCTGGCCCACCGCATGGCACATGGCGATATCCTCCCTGCTGTCGATGTCCTTCGCGACCGCATGGCATGCGAGGATCTTCTGCTGTGCCTGGCGCATCTTGATTTCGCCCGCCGCCCAGGCGCGTGCGGCATCGAGCGCCTCACGCGGTCGCGAATCATTGGGATACCTCGATGCGAGCTGCGTGACGGACTCGTCGGCCAAGTCGAGCGCCCAGAGCACCAAAGCCCTGTGACTTTGGCTGGCAATCATGCTCCTCAGGTCTTCCAGGAAGGCGGAGTCCTTCGCGAACAGCACCTGGTTGCCTCGCTTGTCTCGAGCGCGGACCTCGTCAAGCCACTCCATCTGCTCTCCTTTCGGGCGCCTGCTCGTGCATGATAGCGAAAAACGAATTCGCCTCAGCTGGGCACTGGTCTTACACGAGCTTTCCATGCGACTTGCCGAATTGGGACGAAAGGTGTCAAAAAGAACCGGATAATGGGACTCACGGGTATTCATTTCGTGAGACAAGTGGGACATCATGGCTCGTGACCTTTCGAAGCGTCTCGTCAAACCAAGGGTGTGAGTTCATTCGTCAAATCCAAGCGCATAATGTACCTGTTTGTTGGCTCCCTGAGCCTGCTGTTTATCGCAGCAGTCATTCTCACTGGCAACCTCGATTCGAAAGAACCGCCATTCTCTCATCCCCCGGCACCTCTATCGCCTTCTGCGACCTCGGGAATAATGTTGGCGATGGGGCCCTTGCTCACATGTTGGGGAATATCGATAAAGATTCGATGTCCCGATTGCTTTGTGCGTCATTGTTTACTCGCGATTATCGGGCTATTCCTGTTCTGGATACTCGTTGTCCTTTTAAAATACGCTTGCGCCATGGAGCACTGGGGTTTCATAACGTTCTGCTGGTACTACTTCTACGTTCCGATCCTCATATCGCCCGCGCTCTGCCTCGTTTGCGCGTTGCACACCGCCGCGGTTTCCCCTCGTGTCCTACGCGCTTTGACGACAGTGGCTCTTGGCGTAAGCACAATCCTCGTTGTAATGGTTTTTACGAATAGCCTTCACTTCTTCGTATTTTCGTTCGATTACGCAGATGTTGACTGGGCGGCCAACTACACGTATCGGCTTGGCTATTGGCTCGTTGTGTCGTGGCAGACCATTCTCGTGATCGCCTTTTTCATCACCATCACCTATGCCTCGCGCAGGCGGTTACGAAATGCCCTGGCGGCAATCGGCATGTTCGGGAGCCTTCTGGCAATCTATGCGGTTCTCTACATCCTCAAGATTGACGCCATATTCAAAAGCAACTTCTCGCTGAGTTACGTGTTAGTGTATGTCCTCATAATCGAGACTTGTCTCGATTTCGGCATATTTCCCTCCTTCACATCCTATCGCGAGACATTCTCTAACCTTCCTTTTGATATTGTCGTGCTCTCGGATGAGTTGGAAATCGTCTACCAGAGCAAGACCTCGACACAGCCTTCCCAGCAAGTGCGCGAGGAGCTTGCCAATCATCCTGTTTCGATCGGTTCATTCAGAAGCTTCACTGTTCCCGAGTTTCCCGATACGGGATTCCTCGCCCTGGGCATCCAGGGCGGCATGGCCCTCCTTGCCGAAAACCGCAAGGAGATAAATGAGCTCACGCGGCGCATCACGCTCGAACGCAAGGCTCTCGAACGACGCAATGAGCTGCTCAAAGCGGAAATCGAGATAAAAGGCAAGGCGAGTTATCTGGAAAGTGAGCTGGCTCTTTTCGAGGAGATACAGACGGCTCTCAGGGACGCGCTCGAGGCAATGGAGGTCATTCTGGGAAAACTGCATGGTTCCAAGTTTTCCGATAACTCAACAGATGACAAGGAAGCCCTACTGCGTCTGAGACTCCTCATCGCTTATTGCAAGAGGAAGAGCTCGCTTCTTTTGGCGGAAAAAGACGAAGGAGAGCCCGAGGAAGAACGACTGGCTCTCGTTATAGAGGAACTTGCCGCCGACGCACGAGCTTCGGGCATAGACTGCGCGGCATATGAAGGCGGCTCAGTGGCAATCTCCCATGCGGCCCTGAGTGCAGCGTATGATTGCCTATACAACATAATCTCTTCGTCTCTTGATCTGGTAAATCCGACAATCCTCATATCCATGAATAGACACGATGACAATCGTCTCATCCTCGACGTGATTCTGGAGTCTCAAGGTCATGTCATTCCTGGCTCGGAGATGCTCCCGCCTCGCTCCTTCATCTCGCTTGAGGCGGCTGGCATTGCCCATCGTCTACACGAGGGGCCAGAGGGTTTCAAGTTGTCATTGTCCATTCCAAACGCACTACGGGAGGGAGCACGATGACATCCCCCTCCCTGGGCCTGACCGAACCCCAGCTGCTTCTACTCGTGGGAACTTTCTATCTCCTGTCCTGCGTGCAAGTGCTCAATGCCGCCCTGGTCCTAAATCAACGCGACGATAAAACGCGCGTGCAACGTGCCGTATACGAAATCCTGTTGTCTTTGCACCTAGTGCTCATGGCCGCGCTGGCGAATAGCGCTTGCCACGGCTGGCTTCCCCCCTCTCTGGGATTGTGGTTCATCTGCATAGAATTGAAAACGGCGATGTGGATAAACGCCCTCGTCAGCTGCTTTGGAATTGCACTGGTCGTTCAGGCCAAACGACTCTGGATGATTCCCGAGACGCTCATCTTGTTGATATCCGCTCCCATTGGCCAGCTTCTATTTGAGAACACGTGCTCCACCGCCTGGTTCGTCGTAGGAGATGCGGCATTCTTCGTATTTCGCTCCGGCCTCTTCTTCATGAGGAGTTGGAAAGATTCCCAGCGCCGCATGCCGGTAACGGCGCCAATCCAAATCATCCAGGCTATGCCCGAGGGCGTTGCGTACCTTGCTCCTTCCCAGACCCCGGTCATATCCAATGATGCGATGCGTGCGGCGCTCTCCCAACTCGGAACCAGCGTAGATTACTCCATAACCGAGGAGATACTATCCGATCTAGACAAGAGGGAGGGAACGTGGCTGGGACAGCAAGATCTCTCCAGTTCTTTGCATCTGCCCAAAAGCGCGTCCAAGGTCATTCAGCTTCCCGACAAAACGATGGCGCTCTTCTCTACGCAGAGAGACGATGCCAATCCACAGGGACTGATCCTCACGATGCTGGACATAACGGAAGAATGGAATCTACAAGTCCAGGAGGCGGCTTCTCGTGCAGAGCTGGAAAGGGCCGAATCCGCCCTTCGCGAACTCATGACAACGGTAGAATCAATTGCCCGCAAAGATGCCCTCGCAAAGATGCGCTCGATGGTCCATGACGTGATGGGACAAAGGCTGTCCATCATTCACAGGCTCCTGGAAGAATTCCCGGGCGAGACGCAGATGTGCATGGTGTCCTCGGTCATACAAGCAATGATGGACGACATCTCCAGGGCGGAAATCGCCGATCCGGCAACTGAGCTTTCGTCAATCATCGAGACACTTTCGCTTGTAGGGGTTGCGCTTGAGGTTTCCGGTGAGCTGCCGGAAAATGACACGATAAGCCGATTGCTCGTAAACATCATCAGGGAATCCTCTACTAATGCCATTCGCCACTCGCATGCAACGCATGTCGAGGTGTCAATCATTCACGCAAACGGATTTCTCGAAATGAGCGTGAGCAGTGACGGTTTTCCCATCTCTGCCATAGCCACCGAACGGACGGGCATCAAGGGCATGAGAGATGCACTGGGTGACATCGGCGGAGAGCTGAAGATAACGCAAGATCCGCTCTTCTCTCTGGAAGTGAGAATACCATTTGGTGGTACCTCCAGATAGGATGCGGCAGACAAGAAGGCGAAAGGGGACATCTGATGCGAGTGCTGCTTGTAGAAGACGAGACCATGTTGAGGGAATCACTTGCGCACACCCTTGATGGCGAATTCGACATCGAGGTGGTGGAAACGTTGGGAGATGCCGCAAACGTTATGGAAGTGCTCTGCAGCACTCCCGTAGATGTCATTCTCATGGATGTCTGCACGGAAGGTGGCTCGAGCGGAATCGTCGCCGCGAAAAAGGCAAAGGAGAAATTCCCGGAGATTCGCATCGTGATAATGACCGGATTGCCGGAAATGACCTTCGTCGACCTTGCGAAGGAAGCGGGGGTCGATAGTTTCATCTACAAGAACGTAGGCACTTCGGAGCTACTTGGTGTTTTGCGATCGACTTTGGAGGGATACTCCACTTACCCCACGAAAAGACCAATGGCGACGGTCGACGACTTCAGGTTTGATCCCGAGGAAATTGCCATACTCCGACTGACATGCGAGGGAAAACAGCGGAAGGAGATAGCCGGAGAATTGCATCTAAGCGAGGGCACGGTAAAACGACGCATTGCCAATCTGCTTGCCAAGACAAACTACGACAGCGTACTAAAGCTGGCAGTACACATGATATCCAAGGGTTACATCGCCCCAGACCTCAAGTGAGCATCCGCCTTGAAGAGATGCATGCGAACCGGCCCAACCGCCCTTCAATGACGATTGGACCGGCATCTGAACAATCCGCTCGCATGGAAACCCAAACGAAAGACGAACGGCAGCCTGGTGCGAGGACTATTTCGCCGCCTTAGCGAACACGAGAGTTGACGTATCGTCTGTAAACGTCAGTTTTTCGCCGTCAAGTTTGCCATTCATGCTATTGCCCTCGAGAGTAACCGAGCATTCGGACGCGCTCTTGGGCTCCCAGGTACCTTCCGAAACCTCCCCGAACAAGTCTATGGATGCCGCCTTGTCCTCCTTGAGTGTAAGCGTACAGTTGAGCCCCATCGCTTTCATAAGGCTAAGGGTATCAGCATCAATATCCTCCCCATCGTCGACCATAGAGGAGATTTCCCAATCACCGGTGAAGTTCTTCGAATAATCGGCCTTCGAATCACCGCAGCCGACCAAGGCCACTGCCATGCAGAGCGCGAAGCAGCACGCCAATAGGGTAAACAGGCTCTTTCTCTTCATTGTCTCGATATCCTTTCCAAACAGTGAGATAGTTTTACGTCATGCCCTCAGCCAAGAGGAGCTCTAACTAAGACCGTTCCTGGACCTGAAGTCGGCAATCTTCTCGCTTCTGGCCTCTTCGTATGCCTTGTCTATATCGCTGGAGAACTCGATGCTCTCCAAGAAGGAAGTGAGCACTTCGCTATTCGTGTCAAGGTTGTACGCTGTGACGTAAGCGCATTTGACCTCGTCACCACCCAAGTCGGTATAGAGCATCACGCTGGGCTTTTCCAAATCGAAGTTCACGACTTTCCACGTATGCTTTCCGATGGTCACGTCATCGCCAGCTGTGTACTTATCGGGGTACTCGCTTGGTCGATATCTGGCCTCTTCCTCAGCGCTCTTTTCCTCACCCGTGATTGAGATCTTCCCATCTGGAGTCTCGAACATAACATCACCCACCGTTGCAGGCGAAGCGTTTGACGAGACGCTGCAATCATCGGGCATGTCAGCCTTAAACCAGATGAAATCCGTGCGATCGTCCTTGGTTTGTCCGGATGCACCACATCCTGCCAACGCTAACATCGCGCAAAACGCAAAGTAGCAAGCCAGGACTACGAGTAAACCTCTTCTCTTCATATCCGCTCCCCTTTCCGGCCCTCATGTCGTCCGCTCCCCTTTCCGGCCCTCATGTCGTCCGCTCCCCTTTCCGGCCCTCATGTCGTCTCCAGCATCTGTGCTGTATAGCTTCGCATCTGCCCATGGAGAGTGGAATGCCCCAACGTCCCAAACAATGCGTGACGACCGGGACACATGGCCCGTTTTCGAAAAGGCGCATAGATGGGATTGCAGATAAAATGGGACGTCATGTCAGTTGCGACCGACTCAATCGAGCCCTGGGGGTATTCCGCGTTTCCCGCGTTTGTGCAATCGTCTTGGATGCGGAATTCCACGCTTCGCGTGCTCTTGCCTACCCGAAAGGTTTCTCGTATGTACGACGATGTAAAAAAGTGTGTAGACGCTCGTCTGGATTACCTTAACCTCTGCCTGGTCTCCCCGCCGGAAATCAAGCCCGAGATCGATGCCTTTTCCAAAGACGTCACAAAACTCGGTGAGGCATGTCCGGACGCCGAGGAGTTTGAAAGGCGATTTGCCTCAGAAGGACTATTCGAACGATTCTCTTCGCTCGTCTGCAAATGCACCCAAAACGGCACGAGGATGAATGTCTCGGATATCAAGAGATCCGCAAAGATCACCGGGGGGATACTCGGGAATAACAGAAAACAAATCGTTAAAGACATTGTCGACGATGCCTGTATGTATGCCCGAGTCGAAGCAATTGACCGTGCGACAACGGAGAGTCGCGAGCAGATGATCGAAGATGGGACGCTCGCGGATTACACCATCAAGAGAAACATAGTTGAGGATGGTCTGGGGATTATTGGCTCGCTCGCAAGGAGATTCAAGAAGCACTGACATACACTGGATTATCCCTTGCTCGTGACGCGGCGTCACGTTGTAGAACTCGGTCCTGAGGAGGTGAATCCATGACCGAAGACAACACCTACACGACCGGAGAGCTGGCCAATTCCGGACACACACCACGCACCCGCAAGCTCACGTGCCTTTGCTGCGGCATCAAGGACTGGTGCGTCGAGCGCTACCACGCAGAGCCACTTGAGATCGCACCGGGAACTTGTGTGCCCGGCACCTGCGCTTGCGAAGGCGGTGATCCGCGATGAGGCACATCCGCGAACGTCTAGCAAAACGCCGCGTGACAACGTACTGCGTCATCACATTCGCGCTCACGTGGGCGTTCTGGTTCGCAACCGTCTATCCACGTGCGCTTCCCCTCATGAGCGTGGGAGAAAACCCGCTCGGTGATCCTGCCACCGTCCTGTTCGTGGGTGCGGGAATGTTCTTTCCCACCATAGGCGTCATAATCACGCGGCTGCTCACCGGCGAGGGCTTTCGCAACGCGTGGATTAGGCCTGTGCATTTCAGACAGACGTGGAGGTACTACCTCATCGGATGGTTCGGGCCCATCGCCCTGGTCACGATTGGCGCCATCGCGTACTTCGCCCTGAATCCCGGACAGTTCGACACATCCATGTCATCGTTTGCGGAAACGGCACGGCAAATGGAGTCGGCGGGGCAACCGATGACCATGTCCTCATCGCAGATAGTGGCACTTGGATATGCCATGCTCTGCCACATCTCGCTCAAGAGAGGATAGGAAACGGGATAGTCAAATCTTTATTGAGCATACGCAATTGACGCCGCATCTGCTGCTGAGATCCTGGAGCTTGCGGTCAAGAGTGAACAACGTTGCACACTCGCGACGCGCGAGAAGCAGATAGAACATGTCATATGACGAATGGTCGAGCCGAACGGCCTCCGAAAGGGACTCGACCCAAAGCGCGCTGTCATCGACGAACCTATCGATAAGGAAAAGGGCGTCACGTCCGCAATCGACGGCATCACGAACCTCCATGTAACCACCGCGCACGTACTTGCTCAGGGCATGGCAGACTTCTGCCGTGAGCAAGGTCGGGGCGACAATCTCCTCGTCTTCGTCGCGCAACAGCGTGAGGGCATCCCCGACATCGAATCCCATTGCAACGGCAAGCGCCGCGTTTGCGTCCATGACTATCATCGCTCGCCCCCGAGACTCTCCTGCAAAAGGGTGTCGATGTCACGGTCATGCTCGTCGCGGGCCTCGCGAAGCATTTCCTGGGGAGAGGGCACCACGTCCCTCCTGCGTTGTCGACGCGTCTGCGCCCTGCGTAGTATCTCCTCACGCTTGGACATGCGCGCGGCATCCACTTTGCAAGGCGCGACGGGCGTCTCATCGCCGCCATGGATCATCTGGGCGACGGCGGCAATGGTCTGCTGTGCCATGCTTCTGTGATTCGCGCTTGCGTATGCACGAAGCTCCTCGTAGAGCTCCGCTGGAAAGTCCCTCACCTGCAATGCGGTCATGGCGCATCTCCTTATCTTCTGTTCTTACTTGCATTATACATGCGTTTTACATGTATCAAAATCACAAATACTCTATTTTGCATAGAGTCTAATTGCGCAGGTCGCATCCAAGCACGGTCGACGTGCGCCACACGCCGCAGGCCCTGCCGATGCAAGGCCACATGGTAGAATGGTTTCACTTTGCCCCACCGCGGGCATGACCGCGTATGCCGAAGATGAAAACCAGCTTGCAGTGTCAGACGCAACCTCTCAGATCAGGCCCGGCCATATCGAGAACGCCACCGTGACGGCAGACAACTATCTGGGTGCAAACTTCGTGATGCCCGGCGACTACGTCGCCGATGCCATACTTCCCGCCTACGCGCTCCAGCAGATTGCAAGCGGAAAGGACGTCGACCTCTGGCTGGAATCGACCCGCGAAGTAAGCGACGATGATGCCGCGCTCATCCAGGCGCAATTGGACGATTACCTCCCCATAACCAGCTTCAAGCTCACCTCCTACTGGCAGGTAGACGGCGAGGCACCCGTCAAGGGCGAAGTCGAGACCAGAGACGATACCATGGTGCAGATCAGCCTCGCGCTTCCCGACTCGGCGGTGAACGCCGACCCGTCAATCACGCGCACGTACAAGGTCATCTGCGTCTACGACGGAAAGACGCAGGTGATTCCCGCCACCTTCGACCCGTCCGACAACACGCTCCGGTTCAGAACTAACCGCCTCGCCTCCTTCGGCCTCGCCTGCAAGGACACGCGCGATGGCAAGACGGTGTATCCGGTCATGGTCCGCAACAGCTACGCGCAGCAAAGCAGACAGGGGCAGTATGCCGCGGGTGACAAGGTGACCGTCTATTCCGGCGAACACGAGGGTTACATGGTGGACTTTTGGAGCGCCTCGCCACAGGACAAGGTCACCTTCACGTACGAAGGGGCGGATCGCGCGGAGTTCGTCATGCCCGACAGTCCGGTTGTCGTGACGCCGACCTGGATCAGGATCGGTGACGTCAAGGACGTCACCGACGTATCCGGAAACGCGCTTTGCGCGCGGCTGGTGGACAAGGGAGCGACCCTTGCGGGCAAGGTTCTCGACAATGAGGCAATGGACCTCGTCAAGGGTGGTATGGAGGCAAGCATCTGGCTTGAATCCTCTCGCGGTGTTACGGACGCCGATGCCGCGGCAATAGCCGGGGCACTAGGAGACTGGACGCTCGCAGAGGAAATCGACCTGGCGCTTTTCTACGAAGTCGACGGCAAGACGGTCCAGGTCCACGAGGCAAACGAGCCTCTCGTCGTGAGCCTGACGCTGCCCGATTCGACAACGGGCGATGCGTCGAAGAAGACGCGGTCCTACGAGGTCATACGCGTACACGATGGCAAGGCCAGCGTGATTCCCTCCTCCTTCGACGCCGACACGAAGACACTGACGTTCGAAACCGACCGCTTCTCCGCCTACGCGGTGGCCTACAAGGACGCTGCCGACGAAGGTGCCGGAGACACGACCGAAGGCGACGGAAAGGCCCCGGCACAAGACGACGCCGATGATGTGCCAAACTCGCTGCTCGCGATAACCGGCGATGTCTCGATGCCAACGGCGCTCGTGCTCGCCGCCCTGGCAGCCCTGTCCATCCTGCTGGTCGCACGCCGTCTTCGGGCATAGGTCGAACCGAAGGGCAGCACTTCTTACAAGCGGATGACGCGCGACAGAACGCGCAGACAAGCCGCTTGCTACAGCGCCGTGCCGCGCTTGGGAACGTAGAGCTCCCCCGTGTCCACGCCCTCATGTTCCAATAGCCAGAGCTTGCGCTCGATGCCACCTGCGTAACCAGTCAGGCTTCCGTCCGATCCGACGACCCTATGGCACGGGATGATGATGGAGATGGGGTTGTGTCCGACCGCGCCACCAACCGCAAGGGCAGACGCCTTGCCCCGTTCGCGCTTGAGCTCGGACGCGATCGCACCGTATGTCGTGAGTTCGCCATGGGGAATCGCGATGAGCCTCTTCCACACGGCTTGCTGAAACTCGCTTCCCCTGGGAGCCAACGGCACGTCGCTGATTGGCTGCGGATCGTCCGCGAAGTAGGCCTCGAGCCACGTCCTAAGCTCCGCGAATCCCGCGGCGTCATCGTCGGGCACCATCTTCTCGTAAATCGTTGCGCCATGATACTTCTGCCCATCAAGCCACAGACCGCAGACGGCTTGCCCGTCACTCGCTATCGTGAGCGTACCCACGGGCGATTCGCATTCGCTGCAATAGAACATACATGCCTCCTTGGCTATTCGCGTACGTCATCCTGAAAGGGAGTCCCAAAGCGCCAGCACCACATAGCTGCGCCACGGACGGCAATCCTCGACCAGAGCGAGTCGCTCCTTCGGCGTGAGCTCGGGCAATGCGTGCGCAACCCCCGCGTCGGTCTCGAGAAACGCGTCGGGATAACTCATGGTGCGCATGGCGATGTAGTTGGCAGACCACGGACCAATCCCCCGTATCCGAAGAAGCGCCTCCATCTGCTCCTCTGCAACGGCGCCGATATCCAGATCGAGCTCTCCCTCGTCAATGGCCGTTGCCATCGCATCGATGGCACGCGACCTCGTCTTGATCAGGCCGAGTTCCCCGAACGCGTCCTCGATGCTCGCAAGCGAACGCACATCTGTAACGCTGGGCCATGCCCTGTCGAGCCCCTCGATTCCCGTCTCGATTCTCTCGCCGTAACGCTCGACGATGCGCCCCGCAAGCTTGTTGGCCGCTCTCACGCTGACCTGCTGTCCGATTACGGCACGGCAGGCTATCTCGAACGTATCGAAACAACCGGGCACCCGAACCCCATCGATGCGCACACCACGAATGGCTTCCTCGAGCGGCGAGAGTGCCTGCGAAATCGCCACGGGGTCGCTATCCGTGTCGAACATGCGCCGCACGCGGGCAATCACCTCGGAAACCGCGGGGACGAGCTCATCGGACATCGTGACGACGAGCTGGTTGCCGGCGGGGTCGTCCTCGACACGTACCCACCCGCATGCGACGTTTCCGTCACGGTCCTCAAGGCGGACAGTGCGAGTATACGACACGTCATCGACCAGCTCGACATGAGCGAGCGCACGATCCCGGAAGAACGCGAGCAACTCCGGGAACCGATATGGTGGCCGATAACTCAAGTGCACGGTGATAGTTCCGGATCGAACGGTCGCCTTCCCGTGCTTCTTGCGCAAATCACTCGGCGTGAGCCGGTAGTGCTCCTTGAATGCATCGTTGAAACGCCGCACGCTGCCGAAACCGGACGATTTCGCCACGCGCGAAACGGGGAGGTCAGTGTCGGTAAGCAGGGATTTCGCCAAAAGAAGCCTGCAGGTCCTAAGGTACTGGGCGGGCGTCACTCCGTATTCGGCTTCAAAGGCGCGCCTGAGATGCCTGCCCGTATAGCCGAGCTTGGCGGCGACCGACTCGATGCTCATCGAAGACGCGCACCTTGCCTGCAGCATTCGGGCGGCTCTTCTCGCAAGGTTTGACCTGGCATCTACGAGCGAAAGTCCTGGAGCGAGCTCGGGACGACAGGTCATGCAGGGGCGAAAACCAGCCGCCTCGGCTTCGGCCGCCGTGCGAAAGAACGTGCAGTTCTCGTACTTGGGCATCTTCGCCTTGCATACCGTTCGGCAGTAGATTCCCGTCGAGGAAACGCCCACGAAAACCTGCCCGTCAAATCGCGTATCGCCAGACTCGAACACCTTGTAGAGCGCCCTTCTCCGCTTTTCCGAAGTGTTCAAATCCTCGCCCATCGCCACATCTGAGAGAATGGAGTTCAAGTTATCCCGCTTTCTCCGCTTTCCTTATATGCTCGCTCGCCGAGCGTTTGCCTTGCGGATCCATCTGCCAGACCAGAATAGTCACAACGAAACAAACGAATTGGCTGAAATCGGACATGTAAGCGTTTTTGCTTTTCTCTCGGCACTTGCCCGCCAGTTGCAAGCAGCCCCCACTGTCAATCCTGGAGCTCGTCTTCGAGCAAGCAACGACGCTTGATGGCATCGACCCTGCTTCCGACCTTCTGTACGAACTCCTCGATGAGCGCATTGACCGTATCGGGTCTATCACAGCACGAGTTGTGCCCCGCGCCCTCGATCCAGCGCACGACATACCCCTCGCGCCTTTCCCATGCGCGGTTGTAGCGCTTCGCGGATCCCGCACCGTCCTTCTCGCCGCAGATCACGAGCAGCGGACAGTCGATTTCGTAGGGACGGCCTGCCTCCACCGCATCGGCCAGCACGCGAAAGCCATGCGACGAAAGCGCGCAGTAGTCCTTCTTGTCGTAGTCGTGCATCATGTCACGCATGAGGGCCTGACCATACGCCGTCGTGGAATTCCCCTTCGCGCCCTGGTTCACGAGCGTCTTCCAGGGAAAAAGCTCGAACATCAGCTTCGTGTGCTTGAGGCAGTACAATTCCCAGCCCTGGTAGTACGTGCGCTTGAGGGGGCATGAGTCTATCGAGACGAAGCCCGCCGCCACGCCGGGGAACAGGTCGATGAACGCCTGCGAGAGATACCCGCCCATGGACTGCCCGACGAGAATGGGATTCTCGACTCCCTCCCGATCGAGGATGTTCAAAAGCCAGCGCGCCCAGTCATCGAGTGTCCACGTGAGGGCAAACGGCCGCGACTCCCCGTGCGAAGGCGCGTCCCAGACCAAAACGTTCGCTTTGTCGGCAAAGTATTCGACCTGCTTGTCGAAGAGGCGATGATCCGCGGTCAGCCCGGGAAGGAACACGAGCCACGGCAAATCGGGAACGGAATGCACGCTCACCCAATAGACGATGCTTCCCTGCTCCGTTTGGTGCTCCCTACGCTCCACCCCGGCGACGTTCTCCATTGCTTCGTCCTCCCCACGACAAATAAGGCCAAAAGCCATGCTTGCTCATTTTACAGAAGCGCTCTCACGCGATGGACGCCGACAAAAAGGAAAGCGCCCCGCAGGACGCTCTCCCTTTCGTGGCCTTGTGTCGCGCAACGCTTACGCCTTGTTGCGCTCGGTATCCCAATCGACGTAGCACACGTGCGTCTCGAGGTACTCCTCGACACCCAGCTCGCCGTCCTCGCCGCCGATACCCGACTGGCGTACGCCCTGGTGGAAACCTTGGAACGCCTCGAAGTGCTCGCGGTTGACATAGGTCTCGCCGAACTTGATCTCGTTCATGGCACGCATGACCGTGTCGTAATCGGTCGTGTAGATGGAGCTCGTCAAGCCGTAGACACTGTCGTTTGCCATCTCGATGGCCTCGTCGAGCGTCTTGAACGTGGTGATGGGCAGCACGGGCCCGAAAATCTCGTCGCGCATGATGCGCATGTCGTGCGTGCAACCGGTGATGACGGTAGGCTCGTAGAACCAGCCCTTGCCGTCGACCTGGGCCTTGTGACCACCGCAAGCGACCGTGGCGCCCTCGGCGATGGCGGACTGCACCATCTCGTCGACATGCTCCTGCTGGGCCTTGTTGACCATGGAGCCCATGTCGAAGGTGCCGGCGAGCGCCGGTCCGTAGGTCAGGGTCTTCATCTTCTCGATGACCTTCTTCGTGAACTCCTCGGCGATGCCCTCCTGCACGTAGACGCGCTCGGCGGCATTGCACACCTGACCGGTGTTGATGACGCGCGAGGCGACGACGTGATCGACCGTCTCGTCGAGCTTGCAGTCGTTCATGACGATGACCGGCGCCTTGCCGCCCAGCTCGAGCGAGACCTTGGTGACGTTATCAGCAGCGGCCTTCATAATCTTCTTGCCAACGTCCGTCGAGCCGGTGATGGTGACGATGGAAATCTTGGGATTGGAGGCAAGCGCGTTACCCGTGAGCGCACCCGAGCCGGTGATGACGTTGATGACACCATTGGGAAGGGACGACTTCTCGACGATCTTGGCAAACTCGTATGCGCCATTGGGGCAATCCGATGATGCCTTGAGCACGACGGTGCAGCCGGCGATGAGCGCCGGGGCGACCTTGCGGCCGATGAGGAACAACGGGAAGTTCCACGGCATAATCTGGCCGGCTACGCCGATGGGCATCTTATAGAGGAAGATGTTCTCGTTGGGACGGTCAGACGGGATGATCTGGCCCTTGAGGTGACGTGCCTGAGCGGCCATGTACTGCACGTAGGCAGGCAGCCAGCCGGCCTCGTCCATGGCCTGCGCGAGCGGCTTGCCCATCTCCTCGGACGTGGTGCGGGCCAGAAGCTCCTGGTTTTCCTTGAGAAGTTCGACGAGCTCCATCAGGTAGCTGGCACGCTCGATGGCAGGAACCTTCTCCCACGACTTCTGCGCCTCGTACGCCGCGTCGACCGCCGCCTCGACATCGGCTTCCGTCGCCATGGGAAAACGCGAGATGACCTCCTCGGTTGCCGGATTGACGTTATCGCGCATCTCGCGATCGCCATTGTCGAGGAGCTCGCCGTTGATGAAAAGCTGAACTTCTTTCATTCAAATCCTCCTTTGACTTGAATGTGGCGCTTCTGCGCCTGCTACGTGAAAACGGTCGCATCGGGCGACCCGTTTCACCTTGTCCTCCATTGTACTCGCTGACGAATGAAAAGCGGGCGAAAAGCAGAGCATGCACACGAAGCGCACGTTTACCCCACGTGGCAAAGTTCGCGTCTTTTGGCGGGATGGCGAATGCCGGACCGTCATATTTGGTTGCAGTTGACAGGGTATCCGCCCTTCCCAAAGTAGTACCATAGCAAAGTCACTGACAAAAACGCCATGGATGGGGGGCGACGTGACCGTATTTCACCGCGTTACCGAAGGCAAGCTCGGCTCGCACGACGGATGCATCATAGAAGACGAAGTCTCCCAGGAATTCCTCGACCGCATACCAGGGGGCCTGTTCCGTTATCGTGCAGACGATGAGGGATCCATCGATTATGTGAGCCACGACGTCCTGAGTATGTTCGGCTGCAAGACCTACGACGAGTTCTGCGTCATCACGGGCAACACCTTCCTCGGCATGGTGCATCCCGACGATCGCGAACGCGTCTTGGCCGAGATCACCGCCCAAATCAAGGTCGGTAACACCGACGCCGTCACCTATCGACTTAATCGTCCCGACCTTACGGAGCTCTGGGTAGACGACCGTGGGCGCTACGTCGTCGACGATGATGGCGCCGCCTGGTTCTACGTCACCATCATCGACATCTCCGGCAAGATGAGCAACCAGCACCAGCTCGAGCGCGCTGAGGAGCGTGTCGACATGCTGACCATGCTCTCCCACGACATCGTGTTCGACATCGATTGCCAAGACCAGACCGGCGAGCTCTTCGGCGACTTCGAGATGCGCTTCGGACGCCCTCCCCTCTCGAGCGATCTCATCCTGCGCAAGCGCTGCGACAAGGACTGCAATATTGCCCTCGAGATACACGACAGCGGTTCCCTGCGCGAAGTAGTCGAGAAGGGCGACTTCATCGACATCGAAACGTCGTTGCCCGATGCCGAGGGAAATCCCATCTGGTGCCGCTACCAGTCCTTCGTGATCTTCGATGACACCACCGGCTTGCCCGTACGTCACGTCGGGCGTCTACTCGACACGCACGCGATGGTCATGCGCGAGGCCAGCCTGCGCAGAATGGCCGAGCTCGATGGCCTCACGGGCATATTCAATCGCAACGCGGCAATGATTCGCATCGAGCAGGCGCTCGCCAGCGAGGAGTGCCAGGAGGGCTGTTGTCTCTTCCTCATCGACGTGGATGACTTCAAGCAGGTCAACGATTGCTTCGGCCACCCCGTGGGCGACCGCGTGCTGAAGGAGATAGCGCGTTTCCTGCGTCGCAACATGCGCAAGGATGACATCATCGCCCGTCTCGGTGGTGACGAATTCGCCATCTTCGCCGCTGGCCTGGGTAGTGATCCGGCATTGGCCCGCGTGCTCGGCCAGCTTTCGGCGGGCATCTACACGAAGCGCGAGCGTCCGGCCGGCATGCCCGAGGGCCTGCACCCCACCATCACCATCGGCGCGGCCGCGACCACACATTTTCCCGTCACCTTCGACGAGCTCTACCAGATTGCCGACGAGGCGCTCTACGTAGCCAAGCGAGCGGGAAAGTCACGTGCGGAACTGCGCCACCTGGACTGAGGCAGACGCATTCCTTGTCACTTCATAATCTCGTCGACGTCCACCTACGTCCCTCTCCTCCAATGTCCACTGCAAGGAGAAGTCTACGGAGGCAATGTACGGGCGGCGTAAGGGCAAGGTAAAATCTCTGTAAAGAACCCTCGACCGCAAACGCTGGATGAAGGATAATGGCCAGAATGGCACTCCATCATCTGAAAGGCTGGGTCACAGCTTATGAAGAGCATCGACAAGTCACTCAATATCAGGCGCAACAGGATCCTTGCCGCATGCGCGGCAATCGTCATCGTGATCGCCGCGCTCCTGGTATTCATGAACGTCAACATGGAGCGCATCACGCAGCAAAATGCCGACTACCTCGAGGGCACGACCGAGCAGACCTCGCGGCGCGTCAACGACCTGCTCAACAACGGCCTGGCCACGGTCGAGACGGCAGCTAAGGTGTGCGAGCAAACCCTGACCGGCCCTAGCGTCGACGCGGATGCGGCAGTCCAGATGATCGACTCGACCCAGTTTAACTATACCTTCCTCATCACCGCCGATGGCATAGCGCACAATATCGACGGACGCACCGAAGACGTGAAGGATAGGGAGTACTACATCAAGGGTATGCAGGGCGAGAGTGGCATTTGCGCCGTCGAGAACGCCGCCTTCAACGAACATCGCATCATCGCGTTCTACGCCCCCATCCTCTACCAGGGAACGCCCGTCGCCGTCTTTGCCTGCGTCTATAACGAGGCGACGATGGCACAGTACATGAGCACGAGCTTCTTTGGCGTCCAAACCGCGACGTATCTTTGCGACCGCGACGGCAACGTCCTAGCGAAGTCGAGCATGAGCGATGAAATCAACTACTCGGTACTTGACTCAAAGCTGAGCGACTCGCTCAAGGACATCACCCCCGAGGAGCTTGCACAGTCTCTTGCCCAGAGCTCCTCGTTCAATTTCAGCTACAATGCCTCTTCCGGCGAAGGAAGCGTGTACGTCGCCCAACTCGCCTCATCGGATTGGATGATCCTGCGCATCTTCCCCGAATCCGTCACGGCAAAGATGGTGTCGTCCGCCAATGCGGCGGGCATCATCCTCGTCGCTGGCGTAGTTGCTGCTTGCCTGCTCTTCATCATCGTGCTCGTATTCCAATCGCGCAAGCAGAAGGACCGTCTGCTGCTTGAGCGACAGGAGGCGACGCGCATCATCGACGCCTCCACGAACCTGTTCAGCCGTCTGCTCGCCATCGATCTCGTGAATGGCAGCTACGAGTACCTCAAGCGCGAGGGGCTAGACGACTCCCTCCCCACGGACGGTAAGTTCAGCGACTTGCGCTCGTACTGGAAACACATGGCCAACGACAGCGACGTCGAGCGGCTCTGCGAACTAGGCGACATCGAAACGCTACGTGAACGCCTGCAACCCGGCATCCCCTACCTCCAGTACGAATATCGCGTTATGCGCGGCGACGAGGAGCGCTGGCTCCGGGTCTCCACGCTTTGTATCGCCCGTGACACCCACGCGCTTCCCACCGACGTGCTCGTCACCATCCAGGATGTCACGGAGCAGAAGGCCGCCGAGCTCGCATCGCGCCAGGCCCTCGAAGACGCGTTCCAGGCCGCCGAACACGCATCGCAGGCCAAGAGCGACTTCCTCAATTCCATGAGCCACGACATCCGCACGCCCATGAACTCCATCATGGGCCTCACGGCCATCGCGAGCATGCACACCGACAATCCCGAACGCGTGAGCGAGTGTCTCGCCAACATCTCCTCGGCAAGCCATCACCTGCTCGGCCTCATCAACGAGGTCCTCGACATGGCTAAGATCGAATCAGGTTCCATCGGGCTCACGGACGAGGAGTTCGAGCTTTCCGATTCCATCGAGAAGCTTCTCGCCATCGTCAATCCACAGATCGTCGCCAAGAACCTCGACCTGCGCGTCGATGTCGTCGACATCAAGCACGAGCACGTCATCGGCGACCTCACGCGCTTGCAGCAGGTCT
This sequence comes from uncultured Coriobacteriia bacterium, assembly GCA_959608885.1. GTDB lineage: Bacteria > Actinomycetota > Coriobacteriia > Coriobacteriales > QAMH01 > QAMH01. The sequence goes on along the minus strand of CAUHSG010000015.1, from coordinate 11,023 downwards.
TCGTCAACATCATGGGCAACGCGATCAAGTTCACGCCCGAGGGCGGTAGCATCTACATGCGCATCTCCGAGCTACCGAGCCGCGTGCACGATAGCGGCTGCTATGAGTTCGTCTTCTCCGATACGGGCTGCGGCATGAGCAAGGAGTTCATGGAGACCATCTTCGAACCCTTCACGCGCGCCAACGACTCGCGCACCACTGGCATCGAGGGCACGGGCCTGGGCATGGCCATCGTCAAGAGCGTCGTCAGCCTGATGAACGGCACCGTCGACGTCGACTCCGAGCTGGGCAAGGGCACCACTTTCACCGTGACGGTGCACCTCAAGCTCCGCGATGGCGCGGCGGTCGACCTGAGCGACCTCAAGGAGATCAGGGTGCTCGTGGTCGATGACGACAACACCGCCTGCGAGGGAGCTTGCGCCCTGCTCGAGGACATCGGCATGCGAGCCAACTTCGAGATGTCCGGACCGGCGGGCATACAGGCCGTGATTGACGCCGACGCATCGGACGACCCCTTCAAGGCAGTCATACTCGACTGGCGCATGCCCGGCATGAGCGGCCTGGAGGTTGCCAAGGAGATTCGCGAGAGGGTTCGCAACGCGCCCCCCATTATCATTCTCTCCGGTTACGACTGGTCGATGATCGAGCAGGAGGCGCGCGAGATAGGCATCGACGCCTTCATCTCCAAGCCGCTGTTCCGTTCGCGTCTCATCCAGGTGATGAAAGAGCTCCTCAGTGGAGAGGTCGCCGAGCAGTTTGACCCCAAGGCCCTTCTCGAAGAATGCGCCTTTGAGGGTTATCGTGTCCTCTTGACCGAAGACAACATCATGGCGACCGCCATCGGACAGGAAATAATCGGGCTCACGGGCGCAGAGGTCGAGCATGCCGAAAACGGCCAGGTAGCGGTCAACATGCTGCTTGAGCACGAACCGGGCTACTACGACTTCGTGTTCATGGATATCCAGATGCCGATCATGAACGGCTACGAGGCGACAACGGCCATCCGCGCCGCCTCGATCGACAGACCTGACTTGGCCCACATTCCCATCATTGCGCTTTCGGCTGACGCCTTTGCCGAGGACGTCAAGCATGCGCATTCGGTGGGCATGAACGATCACATGGCAAAGCCCATGGAAATCGAGCCCCTCGTTGCCATCATGCGCAAGTGGCTGCCGAAGGGTGACGAGAGCTAAAGCCCGCGTTGATTTGCAGATGAGGGCCGCCCGTCCAGCCAAACGGACGGGCGGCCTTATGTTTACGGCGCATCTACCTAGGCGAAGACGTATAACTCCGAACCATCGAGGTCGGCCTTGTCCATAGGGTAGGCCTTGATGGTTGGGGTTTCGTAAGTGTTCATGTAATACGTCTTGGTTGCCATGGAGATGCCGCCGGTATAGATTGTCGTCTCGTAATCACCGTTCTCCATCTTCGCCTCGCCATCAATCACCGCGACGCCTGCGAGCGTATGGAACATCCTGGAAACATTATCCGCCTCTCCCGACTTCTGCGGATAGTGGCTGTTCAGGTAGGCGACCCTCACGAAGCGATCGGGCGAATAGCTCGAGCCGGGCAGTCCCACGAGCTGTCCGCCGCTCCCGTAAGGCGCGAGCTTCTGCTTGTCCCACTGCACATCAGCGACGTATTCCGGGCTCAGGTTCATGTAACTGCGCAGATGCTCCACGTGCCAGTCGAAGGTGGGCTGGTTTGTGAGCACATCGACGTCGTCGTGGTGGACGTGCATGCCATCGGCCATGTACTCGACCACGATGGAACGGTCCTTGTCACCGATGAGGTAATGGAGAAGCGCAACCGGGAATTGATCGTTCACGGGTTTGGCAACGATGGCCACATCGGCCAGCGCCTCTTCCACCTCGTCCACCGTGGCGAAACTGCTGGCAACCCACAGGGGAAACTCGTAAGCGGCGAGGTTGGTCTTGCCCTCGACGGCATCTGCCTCGAACTGAGCGTAGCCGGGGAAGTTGAGTCCGGCGATGGCGAGTCCCTTCTCGTTTGCGCAATCGAAGTAGAGTGGGACGTCCCCAATCACGATACACGGCCCGATGACCGCATAATCCTGTCGCGACTCGACCCCAAAGGCGTATCGGCGCTCGTAGCCGCGAGGAGTCACGGTGACCTTCTGGCCATAGCCGCAGTTCCAATCGAGGTTGCGAGCGAAGTACATGTTGCCCTTATCATCGGTGAACCTGATTCCCGAGCACATGGCGAGCTCCCTTCCACGCAGAATGGCGTGCGTTTTTTGTTTTCATGGGGATAGTATATAACGAAAACTACCGTTCATTATTAATTTTCTACCGTTCGCCAATAATTTTTACCTCTTTTCACTGCAAAATCTGGACATTCCAACATTGATTACTTCGTTTTATGCTACCGTACGACGCAACCCGAAAGGACGAATGTGAGCTACGTACACGCACATAGCATTTTTGCCAACGCGCAGGCGTTTGCCGGTGCTTGGTGGTGGCGTAGTCGAATATCGTAATCGGGTTATCGGACTTCACGCTTCTCATCACATACCTTGAAGGCCCTCGGTAATCCGGGGGCCTTTTTTATTTCCCAAACATGAGATGCGCGAGAACGATTGGCAAGGCAGGAACGTGGACGAAAGTCCGAAGGAAAGAGAGGATAAGACCATGGCAGACGCAAGCAAGAAGCAGAACGAGGAGATTCCCTACAGGCTCTATCTGCGCGAGGACCAGATTCCGACGCAATGGTACAACCTGCGTGCGGACATGCCCGAGCCGCCCGAGCCCATGCGCCTGCCCAACGGCAAGATCGCCGAGCATGACGACATCGCCCCGGTGTTCTGCGACAAGCTCGTGGACCAGGAGCTCGACGACGAGACCGCGTACTTCGACATCCCCGAGGGCGTGCAGGAGATGTACAAGGTGTACCGTCCCTCCCCGCTGTGCCGCGCGTACAACCTCGAGCGCTACCTCAACACCCCGGCGAAGATCTACTACAAGTTCGAGGGCAATAACACCTCCGGCTCGCACAAGCTCAACTCGGCGCTCGCCCAGGCCTACTACGCCCAGGAGCAGGGTCTCGACAAGATCACGACCGAGACGGGCGCCGGCCAGTGGGGCACCGCGCTTTCCGAGGCCGCTGACCACTACGGCGTCGACCTGGACGTCTTCATGGTGAAGTGTTCCTACGAGCAGAAGCCCTTCCGTCGCTCCATCATGCAGACCTTCAACGCGACCGTCACGCCGTCGCCTTCCGACACGACCGAGATCGGCAAGAAGATGCTCGCCGACCATCCCGATTCGACCGGCTCGCTGGGCACGGCGATCTCCGAGGCGGTCGAGCGTGCCCTCAACGTCCCCGAGAACAAGGGACGCTACCAGCTCGGCAGCGTGCTCAACCAGGTCGTGCTGCACCAGTCCATCATCGGCCTGGAGAGTTACGAGGCCATGAAGGAGCTCGGCGAATACCCCGACATCGTCATTGGCTGCGCAGGCGGCGGATCAAACCTCGGCGGCCTCATCGCGCCGTTCATGCGCGACAAGCTGCGCGGCGACAGACCCGACACGCGCTTCATCGCCGTCGAACCTGCGAGCTGCCCGTCGCTCACCCGCGGCAAGTACGCCTACGACTTCGCCGACACGGGCCAGACCTGCCCGCTCGTCAAGATGTACACGCTGGGTAGTGGCTTTCTGCCCTCCCCCGACCACGCCGGCGGCCTGCGTTACCATGGCATGAGCCCCATCGTCTCCAAGCTCAAGCACGACGGCTACATGGAGGCCGTCGCCGTGAAGCAGACCGACGTCTTCAAGGCAGCTGAGGACTTTGCCCGCCTCGAGACCATCCTGCCGGCGCCGGAGAGCGCACACGCGATCTTCCAGGCCATGGAGGAGGCGCGTAAGTGCGCCGAGACCGGCGAGGAGAAGACGATCCTCTTCGGCCTCACGGGCACGGGCTATTTCGACATGTACGCCTACGAGGCCTACAACCGCGGCGAGATGACCGACCACATCCCCACCGACGAGGAGCTCGAGGTCGGCTTCGCGACCATCCCCTCCATCGAGGGCATCCAGTAGCAGCTGACGGCATAGGCGCTACGATACTTGGGGCGGCTTGGGCAGACCAGGCCGCCCATTTTTATTGATTTGACTTCGTCACGATTGAAAGCAACCCCGGACGAAAGAGCACAAGGAGTTTATAATCGACGAGATTATTTGCGCAAAACGCGCATGTATTGACTAAGCGTATTTTCGCACCAGTGCAAATTATATATTGAATTGGTGTGGATCCCCGTGCTAATGTATGGGCAGTGAGACAGTTGATGGTGTTCCATGTGACCCATCAACAAAGAAAGGTCCCCAGCCCATGAGGGCTGGGGGCTTTTTGATTATAGGAGACGGAATTGGCAAAGCAATTCAAAACAGTCGACGAATTAGTTGAAATCTTGAAATCCCGTGGTGTCGAAGTAGACGACGATACGGGTGCAGCCATCGAACGAGAGAGCTACTACGCAATCGTAAACGGATACAAAGATCCGTTCCTAGATCGCGAGGCAATGGAATCGAGCGCGGATGACGTCTATCTCGAAGGTACCCGCTTTGAGTGGATGTATGACCTATTCCAGTTCGACCGTGACCTTCGCCTAATCACGTTCAACTACCTCACGCAAGCCGAGGCCGTCATGCGCACATCGGTCGCCTATGCATTCTGCGAGGCACACCAATCCCAGGACGCTTATCTCGACAGGTCAAACTTCTGCACTTCGGATAACTATTTACTGCCGAGGGCCTTCAAAGGAAACAGGCGCAGTTTGCATAGCGACAATCTAAACAGGCTGATGAAGGTTCTCAATGACAAGCTCGCTGTGAATCGCTATTCCCGCGACTTCATAAAGCACTATATGGCGCGACATGGCGGCGTGCCCTTGTGGGTACTCGCAAACGACCTCACGTTTGGAAACATCGTGAACTTCTACCAACTAATGCAACCGGAAGACCGCATGCGCGCGTGCACTCTCATATCTAAGGTCTCGAGAAGGAGCCAGAAGGAGCAGGGCTTCTTGTCAGAGCGAAAGCTACTCCGCTCGGCAACGATACTGAAGGACTTCCGCAACTACTGCGCCCACGATGAACGGTTGTATTGCGCGAAATCGGGAGATGCCGATTTTAGCGTGATGACGCTCAAGCTGTTTGATCTTCTGCCAGCAGAAGATGTTGTCAGGTTCATGAACGAGCTCGCAGACCTCTATGGCAGCTATAAGAACAGGCTGCACAACATGGACCTCCAGGACCTGCTATGCGAGATGGGATTTCCGAGAATCGAGGAAAAGGACGACACAGAATACAAGGGTATCGAAAGCCGGCAGGAGTAGACGACATGCCCATCCCCAAGGCGACGGTCGTGACCGCCGACGATGGTGATGTCGTGTATGTTTACGCGAACACTGACGGCTTCTCTCTCGGAGTGCCGACGATGTCAGCCACCGAGGCAGCAAAGGTACTCGGCATCACAAAAGGGCGCGTATCCCAGCTCATAGCTAGCGGCAAGCTCGTCGCGGAGCGTTTTGCAGGGAGGACCCAGCTCATAGCTAGCGGCAAGCTCGTCGCGGAGCGTTTTGCAGGGAGGACCCAGGTCACCGTAGACAGCGTCGAAGCATACGCCGCAAGCGACCGTTCCGCAGGCCGGCCCAAAAAGAATGCATCGATGGCATAAGAGCCGATTGCGATTGATAACCACGAAGCACGAGCTGTACAGACACTATACGAAAGCCCCTGCTTTAAGCGATGGCTCACCGTGCAGGGGCTTTTGTACTTTGGATAGTAACCGCTAGTGCTATTTGATGTCAATGACAGCACCTTTACGGTTGATGAATAACAGGTGCTTTAGCCTCTTCACTCGTCCGTTTGCGCAAACGCGGAGCTCGCGTTCAATAGCCGTGTCTGGTAAACCCTTCATGCGGCGGCAATCAAAGATGACGTTACATGATTGAGCAAGCGCACGTCGAATGTTCTTTTCAACGCGCATCGGCACTGCTCGCGGTCGCGCATTGTATGAAGACGACTGGGACTCACCAGAAATAAATGCAAAAGTGGGCGCCCGTTTTGGGGATTAACGCATGAGAGCGCTTTTATATACCCATATTCTCCTTTGGGCGCTAGCCGATGATAAACGCCTTCTCAAGCTGGCTCGAACCATTATCGAGAATGAGACGAACACAATATGCTACAGCGTGGCATCGGCATGAGAAATCGCCATAAATCATGCAGCTTATCCAGAAAAGATGTCTATTGGATCAGATGAGCTTATCCATTATTGCGATGAGTCAGGATTCGATTCGCTCTCTATCGCTAATCGACATGTTCAAACCCTTGAAACGCCAAAGCGGCCTAAAGATGTACCCGCGCATAGCGATTCATTTGATCGAATCATACTCACACAAGCTAAAACCGATGGCCTTTTTCATAATATGCGACTCGCTAATACCGTATTACGACGAGCCTTGCATAGTGGCTGTTTGAGAGTAATACAAAAAAGAGCCTCGTCTTACGACAAGAATCCAGTTCACGCCCACCAACATGTCCCTGTGTTCATTACGTTCACTAAACGGTCATCTCTAACAAGCGATGGCGATTTAGATGCCTGAGAATCACTTAGGGATAGCGAGCATTTGCTAATTTACCTACTCAATCATTTCGCGTCATGCTCTTTATAGCCTCACCTACGAACTTTCCACCAACTTTTGCAGCTTCTTCTATCGCATTCTTGGCAGTTTCCACCCTGCGTTCTCTCTTCCACTTTGTTTTATGCTCAAAGTATTGCAAGGCGTCGTAGCTCAATTGAATATAACGGGTTCCGTCAATATATTCGTGCTTTACCTCAATGAATTTTAGTTGCGCCAATTTTCGAAACTCAGGGCAATCATCTACTTTCCTATTAAGCGCGCCATTCTCGCTTAATTCAATAAGTTTCCTAAGGTAGATTTCAAGACTTTCATCCAAAGGCTCAAATGACATTTAATTCTCCTCTACGCTAAGGATGTAAAGCGTTTAATAAACACATCATTAAGTTGCTTGCAATTCTTTCAATTACTTCCGCTATTCCTCTTCGCTATCATCACTGCGTATCTCAAACACCAAATCCTCGCCACTCAATCCAATGTGGTCAAAAACGGCCGTGAGCAAATTTATCTTAGAACTCGTTGAAGTCGCAAGATATGCATAACACTCGCTGCCTATCTCAAACCACCCTCGTTCATTCATTTTTCCATTACAGAGGTAATTACCAGGGAATTCATCGGAAGCTGCCAGCGAACGTATCGTTGCCGGATCAAGCTCATAGAGTTGTCTAAGTATCTCTTCGGCGGCATCTTTCCATGTTTTCACATGACTTTTCGATCCAATGAAGGTATAGGCCGCAATTGTGGTTCCTGTGAAATCGAAATCGTCATCCAAAGAATGTATTACGTCCTCATCAACCGCTGGCTCGAAATCAGTTTCAGGTAGCGCCCACAGATCAAGAAAACGTTTTGAAAGCATGTCTTGACGCGCAATCAATTCCGCTTCGCCCCAATGGGGTTGTTCACCAACCCACTTGTTCAGATAGAGCGGTGATTCCTTGAACCCGTTTTCGATAGTCAGTTTTTCAGAGAATGGTCTGTTGCTGTATTTGCTGTTATAGCCCGTGAGGGTAAGGTTTGCTACCCTGTCGCACCACTGTTCATGTATGCGCTCCCAGTCATCGCCCAGATCCTTCTTCCATGCTTCAGTAATAGTTTGAGGCATGATGTGCTCGACGGAAAGGCCGTGATCCCTCTCAAGCATCATCTTGGGCACATTGACCTTCTCGTAGGTATCTCCGTTCTCAAGCCTATCGAAAAGGTATATCCGGTTCTTCTGACGCATGTTATAGAAGTCACGTTGACGCAATGCGCTTTCAAACTCGTCATCGCTTGGGAAGCGTGTCGTCCCAGGCTTCCCTCGCAATGCATAAATCATCGCTGGCACAAACTCACTGTCGTCCTGAACGAGACGATCAGCTTCGTTCGCCAACGTCGCAAAGGTCTTATTCAGCGAATTAGTGGGCACTTCGCAAACCAGACGACGAAACAGATACGATTCAAGTGCCAGAAGTGCAGCTCTCATATCCTCGGCGTTGATACGCCCCTCTTCATACCGGCCAATGATGGAAAAGAGCAAGGGATTGACAACGCTTGTCTCAAGCTGATTCATACGCTCAAGGATGCGATTCGATGCGGAATCACTCGTAGAATGTTTGATGATCTCGTTATAGATGCGAGCATATTTGAGCATGTCTTCCAGCAAGGTTTCCAGATCGGTATGCTTCTGCGCATAGTCCTTGAAGGCATCGTAGACCTTGTCCTTATTCGGCCAGCGCGTTGATTTGAACGTGAGGTATTGACGGATGAACTCACTAACCTCGTAATCGGTGTATTCCTCTATCTTGTTCCAATACTTTTCGTAATACCTCTCCTGCACAGTATGATTAAGCCCCATCAGCACATAGTTGCGAACCTTATCCGCCTCACTCAAGTCGAGGCCAGTCGAGTTCAATGATTCAAATATAAGCTGTGGGTTGTCGCCATACTCCAGAGATATGTCGATGATAATAAGCCTCTTAATGGCATCGAATAGTTCATCTGCCGTTATGTCTAGTCCCTTGATATGATCATAAAAATAGAGGTAGTTCTGCGTTACCTTTGACTCCAGGACAAAATCATCCGAATTACCGAACAAGCGCGTAAACGCCTTTTGATCGTTCTTGACGGGCTTGAGCTTTATCTTCTCTTCCTCATCCCACTGATCGATAAGATAATCATTTGTGATCTTGTCACCTAAGTTCTCCTTTCGTGAATCTATGAGCCCTTCATCGAGCAGATTCGTGAGAGCAAGAAGCATGATGGATATGGTGGTCAGACGTTGCTGTCCATCGATGATCACGTTATCCGATCCCTCAGTCGAAGAAACCAGGCTGCCAAAAAAATGGGATGGTCAATCCTCTTTAACGACTTTAACTAGGTCTTCTAATAGCTGCTGGCAGTTTTCCTTCTTCCAGTCATAGTTTCTTTGGTAAACAGGAATAATGAATCGAGTATCCGACCCTTCCATATATTTCAAAAGCGGCTTAGAGCTTCCCTTCATTAGTCCTCCTTAATTGCTTCTGCATATAGCTTGAATAGATGTGCAACCATCTTTTCCTCGTCACCATCAAAGTCAACGCCGTAAGTTGCTTCGACTGCTTTATCTAGCGCCCTATGCGCTAACATCAATTCTGGGTAGATAAACTCATTATCTGGATCGTATAAATCAGCCAACGATGCCTCAGAGTAAAGAGCGCGAGCATCGAGTACAGATTGCGCCAGCTCCCTGATCTGTTCGCGATGCTCCTCATCCGCTTTTGGAAAAACAAAGCTGTTGTAAACCGCTGGCGCATAGCGATAGTCGCTTTTGAGTCTCCCTGCAACCACTCTCAGCCATGCCATATGCGCTTTAGAGAGAAGAAGGCCAAAAATGAACATATCATCAGTTGGGATAAAACGTAGCTGATCGCTGGCAATTACTTCTTGATTGACGAATCCGACGGGGATGTATTTTCGTCGTTCACTAGAAACAACAGGAAGCGCTAAATACGCACCCTTTGGTTGCCTAATCTGAGTAAATAGCGCTGGTGTCAAAGCAGCTTCCCTGACCGATTTGGTCGGACTCTTCTCTCTAGCTTCCTTTACCGCCTGCAAACGCTCACGGACCTCGGGATAGTTATAGTCTGCCAAACGAACACCATCGAACCACAGACAAAACCGCTTCTGTCCATTGATGAATTCACGACCGCCCATATAAGGACGTATCACTTCTCGAAGGTTTGAATGCTTCTCTATCAAGTCGCTGGCTTCCGACTCAGAAAGGATGAGATTGCCGCCATCGGTGGGCTGACTGCCTTTGGTCATCTCTGGAACGTTTTTGTTAATAGGTTTTCCTCTGTTCGCAATGAAAACGTTCTCGGCATCGAAAAGATATCCATTGATATGCTCGGCCTCAATCACAGAGCCCGCATAGAATATGCGCTTTGACGGCAACGGATGTGCAATGCTGGAAAAGCCAACGATGACCACATGCACATGAGCTTGGTCGTTTGATTCATTCGACCACACAAATGAAGGATATGCAAAGTCTATCTCCATGCCCAGCTTCTCCATGGGTTCCCAAAGGATTCGAACGGACTCTCCCTGACATATGGAGTTAGTAGATACGAAAGCAGCGTGCATATCCCTCATACCAATATATTGAGCCGCAAGCAGATACCACGCACACACATAATCGAGCTTGCCAGCACCAGAGATCCCCTCGAAAACAATGGACATATCCTCCTGCTGGTTAACATCTCTCCATTGATGTCCGATGAACGGCGGATTACCCATGATGAAGTCGCATTTGCCGGCCGGCAACACGTCGTTCCAGTCCATACGCAGCGCATTGCCCTCCACGACGTTCGCGCTGTCCTTGAGCGGGAAATCTTCAATGCTGATGTCCAGCATGGACTCGCTTTCGTTATTTGATTGCAGCTGTGCAATCCATAGCGCCGTCTTGGCCACGCGTACGGCAAAGTCGTTTATCTCTATACCGTAGAACTGATCGAGACTCACGCGCTTGTCGTTATCCTCCGTCTCAAAAACGATGGACATCTGCCCGTCATTAAGCACGTTCATCACATCATCTTCCAAACGCCTGAGCGATAGATACGTTTCAGTAAGAAAGTTTCCGCTACCACAAGCGGGATCAAAGAAGCGAAGCGAGCCAATCTTCTCGCGAAACTCACGAAGTTTCTTCATTCGCATCTTCTCGGCAACTCCATCTTCCGTCCTTATAGCATTGAATTCATTGCGGAGGTCGTCCAGAAAGAGCGGGTCGATTACCTTGTGGATGTTCTCAGGACTGGTGTAGTGCATGCCACCCGAACGCCTGGTCTCGGGATTCAAGGTACTCTCGAAAATGCCACCGAAAATGGTCGGGCTTATCTTGCTCCAATC
>CAUHSG010000014.1 GCA_959608885.1 uncultured Coriobacteriia bacterium | reverse complement strand
TGTTGTGCACACTCAAAGAGGAGCAAGCTCTTTATATCAGCTGTGAAATTCGGGATCTCGCATTCCCCTTCGAAGAGCCCTCCGTTCACATATGGAAAAGGCTTCACGCACTCATCGTAAGGATCGCGCTTGTCTTTGGGAGTGTTGAGCGCCGTAAACAGCCTTTGTAGGGCTGGGCGTATGTTCTCCGGTGGCACGTCGCGCAGATAATTTAAAAATGCATCGGTCGGAAAAAGTCCTGGTGCATCCTCGCAGAACAGACAGAACACGAGTCTTACACAAAGCACGTTCAAGCTATGCTGGCTTGCCTCAGAATCCGGATCAATGTATTGAGCGCGAAGAGCATCATAGAGTTTGCCGACAAGTCTGCCCGCCTCGATGGATACGGCTTTTTCCTTCTCCATCCTGCTGTTAGCAGGATCGGTGATGAACCCGAGATATTCGGGATGTTCGGAAAGTTCCTCCAACGTGAACTCAAAGGGATGTTCGGCAAGCTCGCCTTTAGAATATGCATTGCGATCATAAACACGAAAAGTGTCGAAATTGCAGGTGACGATGAATCGCGGCTGTTTGTCCTGTTTGAAACTCTCGGCGTAGGCAAGCGCTTGCTCAAAAGGCGTCACCATGCGGCCTTGGCGCTCTTCAGGCTTGTCGAGATCGACAGTCAGACCCTTTTGCTCGATGAGCACACCCGCATCTGGAATGAGACAGTCGATGAAACCGCCATCGCTCGTGCGGTACTCGAACTTCACATTGGAAGACACTCTTTGCATGCCCACTACGTCACTCAGAAGCTCCGCCCAAAACACTTGGGCGTCGCCCTTCTCGTAGCCCTTGCCCTTCCATGCATCGGCAAACTGCCGAGCCGCCTTCGTCTTTTCCGTTTGGCCCATATATCAACTTCAATCTCTACATAGGGATGAACGTTGATGCCCATTATAGATGGTGCATGGGACAGTCTTTTCCGCGACGCAAATCGGGACTAACGACCTGTCCATCTGTCTCACGGCACACATTATCTAAGCGTCGTTTTTGCAAATCGTTTATGTGTCGAAACCCATCCGTTACCGGGGGATACTCCACTCAATTGGAGTTGTAGATACCCCTTGGAGGAAAGGTGGGGATACTCTGGTTCGCACTTCACGAAAGCCATCACCAGACGCGAGGCTCATATACTCACGATTGCATATATGCAAACGACATGAGACCGATCAGGAGATACATGGGCAAGAACCTCGGCACGTGCGATATGACGAACACGAAAGCGAGAGCCGCGACGGCCAGGCGGCAATCCCTTGCCGTCAGGGCGCGTGGCTTTGTCTCGTCACGTCTGCGGTTGCAGGGCACGGCCATCGCCCACGAGGACACGCTCGTCATGTCACCGGTCAAACTGCCCGGTGCCGACCATGCGCGCAAGCTCGACGAGAAGGCATCGTCGTTGTGGCGCAAGACCAAGTGCTTCTTCTCGCAGCTCGCGCTCACGAAGGAAGACGAGACTGCCTATTTCGAGCCGAGAACATGGGCCTTCTGGCGCGGCATCATCATGTACTTCTTCCTCTTTAGCGTCGTGGGGCATTGGATGGAGATTCCCTACTGCCTTTCGATGGATGCGCTCTTCGGCATCGTCGACGCAGACTACGCCATCTTCCTCGACGAGCTCTACGTCCCCTATTGGGTCTACGGCGCCGGTGCCGCGGCGATAACCATATTGCTGCTTCCACTCAAGATACGGCTCGTGAGCAGACGAAAGACCATGTGGGGCGCCGCCCTCGAGTTCTTCGTCATGGCGGTCGTGCTCTGCGCTGCGCTCGAGTGCATCATGGGGTGGATCGTCAACCAGCCGGACGCCCTGGGCGAGTATCCCTACTGGGACAACTCGCAGCTCCCCCTTAACATCTTCCAGCAGGCCTGGCTCGTCAACGATATCTTCCTGGGACTCGTCACACTCGGCTACGTCTGGTTCGCATTCCCCTTCTGCCAGAAGTTCTGCAAGCTCATCGGCGACAAGGCAGCCGATGGGCTGTTCTGGGCCGTCATCGCGATTTTCGCGATAATCTGCGTCCTCACCTACGCCCTTTAGCGGGCAAATGAGACAAATCTGCCCAGGGAAGATTTGTCTCATTTAGCGCAACAACGGGTATCATGCGTCTATACGATTAGTGCGCGGATGCTTTCGCGCCGACATGAGGCGCACAGGGCGCCCCGAAGGAGAATGGCCATGGAAATCGATCGCAAGGCATTCCGCTCCCTGAGTAGCGGACTTTACATCATCTCGTCCGTCGACGGTGATGGCAGGCTGTGCGGATGCGTCGTCAACACGCTTCTGCAGGTCGCATCCGACCCCGCTCAGCTGCTCGTGTCCATCAACAAGCAGAACGCGACGGCAGACGCCGTAGCAGCCAGCAAGCGTTTCTGCGCGAGCGTGCTCTCGCAGGACACGACCATGGACCTCGTCGGCACCTTCGGCTTCAAATCCAGCAAGGACATCGACAAGTTCGCCGACTTCGACCACGACATGTGCGAATCGGGACTCCCTCGCCTCACGCACGACACGCTCGCCACGTTCGAGGTGCGCGTCGATTCCACGGTCGACGTGGGAACTCACCTCGTCTTTATCGGCACCGTCGAGGATGCTGAGGTCGTGGGCGAGGGGACGCCCATCACCTACGATTACTACCATCGCGTGCTGCGCGGCAAGACGCCCGCCAAGGCCGCCTCGTATAACGATGGCGACGACCCGGCAAAGGACGAGATCGTCGAGGTCGAGGAGACGGCATCCTCGGAGCAGAAGGTCGCATGGCGCTGCAAGATGTGCGGCTACACCGTCGAGGGCTATCCGGACGGTCTACCCGAAGACTGGCGTTGCCCCCTGTGTGGCATGGGACGCGACTACTTCGAGAAGGTGCTCATCTAGCGGATCCAGCGGGTCACTCCCCCGCATATCGGAATCAGCACGGCGGACATATCGGCCCGCTCTACCATCACGTTATAATGTGTCAGTTGTTAATCTCGCGAAAGGATAGTCATGGGTTTTCTGGAAGGTAAGACCGCAATCATCACGGGCGGCGGTTTCGCTGCGCTCAAGAACGGCGAGCCCGGCTCCATCGGCTACGGCATCGCAACGGCATACGCCAAGGAGGGCGCGAACCTCGTCATCACCGGACGCAACGTGAAGAAGCTCGAGACCGCCAAGGAGAAGCTCGAGGCAGCCTACGACATCCAGGTGCTTCCTATCGCCGCCGACGTGAGCGCCGGTAGCGATAACAAGGCGACCGTGCAGGCCGTCGTCGACGCCGCCATCGAGAAGTTCGGACGCATCGACGTGCTGGTCAACAACGCGCAGGCCTCGGCCTCCGGCGTCACGCTCGCAGACCACACGACCGACCAGTTCGACCTGGCCATCTACTCGGGTCTCTACGCAGCCTTCTACTACATGCAGGCCTGCTATCCGCACCTCAAGGAGACGAAGGGCTCCGTCATCAACTTCGCGTCCGGTGCCGGTCTCTTCGGCAACTACGGCCAGTGCGCCTATGCCGCAGCCAAGGAGGGCATCCGCGGCATGAGCCGCGTGGCCGCCACCGAGTGGGGCCCCGACGGCATCAACGTCAACGTGGTCTGCCCGCTTGCCTGGACCGCCGCGCTCGAGAACTTCCAGGAGCAGTATCCCGAGGCGTTCGAGGCCAACGTCCACATGCCGCCAATGGGCCACTACGGCGACGTCGAGAAGGAGATCGGCCGCGTCGTCGTCCAGCTCGCCAACCCCGACTTCAAGTTCATGAGCGGCGAGACGCTCACGCTCGAGGGCGGCATGGGCCAGCGCCCGTAAGGTTCCTCGCATCGTGCGCTACTGCGCCCGGTTCGGCACCATGCCGAGCCGGGCGTTTTTTACCGCCATGAGACAAGGGGACAGGCTGGTCTGACCAAACTGTCTCATCGTCCTATTGCATCGTCTATCTTGTCCTAGAATACAGATGCGCGGTTTTCATCGTATGGGGAGACGCATGAAGAAGAAGGACCTCATAACCCTGCTTGTGGGCGTGGCCGTCATCGTCTTTCTCGCGGTCTTCTTCATGCGTGGCAACCAGTTGCAGCACCTCATCCAGACCATCGAGCGCGGAACTCCCATCTTCCTGCTCGCCGGACTCGTCTTCCAACTTTGCAAGTACTTCACGCAGGGACTCTCGTTCACCTGGTGCTTCAAGGCAGCGGGCACATCCATGTCCATCGGCGAGAACGTCATCCTCGTCTTCCAGACCTTCTTCATGGACACGATCATCCCCTCGTTCAACATCTCGGGGACTTCCGTGGTCATCGAGGCGGCCACCAAACGCGGCATCGAGTCGGGGCGTGCCACGGGTGCCGCATTGCTACGCCAGGTCTCGATCAGCGCCGCCTTCGTCATCATCATGATCATCGGCTTTGCCATCCTGCTCGTCATGGGCAAGCTCGAGACCGGCTGGCTCATCCTCGGCATCGGCGCCGTCGTGGCCGTGGGGGCGCTCGTCACCGCCATGGCACTCGCCGCGTTGCACCCACAACTCCTGCTCAAGATCGTCGCACCTGTCGAGCGCATCATCGACAAGGTGCTCGCGCGCCTGCACCGTCACGACATCGATACCTCGGTCAAGAAGCTCGTGAACACCTATTCCTCATCAGCCAAGGACATGGTGCACAATGCCTCGAGCATCGTCATTGAGCTGACCTGGGCCGTCATCGCCAACGTCTGCGAGATCGCCTGCTTCGCCTTCGTGGGGCTTGCCTTCGGCATGAACGACTTCACGGCCGTCATCTGCATCTACGTCGTGATCACCCTCGCGGCCATGGCCTCGCCCGTCCCCCAGGGCGTGGGCGTCGTCGAGGCAGCTGCGCTCGTCGCGTTCACGATTTTCGGCATCGAGCAGGCAACCGGACTGGCCGTCATCATGGTCTACCGCGTCATCTGCTTCTGGCTGCCCTTCATCCTGGGTGCCATCCTCATGCGCAAATGAGACAGCTTGGTCAGACCACTTTGTCTCATTACCTGCGAGGTTCGAGCCACACTAGCCAGGCTTCGGCGTCATCCTGCGTCGCGTCGATGAGCGTATAGGTGGTACCGCCAACGCCGGCTGCGGTGCGCACCTTGATGGTCGCAGTATGCGCCATACGCTGCAGCGGGTTCGTCTTGGTGTAGCCGTATTGGATCTTCTGGCGCGGGAAGGTCACAGTCGACGTCGAGAAGCCGCCGTTGGTCACCTGCATGAAGCGGCGATTGAAGGCGAAGCTCGACGAACGCGCCCATAGAATGGCCCCGATGGCGCTCACGACCACGATGATGGCGGCGAGTATGTAGCAAATCATGCACGCCGAATCGAGAAGCTCGCGCGTACCGATGGAAAACGTCATGCCAAGCGCATGAAAGCGCATGACCTCATCGTCAAGCCACAGGCCCATGATGAGCTGGAAGACGGCGACGATGACGGCAAGCCAGAAGCCGGCGCCCTGCACGATGCAGCGACGCGTGAGCGCACGACGTAGCGCGACGGGAGCGACTTTGCGCCGCTCGGCCGGCACATCCTCGAACTCGGGAACGAGCCCGGCGAGGATTTCCGGGACCATCGAGAGCTTCACGAAGGGATGGATGACGATACCTTGCTTGACACGTGTGTTCTTGCCGTCATCGCCCTCCGCCTGGGCATCGACCTTCGCAAGGGAAATCTCGCAATAGCCAAGGAGTCTGCGAATGAACGACTGAGTGACCACGACGGCCTGCACGCGCTCGATGTCGACGCCCTGGAACGTGTGCTGCAGAAGGCCATACTCGACCTCGATGCGACTCTCGCGACGACGTGCCCTGAACCCGCCGTAACCAATGCACGAGCCGATGACCGAGAGAATCCAGACGACGAGGATGACGCCGATGATGGTCGCGGTAAGCGCGAACATGCCCGATTGGATGACATGCGATCCGACGTCGGCCACCACCGCGGAAACCGCATCGTCCGCTGAATTGGGCAAAATGTCGAATATCAGGCCCATGATCTGCACGAGACCGAAGACGATGCCCATGAGCAGGACGGCGAAACTCGTGTTGTTGGAGAGACCAGCAAAGATGAGCTCCTTGTTGGAGAGGCCGTACTCGTAACTCACGCGCCCGCCATCATAGGCCTCGCCGGCGAACACGCCGCCAAGCTCGTCCCATGCCTCCTGGCCTACGTCGAGTATGTTGCGCCCCTCGCGTTCGTCTTGCGGTGGCACGGGCACTCCCGGCTTCTGGGGTCGCGTCGTCTGCGTCTGGGTGCGAGCGGCCTCCTCGTAGCTCACCCCGCGTATCGAGGCGTCCTTGCGGGCGAAGAGCTCGCTTCTGAGCCATTCCGCGTCGTGCTTGGTGACGTAGGGAACGACGACGGCCTTGTTGCTGGCACCGCCAGCCGTATCGATGTAGAGCGTGCGCACGCCGGCGATGCGCTGCAGAAGCGATGCCTTCTGATCGACCGACTGCACCTTGTTATACGGCACGTGCACGCGCTTCTTAGTGATGATGCCGCTATAAAGGTTGAACTCGTCAGGGCCCAAGACATAGTACAGGTGCTTGTAGGCAAGCCAGTGGATGAGGAAGACGACGCCGGCGATGACGAGGAAGGACGCGATCGAGATACCGACCGTGACCGCGATCACGAAGCCGGCCTCGGCAGACCCCGCCCGCATTCCCTCTGAGATGGCGCCCACGATGCTCGAAAACATCGAGACGACCGTGGCAACAAAGATGATCAGGACGACGCGCAGCGTCCCGAGCCAGATATAACTATGGTGCACCTGATGCTTGACGGGTTCCGAAGCCGCCGTGACATCCTGGTCCAGCGTATCCTGCGCGTTTTGGTCTCGGCTATCCATCACACGTCCTCGCGGGCCAGACGGGCGAGCTCGGCGGCACGGTCACGCAGCGCCTCCGCGCTCTGGGCGTCCAAACCGGGAATCTCGTGCGATCCGGCCGCCGTGGAAACCGTGACCGAGGCGAGCTTGAAGGCCCGCAGGATGGGTCCCTGTCGCGTATCGGTGTTCTGCACGCGAATGAACGGGATGATATAGCGCTTGCGCCAGATGATGCCCTTGGCGATGTCGAGGTACTCGTCGGAAAGCTCGTAGCGCCAGCGAACGTAGCGAATCGGCGGCAGGATCACAAGGAAGATGACGAGCATGACGACGAACGCGGCGGCAAGCGCGATGCACACGACGCCCGTCCAACCCTCGTCCGGATCGACCGCGGCGATGAGCGCGAACGGGACGAAGCAGCAGACAAACACCAGAACGATCCAGATGGCGTCGTTTATACGCCAGACATTCTTGATTCTCGGATCCAGCTTCTGCTCCGGCAATGCGCGCATGGATTCACCTCTTCGCTCGACAACGAGATCGTTCATGAGTCGAGAGTATAACAGGAGTGCATTGAGATTTAGCTCATTCAAACCCGACGCGCCAATGAGACAAATCTACCCCGGTGACTTCTGTCTCATTCCGCATCGTGCTCCGGCATGTCAACGTGACAAAAGTGCTCCGGCACATTTTGTCACATTACAAATTTCAATAACTATTTCGTATTATTCCGTGAACGGCTACATATAATCTATAAACGTGCTATTCTGAATACAGAATATATGTGGCGAGAGAAGGAGGCTCCCCATGAACAAGGAAAGAATGCGCGAGCTCGTCAAGGGCATACACATGATAGACGAGGTCGATCCCGCGGACTTCAAGGCCATCAAGACGGACTTCGAGTTCGAGGAGCCACCCGCCGTTTCCATCTACATGCCCATTCAGCACACGGAGCGTGACATGCGCCGCGACAATTGGGATCGCATCGAGTTCAAGAATCTGGCAAAGGAAGCAAAGCGTCAGCTTCTCGCCAGCTGGAACGAGCGCGAAGTCAAGCCCATCCTCGAGAAGCTCGAATACATGGACAAGCACCAGGACATGGAGCTCTGGCTCAAGGCGAAGAAGGGCCTCGCCTTCTTCCTCAACACCAAGGCCTGCTACGTCTACAACATGGACATGACGCCCAAGGCCCAGGTCGTCGTTGGTGACGATTACGACTTCGCCCAGCTCAACGGCGAAATCATCGAGGACACGGCATCGCGCTTCAAGCTTCTGCTGCTCAATGCTGACTTCTTCGGCGTTCTGGACGGCAATGACCAGGGGGTGCACTTCGAGGAGTTCCCCGAGGACGTCAAGCACTACTTCGCCGAAACCTATGCGGAGTTCGACGGCGATGTCTCCCCGCTCGACTACTACAGCCTCGAGGACCACATGCCGCCCTACCATGGCTGGAAGTCACGCAACGACGTCAAACAGGAGGAGAAGCGCAAGTTCTTCCGCTATGTCGACAAGATCATGAACGACGAGATCGTCCGTGACGAAACCGGCATCCCCGTCATCCTCGTGACCGCTCCGGAGCACCTGCACGATTTCCGCGAGATATGCACCTTCAAGGCCCTGTATCCCAAGGCCATCGAGAAGGACCCGCGCGGCCTCACGGGCGGCGAACTCGTCGCCGACGCGCTCGAGGTACTCGGCAGCTAGGGACAAGCGTGGCGCCATCGGATTTATGCACCGCAAGCCAGACGCGCATGCTCACGCCATCCATTCGATAGCCGTGGCATTGACGGAGAGTCGCCGATGCCACGGCTATTTGCCGGGCTCCTCGACCCGGATACCCGGAGCACCCAGGCGGACGAGCATGCAGGAGCCGGCCCCGAGCAGGCTGTCGATACGCGCCGTGAACATCTGCACAAACTCATTGGGGACGATGACCTGAATGGTCCCGCCGAAACCGCCGCCATGGATACGCGCCGACCCGCATAGCGTGCCATCCCGCGCACCAGTGAACTCGGCGAGCACGCGATGGCACAACGCGAGTGCCACCATTGCATCCTCATGCCTGCCGGGAAAACCGACGTTCTGGAGATGCTGGGCCGAGACGACGCTCGAGCGATTGGTGAGATAGACGAATTGTCGGGCATTGTCGTCATGCAGGGCATCCAGACGACGGTGAACGAGAGCGAACTCCTCGAAAAACGCGAGGCCGCGCAGGGCGACAAGGTCTCCGCATTGGGCACGTACGCGACCGATGTTATCGACGTATCGCGCCATACCCACTTCGCGAAGCTCGGCAACGCCAAAGACATTGGCAGCTGCCTGCATATCCTGGGCGACCTGGGCAAATGCGTCGGTCGAATCCTCGTGCCCGCTCCCACAATTGACGAGCAAATAGGTATAGGCATCGCATGACGGCGGTAGGACGACATGGCTCACGGCCGGATTGACCCGATTGGCGAAATCCATCTGGATGACACCGCCATACGCGCAGGCGATCTGATCCATGATGCCGCAGGGTTTGCCGAAGAAGGCGCGCTCGGCATGCAGGGCCATCTGGGCCAGATGCAACGGCGTAAGGCACCTGCTATCGTAATCGACATTACCCGCTGCCGTGCTCCCGTGCAGGCTAATCTTCCAGCCTCCGAGTACCGCAAGCGCGGCGCCGACGCAGAGCTCGAAGGCCGCCGAGCTGGAAAGCCCCGCACCCGCCGGAATATCGGACCGTATATCGAGTATGCACCCATGCAACTCGACCCCTTGCTGCATGAGCTGGGCGGCCATGCCGCGTACGAGCGAGATGGTCGTATGCCGCTCGCTTGCACGCGAGGTCCAGCAATTGGGATCGGCGAGGTTGATGAGACATTCCTCGTGCCCTTCGGAGCGCACGTGGATGCAGTTTCCCGAATGTGGCCGGGCATCGCAGCTGATGCGCCGGTTGATGCCCGCGGCAATGACGCAGCCGCCCTGATGATCCTGGTGATTGCCCGCGAGTTCGGTTCTTCCGGGGACGCTGATGCGGTAGTGATCGATGGTTCCAGACGCCTGATGGTGCTCCGATGACGCGATGTCCATGGCCGGCCCTTTCTCGCGTACTCTGGTTTTTCGATTGTCCACCTGGCAAATAATCTATATCGCGTATGATTGTACCACCCTATGCGCCGCATTCTCTTGGGATGAGATAAAAAGGCAAAGGCAGGATCAACGATGTTCGATTTCAAACGAGCGCTCAAAAGCACCTTGCAGACGCATCCCGACGACGAGCTCACGCCGCTTTTCACGCCCTGGGGCGAATCGCTCGACACCGACGCCGTCTTGCGGGAATACCCCCGTCCCCAGATGAGACGCGAGTCGTACGCAAACCTCAATGGCTGGTGGGAATGCACGATACGCGCCGACCAGCGCGAGGGGGATGACGAGGAGCCCGTCTACACCGGAAGAATCCTCGTCCCCTTCTCCCCCGAATCGTTGCTCTCGGGCGTGAACCACCAGCTCAAGCCACACGAGACCATCTGGTACCGACGCAGCGTGTCGATGCTCAAGCGGCCCGGCAAGCGCTACCTGCTTCACTTCGGGGCTGTCGACTACTCGTGCGAATGCATCGTCAACGGCCATCCGGTCGGAAGTCACCAAGGCGGCTACACGCCGTTCACCTTCGATATCACCGATGCCCTGTTGTCTTTGGGAGACACGGAATCCGTCGCCACGATCGACGTGGCGGTACGCGACCCGAGCGAGGCAGGCGGGCAGCCGCGCGGCAAGCAGAGACTCGATCGCGGGAGCATCTGGTACACGGCCCAAAGCGGTATCTGGCAGACCGTCTGGATGGAGGAGGTCAACGACCCTTACATCGAGAGGCTCGACCTGCACTGCGACGATGGTATGCTGCACGTGCGCGTGCACGTCGCCGGTTCCATCGGCGATGCCGAGCGCGCGCTATCGGTCGACGTCTTCGACGAGGGGGAGCTCATCGCATCGGCCTCGACGGGGGTGCGGGGTCCCGGCCCCCATGACATGGAGATCACGGTGGGTGAGCCGCACCTTTGGAGCCCCGATGACCCGCATCTCTACGACCTCGGCATCTCGTATGGCGAAGATGCTGTTGGGAGCTACTGCGCATTTCGAAGCTTTACCATCGAGGCGGTGGAAGGGCACGGCAACGGCCTCCCCGTCTTCTGTTGCAATCACGAGCCGCTCTTCCTCAAGGGCGTTCTCGACCAGGGATATTGGCCGGACGGGCTGCTTACCGCGCCAAGCGACGAGGCACTGCTCTACGACATCGAGACGGCCCGCGAACTCGGCTTCAACATGCTGCGTAAGCATCTCAAGGTCGAGCCGGCACGCTGGTACTACCACTGTGACCGTCTGGGCATGATCGTGTGGCAGGACATGGTCAACGGAGGAGCAGCCGAATACCCACCTCTCTACACGAGCCAGATTCCCACCGTGTCTCCGGGAATCGCCCGCCATTTTGACGACACGAAGGAGCTCGAGCGCTTTGGCTCCGCCGATCCGCAGGCCCGCGACGCATGGCTCGAGGAGGCGCGTGCAACCATCGAGCATCTCCGCCTCTTCCCGTGCATCGCCACGTGGACCGTCTTCAACGAGGGATGGGGGCAGTTCTGCGCAGATAACGTGACCGCCATGCTCGCCGAACTCGACGGCACGCGTCCGTTCGACCAGGCAGGCGGTTGGTTCGACCAAGGCGGCGGAGACTACGTCAGCGAGCACAACTACTTCCGCGACCTTCGGATCCCGAAGGGCCGGGGCCATGATGACAGGCGTGCACGCGTCATCTCGGAATTCGGAGGCAGCGCGTTTCGCATCGAGGGCCACAGTGCGATCGAGCGGTCGTACGGATATGAGAGCTTCGACGACGTCGCGGACTTCACGCAAGCGGTCGAGCAATCGATCGCGCAGGCTGACGCCCTCGAGGCACGGGGGCTATCCGGCTATGTCTATACACAGCTTTCGGATGTCGAGGAAGAGGTCAACGGCCTTTTGACCTACGACCGTCGCGTCGTGAAGACACGGTTATAGCGTGGCAAGCATCGAAGCAGATGGCGAAACGAACCAGACAAAAGTCGCCGGGGCACAATTGTCTGGTTATGTGACAAGTGCCTCGAAACCAGACAATTGTGCCCCGGCGACTTTTGTCTGGTCTCCCCGGCGGAATGTGGACCCACCTGTCTACACGTTACATCCCCAGAAGCGCGACCGCCCCAAACCACAACGGCGGAATGAAGAGCGCGGGCAGGAGGTTCATGACGGGAATCTCCTTGACCTTGAGGATTCCCAAACCCGAGGCGAGGATCATGAAACCGCCGACGAGCGTGATCTCGACCATGAGGCCGCCGTCCAGAAACGGCGCGAGAAAATCCGCGAGCAACCAGATGGCACCCTGCCAGCAAAAGAGCACGATGGCAGCGAACGCGATGCCAAAGCCGAATGATGAGGCAAGCACCATCGAGGTGACGAGGTCGAGCGTCGCATTGGTGAGCAGGTAGGTCTCGTCACCGTACAGGGCGCTGTTGATGGGACCGAGTATGGACAGCGCGCCGATGCAGAAGATCATGATTGCCGTGGAAAGGCCCTGGGCAAGCCCCTCCCCGTCCTTGGAGCGCTTGGAGACAAAGCGGCTGAAGCGACCGTCGATGTCGATTGCGGTGCCGAGCACGCCGCCGATGGCGAGGCTCGCGATGAAGAGCACAGGGTAAATGCTCTGCGACATACTCGTCACGATGGCGTTCACGCCGATGCCGACGGCGGCGAGCCCCATGGCCGCGTAGAGAATCTCCTGGTAGCGCTTACCCAACCCGCGCCGGGCAAGCGCGCCGACGGCACTTCCTATGACGATCGTCGCCGTGTTGACCAATGTCCCCAGCATATATGCTCCCCCGGACGCACAAGGCGTCATCTAGCTGTAACGTTTCTCGTCCAAAACTTAGCTAGTATAGATGAAATCAATCCAATTTAGACGAATAGTGACGAAGGGCTGATGGGCATGGCATTGGGTGTGAGCAGACGAGACATGGTGATGATAGGCGTGTTGCTGACGGGCACGTTGCTGGCGGTGCTCAACCAGACGCTGCTCTCCCCCGCGCTTCCCGCCATCATGGCGAGCCTCGAGGTCGATGCCACCACCGTGCAATGGCTCACGAGCGGCTATTCGCTCGTCGAGGCGGTCATCATCCCGCTCTCGGCCTTCCTCATCGGACGCTTCACGACGCGCCAGCTCTTCAACACGGGGTTCGTCATCTTCGCGATCGGTAGCCTTGCCGCGGCGCTCGCACCCAACTTCTGGGTGCTGCTGCTCGGTCGCGTGCTGCAGGCAACCTGCACGGGCATGGTCATGCCCATGGTGTTCACGGTCATCCTCCTCGTCTTTCCCCGCGAAAAGCGCGGCACCGCCATGGGCGCCATCGGACTTATCATCGGCTTTGCCCCGGCCATCGGCCCTTCGGTCGCCGGCTTGCTCGTCGACTCGGTCGGCTGGCGCTGGCTCTTCGGCATCGTCACGATCCTGACCGTCATCGTGCTCGTTCTCTCGCTTGTGCTCCTGCGCAACTACGGCGACTTCAAGCGTACGAGCTTCGACCCGCTCTCCGTTCTGCTTTCCTCCGCGGGTCTCGTCTGCCTGCTCTACGGCCTCTCGACCTTCTCGTCGAGCGATAATCTGTTCGTAACCGGAGCGCTCATCGTCATCGGTCTCGTGCTCGTGAGCCTCTTTGTGCGCCGTCAGCTCAAGCTACCTGTCCCGATGCTCAAAGTCGACATTCTCAAGACGCGTAAGTACGCGACGACCGTCATCATCATCGTCATCGTGCAGGCCGCCCTCATGGGAACGGGCGTCATCACGCCGCTCTACATCCAGGGCGTCTGCGGCTACTCGGCCACGATGTCGGGCGTCGCAATGCTTCCTGGCGCAGTGATCGGCGCATTCATGGGACTCGTGAGCGGCCGCCTCTTCGACCGCTTTGGCGTGCGCAAGGTCGTCGTACCCGGTTCCCTCGTCGCGCTCTTCGGCGCGTTTTGCCTCACGCTGCTGGGCATGGACACCGGCTTCGTCTTCATCATGCTCGCCTACACGATCCTCACCATCGGTTTGCAGTTCACGATGACCCCGCTCAACACCTGGGGCGTCAACTCGTTGCCCAATGACGTGATCCAGCACGCACAGGGTCTCTCCAACACGCTCAACCAAGTCGCCGCATCGCTCGGCACGGCCGTGCTCGTGTCCATCTCGGCACTCGCGCCCGTCTTCGCTCCCGAATCGACGGGCATCAAGCAGATGTTCATCGGCGATCACATGGCGTTTACCACCACGGCGGTGATTATGGTCATCGCCGTGCTCGTCATCCTCTTCTTCGTACGCGACAAGGCGAGAGAGAAGGGTTCTGTGGAAGTCGAGGCGCAGACTGTCGACGAAGAGCCTGTCGATTACGCGACCGGTTTCGACGGCGTGACGGTGGACGCCACGGCAAGCGAGAACATCGCGGTCGAGACTGGCAGCTCCATTTCCAGAAAGGTGCAGTACCACGTCTCGGATGCCATGAACCGCAATCCCCTTGCCGTCCTCGCCGGCACGCCCATGGACGAGGTCATCGAGCTCATGGCGGCAAACGATACGAGCGGCGTGCCCGTCGTCGACGAGGACGACAAGCTCGTCGGCTTCATTTCCGATGGCGACGTGGCCTCCTACCTTGGCAGCAACAACATATCGTTGCTCGACTCGACGCTCAACATCTACCGTTTCGAGGATGATTCGGCGCTCACGGCACGTCTGGTCGACCTGCTCAACCTCGACGTCATGGACATTGCGACGAAACGCGTCGTCTCCGTGCGCGAGGACACGCCGCTCGACAAGGCGGTCCACACACTCTCCGAGAGGCGCATCAAGAAGATGCCCGTCGTAGACGGGAAAGGCAGGCTCGTGGGAGCCCTGAGCCGCCGTAACGTCATGCACGCCATCGCCGGCGCAATCGACGAGCTCAAAGCGCAAAAATGAGACAGTTTGGTCAGACCAAACTGTCTCATTAGCCGCAGGAACCTATGAGATGCGACCGCCGTCTCATCCTAGCGGAAGCGCCTGAGCAGCAGGGAGTTGCAGACGACGCTCACGCTCGACAGGGCCATGGCCGCGCCCGCGAGCGCCGGCGCCAAGATGCCCACGGCGGCAAGCGGAATCATGATGCAGTTGTAGATGAGCGCCCAGAAGAGGTTCTGGCGAATCTTGCGCATCGTCGCCTTGGAGAGACGCAACGCGACCACCAGATCGCTCAGGCGATTGCGCATGAGCACGACGCTTCCGGCGTCAAGGGCCACATCCGTGCCCGATGCCATGGCGATGCCCACATCGGCCGCGGCAAGCGCCGGGGCGTCGTTGATGCCGTCTCCGACGAACGCCGTGACGCCGTCTTCGCCACCAGCCTCCTTCACGTCTCGCACGCACTGGGCCTTCTCGAGGGGACACACACCGTAGAAGACACGTGCGGCGGGAATGCCGACCGCCTCGGCAACTGTCAGGGCCGGGTCTTCCCCATCGCCCGTCACCATGTAGGAGTCGACGTGATACTCACTCGCGAGCGTCTCGATCGTCTCGCGCGCATCGGGTTTGGGCGCGTCGGCAAAGCCGAAGCCACCGACGTCGACGCCGTCCACGACCACGCGAGATCCGACGAAGACCTCATGCCCCTCGACGATGCCGGTCACACCCGAACCGATAACGGCCTCGAAGCTCTCCGGCTCCGGCAAGGCGGCCGACAGCGCGACGGCAAAGCCCTCGCTTCCCGGCTCTTGCACGGCGACATCCTCCCCCAGCGCTCCGCTATGCGCCGCGTAAAGCACGACGGCACGGGCCAGCGGATGCTCGCTTTTCGCCTCGAGCGCGGCTGACAGGCGCAATGCGTCGGCCGGCACATCGCAGGCGATGACCTCGGGGGCACCGCGCGTGATGGTGCCGGTCTTGTCCATGATGGCGTTTCTCAGCTTGCATACGCGCTCGAGGACCTCGCCATCCTTGATGAGGATGCCGAGCTGCGCGCCCTTGCCCATGCCGACCATGAGCGCCGTGGGCGTCGCCAGGCCGAGTGCGCAGGGACACGCCACAACGATCACGGCGATGGCGGGCAGCAGAGCCTGCTGCAACAGCGCGTCAGGCGAGTCGGGCGGCACGAAGAAGAACCATACGCAGAAGGTGATGGCCGCGATGATGAGGATGGCGGGAACGAACACGGCCGCAATCTTGTCGGCAAGGCGCTGGACCGGGGCCTTGGACCCCTGGGCGTCCTCCACGGCGCGTACGATGCGCGCCAAGGTGGAATCGGCGCCCACGCGCACAGCCTTCACCTCGAGCGCACCCGTCGTGTTGAACGTGCCACCAGTCACCTCGTCGCCTTCGCGCTTGGCAACCGGAAGCGCCTCGCCGGTGAGCATGGACTCGTCGACCTCAGATGCGCCTTGCATCACGACGCCATCGACGGGCACCTTCTCGCCCGGACGGATGAGGACGACATCGCCGATGGCGACGGCGGACAACGGGATTTCGACCACGGCTCCCCCGCGGTCGACCCGGGCTGTCGGCGGAGCGAGGTTCATGAGTGACTCGATGGCCTGGTTGGTCGCCCCCTTCGCGCGCGTTTCGAGAATCTTGCCGAGGAGCACGAAGGTGATGAGCATCGCACAAGTTTCGAAGTACGGCATGCCGTTGTTGATGGCAATCGACTCATGGCTCGTCCAATCCCCGCGAACAACCGGCAGAAACGTAATCCACAGCGAGAAGAGAAACGCGATCGTGGTGCCGAGCGCGACGAGCACGTCCATGTTGGCAGACCCGCTCTTGAGCGATGCGAACGCCCCCTTGTAGAAGCGCGCACCACAGCCGAACTGCACGGGCACGGTGAGGACGAGCATGAGGATGTTGGTGGCGAACATCTCCTGGACGTGCGTGGGATCGGGCACAAACAGGGACGCGAGTGCACCGCCAATGCCCATATGGGCTCCGGGAAGCATACCGACGCAGAAGATGACGATGGTAAGTACCAGGGAGGTGATGAAGACGCTGCGGTCGTGCCGCGCACGTATGGCTTCCCTTGCCCGGCGCTCCTCGTCAACCAGCGGCGCATCATCGTCGATGAGCTCCGCGGTGAACGAGAGGTCGTCGAAGACGCGGAGCATGTCATCGACCGTCGCCGCATCCGTGTCGAAGGTGACCTGTCCGGTGTTGTTGGCGAGGTTCACCGCGACGTCGATGACGCCCGGCGTGTTGCGGTAATGCTTCTCGATATTGGCCGCGCAGTTCGCGCAATGCATGCCATCGATGGCCAAGCGTATCGTGCTTTGCATGAACGCCCCTTTCGCGTCTTTAGTATGCTCCTGAGCTTAGCATAATGAATTCGCCACGTGAAAGAGAAACAGGGTGGCTCCCCACGGGGAACCACCCTGGAATTGTCGCAAGCATCCGTCTCTACAAGCTCTTCTTGAAGTCCTCGAACTTCTGCTTAATCTCGGCACGCTTCTTCTCGATGGCCTCGTGCCGGTCTGCCTTGCGCTGGGCGCGCAGCTTATCACGGGCCTCCTTGGCGAGTTCCTTCTGGATCTGGTCGGCCTGATCGACCTCATCGGCGATTTCGGCGGCATCCCAGTGTATGACCGCGCAATCCATGCCCTCGAACTGCATGTCGAAATCCGCGGAATCATCCTCCTGCACGAGCGCGATGAGGGCCGTCTGCCCCGGAAGCAACGAACGGCTGCTATAGGCGAGAAGTGAGGTGTTATCCGCGGCATCGCTCTCGTCGACGAGACTTCCCGCAAGCAAGCCCACACCGCCGCCGAGCAGGATGCCGATAGGGCCTCCGAGTATGCCCACGGCCGCCCCGAGCAAACCTCCCATCCAAGTGTCATCCGTCGTGTCCTGACCCGAATCGAACCCGTCCTTGGGCACGATGTTTCCATCGACGTTCTTCACGATGACCATCTGGAGAATCGTGTAGGACGATGTGACCGGTTTGTTCTTGAGGTGGGAAAACGCCTCGTACGCCTGGCTCTCGACAGGAAAGGTTACCATCGTTACGTATTCCATGGCATAGCTCCTATTCTCTGCAACGCATATTGCATACCCATAGTATACACCGTTTACAGATTATTTTATACCGTTCATGGAATAACTAGGATTTAGTCCTTCACGCTGAAATTGCTGCCGTCGATATCGAAACCAGCACCCACCTCGATGAGCTCGTACTCCTTCGTGCCGTAACCAAGCCGCGCGATGTCGTCGATGGTCTTGGTGCCATGCTTGGAATCGATACGCTCGAGCAGGTGATCGCGACCCGGGCCATCCGAGTTCTTCACGGCGTCGATGCATGCCTGGTCGATGGCGACCGGGTCGAGGGAGGCGAAAATGCCGATGTCGGCCATGCAGGGATCCTCGGCGACGGCGCAGCAATCGCAGTCAACCGACAGGTTGCAGGCTATGTTGATGTAGGCCAGATTGCTGCCAAAGTGGTTCACCACGGTCTCGGCTGCCTCGGCCATGGCCTCTAGGAAGTCGCCCTGCCCTGCGTGTTTGTCCCAGAACTCGCCCTGCTTGCGCGTGGCGCCACCGGTGTGGATATTCACCTTGCCCTCGTTGGAGGCGCAGCCGATGGAAAGCTGCTTGAGCGCGCCGCCATAGCCTCCCATGGGATGTCCCTTGAAATGCGACAGGACGAGCACACTCGAGTAGTTTGCCAAATGGCCGCCCACGAGGTTCTCGCCGAGCACGCGCCCGTTCTCGATGGGAAAGACGAGATCGGGGGGCATCGGCATCCATGATGTCCACGTCGAAGTAATCGGTCCACCCGTGGGCGGCCATGAGCTTCTCGTGCTTCTCGGTGGTGTCGCGCGCGCCGTCGTAGGCGGTGTTGCACTCGACGATGGTGCCGTCGACCTCCTCGACCATGGGACGCATGAACTCGGGGTGTAGGTAATTCTGGTTACCCTCTTCGCCGGAGTGCACCTTGACGGCGACCTTACCAGGGAGTTTGACGCCCGGCATCTCGTACATGCGCACGACGTTTTCGGGGCTTATCTCACGAGTGAAGTAGACCTTTGCCTTTTCCATGGCATTCCTTTCGCTTGAAATGACGAGCTTACTTCATTCTCTGAATCTGTCTTTAAGTCAAGAAGTTCTTCTGAGAATTGCGAAGGAAGACACGTGGACTCGAGCGGTCATCTCGTTTGAAAGCTAGAAGAAGACGCTGGGCATCGTTGGCTGCCTACCCTTGTTCCACTACTTCACGACAGCGAAGTCGACGAGAAACGGATTGACGCTACTCATGAATTCCTTGCGATGGGCCACGGTTGCCTGACCTTCGGGAATAGTTTTGAAAGCATTGGCAACTTCGGATGCCTCGCTGAAAAACAGCTCGAGTATTCCGTCAAATGGGAGCCTGTCATGAGTAACATGGCGACCATTTATCATACGGTCGATAATGAGGTGCTGGTTATACCCATAGAAAATGTCAGTAGGCATCCTCGCCATACATCCCGAATGAACGACAAACCATTCGCGAGTAAAGTCCTCAAATGACACATCCGGCACCGTGCGCCCCAGCAACGTCATCTTCTTCTGGCATCCGTCCTCGACGCGCAGGGGAATGGACACGTTTTCAAGGCAGACGTAGGTCTCTTCGTACATCACCGCGTTTACACGCTCACGCAAAACCGCTGCATATGCATCGGATCTTCTAGCCTCCTCGTATGCGTCGAGATCGACATAGCGCTCGATGGTAAACGCATCGGCAAGAATCGCTTCAGAAGAGGCATCACCGCGTTCCTTGGCGGTGACTCGATCGAACTCGAAGGATTCAAGCTCGGGGATTTGAAGACATAGGGGTGCATAGGCATCGTGTAGGAATGCGTCAAATTCGCTGTCTGAGATAGTCGGATCTTTGCGGAAGAGGCTAATGCAGGAAATCATAGCGCCTGCCCTTTCTACTCCGGAAACGGTTTTGAGATTAGCGGAAGGCGCGCAGATATGGCGCGCCTTCCACAGGAAAAGGAGTGTGGTTCGCCTGCGTGGTACGGAGGCGAACCACGACAAACACCTACATCATGAACACCTTATACGCATTGGCGGTGTCTTCGTAGCGCTTCTTGATATTCGCTTCGCCGCGTAAATACGTCAGAGACATTTCGGTAAAGTACCATCGACCATCGACTTTCACATACTTGTTGTCATAGTGGGCGCGCCCGAAGAACTCCCCGCCGTTTACGGCATCGTACAAGTCGTCCTCGAGCGACCAATGAGATATGGCCGTGTCTTCGCCTGTAATCTCAATCCAATGGTGATGGCCTTGGTGGCTCGAGGTGACATCATCGGTGAACTTGCCCTTCATTGTCTCGAGCATCCCGTCGCGACCCTCGTAGCGCCCGCCGGTTGTGTTGTTGATGAATACGAAGTCATCGACAAGGCACTCGCTGAGCCCGTCCCAGTCTTTCGCATCGAGCGTATCCCAGTACTTTGCCTGGAGGCGTTCGATAGCCCGCATGTCTTCCAGGACCTGGATGCGCTTTTCTAGATCTTCCAAGGTGGTCATTGTCACACCTCTCCTTACAAGAGACTGAATCCGCCCTCTTCGTAGATGGTTTCGCCAGTGATGAACGAGGCATCATCAGACGCCAGGAACAACGCGACGTTGACCATCTCCTGAATCTCGCCGTAACGACCGAAGGGCATCTTGGCCAAAAACGCGGCGTTACGCTCGGGATCAAACCTCGTGCCCTCCGTAATGCGCGTCTTGGACGTGCCGGGAGCAACGGCATTCACGTGAATGTCATACTGAGCCAGCTCCAGCGCCATGACCTGGGTGAGCATGCTGACCGCAGCTTTGGAAGGTCCATAGGGCGTGATGCCGCCAATGGTCTTGCGGGCGCTGTTCGAACTCGTGTTGACGATGTAGCCCTTTATTCCCTTGTCGACCATGGTACGGGCGACGGCTTGTCCAACGTAGAAGATGCCGTTCAGGTTCGTGTCCATGACATCGAGCCAGCCCTCCTGGCTGCACTCGAGGAAGTTCTGACGGTGAGTAATGCCGGCGTTGTTCATCAGAACATCAACATGATCGAAGACCTCGATGGTCTTCGCAACGCATTCCTGCACCTGCTCGTAATCGCGTACGTCGCAGTGCATGCAATACACGCGTTCGTTGCCGTCATACACCTCTTCCATGGTGTCGTCTTCGATGTCGAAGACGACGACCTGGGCGCCTTCCTTCACGAGCTGCTCGGTCATACCGCGGCCAAGGCCGTTAGCGCCACCGGTTACGATTGCGACTTTGTCGATGAACCTCTGCTTTTCCATATGCGCTTCCTTTCTCGTCAAGCCACTACTTGTCGGCAGTTGCCAAATGAAGATACGTCGTCGCTCCACCATCGACGGACAGGTACTCCCCGTTGATGAAGCTTGCACCATCAGACGCAAGGAACAGGACAGCGGATGCGACTTCCTCGGGAAGCGCGTAGCGCTTCAATGACGATGCCTCAGACAGGCCCTTGCGATTCTGACCCCTCGGCAGTGTCATATCCGAAAGAATCAGGCCGGGATTGACGGCGTTGACACGCACGCCGAAAGCACCAAGGTCAGTGGCCGCGGCGCGCGTCATGCCCATAGCAGCCGCCTTGGCCATCGCATAGCCGATGAGATTGCCTGGTCCGAAGTGATTGCCCTGATACGAGCACGTATTGACGATAGCGCCACCGCCTGCATCGATAATTGCCTGGGCGCAGTAATGCATGCCGTTATAAACGCCCCAGCAATCGACGTCCATCATCCGCTCCAAATCAGCGCGCGACGACGTCAGTATCGACCCGTTGACACAGATGCCGGCATTATTGACAAGAACGTCGAGGTGGCCATCGTCATCTAGGATGAGCTTGACGAGCTTCTGCCACGCGATCTCATCGACGACATCCATGGGAAACGCGACCGCTTCGCCACCGTCTTCGATGATGGCGGCCTTGACTTGCTCGAGCCCTTCGTCGTTGATGTCTGTCATATAGACTTTTGCGCCCTGTTGGGCAAACATCTTCGCTTCGATCTCACCTTGTCCGGTCGCGGCTCCAGTGACAATGACCACCTGATCTTCAAACGTACCCGTACCTTTGCTAACACGAGGCCAGCGCTTTGCTTTCTCCTCAGCGTAAATACGCTCTTCGAACTCCACTTGCCCGGGACCCGAGAAGACGACGTCGTCGAAGACCGCTGCGCGTTTGGATTTCATGATTGCCTCCGTTCTAAGAAGAAGTCATGCCGAATGACATTCGGCATGACCCCGTACCCCATTTACTTTTCGAGCTTCACGGGCACTGCTTCGACAAAGTACGTCGTCACCGTCCCGATAAACTCGGCGGCATGAACACTTGCGCGCTTCTTGAACCCTACGCTGCCATAGCATTCGTCGAAGGCGTCCATGTCCTCGAACCAGAATTCGACCATACCCTCGACAGGAAGTTCTTTGTAATGAACCTCTTTATCACCGATGCACCGATCGATGACCAGGTTCTGGTTGTATCCGCAGCAGCCTCCCATGAGCTTCACCAAGATGGAGTGCACGTACCACCACTCGAAGTGGAAAGTCATGGCGTCAACTCCCTCTGCGCGATCACAGAACGAGACGCGCTTGATGATGTTGCGATCCTTGAGATACTCCGGGACGAGCTTGTCAAACTTTCTGACCGTGACGAGCACGGGAATGGGCTCTTCCACGATTTGTCCCAAGGCGCCTGCCACCGCATCACCGGCCTTGGCAAAGGACTCGACCATATCGCCATAACTGTCGAAGAGCATCTCGATGAAGCAATCGATGTCGATTGCGCCACGGCCTAGGTGCGAGCGCTGCTGCTTATCGGTCACATAGTTGATCTCACACGAGCGCAGCAGAGGCATCTGGGCAATTGCATCGCTTACCTCCCCCGCCATCACCGCACGAAACTCTTCTTCGGAAACTCCGTCCTTGCACTTGAGCAAGTTGATTCTCGAAATCATTTCCTATCCCTTCATCGGGTTTTTCAGGACTTGCGATAAGGGCGCAGCGTTGCTCCCCTTGTCGAGTGGGCAGGATGCCTGACATGCGTCCTGCCGATATCACCTCGACACCTGAATGCAAGCGAGGTGCTTGCCGGGTGCGGCCAATCATAGCTGGACGCACCCGGAAACATTCTTGGTTCTTCTATGCGTTTTTCTCCGCGTTCTTGGCTTCCATCATTGCCGCATCGCGCGCCTTCATCTTGTTGTAGATAGGCATGCCGATCGCGAGCAGAATGATTGCAATGATGCAGAGCACACCCAAAATGGGGAATGCCGAGCTATAGCTACCGGTAGTGGCAAGCGTATTGGCCGAAAGCATGGGGCCAATGACAGCGGCAAGCGCATAGCCCCAGTACATGAAGCCGTAGTTCTGGCCCATGTTTGCCGGGCCAAACGCATCACCGGTAAGCGAGGGCATGATGGCCATGATGCCACCGAAGCACATGCCCAAAACGATCGACTCGATAATGAAGGGCATCGTGGAGTCGGTATTTCCATAAAGGAACAGATGAATCACAGCGGTGATGCCAATAACGATGAACAGCGTCTGGAATCGTCCGATCTTGTCGGACAGCGTGCCGAAACCAAAGCGTCCGGCGGCATTGGCAACGGCGAAGATGCTGACCATCATGGCACCCGTCGCGGCATCCATGCCCGCTTGCGTCTGGCCAACGAGGGATGCGGTACCGAGCATGAACACGCCCGTGCATGCGGTAAGCGCGAATACGATGACCATGATCCAGAAGAGCGGCGTCTTCATCATCTCGGGCGTAGTATAGCTCCTGCGGTTCTTGGCCTCCTCGTCAACGGGAGGATTCCAACCCTCGGGCTGATAGTCTGCAGGCGGCAGAACGTAGCAGAGCCACGAGAAGATGAGGAACATGACGATGCTGAACGCACCCACGACCATGAACGAGGGCATGGGACCGATTGCCTGCACGATCATGTTGCCGACCGGGGCAGTCCAGAGCGGCCACAGTGCCATCGTGGCAAGCGAGATACCGTTAACGAGACCCTTCTTGTCAGGGAACCAACGTGTGGTCAAGGCCAACGATGTGTTATAGATGATGCCGTCGGCAAAACCGACGATGATGCCGAAGGTGATGAGCAACATGATGGGATTCGTGGAAAAGCCCGTGAGAATCCAGCCGATGCCAAAGACGATACCACTGACGAGCATGATCTTGTGAGCTGCGAACTTACGCTGGAACCAACCGCCAACGGGACCGCCCGCAAAGCCGATCACGACGATCGCGAGGGTGTAGGCAAGCGCTACGATCTGCGGCGACCAACCGAACTCCGCCATCATGGGTTTCTGAAAAATGCTGTAGCAATTCAATGATGCGGTAATCGCTCCGCACATTGCCGCGCCGACAAGAACCACCCAGCGCGATTTAGGCTTCATTGCCATGTGTTCCTCCAATGTAGCTTCCGAAAGATTACGTGCATGTGAAAGGCGTCGCCTTTCCCCCAAACCGAAACCCCTCCTCCTTTCGTTCCGACGTGCAAACCGTTCTACACACACATGATTCCGATGTTGCGATGCGTATTGATGCGTCGGAGTCAATTGGTGCCGAAACTGGGCCAGTCCCTCGCCGCTACGACGCGGCTACAACCAAGAAGCTAGAGAAATCAGCAAGAACGATGGCTCCGCTTGCCTCGAAGCCCTCCTTCTCACGAGATGTATGCTATGAGGGTTTGGAGATGACCTCAAGAACGCACTTAAAAGTAAGAAGCTGCCGTATATGCAATCGCCACGGCAAAACTAACTACAGGAGGCAAAATCCCCTCATGAGCATGACGCAGGCGATGAGGGCGGCAGCGGTGATGAGCGCATAGAGTCCATTCCATTTGAGACTCGCCTCCACGGGAGATGCCCGCACCATGTCCGCAACGGCTATGACGTTTGCCGAGGCAGGGCAGATCGTATTACCTAACGCCCAGCTCATCGATAGGACAAGTGCGAGATATGCAGCGGAAATCCCGCACAGTGTCGGGTCGATGGCCCCTCCTATAACGGCCGTCGCCACGATGGGGTGGATTCCCGCCACGCACGTAAGCAGGACGATGGCGACGATGGCCGTCGTCAGCAACACCACGCTTTGCCCGGTGGTGAGCATGAGGGCCTGTGCAATGACATCACCGATACCCGAATAGCCGATGCTCTGGGCAAGCATGCCGGCCCCCGCGAAGAGAACGATCTGGTTTTTGGCGCCGGGAAGCTTCTTCTCGAAATACGTGCTCTTGAGCTCGCTGCGGTATAGGGGAAATCGCCTGATGACGAGCATCCAGATAAAGGGCCACACCAGAGAGGCCATT
The DNA here is from genome assembly GCA_959608885.1 of uncultured Coriobacteriia bacterium. Lineage (GTDB taxonomy): Bacteria > Actinomycetota > Coriobacteriia > Coriobacteriales > QAMH01 > QAMH01. The sequence continues at coordinate 22,717 of CAUHSG010000014.1, read as the reverse complement.
GCGACGACGATGATGGCGGAAAGGCCGAACACCTGGGAAATCACGGCGATAAAGGCTATTAGAAGCACGGAGAAGATGGCCAGCTCCGCTACCTTCGCCTTGTCGATGCTTCCGGGAACATCCCGAGACGCGTTCGCGTCATCGCCTGTCACGGAGGCCTTCCTGCCCCTTTTGCACGAGAGCACCGTCATCAGGATCCCGATGCCCTCCGCTACGAGTGCGCAGACGATTGCGCATGGGGCAAAGCTCGTCCAATCCGCGCCTGTCACCGAAACGACTAGGGCGATGGTCGCCGACGTGGGCGCCCATATCATGCACGTGACGAACCCTCGCGCGAGAGCCGTTCCCAGAAGCCTCTTATTGGCTCCCAGACGGCTTTCGCGTGATATCTCGAATGTGAGCGGCACGGCCGCGATACTGATGAGCGCTCCGACTATGGCCGCCATTCCGCTTACGAGCGAATAGTACCTTCCCTCGGAATTGGCATGCCGCGCAAATAGCCCCCTCAATGATTCGTTGTAACCCCCATGTTGAACGGGTATGCCGATGAGCGGAATCAGGATGAACATGACGATGAGATCGGCGTTTTTTCGAAGCGCGCGCACCCACTCCTCCACCGGTGCCTGAGCATAGATCAAAAGACCGATGCTTATGACGATGAGGATGATACCGATGAGCCGCGACGAACCGGTCGAGACGAAGACGCTCATCACGAGCACCACGATCATGAGGACAATGTTCACGTCATCGAGCAGCGGGGCGCGTAGAAAGACATTGATGATGTAGCACACGGCAAAGCACAATGTAATGGCACTGCGCACGGAGCGTATGGCAACGGGCTCTTTCATCGGACCCCCTGGAAAGGCAATTGGAAACTGCATGGGCGCAGGAGGTCTCCTCCTGCGCCCACATGACGATGCAGAACAAGATATTCTGTCATAGAACTAGCTGTTGACCGGGGTGCCGTCCTTCCGGTAAAAGCGCTTCATGAGGAAGATTGCGACCACAATCGAAACAACGTCGGCGCCGATGATGAAAAACGCAAGGGAGATGGCATTTCCCGTCCCCGCAATAATCGCCGTGGCTATGGCAGGAGCCATACCACCGAATACCGCCGCCGCGAGATTATAGGCAAGACCAACACCGCTGTTGCGTGTCTCGGTAGGATACACCTCGGATGCCGCCGTCGCCACGGCCACCGCGTTAAGCGACTGGAACGGCAGCAGGCATGCCAGGGCGCAAATCATGATCAATACGGCGTGCCCATTGATGACGGCCCAGAAGACCGGATAGGCAAGCACGATGAATCCCAGACATGCGATGATGACGGACTTCCTGCGTCCGAACTTATCCGCGAACATGCCCGCAAACGGACAGAGAATCAAATACACGGCAACAACAGCAGTGTTTACGATAAATCCCTCGAGCATAGTCCCACCGACGAACTCCTTGATGTAGGTGGGAAGGTAGGTCACCAACAGGTAATAGGACACGCTGGTGCCGGCAAGCAGACCGATGTTGGTGATCATCGCGACCCAGTGCTTCTTGAAGAGGACCTTGACGGGCGTATGGTCTTCCTCAGCGCTCTTCTTCTGCTCCTTCATCTTCTCGAACTCGGGAGGCTCGGGCACGCTCTTGCGCAGATAGACGCCGTAAATGGCGACGACGATGCCAATGAGGAACGGAATGCGCCAACCCCAGGCGTAGAGGTCGGGCTGGGACAAGGCCGACGTGCAGATCAGGCCGGTGATGGAGCCGATGAGCATGCCGACACCAACGCTGAACGGCTGCCAGCTGACGAGAAACGAAGTGTTCTTGCCGTTGTTGAACTCGGAGATGAACGTAAGGGCAGAACCGAACTCGCCACCCGTTGCCAGACCCTGCAGCAAACGCAGAACCGTAAGCAAGATGGGTGCCATGATGCCGATTTGCTCGTATGTGGGCAGACAGCCCATGAGCATGGTGCATATGCCTATCGCCATGATGGTGACGGTAAGCGATTTCACGCGCCCGTGCTTGTCCGCATAGGCGCCCATGATAAGACCACCGATGGGGCGCACGACAAAACCGACGCCAAACACCATGAAGCTCATGAGGATACCGACAACGGGATCCTCGGACGTGAAGAACTCTGCGGAAATGACAACCGCAAAGTAACCATACAAACCGTAGTCATACCATTCCAGAACGTTGCCCAGGCATCCAGAGAATATCGACTTGAAAAGCGATGCATTCTTCTGGGCCGGCTGTATCTCATTTGCCATACGTGCTCCCCTTTCGTAAGGATCTCCATACGCCGCGAAAACAGCCTGCTCCATGTACAGGAGGCGAATATCGCAAGGCGCCTTCCCATCTGCATCTACACCCGCGCACATCATTGCGACCGGCACGATCGAGCTGCGATAAGATGCATATATCCCATCTAAGGAGAATGGTATGACCGACAGGAAAGGTGCTCAATAACGCACATATAAGTTAGTGCTCACCAGAAAGTAAGCCACTAGAAGGGAAAAGCCGTCCCGTCTCGACTGAGACGGGACGGCTTACAGCGCATGGATCGAACGGCTAGATTCGACAGGCCGCCTCCCTAGCATCAATAATGGCATGCTTGACAAAGGCGTTGTCGCCTCCCAGCGTAGAGCCAATCTCCATAACCTCCACACCCATGTCCTTGAGTTCATCGTAAAACGCGGCGTCGCGTTTCTCGGGAAGCATGACAAGCACGCTGTCGCAGCTAAAGGAACGTTCCTCCCCGTCTACCTCTGCGATGACGAGTCCTTTGCGGATTTCCTTGCACGTGGCATTGCACACGACATCGACACCATTTTCCTCGAACCACGGCTCCAAGCGCACCTTGTATGGCACGGGTACCAGGCCGCCGATGTCGTCGTCTTCTGCAAGCAAGGTAACATCCTTGCCGCAGTGAGCCATGAACGTGGCGCACTGCGCGCCTTCGGCACCAGCGCCCAATACGACTATCCTTTTGCCTACCGGCATAAAATGCCTGCTCGCCTTGTTTATGAATTCGGGACTGAAGAATTTGAGCGGGAGCTTCGCAAGCTTGGAGAGTCCGGGGATGGTATACACCTTGCCACCATTAATTCCAGGAATATCGGGAATCAAGTACGGTGAACTATTGGCGAGCATGACCACATCAGGGCTCTCGCGGCAAACGAGCTCGAGCGTGACCTCTTCGTTGAGATGCACGCGTACGTCGAACTTGCCTACCATAGTGGTGAGGTAGTCGTAGATGGGCATAATGTCCTCGACCTTATTGCCTTTGATCATCGATGCCAGCTTGAGTCGACCGCCCAGCTCGCCAGACCTCTCGTACAAGTCCACATCATGGCCACGAGCGGCTGCGTCAATCGCCGCTTGCATGCCCGCGGGACCTCCGCCGATGACCATGACCTTCTTCTTTGTCTCGGCTGGCTTGAGCTCGAGCTCCCTTTCGCGCCCAAGTGCCGGATTCACACGGCAGATGCGCGGGGAAACGAGCGGATCTTGACATGACCCACAGCGATTGCAGCGGCGAATCTCGTCTATGCGTCCCTCCCTGACCTTATTGGGGAACTCGGGGTCGGCCCAAAGGTAGCGACCAAAGCCGATGATATCGGCGTAACCTTCCTCGAGGGCACGCTCACCCTTGACCTCATCCATGCGGCCAACGCACACGACGGGAACCTCGACGGCATCCCTGATGTACTTGGCAGCCGGAAGTAGCAAACCCATGCCCTCATAATCCTTCATGTACGGACGCATATGAGGCTCGGGGTCGGGATACGGAAAGTAATCCGGAATAAAGCGAAACGGAAGTTCGCCGTAGCCATAACCAGTCACGCTGATGTATTGATATCCAATCATCTCGAGCGCTATGGCGGTTTCGCGTGCCATCTCGGGCGTGATGCCGTTGTTCCCCGTCAAGGGCGAAAACTCGATGCCGTTGATACGTGTGCCGATGAGAAAGTCGGGGCCGCACGCCTGTCGAATCATCTGGTAGAGCTCAGCCATGACACGCGTGCGATTGGCCACGTTCTCGAAGGCGTACTCGTCATCACGCTTGTTCCATATGGGACTCAGAAAGCTATTGAGTAGATATCCATGTGCAGCATGTACCTCGACACCGTCGAAGCCGGCCTTCTTCATGCGCACGGCACCCGCAACGATGAGCTTCTCCTTCTCGTGAATCTCCTCAACCGAGAGCCCTCGTGTCGCGCGTCCTTCGGGCTCGGGAATGGGAAGGTCCTCGGTCTCGATCGTGGACGAGCTAAAGGGTCGTCCCTCGCCAAGTACAGCCGCAGAAGGCCCACCATGATGAAGCTGACCTATGATATAGCTGTCATGGCGATGCACAGCCTCCGCAAGCTCGGTTAGGCCCGGAATGAACTTATCATCCCAGACGTTGCAGTAGCGTCCGGGCATGTCATCCCACATAACGCCACCGATGACCACGGCTGCCGCTCCACCTGCGGCAATGCTTTCGTACAAGCCGATTGCCGCACTACCATCAGCGGTACCGTCATCGTTCCAACGAAACGTCGACTGGCCCGTCTTCATGATGCGATTTTTGAAAACAATCTTCGGCGTAATCTCCAGTGGAGACATAAGTTTTTCGAAGCCACCCATGAATTGAATCCTCCAATGCCCTAGAACAGCGTAAAGCCGCCGTCCTCGACCAAAGTCTCGCCGGTAACGTAGGAAGCGTCGTCGCTTGCCAAGAACAGCGCGACACTCGCAGCCTCTTCGGGAGCGCCATAACGGCCCATGGGAATGTTGGCGAGAAACTGCGCGTTGCGCTCGGGGTCATTCCTCGTGCCCTCGGTGATGCGCGTCATGCTGGTACCCGGTCCAACGGCATTGACGCGGATTCCGTATTCTGCAAGCTCCAGAGCAAGCCATTTGGTCAGTTGAGAGACACCCGCCTTGCTGGCGGCGTATGCACCGGTGTTCTTGGAGACCGTACGCGACGTGCACGAGCTGGTGTTGACGATGGCGCCCTTGATCCCGCGTTCGATCATTGACTTTGCCACGGCCTGATCCATCCAGAAACACCCATTGAGGTTGATGTCGATGACGCGACGCCATTCCTCCTCGGTCGTGCTCTGCACACTCCCACGTTTGATGATGCCCGCGTTGCTGAAAAGGATGTCGATATGCCCGTATGTTTCGAGCACTTCGTCAACCACCTTGTTACACATGGTGTAATCGGCGACATCGAGGGGATAGATCGCAATATCCTCGTTACCCTCAAATTCGCGTGCGAGCGTATCGCCCTCGATATCGAGTGCCGCGACCTTGGCGCCCTCCTCGAGAAGACGACAGACAATGCAATGACCAATGCCATTTGCCGCGCCCGTCACCACAGCCACCTTGCCCTCAAACCTCTTACCCATTATTCCTCCTTACCTTTCACCATACGAAGAAAAATATGGTCATCCGTTATGACAAGCAACTACCCACTTAAAAGTAAGAATGGAACTTGTCTTCTTGCCTAGAGCGCCAACCCCACTTCAAAGCCCTCGCGTATGTTGTGATAACCGTCCTTGGGATTTGATGCGTCCCCAACAACATGAAGGCGCGCCTCACGAAGATTGATTTCATCGGAAATTCCAACCGGACGCACGCCACAGGCAAGCACGATGAAATCAACTCCATCGACCTCTTCCTCAACATCGTCGGAGAAATAGAGGATGCGACCGTCGCTCACTTCCGTCACACGCGCGCCCACGTGACATTTCGCTCCTAGGTTATCGAGAGAATCCATGAGCTCTGCCGCCTCGACCGCATCGGCATCGCATGCGATGGAATCCCTCATCTCGAACACGTGGACCTCTTTGGCGCCATGGACGGCAAGGTGCTCGGCAATCTCAGCACCCGATAGTCCGCCGCCGATGACGGCTGCAACTCCTCCGGTAACAAGGCCCCTTTCGAAAACGTCATATGCTGTCACATAGCCCGAATCGCCAATGCCTTCGATAGGGGGCATAAGCTCAGTGCCACCTGTTGCGTCCACCACGACTTCATACTCTCCCTCGTCGATAAGAGACTGGGTAAGAGGCGTATCGAGCAGCACCTTGACACCGATCTGCTCGAGAATATGCTGCTGCCAGAATACGAAACCCGCGAAGTCGGCCTTTCCCACCGCGCTGGCTGCAAGACGCCACTGACCTCCCAGCACGGCAGCCTTCTCGACAAGCGTTACGTCATGTCCGCGGCTCGCGGCGACAATCGCCGCCTCGCAGCCTGCGACGCCCCCGCCCACCACAAGGACTTTCTCCGAAGTCTGGACGTCTTTCCACGTGTATTCATTCTCCATGCCCGTCATGGGATCAAGTGCGCAATGCACAAAGCCGCCCTTGCGGTTCTCGCCTATGCAGCCCTGCAAGCAGGCGATGCAGTGGCGGATTTCATCCGCGCGTCCCTCGGCGTACTTTCGCGGAGCATCGGGGTCGGCCAAGGAAGCCCGTCCCATCGCGACCATGTCGGCGCTGCCCTCCTCAAGCACGAATTCGGCTACCTCGAAGCTGTTAATCCTGCCTACTGCGATTACCGGCACCGAGACAACTTCGCGAATGGCCGCCGCATTACCCGCATAGGCCGCTTTGGCGGTGCGAAATGACGGAATGATATGGCTGTTATCTGATATGACGCCCTGAGAGCAATGCAGGCAGTCGACACCCGCTTCCTCTAGGTATCCAGCTATGACCTGACTCTCGCGAACAGAGAGACCTCCCGGGAGATACTCGTCAACCGACATGCGAAACAGGATGGGAAACTCTTCTCCTACACGCACGCGCACGGCACGAACGACCTCGCAAGCCAAACGCGCACGATTATGCACGGATCCACCGTATTCATCGCTGCGCTTGTTGCTGAAGGGCGAGAGAAACTGATTGATGAGATACCCATGCGCCCCATGAATCTCGACGGCATCGAATCCCGCCTCTTTCGCGTTCTGGGCCGCTTGCGCAAAGTCTTCGATTATCTGGTCTATCTCGTTTGCAGCAAGGGCGTGCACCACACCTTGCACGCTCGGATCGGGCAAGGAGCTTGGACCCACATGCCTTTTATACGCGACGCGTCCCGTGTGGAACAGCTGCGCGGCAATGCGTCCACCCGCGTCGTGCACGCGTCTCGTAAGCTCCCTGTTGGATGCAATCTGCTCTTCGCTCCAGATGCCGGGCACCTTTAAGGATGCCGCCGCCCCTTCGTTTACGGCATAGCCTTCCGTTATGACGAGGCCCCAACCGCCCTTCGCACGACGCACGTGATAGGCATAGTTTTTCTCAGTCAGGATACCGTCCTCATTACAGTAGTGGGTAAGCATTGCGGGAACAACCGCCCTGTTTGGCAACTCGAGACCATTTATCATGATTGGCTCGAGTACTCGACTTTTCATCTTCACATACCCTTCTTTTCATGACGTTGTTCACGCAGCGCATCTCTATAAGACGAACCATTGCGCCATGGCGCAGACATTCTGACCGCGACGTAGCCCATAGGCCGAATTGCGCTTGCGTTCATGCAAGCGCGGCATCCTGCCCGTACGCAAGCTGTGCCCGTACCTGCCAATGGAGAGCCATCGCCCCCGACAGAAGAATTATTCCTCGGTCTCGTCCTCGTCATACGTGGTGTCGAAGTACCAGACAATGTGCTCGCGCGTCTTATCGATCTTGCCATCCTCGCCTACGGTGCCGTATTCAAGCTTGCCATCGTTGAGGAGGCCCTTCGTTCGCTTGAGCGCATCGACTGAGAAATTGCGGTGCACGACATCCCAGTCGCGAATGAGATACAGGAGATTTGCCATGCTGACACCATCGGGCGTGAGAAGATAGTCAACCCACAGGGGCTTGTCCTCAACAACGATGCGTTCGAGCATGCCCGTCTCCTCGAGTTCGTTAAGGTGCTGCGAAAACATCTTGTCCGATATCTTGTATGGAATAATCTTCTTGAGCTCGCCGTAACGCGCCCGTTGATGGGGTTGCAGACTCAGATACCAGATGATATAGGGCTTCCACTTACCGTCCAGTGTCGCGACAAGCACACGGGAAAGGGCGCATGATGTCAAATCGTCAATGCTATCGACCATAAGATCATCCTCCTCCGATCGGCGTTGTAATGAACATTCACGTCGTCAAAGATCCGCACACCTTGGCTATGGGCATTCTCTGGCAAAGATCCCCAGGGAGGTGGGGTAACGGGGAAAACCACGCCAATTGACGGCCACCCAAACACGCACGCGTGATTACAAATGTTGTCCGCCGTCGATCTCGTACACCTCACCAATTATGAACGACGACTCATCGGAAGCGAGAAAGCAGGCGATATCCGCCATGTCATCAGGCTCGCCCAACCTTCGGGCAGGAATGCTCTCAATGTAGGAAGCGTTTGCTTCCTCGTCGCTCCAAATCATTTCGGTAAAACGCGTCTTGGTGGTACCTGGCGCAAATCCATTAACCCGTATGCCAAGAGGAGCAAGCTCCTTCGCCCAGATCAGCGTCATCTTAGCCAGTGCCGCCTTCGAGGGACCATATCCGCCGCCATTGGGAAACGTCTTTATCGCGGCGTTCGAACACGTGTTGACGATTACACCTCCGCCCGCCTCGACCATATGGCGGGCAACGGTCTGGCCCATATAGAAGGCGCCGAACGTATTGACCTCAAATACCTTTCGGAATGCTTCGGGTGCACAATTAAGCATGCTGTACTCGTCGTTGATGCTCTTTGTATTGATGCCGGCATTGTTCATGAGAATGTCAATGCGACCAAATCGCTCAATAACGGAGTCAATCACTTCGACGACCTGATTGTAAGACGAAACATCGCACATCGCACAATATGCATCCGGATTGTCATCATAGATTTCGCGTAGGGCATCCTCTGCGATATCGAGAGCGGCGACCTTGGCACCTTCGGAAAGCAGGCGCTTGGCAATCCCTGCGCCTATGCCCGATGCCGCACCCGTCACAACAGCGACCTTGCCGGCAAAACGCTGTTCCATTGATGTCACCCTTTCCCCATTCATAACGACATTGGGCCGGACTCATCGAGCCCGGCCCAAACCATCATGCTTCAAGCTAGGTTCACTATCTCGGCAATGGCAGGCTAGAGTATGTCGTGCACCTCGGTAAGATACGTGTTGATGGCTCCGATGAACTCCCCACCATGTTGCGAGGTCCTCTTGAACTCAGGCGAGTCATAGCATTCATTGAAAGCATCCATGTTCTCGAACCAGAACTCGACGACGCCCTCGACCGGAAGCTCGTCATAATGAACAGAAACGCCATTGACGATACGGTCGATAACGAGGTTTTGCGCATAACCAACATAACCGGGCATGGTATGTACCATTTCGGTGTGGACGTCCCACCATTGGTACATCCACTCCTCGGCGCTCACGCCGTCAGCTCGACCCATGAACGACACGCGCTTGATAAGCGGCTTGTCGCCATTCAGCAGGTACTTAGGAGTGTGCTTCACGTATTTCTTCACGCAAACGAGAATTGGATTGTGCGGATCAGCGAACTTCGGGACGTCATCGGCACCTTTGCCGTCTAACGACATGACGCCTTCGACCATATCGCCATAGCTATCAAACCGCAGCTCGGAATAGCCATCGATTATGATGGGGCCCTGCCCCAAGGGATGACGATGCTCGTTGTCGCATACCGCATGCTGAGAATAATGACGTAGGTTCTTCATCTCGGCCGCAATGGGGCCATGGACATTGAGCCAGTAGTCCTTGAATTCTTCCTGCGTCGTGCCTTCCTTGCGCTTCAAAAGGCCCATTCTGCTAATCATGCCCGATCACTCTCCTTTTTAACCAACAGCTATCAACGACTTTGTTTCAAACGCAATGACAATCGAGAGGCTCTTCATCCCGTCGCTGCGATTATCCGAGTCAGTCCTAATCGCCACTTTCGGATATGCGAGGCCTTCTCCGAGAAGGATTCTAGAAACATAGAGAAAGCGAAACAATTACGCACTTAAAAGTAAGAATGGCGATGTGAGCCTCATGTTATCCGATCACATGCCGTGCAAAAGCGCTAACAATAAAGTGCGTACTGGAACGGCCCCACCGCGCCCCCTATGATGGCAGCCGCATAGCGAGAATGCATCTCTGGCAGTCGTTGAAAGAGGACACGATGCAACAATTCGAACATCTCATGTCACCCATCGAAATTGCCCCAAGCTTCAAGATGAAAAACAGAATCATGAAAGCGCCCCAGTCAAGCTGGCGATGGAACCTGGACGGCACGGCAGATGGAAGCGCCGGCATCGATCTCTACGAGAGCATGGCCAAGGGCGGAGTCGGAGCAATCGATATCGCAGGCATGAGCTGGGAGCCTCCCGTAGGCGGAGGAATATACCTTCACGCCTACGATGACAGATTCATACCGGGACTCACCGAACTCAACGAACGCCTGCATCAATATGATTGTCGCACGATTGGGCAACTCCATCATGGCGGACCGCTTGCTCCCGTACAAGGCGGGGGCCGACCCATATGCGCCTCGACACTCGAAATCGAGGATCTTCCCACCCCTCCTCCCGAAGGACTCGCGACCCATGGCCTGACGCATGACGAAATTCAGGAGAAGAAGCAACTCATTGTCGATGCTGCCATCCGTCTCTGGAAGGCAGGTTTTGACGCCGTTGAGATTCACGGCGCACATGGTTACTTCCTCAATAGCTTCCTGAGTCCGATATGGAATCATCGCGATGACGAGTACGGCGCACAGAACGCGGAGAACCGTACGCGTCTCATGCGGGAAATTTTCGCGATGGTGCGTGATGCATGTGGGCCCGATTTCGTCATCGGCACGCGCATCAATGGACAAGAATGGTCCCCGCTTGTCCCAGGTGCCATCACCCCGCAAATTGCGGTGGAAAATGCCCTCGCCCTTGAGGAGTGTGGCTATCAGTACATCAGCGTATCGGGATACGGATACGGAAAGCTCCCCTTCCGCTATTGCCCCGATTACTTCCCCTATCCCGATCCGGAATCCTTCATGGAGCCTTATATGGAGGATTTCAACGATCTTGGCATACTGATGCCGGGAATCAAAGCCATCAAGGAGGCTGTCAACGTACCGGTCATCGGTGTTGGACGTATGGACGAGGTCAAAGGCGAGCGCGTCTTGCGCGAAGGGTATGCCGACATCATCGCTTACGGCCGTTATCTCTGGGCTGACCCCGAGTTCGCCAATAAGGTCAAGGAAGGTCGTACCGACGAAATCCGTCGATGCAATCGTTGCGCAAGCTGCGAAGACCCGGTCACCTCCCCACGCATTTGTCGCGTGAATCCGGCGCTCGGGCGTGAACGTGAACTCGAGCTCAAGCCCGCCGAGACAAAGAAGAGGGTCATGGTCATCGGTGGCGGCCCAGCTGGTATTCAATGCGCACTCGATGCCGCGCAGCGTGGGCATGACGTGACGATATACGATAGCAAGTCAGAACTCGGCGGACGCATCAAGCTCGCTGCCATGATCAAGGGCAACAAGGACGAAGACGTCATGCCGTTGTTCGACTATCTGACGACGATGATTGCCAAATCCGATGTCAAGGTGAAGCTTAAGACGGAGGTCACCCTCGACCTGGTCAAGCGCGAAAACCCCGACGTGGTTGCACTCGCAAGCAGCTCGCCCTACGTCATTCCCACGATACCGGGCGTTGATCGCAAGAACGTCTTCACGGTGCCGGGAATGACAAAGCTTGCAACCGTTCCCATGAAGATGTTCGGTCCGATGAGGCTGGCCGCGATGAGCGAAAAGTTCTTCCCGGTCGGCAAGAAGGTCGTCATCCTCGGTGCCGGAGCCGAAGGCGCCCAGTGTGCAACGTTTTTGGCACATCGTGGAAAAGAGGTCATCCTGCTCGCCGAAGGAGAAGACGTGGGTGGACTCGTACCCCAGAAGTACAAGGTACGTCTTGTCCCCTGGTTCAACGAGCATGGCGTGCAGATCATTTACAACTCTCAGCTGCTCAGTATCGAAAAGAAGTCGGTCACCGTGCAGGTGGATGAAGACGTCCGGGAAATCTCTTGTGACAGTGTCATGATCATGCTGCCTGAGGAACATGATCCGGCATTTTACGAGCAGCTCAAGCAAATCGTACCTGAAGTGTACGAGATAGGCTCGACACTAGGCGGAGAAAACGCCTTCTTGAAACATGCGATGCTCGACGGCCGCCTGGCCGCTGTAAAAATGTAGTGCCAGCCGTCTTCCGGCATCGAACTCTCTCTGGATAGGTGAGGATCCCTCCTCCTCACCTATCCCCTCCCACTCGCATGCTGATGCCGAGAGGCAATACCAATGTAGCAGGAGGACAATCTCGTGGGCGAATTGATGGCGGCCCTCCAGCAAATGCTCGTGATGATAACAATCATCGCAATGGGCCTCGCCGCGACTAAACTCAAACTCCTCGATGACTCATTACTCAAGAAGCTGACGCGCTTTCTGGTATACGTACCGTTGCCCTGCATGATTCTCGGATCCGTGAGCAGACTCAACGGCAGCTCAGATGAGATCCAGGTGATATGGACATGCGGACTGGCAGTTCTCCTCATGACGCTGTCCGTCCTCAGCATCGTAGCGTTCAACTTTCTCTTTCGAACACCCAAAAAGGAACGCGTGCTCTATCTGTTCATGTCAGTTTGTACGAATATGGGATTCATCGGCATCTCCGTCGCCTCGGCAATATATGGAGGATCAGCTGTTTTCTCGGCAAGTGTTTTCGTCTTCATCAGCAACGTATCCATCTTCAGCCTTGGCTTCATGTTTCTCGATAAGGGCAGGCCCAAGAATGCTTCGCTGCGTCCCAAATCATGGAAAGACATAGCGAGAGTGCTGAAATCTCTGCTCAACCCCGCAACTGTCTCATGCATGCTGGCGATGTTCGCATTCCTAGTCGGACTGCCTATTCCATCGTTTGCGCAGGATGTCTTAAACACCGTCGGCGGAATAACGGCGCCTATGGCCATGATGCTTGTGGGTGTTATCGTTGCAGGCATTCACCCCGCCGAAATGATCAGAGGATGGCGCATATACGCCTTCATCGCATTTCGGCAGCTCCTCGTTCCCATCGTGGCGTTATTCGCCCTGCACCCGCTAGGCCCTGATGCAACGGCCCTGCGTGTGTTCGTCATCATGGCAGCCATGCCCGTAGGTTCCATGGCCCCCATGCTCGTAACGGAATTTGGATATGATTCGACGCTCGTCGCAAAAGCAACCGTTCTCAGTACCGTATCCTCGTTTGCCATCGTGCCCTCGTTGCTGACGATCGTCATGATGTGGGCATGATGTCATATCGTGATCTCACGCAGAAAACCTGGCGCCCAGCTGGTATGCAGCTTCAAGTTCACGAGGAAACTGCGTCTGATGCACGTGTTGCTTGAGCGCTTCGTCAAAACCGCTCATTGCGTATTTCGAGTAATCGTCCACCTGAAGTGTATTGCACACGGGAAGAACGCGCACCTCGCCATTTAGAAAGCGCGCAATGCCATTAAACCGTTCGGCGAGCTTTGCCTCGTACTCCTCCTCGTAGCGCTGCAGCGGAACGTTCATCGTAACGATGAACCCGAGATTTACGTGGCCGTTAAAGCAGCTTGTGAAATCGTCATAGGAAAGTGCGACAAAACGGAGGCGCTCTGCAAGTGCATGAAAGCGGCTCGTGACGTCACCAAAGTAAACTGGGGTTCCGACGATGAGTGCATCAGATGCAAACACCCTGTCGATGATGGGCGACAGGTCATCATTCCAGAAGCAATGGCAGCGCCGCGAATTCTTTATCTTGCACACAAGACAGCTGCGACATCCGGTAAAGTCAAGATCGTATAAGTCAATGTACTCGACGTCTCCGCCAATTTCACGTGCACCTCTTTCAGCTGCCTTGAGGAGCTGCGACGTGTTCCAGTTCTTGCGCGGGCTCGCATTTAAAATGAGCGTTCTCAACCTGTCCCCTACGATAGTATTTGGGCCATTCCTCGCCCATGATATGTGTCTCGTTGATGCCGAGCTACCACTAACCCAAACGAAAGCGCCTTACCAGCCGATGGTGCGCTTGGAGCCATCTGCCAGGGACTCGAAGGTCGCCGTCGCGTTCTTGAAGTACAAGACGATGGTGTTGTCGTCGTTCTCGTCGTACATGCCACGCAACGCGGGATAGTTGTCGAGCATGTGCTTCTTGGCCTCGACGCTGTCATCGGGCACGAGCTCACCGGATACGCGTAGCCACTTGGGGCCGGCACATGCGCAAAGCTCGACCTCGGGATGATCGAGAATCTGCTGGTAGACCTTCTTGCTCTTGCCCGTCTGGATGTAGAGCCTGCCCTCGTACAAGTCGATGGTGACAAAGGGTCTAACTCGAGGATTGCCGTCCTCGACCGTGGCCAGATAGTACGTGGGCGCCGTTTCCTTCAGAAACTCGTAGACCTCTTCCATCGTGGACCCTCCTCTTTGAAATGAGACAGTCGCTCAGGGACATTGTCTCATTCCATGCCCGGCAACGTAACAGTGAACTTCGCCCCGCCGAGCCTGGAATCGTCCACGCGGACGCTTCCGCCCATGGACTCGACACCATGCTTTACGATGGCCAGCCCCAGTCCCGTTCCCCCGGTTTCGCGCGAACGCGACGGGTCGACGCGATAGAAGCGCTCGAACACGCGCTCCCTCAACTCCACGGGTATTCCCTCGCCGTCATCAGATACGGCCAGGATCACGTCCGGATCCGGATCCGAAATGTGCACTTCGACCCGCCCGTCTTCTCGACCATGGCGGATGGCGTTGTCGATAAGATTGTAAACGACCTGCTCCGCCGTGGTCTCGTACCCCAGCACGCGCACGGCATCCGGTGCGACCAGCACTATCCGTATGCCACGCGCCTCCGCCGTCGAATCCAGTCTGTCGAGGGCGCGTCTGGATACGGCGACCAGGTCGAAAGCACGCGCCTCGGCGGACACGCTCTCGTCGAGCCTCGAGAGCATGAGCACGTCGTCTATGAGCCTGCGCATCGACTGCGATTCCGCGTAGATGAGCCCGGCGAACTTGCGTCCGTCCTCCTGACTCGCGATGCCGTTCTCTATGAGCTCGGCGTATCCACTTATGACCTGAAGCGGTGATTTCATCTCGTGGCTCACGTTGCCGGTGAACTCGCGTCGTAAGGCGACGGCCCTTTCCAACTGGGCGTTCTGGTCCACGAGCTTCCGCTTCTGGGCCTCGATCCGGGTCAGAAGCGGCGAGATCTCCGCATACGTGTCACTTTCCAGGGGCTTCTCCGGATTGATCGCGACGAGAGGCGCGGTGATCATCCTCGTGATGACGCGCGCCATCACGAGTGACAGGACTATGGCCAGGGCCATGATGATCAGAAGCGGCGTCATCAGGCTTTCCAGATAGCGCCCAATCGACGGCCTCGTCGTGGAGAGCCTGAGGACCTCGTCGGACTCGCCAACGAGCACGGCAGCGTACAGGGTGTCCGTTCCCGTGGTCGCAGACGTGCGCAAGGTGACGGCCCCCTTTCCGAACCGGGCGGCAACGACTTCCTCGCGATTCCCGTGATTCGGCATTGCCTGTGCATCGTAGGACGAGTCGTAGAGCACGGTCCCATCGCCCGCGATCAGGGTGGCCCTCGTGTCCGCGGGCACCATCGTCGAAAGGCGCGAGATCGCCTGCGCCTCGTCGAGGACGGACAACTCGGTACCACATTTTCTCGTCTGGTCCACGAGGACGTCTTCGGCATCTTGCTCGTATATGGTCCAGCTAACCGCGACAAGGGCACTGACGGCGGCAAGGAGTACCAAAAGCGACATGAGGACGAGGGCCGCGAAAAGCCTCGTCGAAAGTCTCTTGCCGTTTTGGGGCTGCGGGGTCACGTGCACCTACCCGGCGAGCCTATAGCCCACGCCGCGCACGGTTTCGATAGCCGCGCCCGACCCCATGCGCGCCTCGTTGAGCTTGCGCCTGAGCGTCTGGACGTGGGTGTCGACCGTACGTGTCCCGCCGGCGAAATCGACCTTCCACACGTCTTCCAGGAGCTGGGCACGGCTGAACACCCGCCCGGGGCTCTCCATCAGCTTCTTCAGAAGGTCGAATTCCTTGAGGGTCAGCACGAGCTCATTGTCCCCGACAAAGGCGCGGTGGTCTCCGGTCGAGAGCCTGAGATCCCCGATGACGACGCTCTCGTCATACTCGTCGGTGGGCACGTGGGAAAGGGCGGATCTCCTGAGTAGCGCCTTGGAGCGACTCACGAGCTCCATGATGCCGAAGGGCTTGGCCAGGTAGTCATCCGCGCCAAGGTCAAGACCCGTGACCTTGTCGTGCTCGGTCCCCTTCGCAGTGAGCATCATGATGGGAACCTCGGGCATGGGCGAGGATTCGCGTATCCAAGAGAGGATGGATAGGCCATCCTCGTCGGGAAGCATGATGTCGAGGAGGACAAGGTCCGGCACCTCCTCCAGGCATGCCGCACGAAACGAACGGCCCTCGGTGAAGCCGCGGGATTCGAGCCCCTGAGACGCCAGCGCATACAGTGCCATGTCCCGGATGTTGATGTCATCTTCGACGTAGTAAATCATGAGAGCATTATAGAACGAGCAGGAAGAGATGCGTGAAGGCGAAGGCGAGTATTCCGCAACCAGGAAAGGTGAGTACCCAGGTGAGGATCATGCTGCCGGCAAGGTTCCACTTCACGGCGCGAAGGCGCTTCTCCGCTCCTACGCCCATGATGGCCGTCGTCTTCGTGTGCGTGGTCGATATCGGCACACCCGTAAAGGTCGCTAGACCGATGCAGAAGCATGCGGACAGGCACGCGGCGAACCCCTGGTATTGCTCCATCTTCACCATGCTCATGCCGACCGACTTGATGATCTTGCGACCACCAACTGCCGTGCCGAGCGCCATGACCAGGCTGATGAGCATGACGACCCAAAGGGGAAACCCCGTCATCTCCGACGACCCGTAGATGCCGAGCACCATCGCGAGCATGGTGAGGGACAGGAACTTCTGGCCGTCCTGGGCACCGTGGAGCATTGCCACGCCAGCCCCGGCGACTATCTGGGCCCACTTGAAGAAGACCGTCAGGCGCGGACGGCTCATGCCCGCGCAGATGAGCTTGATGAGCCGCGCGAAAAGCCATCCCGTCCCGAAGCCCAGCCCGGTGCTGATGGCAAGTCCGTAGATGACCTTCAGCCATTCCGCGGCATTGACGCCGCCCAGCCCTCCCTGAAGCGCGATGGCGGCTCCGGTGATACCCGCGATGAGGGAATGGCTCTGGCTCGTGGGAATGCCGAAGGCCCAGGCCGCGACGCCCCACACGATGATGGCGACCATCGCGGCGGAAAGCGCGACGAGGGCGGCGCGATTGTCACCGCCAAAATCGACCATGTTAAAGATGGTGCTTGCCACGGCGGTGCTCACCGCCGTGATGACGACGAGGCCGGTGAAATTGCAAATCGCCGCCATGACGATGGCCGATGTCGGACCCATAGCGCGGGTCCCCACCACCGTGGCGATGGCGTTGGGTGCGTCGGTCGCCCCGTTGACCATGGTCGCGCCAAGGCAAAGCACGACGATGAGCAGCAAAACCGGCTCCGAGGCGATGGCGGCAATCATCGTCGATAGGGTTATGTCCATGCACCGAGTCCCTCCACTGGGGATTTCAACCAGCGCTATAGATGCTATGACCCTAACGTCCGATTTATGTCAGGCTTATGTCAAGTTCTTGCAAAGTGAGGGCGTGGAACGGGGTAAACGAGCAAGCTCGTTATCTCATGTGATGAGGTCGCTCACGAGCTTGGCAGCGAAGAGGACGATGACCACGAGCATGATCGGACGCACGATCGCCGCGCCGTTTTTGCGAAAGAGGCTGGTGCCGATCCAGTTTCCCGCGATGTTGAAGAAACCGGCGACGAGGCCGAGGACGACGAGCACGTTTCCGCTTACGAAAAACACGACGAGCGCGGCGACGTTGGTGGCGAGATTGACCGCCTTGGTCGTGCCCTGCGCCTGCTCGAGCGGCAGATGCGCGAG
This sequence comes from uncultured Coriobacteriia bacterium, assembly GCA_959608885.1. Taxonomy (GTDB): domain Bacteria; phylum Actinomycetota; class Coriobacteriia; order Coriobacteriales; family QAMH01; genus QAMH01. The sequence goes on along the minus strand of CAUHSG010000014.1, from coordinate 4,694 downwards.
CGTGGTAAGCAACAGGATGAGGAAGGTGCCCGTTCCGGGCCCGTAGAAGCCGTCGTAGATGCCGACCGCAAACGCGATCAGTCCCGTAAGCGCAAGTGTCTTCGCCCGCGAAAGCGGCCTGTCGGCAAATCCGTCCAGATCGCGCGTGCGAAACACGATGTAGGCGACCAGGGGTAACGACACGAGCATGAAGATCATGAGCGCGACGTTATCGGCGACGAGAGCGAGGTTCGATCCCAGAAACGAACCGGTCAGGCCACAGGCAACGCCGAGAATGACGAGCCACTTCACCATATAGCCGAACATCACGTAGCGAATGGTGGCAACGGTCGTCCCCATCGTGCTCGAGAGCTTGTTGGTCGCGATCGCGTTGTGAACGGGAAGACCCGCGAAAAAATAAGCGGGAAGAGAGATCAATCCCCCACCGCCGGCTATGGCATCGACGAGGCCCGCCAAGAAGACAAGCGGGCAAACGATCAGGAACTCCATACGTGTGCGATGACCTCCGATTCGACTCGGCCGTCGTGACTACTCGGCATAATCCGACGCGGGCATGTCCCCAAGAGCCGGCTCGAATCCCGTCTCGGCATCTTCCACAGGGCAGAGGGGTGCTATGAGAGTGCGAGATGCCGGTGGAACCAGCCAGGACACACGCTCGAAGACGCGATCGACGAGGCGCACCATGGGCCCGACGAGCAGCGCGGAGATAATCGTGCCCTCGTGCACCTGGTACAGGCCGCCAAGCACCAGCAGGGAGACGAGTGCGGCGAGGCTCATGAGCGACACGTCCCAGATGACCTTGCAACGGCTGAATCGTATCTTCGATACATATGCGATGACCTGCACGGCCGCATCACCCGGCGTCATGAGCAAATCCGAGGCGAGCTGCACCCTGATGCCGAATCCGAGCACGACGATGGAGGCGAGCAGCCAGACAAGCTGTTGCGCATAGCCCTCGGGAGCCATCGGGCCAAATACCCCAAGCCAGACGTCTACGAATACGGAGAGCACGAAGAACAGTGGAATCTGGAGAAACTGGACGGGTTTGAACGCGCGGCGCAGCAAGGCGAGCTCGAGCAGGAAGTAGCTCAGGTTGAAGACGAAAGTCCACATGCCCATGGTCATCGGAATGGTAAAGCGCTCGCTCACCTCGGTCATGACGGCTGGAACGCTCGAAATGGGCGAAGTACCCATGGTCGCGAGCTTGGCAAGCGCGATTCCGAGCGCGATGCAGATGAGCCCGGCGAACATGAAGGTGATGCGCAATGCGAGATTGGCCGCTGGCTTCGAGAAAAGGCGCTGCCAGGAAGCCGCAAACGTGTTGGTATTGATGTTCACATGCATCGTGGATGAAGTCCTCTCGAGCACGCTATTCTAGCCCAATTTCGTCCTCGACAGACAAAAACCAGACAAAAGTGCCCCGGCGACGTTTGTCTGGTTTCATCGCGGTACGCGGATGGTGAAGGTGGTCAGGCCGTCCTCGCTCGTGGCCTCGATGCTTCCCCCATGGGCCTCGACGATCTCCTTGGCGATCGCGAGACCGAGTCCGGCTCCACCCGTACCCTGTCCACGAGCCACATCGCCACGATAGAACCTGTCAAAGATATGCTCGAGATGTTCCGGGGCAATCTCCTTGCCACGATTGCTCACGGATAGCACGATGCTCGCATCATCTGCCACGGCGCGAACGAGCACCTTGGTGTCGGCGCTGGCATGCACCATCGCGTTCTTGAGGACGTTCTCGAGCACGCGACCCATGCGGGAGGAGTCCCAGAAGGCCGTGAGTCCCTCTTCGGCATCAACCTCGACAACGAGGTCGCGCAACTGCGCCTGCGGGTAGAACTCCTCGGCAATCTGCCGGCAGAGCAGCCCGACGTCAAGCTCCTCGCGCTCTATGGGAATGTTCTGCATGTTGTAGCGGGTAATCTCGAAGAGCTCCTCCACAAGCGACTCGAGACGGTTTGCCTTGGCAAGTGCCCGTCCGGCAAACTCCCTCTGGCGATCGGCTTCCATGCCATCGGCTTCGCTGATGAGCTCGAGGTATCCACGTACCGAGGTGAGCGGCGTGCGTATGTCATGGGCCAGATAGGTGACGAGCTCGTTCTTGCGCTCCTCCGCCGCCTTCGCCGCCATCTCGTCACGGACGATGCGCATCTGCAGCAGCTCTATTTCGGACTGCGTGGACTTGAGGTTCTCGGGCAGCTCGACGGCATCGCCTTTTACCAGACCCGGATCCGCGAGTACATCTGCGATGCTATCGACGGCACGCACCGGCCTGCGCATGAAGAGCAAGGTGATGATGAAGAGTCCCAGGATGTAGAGCACGATGGCCACGAGCGGCTTGAGCACCTTGAAGTCGTTGTACGTGCTCAAGTCACGATACGCGACGATGGGAATTCCCTCGACGGAAAGGCCCTTCTCCTGAAGAATCTTCTGCTTCTCGTCTTGCGTCAGGGTGCTCGCATCGTCCTCGAGGCCCAGACCCTGATCCGTTGGTGCCTCGCCCGACATGGCGGAACCGGTTTGCGCCGATGTGCCGATACCCAGCGCATCCCGGTAGTTGCTATAAGACCCGAGCTCGATGACCTGCAAGTTCGAGCTATTGAGCTGACCGCTCGTCATCAGGTCGTTGAACTCGTCGACCGACACGTAATGCCATTCGGATGTCGAATCGGCAATGTAATTGCCAAGTGATCTGGAAATCCCGCTACCCAATGTTACGAGCATGACCGCGTAGATGACGGTGAACGCGAGAAGCGCGAGGATGTAGCGAATAACCAGCCTCGTCCACATGGAGCGCGCTTGCTCCGTCTTGAGCCTAGCCATGACGGCTCTCCCCGCGGTCGACTTCGAGCCTGTATCCCACCCCGAAGACGGTCTTGATGAACTCGCGCGACGAATCGACCTGGGACAGCTTCTTGCGAATGCGACGAATGTGCACCATGACGGTGTTGCTGTCGAACGAGTTATAGGGCTCGTCCCATATCTCCTCGAATATGTCCTTGATCGCGACGGGCTTGCCGGCATGGCGTGCCAGCAGCGAAAGCACTCCGAACTCCTTGGGCGTGAGCTTGAGCTCCTCGTCGTAGAGGCTTGCGACATGGCGCGTCGTGTCGATGAGCAGCCCATCGCAATCGAAAACGCCAGGGGTCTTCGCAACCGCACGGTCCCTGCTCCTGCGAATCCTCGTGCGAACCCGGGCGACGAGCTCGCGGGGCTTGAAGGGCTTGACGATGTAGTCATCGGCACCGAGGGAAAATCCTAGCACCAAATCCGATTCCTCGTTCTTGGCCGTGAGAAAGACCACGGGGACATCCGAGTTCTCGCGTATGCGCTGGCATGTCTCGAAGCCGTTCATACCCGGCATCATGATGTCGAGAAGCACGAGGTCGAAATCATCGCCTGACAGGGCATCGAGCGCCCCTTTGCCCGAAAGGCACTCATGCGTGGCGAAGCCCTCGGCCTCGAGCACCTCCCGGAGCAGACCGGTGATTGCCTCGTCATCATCTACGATCAGTATCTTGGCTTGCGTGTTCATGGCGACAATTCTACTTGCAAGCGCGCCGGTTTCGCAGCCACATTCCCCATCCTTACCACATCGTAAGGAATTCTTAAGGCTTTGCTATGGGCATCGACATGGGGAGTTTTCGCATGATGGCAATGTCGATACGCGACCATTGCGAGGCGATTATCGTGAATGAAGACCTGATGAAATACAGCCGCTACTCCTCCTCGTACACCAGCCGCTCCGCCAACCCCGTCATGAGCTCGATACGCGTGGGGCAGGCAAGTCGGCGCAGGAGTAGTTCGGGCATCCAGGTACGCAGAACACCTGCACGTTCGAAGCGTCGCGGTATCTCCCATCGCAAGGGCAAGCTGATCGTCGTCTGCATGCTAGTGCTCGGCTTTCTCTGCGCATCATATTTCGCGAGCGCCTCGATAGAACCCATGATTCCATCACTTGGCGGCATGAGCGGTGCCAGCGCAACGGCAATCGCCAGCACTCCGAAATCCGAATGGAAACGCGGCAGTACGCCCGCCCTCTACCAGACCGATACCCAATGGGCCGACACTCACTACGCACACGACACGCTTGGTCAAAGCGGATGTGGTCCCACTTGCCTATCGATGGTGTACGTAAACCTCACAGGTCGCAAGGAAATGGATCCGTCCAAGATGTGCGCGTATGCAGAAAACGGTGGGTATGTCGATGACAGCGCGACGAGCTGGAATTTCATGACCAAGGGCGCACAGGGCCTAGGGCTCAACGCCGAGGAACTTCCTGCTGACAAGAGCATGATCAAGGGCCGTGTCAGTGCCGGCCGCCCCGTCATCGCGATCATGGGACCCGGTGACTTTACGACAACTGGGCACTTCATCGTGATCTGCGGAATCGACGAAAACGGGCGCGCCATCATCCGCGACCCCAATAGCGTGGAGCGCACGAACAAGCCCTGGGATCTCGACAAGCTCATCGCGCAAGCGCGTAACTTCTGGGCCTACTCGGTGTAGTTGCCATGCGCGTTTTTTGCGATAGTGTGAAGTTGAATCTGGTTTTATGTAAAGAAATTGCGTTTATGTGCGTATGAGTCTGGATTCGTGCACGTTTTTTGCGATTGTGCGCAACGAATCACGCAAAGGGGGGTGCGGACGTTTTCTTGGACCGCCTAGACGGCGTATCCAAGCTTCCTCCT
>CAUHSG010000013.1 GCA_959608885.1 uncultured Coriobacteriia bacterium | reverse complement strand
GGGGCGCTTTTGTCTCAATTGCGCAAAAGAGACAAAAGCGCCCCGGCGGCAACTGTCTCATCCGCGGAAAGGAGCAACCATGGACATCCTCAAGGTCAGCAACCTGACGAAGGTCTACGGTAAGGGAGCGCAGGCGACATGTGCGCTAGACGACGTCTCGTTTTCGATTCCGGAAGGCCAGTTCGTCGCCATCGTAGGAGCATCGGGGTCGGGCAAGTCGACGCTTCTGCATCTCATCGGCGGGGTTGACCGTCCCACGTCGGGTACCGTCGAGCTCAACAGCGCGAACATCTACGCGCGCACGGACGAGCAACTCGCCGTGTTCCGGCGCCGCGAGGTGGGCCTCGTCTACCAGTTCTACAACCTCGTGCCCATACTCAACGTCATCGAGAACATCACCCTTCCCGTCGCCCTCGACGGACGCAGCGTGAACGAGGAGCGCCTCGCATCACTCATGCACACCCTGGGGTTGGAGGGCTACGGCAACCGCCTGCCCAACCAGCTCTCCGGCGGCCAGCAGCAGCGCGTGGCCATCGGACGCGCCCTCATGAACAACCCCGCCATCGTGCTCGCCGACGAACCGACGGGCAATCTCGACACGCAGAACTCCCGCGAGATCATGGCGTTGCTCGAGTCGGCGAACCGCGATGCGGGGCAGACGCTCATCGTCATCACGCATGACGAGGACATCGCGTTGTCGGCCGACCGCATCATCGCGATCGAGGACGGCCGCATCGTATCCGACGAGAGGATACGCGCATGAAGGCCATGACATCGTTTACCGTCAAGTCCCTGCGGGACTCGGCCGCCCGCACCATCGTCACCATCGCCGGCGTCGCCCTGGCGGCGGCGCTGCTCGTCGCCGTGCTCTCCTCCTACGTCTCGGCCACCGATTACCTCCTGCGCAACGAGGCGACGGCCAACGGCACGTGGATGTCGCAGGTCGTCTTGCCCGACGATGAGAAGACGCGGGAAGAGATCGCGTCGGCCGAGGACGCGACGGACGTGGAGACGCTCGCGACGCTGCAGGACGTGGGATTTGCCGGGTTGTCGGACGAGCAGCGGGTGACGCTCGGCATCTACCTGCCCATACTGACCGGAACCGGCTCGATCGAGGAGCTTTGCGGCGTGCGCGTGGCCGAGGGGCGCCTGCCCCAGAATGCCGCAGAGATCATGCTGCCGAGCACCTGGCAGCGCAATAGCACCATTGCGCTCGGCGACACCATCACCCTCGACGTGGGCAACCGTCGAGCCGTTCTTGCGCCCGGCGAGCAGGGAAGCATGAGCGGCGGCTCATTCGCCGTCGGTGACTACGACCCCGAGTTCGAGCCCAAGGGCTACAGCATCGAGGATGGCTCTGCCCTCAACTCCACCATGGGCTATCTCGATTCGGAGGCTGACGAGAGCAAGTTCGACGAGGAGCTCGTCGACGTCACCGAGCGTAGCTATACCGTCGTCGGCTTCGCGGCAACGGGCAATTGGACGCTCATGACCGGAGCGGGACCAGCCGCCCTCACCGCTGACGAAAGCGCTGCGGGAGACATCCAGACCTTCGTCAACCTTTCCGGCGTCTCCACCGTAAAGCAGGTCCGGGAGCGCACCGCGGAGCTCTTTCCCGGCGCGGACATCCAGACCCACGTAAACCTCCTGCGCTACATGGGCTTCAGCGATCACGGATCCATCTGGCAGACCTTCTTCTACTTGGTGGCCATCCTCGCCGTCATTATCATCGCGGCCTGCGTCTCGCTCATCTACAACGCCTTTGCCATCTCGGTCAACGAGCGCATGCGGCAATTCGGCCTGCTTGCCTCGATTGGCGCATCCAGGCGCCAGCTGCGACGCTCGGTGCTATTGGAAGGCAGCATCATCGCCATCATCGGTATCCCCGTCGGCATCGCCATAGGCCTGGGCGCTTGCGCGGGCATCTTTGCGTGGCTCGGCACCTCCATCGCAAGCATCCTAGGCGGGCAATGGAGCAGCTTCTACCTGGTCGTGGATTGGCGCGTCGTGCTCTTCGCCATGGTCCTCACGGCTCTGACGGTGCTCGTGAGCGTGTGGATTCCCGCCTTGCGCGCCGCGCGCGTCTCCCCCATCGACGCCTTGCGTCAGAGCTCGACGGTACGCATAGCGTCCCGAGCGCTGAAAGCCTCTGGCAGGCACAGCTCTGCCGGGACTCCCTGGAAACGCCGGGGGCTCGCAGGCAGCGTCTTCGGCATCGGAGGCCAGCTCGCCTCCATCAACCACCGGCGCAATGCCTCCAAAGGGCGCGCCGCATCCGTCTCGCTCGCACTCGCCATCGTCTTGCTCATGACGGCAGGCTCGCTTTCCACGCAGCTCGGCATGTTCACGAAGGTGGCGGGCAACCTCTCAGAAGCCGATGTCTCCATGACGGTTTCCCTGGAACCCACCGACGAACGGGCGGCCACACCTTCGGTTATCGAGGCGACTGGTGCCGACGTCTACGCTCAGGCGAGTGCCGTGCAAGGCGTGACGCCTCTGGGATGGGCGCTCGTCTCGACCCAAGGGGCGTTCGTCCCGCTGCCAATGGCGGGAAGCGCATGGAACGACACGGTCGCCCCGAGCTGCATCGTAGACGAAAGCGTGCCCACGCCGCTCTTCGTCGTCTACCTGCCTGCCGACGGGTTCGCAGCCTATGCGAAGGACAACGGCATCGAGCTCCCGGAAAACGGCGACACTCCCGCCGCTATCGCCGTGCGCGAGGGCTACGGCAATACCGGAAGTGTGTATAGCTATGACGAACTCTTCGTCAAGACCGGCACACTCGACATCGTGACCGGCATCAAGGGTGATGAGACGGCCACGGCAAGCGTTGTGGTGTCTGATATCAACAACGACGGCAAGGAGACGTTCGAGTTCACGCGATGGGAGAAAGACGGTGGCTACACGGACCAGAGGCTTGCAGCCAACGAGCTCGTGCGCACGCCCGTCGAAGTCGTGGGGCTGGCGGAAAAGAGGCCCGCTTGCATCGCCTCGAGCAGCGGGGCGACAATCGTCGTCTCCTTGGATGACCTCGGTACCTTGCCCCCCATCGGCGCGACAAGGACCGTATCCTTCTCGGCTGGCTTCGACACCATCGATGGCGAAGAGGCAGTCAAGGAGCTTTCCGCATTCGGCTCCACCTTCGAGGAAGCCGGCTACAAGGTCTACTTCAACCAGGTGACGGACAACAAGGCACAGGAGCAGTCCATGACCATGATGGTGACCGTGGTAAATCTGTTCTGCTTCCTGTTCTCGTTCATACTCACGCTCATCGCGCTTGCCAACGTGTTCAACACCATGACCAATGGCCTCATTCTGCGCAAGCGCGAGTTCGCGGTCATGGAGTCCATCGGCATGGGAACGCACCAGTTCCGATCGATGATAGGCTGCGAATGCATCGGATACGGCCTACGAGGGCTCATCCCTGGCATCATCGTATCACTTGGCGTGAGCTACCTGCTCTACATGGCGCTCGGCATATCCATGCGCGGGCTACCCTACACGCCGCCGTGGATGTACCTCGTCCTGGGCTGCGGGCTCGTGATCGTGGTCATGGCCGCAAGTGTGCTCTACGGCCTGCATCGCTGCCGCAAGGGCGACATCGTTGATGCCCTGAGGATGGAATAGGCAGCTTTTCAGCAGCGAATGGACGTGCCGGGGGCTGATCCCTGGCACGTCCCGCTCGAAGCGGCAGTAGAGGGTCCTCTATTGATTCCGATGCTGAAAAACTTCGTTTCCCTAGGGTACTTTGCCGCTCCATGCAAGAAAAGCACGTTTTCCTAGGCCCAGACAGAAAGTTTTCCTAGGAAAACGGCAAAACAGACACGAAGCGGTCCTCTTGGCTAGGAAAACGGCAAAACAGACACGAAGCAGCCTTCTTGGCTAGGAAAACGCAAATAATCAGCAAGCGACCTATCCGTTTTCCTTCACATCAACTTACGAGCGATCTTCGGAGTCGAAGGCCTTCATGAGCAGCGAGACGAAGGCGCATAGCAGGCCACCGATGGGCCACGCGAGCCAGAAAAACGACTGCGCGTACGAGTACGTCGGCACGAAGAGCATGACAAGGCCGACGATAGTGGCGATGATCATGATGCAGCCGCAAATCGCGCCGATGCGCTTGTCGGTCGCGTGCGTCCGGAGAAGGTCACGCTTCTGCTCGTCGGTCAGGGGTGCCGACTCGATCTCGTGGGCCTCCAGCACCTCGCCGGCACTGCGATTGTAGTTGGCGATGTTCATGCGACCGTACATCATGCTGCCGTACACGATTACTCCCGCTCCGCATGCTATGAGCATGAGCATGACGGATGGGGCGACGCATTCGGACAGCGCCGTGTCGGCAGTGGCGATGACGAAGCAGACGCCGACGAGTATGCACATGATGCCGCCCACGAGACGCCAGCTGAAGTGCTTGCGTGCTTCCTCCTTCTGGGTCTGCGTGTAAAAGTCCTCGACGTAGGGATGTTCGCGCACGAACGCGCTGTGGCCCATGCCGCCGGGTATGAGCATGGCGAGCCCGACCCCCACGCCCGCAAACAAGAGCAACGCCCCTAACGCCAGGTAAACGTTCTCGGAAAACAGACCCTCCAGTGGACTATACGTGTCGATGTCGGCGGCACAGAAGAGCAGTATCGATAGCGCGACACCAAAGACGATGGAAAAGACGCCGGTCGAGACCTTGCGGGCAAACCCCCGCATGTGCTCGTCATAGCCCACGACGTCGACTGGCGGCGTTCCCGGTGCCACCGAAGCGGCTGGCTCCACCGGGCGGCCGGTGAGGTCTCCCTGCACAAGCTCGTCGAGCGTGCAGTCGAATATCTGGCACATGCGCAGGAGCTTGTCCATTTCCGGATACGACTTCTCGGATTCCCATTTGGTCACCGACTGCCGGCTCACGCCAAGCAGCATAGCAAGCTGTTCCTGGGTCATGTTGTGCGCGGCACGCATGTGCTGGAGGTTCTCTCGAAAACTCATGTCATTCCTTTGCGTTGGGTTCGATTACGTCCCCAAATCTACCGAGTGGCAAGGCGACATTCTACCAACCAAGAGATGCTTTTTGCCGCGTTTTCGAGGCACCCGCTGGTTGCCAACCGCAGGTCACAACCGTGCAAACCATAAATGAGACAATCGCTCTGAGCAACCGTCTCATCATATGTTCTGCGTCACGACTGAGGCGCGATCGCAAGCGCACTGTCCCGCCCGTTCCGCATCAAAGCGGCGGTTTCTGAAGTAAATGGCCCAGTTGATGCCAAGAAACGCGAGATTGAGGACGTAAATCCAGAGAACCCAGTTCATCGCCCCGAGAACGACCTTGGCGGCTATACCGCAGAGGTAACCGAGGCAGATGAGCGTAAGAAACTGCCAGCTCGTCCCCTTTACCGTTCTTGCCCTATACGATTTCCATGCGTTCATGGGCCAAGACAGCCCAAAGCATATGAGCATCGTGGCTTCCAGCAGCTCCGCCAGTAACATCGCAACTCGCTTTCTCTCGCATTATTCCGAAGGCTTGCACGTGCCCCGCGTCGCTTAATTCTCCTATTCTTACAGTTCATATGTCTAATATATAATTTCACGTATTTTGATATTATTTTAATATGACTACTTGTCTAGTTTCATAGAAGAGCAGGAGAGCGGAATGGACGTGAGGCAACTCCGGTACTTTCTCGTGACGGCGCAGCTGGAGCATGTCACCCATGCGGCACGCAAGCTTTCCATAGCGCAGCCCGCCCTCTCGCAGTCACTCCACAGACTCGAGGCGGAACTTGGCGTGAGGCTCTTCGCCCGGGAGGGAAGGAACTTGCGACTGACCGAGGAGGGCGCCTACCTGAAAGACAGGCTCTCCCCCATCGTCTCGGAACTTGACAGCGCGTGCGCGGACCTCGAGGCGTTCGCGAAAGCCGAGGTGAACACAGTGAACCTCTGCATCGCGACTGCCTCGGTCATCGCGGTCGATGCGATTGGCACCTTCGCGCCACAACATGCAGAGACGCGATTCGGCGTCAGCAGAGACGATGCATCGCCCCGCAACGACATCGTCGTCGACACGATCCGTAACGTGGATGGCAAAAGCGGGGTAACCCATGTCACGAACTCCCGCGCCGACTTCGCCGAACGCGTCTGCATAGCCATACCGGCGTCGAGGCCGCACGGAGAGACCATCATGCTCGATGAGCTCGCGGACGCGCGCTTCATCAGTCTCGCGGGCTCGAGGCGCTTTCGCTCCATCTGCGACGATCTATGCGCGACCAGGGGATTCGAGCCCGACGTCATGTTCGAGAGCGACAACCCCGCTGTGGTGCGAAAGATGATAAGCCTGGGCCTGGGCGTCGGGTTTTGGCCAGAGCGTAGTTGGGGTCCCGTCAACGGCGATGATGTCATCGTCCTACCCCTGGCAGACGATGGCTTCTCGAGGACGATTCACCTCGAGCTCACGCCCCGGGGCCTCGAGAAGGAGGCGGCGCGTACGTTCTTCGAGCATCTCGTCGCGCACTTCGCAGACGTATGGAAGACTGACGCGAGAAATAGTTGGCAGAAAACCTAAATGGGACAAATGACCTGTCCATTTGTCCCATTATGACGAGTGCCCGCGGCGATGGTGCTGGCCGTGCGCCGTGCTTTCCTCGCTATGGCAAGCCGCGATGCGGTCGCGCAGCTCGCGCATCGACATGTCATGGCAATCCTCAATCGTGACATCGGGATCGAGCCCGGAGAGCTCGAGCGCCGCCGCATACTTGCCGCAGCCCATGCCGTGGGCGTGAGCCTCCTCGCGCAGCTCGAGGCTGACCGCATCGCACGAACCGCGACACGGCAGACTCGCGAGCCGCTGCTCGCTGGCGTTCATCAATGCGCGCTCCTGCCCGGAATTATCGGAGGCGACGCTCACCTGCACGAACGCATCGTCGTTTAGATAGGGCGCAAGTGCCTCGCTTGACATGAGTGTGGAGAGCGCCTCCTCGTAAGATAGCCCCTCGAGCGCGAGACCGGCGAGGACGGAACGCCCATCCTCGTTCACCCCCTCGACGGCCACCACCTGGTTGGAATCGTTGAGCTGCAGCTCGATGGAGGGATTGATGTCGATATCGACAAATGCGGTCACCGCCGTATCGGGCAGCACCGCACCGGGCGCCGCGGAATCGCCCGAACCCACCGGCGCGGTGCCGACGCGGAATATGCCGATTACGGCCAGCCCAAGAACGAGACAGGCGGCAAGCGCGCTCATGAGACGAGCGCGCCTGACCTTGCGCGTCGAACGGGATGGTCCGCCTCCAGAGGAGGAGACAACGTGTAGCTTCGGCTTGTCCGCAGCCTGGGCTGTGGCAAGCTCGTCATAGGCCTCGAGGGTACGTTGTCTCAGGGCATCCGACACCTCGAGCGTGTCAAAGGCCTCGCGCACGCGCATATCGAGTTCGCGGTCGTTCACGACAGTGCCTCCTTCAGCAGCTTTCGTCCCCGGGATATCCAGGAATAGACGGTGTTCACCGGGGCATCGAGCATCCGGGCGATTTCCGGTGCCGTATAGCCCTCGTAGACGGCGAGGTACAACGGCAAGCGCGGCGGATCGTCAAGCGCGTGAAACGCATCGAGCACCTCGCGGTGGCGCGAATCGGGCTGCGACAGCGCATCATGCGAAGCGAGCGCCTCCGTCGAAGCGGGGGCTTCGTCAAGAGAGCGCTCATCCCGGCTACGTGCGCGCAGCACGTCCCTGCAGACGTTTGCCGCCACCGTGATGAGCCACGCCTTGCGATGCTCCTCGCCCTCGAAGACCTTGTCATCGTGCAGGGAATACTTGAGAAACGTGTCCTGGAAGGCATCCTGGGCATCGTGCTCGGACTTGAAGTAACCCTTGCAGACGCGCCACACCGTCGCGGAATGGACATTCATGGCATTCTCGATGTCTTCGCGAGGACGCAAGCCAAAAGCCCTTCAAAATCGCCTAACGGTTGCAGGCTCCATGACCACCGTGGTGGCCACCGCCCTGCCCTGGCCCTGGCCGCGGCCAGCGTAGTTGTCACAGACACCATCGCCGTCGGCATCGACATAATCAGCGCCGTTACCGCAATTGCCCGAGCCGCGGTTGTCGCAAACCCCATCGGCATCGACATCGACGTAACCAGCGCCGTTACCGCAATAACCGGAACCGTAGTTATCGCAAACCCCGTCGCCGTCGGCATCCACGTAGCCCCGCCAGGCGACGGTCTGCGCGGGCACGTCAGACGTCACGGCAGCTTGCCCCGCGGACAAGTTTCCCACACCAAACGCGAGAGCCGGAACGGCAAGGACGACGCACAAAGCCGTGGCCGCGATCGCGATCATTTTCTTCTTCATTGACACATCACTTCCATTCGTTCTTTGGGACCTTCACCTATAACACGAACGAACGCATGCAATCCTTGCAAGAAGTTCGAAGAAATTTGCAAATCGTCGAGAAAGATATCATGGATGGCTCGGAAGAATGCTTGTCACGTCCGTCAGTCGAGTAAAATGAACGCAAAGAGTTTTCGCACGTCGTTTCCTCGACGATTGGAGAAGCCATGATTCACGAGATCACCGACGAGAACTTCGAATCCGAGGTCATGGACGCCGGGATGCCCTGCGTCATCGAATTCACCTCCGACTGGTGCGTGCTGTGCAAGGACATGGTCCCCGCGTTCGAGAAGGTCGCCAAAGAGCTCTGTGACAAGGTGAAGTTCTGCAGCGTGGACACCGGCAAACAGCGAAAGCTGGGCATCACGTTTGCCGTCGGTTCGCTCCCCTACGTCGTCTACGTGGCAAATGGCGAGATGACACCGTTGTTCGACGAGCTCGTCTCGGCGGACAGGCTGCGCGAGCGCGTGCAGTTCATGCTCGATGGCGGCGAGGTCGCAACGACGCGTCCCGTCAATCTCGCGCATCTTCACCGGTAGCACGTATCTCTACCTGCAAGTGCTCATCTCTCCTTGTAGTGATACCGGCATAAGGCGATTTCGGCGCTTCAGGCTTCGGGCGCCCAGACCTTATTCATCGTCCACCAGCTCGTGAACGATACCGCGCCCCTCGTCGAGCGACGCTACGTCACGTCTGATGTGATCCAGATTCTCTCTGCTATAGAAGGGATCATATGAAACTTCGAAGGGAATGCGATGCTCGCGGCCCATCTTCTTAGCGAAGATGTTGAATGCCGTGCTCATACTCATGCCAAGCTCCTTACATGCGATTTCCATATCGCGTTTGACGTCCTCGTCCATGCGGACGTTTACCATCGTGCTCGCCATTGCATGCCCTTTCTCTCTAAAGAAAGTATATGAAGAAAGCGAATGAATGTAAAGACAAATGCTTTACATTGTATATACGAGTTTATGAGGAAAACTGTCCCAAGCGCTAGATCGAGACGAGCTTGCGCTGGTAGGCCACGCTCACCCGGGCGCTATGGCCCTCGCGCGCAAGCGCCTCACGTAGCGCCTTGCCGGGCAGCTCGTAGTCGTTGTTGTTCTCGGACACATGCATGGCGACGACTGCCGCAAGCCCGTCGTGCAACAGGCCGGCAAGCTCAGCGGCGCTTTGCTCGTTGGAGAGGTGCCCGCGCTCCGAGGCGATGCGACGCTTGAGCGGATACGGGTACGGCCCCTCGGCGAGCATCTTCGGGTCATGATTTGCCTCGAGCGCGAGAAGGCGACACCCGCCCAGCGCCTCGTGCGCCTGAGGCGTCACGACGCCCGTATCCGTCATGTAACCGATTGCGTCACTACCGCGCTCGATGCGAAAACCGAAGGACTGCGCCGCGTCATGCGAGGTGGCAAACGCGTGAACTGCGAGTTCGGCCAGCGAAAGCGCATCACCGGCAGCAAAGGAGCATACGTCACAGAGATCCTGCTCGAGCAACTCGCCGATGTCGCGGCTGGCATCGCGCACGGCATCGCTCGCGTGGATTGTCGGGTGCACGCCGAACTTAGCAAGCGCACGATACACCACGCCGAGCCCCTTGGTGTGATCGGTATGCTCGTGCGTGATGAGGACGCCCCTCAGCCGCCGCAAATCGAAATCCGCCTCGTCGCAGCGGGAGAGGAAGTCACGCTTGCAGATGCCGCAATCGATGAGGATGCCCTCACCCGTCACCACGTTCTCGACGATTGCCGCGTTACCCTTTGACCCGCTCGCGAGTACGTGAAGCCGCATGCGCGCGTCATTCGTCCGCTGTGTCACGTTGTCATCCCGCAAGCTTCGCTATACCCAGCGAACGCGTGACATGTCGAAACGCTTGGGGCTGCGCGGCTCGAGCATCTCCTTGGGATGTCCCACGGCGATGAGCGCGAAGGGAATGCGGCCGTCTTCTGCCCCGATGACCTTGGCGACGGCCTCGATGCGGTCTTGCTCGGGATAGATGCCCAGCCATACGGCACCCAGCCCCAGCGTCTGCGCCTCGAGCAGGATGTTCTCCGTGCAAGCCGACATGTCCAGGGAAACGCAGCCCTCGAAGCGTTTCTCGCCACCCGAGATGCACGGCACGATGACGAGGTCGCACTTGCCCGCGGGATGCGCATACGGACTGCATGCGGCTAACGCCTTCTTAGCCTGCGGGTCACGCGTGAGAACGAACTCCCATGGCTGCTGGTTGCCCGCCGACGGAGCCGCCATCGCAGCCTTCATCAACTGCTCGACCTGCTCATCGCTTACCGGTTCGTCGGTGAACTCCCTGATGCTCACGCGCGTGAAAATCGCGTCTTCCATGATTGGCTCCCTTCGACCGTGCCTCCGCTAGTTTACTACCTCAGCGTTTCGCGAGATCGGTCAGCGCGTCGCCGGTAACCCGGTAGACCGTCCACTCGTCCATCGGCTTGGCACCAAGTGACAAGTAGAAGCCGATGGATGGCTCGTTCCAGTCCAGGCATGACCACTCTAGGCGACCACATCCACGCTCGACGGCGATGGCGGCAAGCTTCTTGAGCAGCGCCGTGCCACAACCATATCCGCGGTACTCTGGCAACACGAACAGGTCCTCGAGGTAAATGCCCGCACGACCTAGAAAGGTCGAGAAGTTGTGGAAGAACAACGCGAACCCAACCTCGCGCCCGTCAACGACGGCGAGCAGGACCTCGGCCTTCTGCTTGTCGAAGATCCATTCCTCGAGTAGTGCTTCGTCGGCGACGACCTCGTCGAGCATGTTCTCGTAGCCCGCGAGTTCTCTGATGAAGTGCAGGATGACCGGCACGTCCGACCGCTCGGCATACCTGATGACGACCCCTTGTCTCATGACATCCTCCAAAAGCAGACAAAACGGCCCCGGCAACTTTTGTCTTATCTCCCGCGCAGGGACTCGAAGACATCCGCGAGGAAGGCGGGATCTTCCGAATCCACGACAACCATCATCGTCTTCGAGCCTTCGTAGGGCAGCCTACGCTGCGCATCCGGGAACAACGCGTCCAGGCACTCGAAGGGTTTGAGCAGCAGCTCGTCGTCGTAGATCCCGCCGACGACCACGTCATCGAGGTAGATGATGTACTCGCCCATCATCTTGCGCGTCCTGATGCCGTCAACGCCCGCGAGCAATTCCAACACGTAGTCGTGATACTCCTGCGATGAGGCCATGCGCCCTCCCCTTTCGTGCGAAATGAAACGATATCGCCAGTATACTTCCCTTGTTGCATCGGCGAAAAACCAATTGACGTAAATGTATCATGGAAGAACCAAACCGAAGCAACGTGCTGCCAGCAGGCAAGGCGGCAACGCGAAGGAGCAATCATGAGCATGCCCGAGATGAGACGCAAGCTGCAGCACATTCCGCACGACGAGTGCCTCGCGATGCTGCGCGACGGCCAATTCGGCACGCTCGCCGTGCATGGTGCCGACGGCTACCCGTATGCGGTGCCCATGAACTACGCGCTTCTCGACAACGGCGAGAAGCTGCCACTCGTCTGCATGCACAGCGCGCAACAGGGGCACAAGATCGAAGCGATTGCGAACGACCCCAAGGTTTGCTTTACCGTCGTGGGCCAAAGCCGCATCGTGCCCGAGAGGATAACCGACTACTTCCAGAGCGTCATTGCCTTTGGCAGGGCATGGGTCGAGGATGATCCGCAGATCAGGCTCGACGCCCTGCATGCGCTCGGAGAGAAGTATTGCGCTGGCTTCGAGAACCTCGTCGAAGACGACATCGCCAAAAGCGGACCGCACTGCTCAATCATCCTCATGGAAATCGAGCAACTGACCGGCAAGGAAGGGCTTGACCTTGCCAAGGCCCGCAGGGAATAGCCTATGCGCGCCTTTATCGCCCTGGACATTCCGCCGGCCCTACGAGAAGACGTCGCCACCCTGGCACGCCAGCTCAAGGCATCCGTAAGGGGCCGCTTCGTACCCTGCGAAAACTATCACGTGACGCTTGCCTTTCTGGGTGACGTCACCGAGCGAGAACTCGCTGGCGCTATGCTTGTGCTTGACGAGGCGGCGAGCCGCTTCGACCCCGTCGAGCTGGCACCCGACGGTCTGGGCAAGTTCGGACGCGCGAACGATGCGACCCTGTGGCTCGGCTTCATGCAGAACCCGGCACTCATGGAGCTTGCCGCCTTCGTGCGTGCGGGACTCGATGACGCCGGCGTGGGCTTTGACGCAAAGTCCTTCCTTCCCCATCTCACCATCGCACGGCGCGCCGCGCTCGATCGTGGCATGCTACCGACCCTGCCCTTCCCCGCCCCGACGTATACCAACGAGCTCACGCTCTTCAAGAGCACACTGACAGGCGATGGCGCAATCTACGAGCCGATCTACACGGTGCGACTCGGGAACTGAGACGCGGCGCGTGCGCGCTTTTTTCGTTTTCCTAGCAGACGGGCGCGACGCGCGTACGTTTTTCACGTTTTCCTAGGCAAAATGCAGCACAGGGCCTAGGAAAACGAAAAATCGCTGCAAATCCTTTACCCTGGGCCTAGGAAAACGGAATTAATGCGCATGGCAACTCCGATCGCCCTAGGAAAACGTAAAAACAGGGCGCTTGCATCGAGGGACAGGCGCTCGTCTGGGTCAGTCCTCATGGCACGCGATAAAATGAGAACATGAAACGCGAGACAGATGTGACAGGGGTCAGGCCCCTGTCACATCGTGACGAATGCTAGACTTGGGCTTGTAAGGACTCACTCCCGACGAGCAAGGCGAGCCATGGGCAAGAAGAACGGCATCATCATCGTAAACACGGGCAGTCCCGCCGCACCGACGAGCGAGGCAGTGACCAAATACCTGCGCGCGTTTCTCTCCGACCCGCGCATATGTCCCATGAACCCACGCCTCTGGCGTCTCATCCTGAACCGCTTCATCATCCCCAAGCGTGCTCCGGTCTCGGCTGCCAAGTACGCATCGATATGGACCGACGAGGGCGCGCCGTTGGACGCGGGAATGAGATCGCTCGCGCAGAAGCTCGAGCAAGCATGCGCGAGCGATGACGACATTGCCCTCGTACGCCATGCCATGTGCTACTCGGTGCCCTTCATCGAAGATGCCCTGGCCGATTGCAGGGAGCACGGCTGCGACGAGGTCGTCGTCATCCCGCTGTATCCCCAAAGCGCTTTCTCGACGACCGCGGCGGTAAGGGACAAGGCCGACCAGGCGATCGAGAACCTCGGCTGGACGCCGGTGCTGCGCTTCGTGGAAAACTACCATGACGAGTCAGCCTACGTCGCCGCGATTGCGGATTCCGTTTCCCAGTCGGGATTTGATGCCAACGCAGGAGACTGTCTGCTCTTCGCGTTTCACTCGATTCCGATGACCGACATCCGCACCGGAGACACATACGACGAACAAACGCGGCAAACGGCTCGAGACGTTGCCGATGCGCTGGGGCTTCCCGAAAACGCCTGGCGCGTGGGCTACCAATGCCGCTTTGACAAGAGCCGCGCATGGCTGGGGCCTTTCACGAAGGAGGTCCTGGGCACGTTTGCCGACGCACGACGGCTCTTCGTGATCGCACCCAACTTCTCCGTCGACTGCCTCGAGACGGCCCATGACATCCAGGACGCTTTGCGCGGCGCATGGTTCGAAGCCGATGCGGACCGACCGGCAGACTCGTTCGTCTACGTGCCCTGCCTCAACGATTCGCCAGCCCAGGTTGACCTGATCAGGCAGGTCGTCCTACGCGCCCTTTCTATGCCTTGCGTGCCTGCTTGAAGCGCTCGATGTCCTCGCTGACGGCACGCGTCTACTGCAGATAGAGCTCCCTGAGCCGCTCACGTTCGCGTTCTCCCACGCCAAGGACCGCCGCGAGGTAGGCATCCATGCCACCGCATTCCTGCTCGACGGCCTCGAGGGCCGCATCCAGGTAATCCATGTCCGCGTAGAAGATGGAATCGACGTCCAGGTCGACATGCTCGAGGAGGCCATGCCCGGCAAGCGCGTCGAGAATCTCCTCGGCCGCATCGCGCACGAAGAGGTTGGTCGCGAGATAGTCCGCGCGGATGTGGGGCATCGGGACGCCGAGCGCGTACTCGACGAGAACGCTCGCGAGTCCCGCGCGATCCTTGCCCTCGGTGCAGTGCCATAGCGTCGCACCGTCCTCGGCCGCCAAAAGTATCTCGAAGAACTCCCGGTAGGCCCGCTTGCCATCCTCGCCGAGCAGGCAAGTGACGTACAAATCGCGGATGGTCTCGTGGGCGTTGCCGCTGAAGCGCTTGAGTGCTGCGATATCGCCTGCGACGCCGCCTTCATGCGTGATGCCGACGGCGGCCTCGGAAAAGACCGGCAGCTCGGCAAAGCCAATCCCCTGCATGCGGCTCTGCGGATCGGGAGCGCCCGCGCGTTCCTTTGCCGTGCGGAAATCCACGACGCGCATAAGCCCGTGCCCATCGCGCAACAGCTCGATGTCCTCGTCCGTGCATTTGTGCAAGTCACCGGAACGGATGAGCCTGCCTGCGGCGATGGTCCCGCCATCGGACGTCGACAACCCGCCCAGGTCACGCGTATTGCGCGCTCCGCGCAGCGTCACGTGGCCGGTGTTCTCGAACCCAGAGATTGGCTCGGGCAGTTCGGGGCCACGCTGAACCTTATCCCTCGCATCACTCATATCAAAGCGCCTTCTTTCTCATTTCATCTGCTCCTCGAGCCATTCCCTGAGGATGACCGCGTGGTTGATCTTGGAATCCCGTGCCGCGTAGAGCAACGTGATGGTGTTATCGCCTGCATGCATCGCGTTTTCCTCAAGCTGCTGCGCACAGGCGTGTGCCTCATCGCTTGCGTTGAGCTCGCCAAGGTAGCGCTCCTTGAAGGCATTGAAGTTCTCGGCCTTGTGCCCGAATGCCTTGCGCGCCGCCGTCGACGGCGTGAGCTCCTTGGCCCAGTAGTCATATGACAAATCGGCCTTGCGTATGCCACGCGGCCAAAGTTTGTCGACGAGCACGCGATAGCCATCATCTACCTCGGGCTTCTCGTAGACACGTTTAATCTTGATATCCATGGAAGCCTCCGTCTCGAGCTCACCAATCAGCCTTTCGCCACTATCGGACAAGTACTAGTGATTTGTCCGCCAATCAAATGCGAAACGTATTGACTTATACAGTCTAACTCAGAATAAGAGGCACATAACCGAAAACCACCAAATTTCGACCGTTCGCCAAATTTTTATTGACAAAAGTTGGCATGAAAAGGGCGAAGACGAGGTTACACGCATGAGCGTACGCGAAGTTTGCGAGAGAGGAGCTGGAATGACAATGAAAAGACCAGAGCTTTCGAGACGAAGCTTCGTCAAGGCTGGCGGCGCACTCGCCGTGCTGGCCGCGGCAGGGGATGCCGTCTCCACGGCGGAAGACCTGTTCGACAACGTCGAGCCGGCACACGCCGCGGCCGACGATCAAATCGTCTGGAGCCAATGCAACGTGAACTGCGGAGGAAGGTGCGTCTTCCAGTGGCATGTGAGGGACGGCAAGATCGCCTACATGCTCACCGATGACACGGGAAGCGACGACTTCCAAGCACGCGCCTGCTTGCGCGGGCGTGCGATGCGCCAATGGATCAACCATCCCAACCGCCTGCAGTACCCGATGAAGCGCACGGGGCCGCGCGGGACGGGCAAGTTCGAGCGTATCAGCTGGGACGAGGCCATCGACACAATCGCGGACAAGCTCAAGTACACGATCGAGACCTACGGCAACGACTCGATCTACATCAACTACGCCACCGGCATGTATTCGGCGACGGGACGCACCACCGAGCGCATCATCGACGATGACGGCGACGGACGCCCGATCAGGCCCGAAAGCCACCTTGGGACCATGCGCGTCACGGTCGAGCGAAACGCCTACGGCCGCCAGCTCGCGAGCTTTCACGCGACAGGCGATTTCATGGGCATCGGAGCGGTGCCCATGAGCTTCATACGGGCACCGCGCATCATCGAGGTGCGCGAGGGCGCGGTCGAGCTCGCGCGAGTCGACGGCGGCATCGTCGCCGCGCGCGACGGCAGCCAGGTCGGCGTCGCATTTCATCCCGAGCTCGACGATGACCCGCGCATCCATGAGCTGTTCCTCAGCCTGTGAATGAGACGGTTTGGCCTAACCAGACCGCCTCATTGTCCGCCAGTGCCCACATAGGGGGACGGACATTGGGGACGTAGCATCGCATTTTGCAGAGGCTTTACAAGCGCCTGATAGGAGCTTTACATGCCGATCCTATCCTGTGTCCAAAGCCTATCCATGACAAGGAGATAGGCAATGACCACAGGAAAGGATCAAGACATGACCAAGAACGTAATGCGCATCGCCCTCACGGCGCTGGCGGCAGCGGCCTGCTTCGCGGGAGCGCTCGCCATGATCGGATGCTCCTCGTCGGGACAGGAATCCGGCGCGAGAAGCGATGAGCAGATCTCCGTCTACTCGCGCGAGGACGGGTCCGGGACGCGAGGGGCCTTCGTAGAGCTCTTCGGCCTCGAGGAGACGGACGCCCAGGGCAACAAGACCGACACCACGACCGACAAGGCGTCAATCACCAACTCCACCTCGGTCATGATGACATCGGTCGCCAATGACCCCAACGCGATTGGCTACATCTCCCTCGGCTCGCTCAACGATTCCGTCAAGGCCGTCAAGATCGACGGCGTGGACGCGACGGCCGAAAACGTGAAGACTGGCTCCTACAAGGTTTCGCGCCCCTTCAACATAGTCCTCAGCGACATGAACAACGCGGCGGCAAACGACTTCATCTCCTTCGTCATGAGCGCCGACGGGCAGGCCATCGTCGAGGACAACCACTACATCGCCGTCAACGATGGTGCCCAGCCCTACCAGAAGGGCACCGCATCCGGCAAGGTCGTCATCGCCGGTTCGTCATCGGTCACCCCGGTGATGGAGAAGCTCGCCGAGGCCTACGAGTCCGTCAACCCGGACGTCACCATCGAGGTCCAGCAATCGGATTCCACGACGGGCGTGAACATGGCCATCGAGGGCACGTGCGACATCGGCATGGCATCGCGCGAGCTCAAGGACTCCGAGGTCGCTGCCGGCGTCAGGTCCCAGCCCATCGCCATCGACGGAATCGCCGTGATCGTTCCCCCGTCCTCGTCCGTCGAGGAACTGACCAGCCAGCAGGTCAAGGACATCTTCTCCGGTGTTGCCAAGACCTGGGCCGACGCGATCGGCTAGGCACCCCATGCAACGACCTGCATCCGGACAGGCCATCAAGGAGGGCGCGGCCCGGTGGCTCTTCGCCGCCGCGGCCGCCATCTCCATCCTTGCCGTGGCCCTCATCTGCCTCTTCCTCTTTGCCAACGGCGTCCCCGCCATGGCGCAGATAGGCCTCCCCGACTTCCTGCTGGGAACGACGTGGAAGCCGTCAAGCGGCATGTACGGGATATTCCCCATGATCGTCGGCAGTCTCTATGTCACCGCCGGCGCGATCGTCATCGGCGTGCCCGCGGGCATCCTGACAGCGATCTTCCTCTCCCGTTTCGCAAACGCCACCGTCACGCGCCTGCTCAGGTCGGGCATCGAGCTGCTCGCCGGCATCCCGTCGGTCGTCTACGGATTCTTCGGCCTGATGGTGGTCGTCCCCCTCGTGCGCACGGCCGGGCCGGGCAACGGGCTGTCGCTTCTCGCCGCCTCCTTCCTGCTGGGCATCATGATCCTGCCCACCATCATCACCGTGTCGAAGAACGCCCTCGATGCCGTGCCCAAGAGCTACTACGAGGGGGCGCTCGCGCTGGGGGCGACGCATGAGCGGTCGGTCTTCCGCATTGTCGTGCCGGCCGCGTTCTCGGGAATCATGGCGTCCGTCGTGCTGGGCGTGGGACGCGCCATCGGCGAGACGATGGCCGTCGTCATGGTGGCGGGAAACCAGGCGGTCATTCCCTCCTCCGTCTTCGACGGCGTGCGCACGATGACCGCCAACATCGTACTCGAGATGGGTTACGCCGCCGACCTGCATCGCGGCGCGCTCATCGCGACCGGAGTCGTGCTCTTCGTGTTCGTCATGCTCATCAGCTTGCTGTTCGCCGCGATCAAGAAGCGAGGTGAGCTCAAGTGACGGCCCGCTTCCTTCGCGCCGCGGTGTACGCGGGTGCCCTGCTGTCAACGGCGATGCTCGCCCTGATCGTGGGATTCATCCTGGTGAACGGCATCCCTAACCTCAGCCCAAGCCTGTTCGAATGGGAGTACACCTCCGACAACGTCTCGCTCATGCCCGCGCTCGTCGACACGGTCCTGATGGCGCTGCTCTCCCTCGTCATCGCCGCCCCCGTCGGCATCGCCTCTGCCATCTACCTCGTCGAGTACGCGAGGCCCGCGAGTCGCTTCGTGTGCGCGGTGCGCATGACGACCGAGACGCTCCAGGGCATACCATCCATCGTGTACGGCCTGTTCGGCCTGCTCTTCTTCACCACGCTGCTGGGATGGGGCCTCTCGCTGCTCGCGGGCGCGTGCACACTCGCGATCATGGTGCTGCCCATCATCATGCGCACGACCGAGGAGGCGCTGCTCGCCGTGCCGCAATCATACAAGCACGGCGGTCTGGCCCTGGGCGCCGGCCTCGTGCGCACCATATTCCGCTGCGTGCTGCCGAGCGCGCTGCCCGGCATCTTCGGCGGCGTGCTCCTGGCGCTGGGACGCTGCGTCGGCGAGGTCGCGGCGCTGCTGTTCACCGCAGGCACCGTGGCCCAGATTCCGGACTTCGGCGCAGAAGGCGTCTTCGCCCTGTTCGACTCGTGCCGCACGCTCGCCGTGCACATGTACGTGCTGGCAAGCGAGGGACTGCATCTGGGCGAGACCTATGCGACGGCGGTCGTGCTGCTCGTCCTCGTCGTGCTCCTGAACGCGGGAACGAACCTCGTCGTCAAGCGCCTGGACGTCCAAAGATGACAACGCGAAAGGAAGATCCGATGGATTGTGTCAAGGAGAAGGTCATGTCGAGCTCTTCTACCGGCTCATGCGAAATGGGCTGGCTGCCCACAGGCGATGCCGCGGTTCCCGCGAGCCCCAACCGGCAGGCGAAGATGGAGGTGAGGGACCTGAATCTGTACTACGGCGACTTCCACGCGCTGAAGGACGTGTCGCTCTCCTTCCCGGAAAACGAGGTGACCGCGCTCATCGGGCCGTCCGGCTGCGGCAAGTCGACGCTGCTCAAGACGCTCAACCGGATGAACGACCTCGTGGAGGGCTGCTCCGTGCGGGGATGCGTCGAGCTCGACGGCCATGACGTCTACGGCGGCATTCCCACCACCGACCTGCGCAGACGCGTCGGCATGGTCTTCCAGCAACCCAATCCATTCCCGATGAGCATCTACGACAACGTCGCCTTCGGTCCGCGCACCCACGGAGTCAAGAACCGCGGCGAGCTGGACGACATCGTCGAGTCGTCCCTTCGAGATGCCGCCATCTGGGACGAGGTCAAGGACCGCCTGAAGAGCAGCGCCCTGGGGCTTTCCGGAGGACAGCAGCAGCGCCTGTGCATCGCGCGGGCGCTGGCGGTGAAGCCGGAGGTGCTGTTACTCGACGAGTCCACGAGCGCGCTTGACCCCATATCGACGGCCAAGATCGAGGAGCTCGTCGGCGAGCTCAAGCACCGCTACACCGTCATCATGGTGACGCACAACATGCTGCAGGCCCTGCGCATCTCGACCAAGACCGCATTCTTCCTCCTGGGCGAGATGATCGAAGCCGACAACACGGACACCCTGTTCACGCATCCGCGCGACGAGCGCACCGCGGACTACGTGGCCGGACGCTTCGGATAGACGGCGAATATGTCAGGGGGTCTGACCCCCTGACATATTCGCTACGACACGCCTTTCTCGATGACGGCACCGACGGGGCAGGCATGGTGGCAATTGCCGCACTCGTCGCAACGCTCGCCCAGGATGCGGTAGAGGGTTCCTGCCACGATGGCCTTATGCGTGCAGGCGTCCATGCACGCACCACACTCGATGCATTCATCGGTGATGGTGAAACCGGCGGGCACGAAGGTCGCGCCGCCCCAGGAAAAGCGCTCGCGCAGGATCTTGTGGTCGCGGTGCACCATGTTGAAGTCGTAGTCGTAGAGCTCGCCCCAGGCACTGTCCATGACGAGGACCATGGTCTCGGGATACTTGTTGATGTCATAGGTCGCCACGGCGAACATCGGGTTTGCCGTGGCCTTGGCGGCAAGCTCCTCGTCGGTGAGAAGGTGCACGCTGCCGCTCACGCGCATCATGTAGCCGGGCTGGAAGTGCGGCATGTTCTCGTCGTCCCATACCACGGGCGCATCGGTGCGCTCGCCGCACACGGAGAGCCTGCCGCCCTCGATCATCTGCCGGAAGAACGGCTTGCCCGTCATGGTGCGCAGGTAGAGACCCTCGTCGTCGTAGGCGAAGAAGTGCGCGATGCGCGAGTCCACTCCCCCGTTGCCGTCGAGCGTCGCGAAGCTGCAGCATCCGATCTCGTCGAACTTCTCGTACACGTCCTTGATGCTCAACATGGCATCTCCCCTTTCTCCGGTAAATCGGAAATGATCTGGTGGTATCTGCGCGTCATTCCCCGTGCGTGGGCGCGCATCAGGTCGAATCCGAACAGCTCGGTGCAGTCCTCGGACACGTTGGAGACGCTGTTGGCATCTATGAAATAGGCACCGTGTCTGGTTTCTATGACGTCGAAGCTCCCGAAGCTGATGCCGAGCGCGCGGGCCGCACTCAGGGCGGCGTCGCGCACGTCATCGGGGCAATCGGGATAGAGCTCGTAGGTGGAGCCGGCGTGATAGGAGGACAGGCCGCCTTCGCCGATGCTGCGCTTGGCGATGAGCGGCAGCGCGTCATCCACCACCTCGATGCGGGTCACGTAACCGAACTCGGGTTCGACGTACTCCTGCACCACGAAGGGCATCTCGGGTGCCTGCGCGAGGAAACGCCCGGCTTCATCCGCTTCATGCGCGAGTAGCGTATGCGTGCTGCGGCCGCCGCAATCGGGCTTGATGATGCAGGGATACGCGAAAGCCGAGGCATCGAGCTCTTCCGGCATGCCAAAGGCGATGATTGCCGGCGTCATTAGGCCGGCTTCCGCGAGCCGTCGCGTTGCCGCCACTTTGCTGACCTCGTAACGATGAGCGCGCGGCTCGTTGATCATGACGATGCCACGGGCTTGCGCTTCGTCCACGAGCCGCTCCATGTGCGCGAGGGCGGCGTCGTGTCCGCGGAAGTGCGCGCTGGCAAACACGCGGCTCACGAGCATGTCGCAGGCAAGGGCCCGCTCCTCGTAATCCCCGCGCGTCATGTCGATCATCGTGACCGTTGGCGCGTCATCGCCGCACGTATCGGCAAGTGCCGTGGCGAGCTCGGCTGCCAGCTTGTGGTCCGACCACTCGTCGGACTCGTAGAGCACGCCGATGCCCGAAAGCCGATCAGTGCGCATAGTCGAGCCTCCTCTCGAAGTGGCGGCTCACGAGCATGACCGGCAGGGTCAGGCAGAGGTACAGCGCCCCCAGGAGCAAAAAGCACCCGAAGAAGTTGTAGTTGGTCGCGCTGATCTCGCGCATCGTCTGGGTCAACTCGATGACGGCGATGACCGAGAGCAGCGACGAATCCTTGATGATGGAGGCGAACTGACCGGTCAGTGCCGGAAGCGTGCGGGTCACCATCTGGGGCAGCGCCACCGACACGGCAGTCTGCACGCGGGTGAGCCCCAGGGCGCGCGCCGCCTCGAGCGGTCCGCGGTCGAGCGACTCGTAGCCTGCGCGCACGATCTCCGCGATGTAGGCACCGGCGAAGACCGACAGGATGATGATGCCGGCCACGACGCGGTTTTCCACGCCCCAGGCCGTCCCGATGATGTAGTAGAACAGGTAGATCTGGGCGATGAGCGGCGTACCGCGGATGATCTTGACGTAAAGGTCGCACAGGTAGCGGATGGGCAGGATGCGCGAGTTCTTGCCAAGGGCGACCGGCACGCCGATGAGCATGCTGCCTATGAGGCTCGCGACCGACAGCCACACCGTGAGCATGAAGCCGTCGAAGATGCGCAGCCGGTACTGGCCCACGAAGTCGAAGTTCAGCGTGATGCCGACGGCACCGAGCGAACAACCCACGACGAGGATGACCGCCACGCACACGAGCAGGTAATTGACGGCCTTCTTCAGCGGGGCGACCGCCTCGCCCGCAGGCGCCACGAACAGGCTACGCAACACGGACACGACCGCACTCCCCTCACTCGAAGTCGAAGAACCACTTGAACCCGTGCTCGTCGAAGGCGCGCTTCTCATCGGCAAGGTACTTCTCGGTCAGGCGGTCGAACTCGCCATCGGCCTTGGATGCGGCGATGAACTCGTTGAGCTGGTCAAGCAGCTCAGCATCGCCCTTCTTCACCGCGATGCCCCACGACTCGGCTTCCTGGAAGGGGATGAAGATCGCCTCGGTGGTATCCGGGTTGGCGACGTTGTTGCGGTAGATGGTCAGCTGGTCGTAGAGGAAGCCATCGGCCTTGCCCTGGACGACCTCGGTGACGCAGGCGCTCTCGTCGGCCAGGCGGACGATCTGGGCTTCGGGCAGGTTCTTGGTGGCGTACACGTCACCGGTCGAGCCCGTCTTGACGACGACCTTCTTGTCGGGCTGGTTGAGGTCGTCGATGCTGGCCACGCCCGAATTGGCGTTAGCGAGTATGGCGAGCTGTGCCATGGCGTAGGGATCGGAGAAGTCGACGGCCTCCTTGCGCTCCTCGGTAATGGTCATGGAGCTGATGACGCAGTCGGCCTTGTCGGTCTGCAGCGATGGGATGAGGCCGTCCCAGGCCGTGTTCTCGATCACGAGGTCGTAGCCGTAGCAATCCGCGAAGTCACGCATGAAGTCCACGGCCAGACCGGCGGGTTGCCCCGCGTCGTCCTTGGTCTCGAACGGCGGGTAGGCAAGCTCCATCGCCACCGTGAGGACGGGCTTGCCATCTTGCGATTGCGTGCCGTCACCTTGCGACCCGCAGCCCACGAGGCCGATCGCCCCAAGTGCCAGGACTACCGTCAGGGCAAATGCCATTGCCTTTTTCATCTCTCGTCTCCCTTTCTCGAAGTGCCGGCCGCAAGGGCCGCGTCGAAGTTGCGTCTCATGGTCTCGAGCGTATCGCGCGCGGCATCGAAATCCGCAGGCGAGACGCCCGCCATCTGCGTGGCGACAAGCTCGGCCGAGATCTCGTCGAACACGCCCCTGAGCCGTCTGCCCTGCTCGGTCAGGCTCGCGTAGGTGATGCGACGGTCGCCGTCACGCTTGGCCGTCTGCACGTAGCCCGCGTTCGCGAGCTTCCTGACAAGACAGGTTACCGTGGAGGGCTCCCGGCCGATGGCCTGGGCCAGCTCGTGCATGGTCACGTCCTCGTGGACGAACAGATGCATGAGGATATCGCCATGGGAGGGAACGAGGCTGTCCAGCCCCTCGTCGCGCAGACGCGTCATGAGAAAGCGGTTCGCGGCCGCCAGGGTGCGCGAGAGCGTGCTCACGAAGCTCGATGCCCCCGCCGGATATGCCTGCACGGCAACGTGACCTGCCTCGATTGTCACCGTCTCCCCTCCTATCGTGCCTCGTCGCAACATGTCCGTGTCATAATACTTTGATATCAAAGTATCGTCAACGACATACATGCAGACGTATCAGCTCGCACATGCGCACGGGAAACCTTCTGACTGACACTCCGTGCACGCTTCCTCCGTTTTCCTAGGGTAGTGGGACGCCCCGTGCACGTTTCCTCCGTTTTCCTAGGACAGCTTCGCCTCGAATCCTAGGAAAGCGTCATTTTTGCGCACACAGGCTCCCGGCAAGCTAGGAAAGCGTCATTTTTGTGCACGACAGCTGGAAACGGCACCCTGCATATCCATTGCATTTCGGTGTCACCTCCATGCATCTCGCTTACGCGCGGCCCCTTCCCACGCACATCACGCCCTATACTCTCGTCAAGAAAGGAAGGGCCATGAAGATCGAGATCGAAACCAACGAATCCCTGCGTGAACCGGAAATCATCGTGCGCTGCGCCATCGTGGACGAACGTATCGTCTCCATCGTCGCCGGTCTGCGCATGCACGACCGCAAGATGACGGGTGATGTCGACGGCGAGATGCGCGTTGTCTCCGTGGGCGAGATCCTCTACGTCGAATCCGTCGACGGCCGCAGCTTCGCCTACACGGACGACGCGGTCCTCGAGATGCCGCTTCGCCTCTGTGAGCTGGAGGAGCGCCTGGTGGATGCCGGCTTCGTCAAGATCGCCCGCAGCTGCCTGGTCAACCCGTGCCGCATCGCGGGGCTACGCCCCTACGTCGGCGGCCGTCTGCTCGCCCGGCTGGACAACGACGAGGAAATCGTAATCTCGCGCAAGTACGCG
Source organism: uncultured Coriobacteriia bacterium (assembly GCA_959608885.1). Lineage (GTDB taxonomy): Bacteria > Actinomycetota > Coriobacteriia > Coriobacteriales > QAMH01 > QAMH01. The sequence continues at coordinate 24,343 of CAUHSG010000013.1, read as the reverse complement.
GGTGAGATAAGGAAGCAACTGGACGCATAGGAGGAGATTGCCATGAGCAACAAAATCATAGACACCGAGAAAAAAGGCGCCGGCGAGTACCTCAAGATGTTGGGAATCAACTTCTGCATCGCGTTCACCGTCTTCATGCTGTTCACCATGGTCTTCGGCATGATATTCGCCAGCGAGGAAGCCAGGGCGGGCATCATGTATTGCTGGGGCATCGCAGGGGTCATACTCGTCGCCGTGATCATGCAACTCGTCTTCTTCACGCCGTTGGTCATACGCAGGCTCGGCTACGCGGCCCGCGTCGCCCTATTTGGCGTGGCCTTCTACGCCGTCCTCACGCCTCTAGGCGCGTTCTTCGGTTGGTTTCCCGCCGACATGCCGGGCGCATGGATTACCTGGACCGTCATCTACGTCGTGATTCTGGTGCTTCTCACCGTGCTCTTCACACTGGTCTACCGACGCGAGGCCAAGGAGCTCAACGAGAAGCTCGAGAGGTACAAGTCCGGACGGTAGGTTCGAAGCTGCCCAGAATCGCGCGTGCGTGACCCGACCCACAAGCACACTGCCAAGGTTGATGGTCAGTGACCGTGATTCCTGGCACTCTGCCAAAGACGGCGGTCAGTGACCGTGCACCTTGGCATTCGATGGTCAGGAACACGGGGTTCGATTTCATTCGTTCCACTCTCTCCACGTAAAGGGAAGGCCACCAATGATGGTGGCCTTCCCTGGATCTGGGGTCAAAAGAAGGGATGCATCATCCGCCAATCGTGCGGTTATTCGTCATCCTGCGCTGCATTGAGCTTGTCGAAGGCAGCGCGATTGTTCCATTTCGCGGCAATGAGCATGACCGTCGCAACAGCGAGGATGGGCAGGAACAGGATATGCGAACCCGTGGACCAGCCAAATGTCGGCACAAGGTACCCGAGCGCAACGCCGCCGATGGCACTGCCGATTCCGTTGGCACAAGCCAGCACGGCAAGACCGAGGTTCTGGCCGCGAACGCTCGGCCCCATGATGTCCGGAACGGCGGCGACCACGACCGTCGCGAGCACCGACGAGAAGATGCCTGCAACGATGACGACGAACCAGAGGCCAAGGTCCGTGGTCCAGGAGAACGCCCAGATAAACGCGACGAAAAGCATCACCGTGCCTACGACGACCATCCACTTGCGATCGCCAAGCTTGTCGGAAATGAAGCCCGAGAGAGGGGATGCCGCAGCACCCAGGAACGTGGTGACGGACGTGATCAGGCCGGCAGCCGCCATGTCCATGCCCTTTGCCTCCATCAGGAACGTCGGGTAGTACGTGTTGAAGCTTCCGTTCTTGGTGATGTTGTCCAGAAGGAACGCCACGCCGATGAGGCAGATGGAGATGATGGCGATCTTGGGGATGCGCACGTTGAGCTGCTTGGTCTGCTCAGCGGAAATGCTGTCGTCATTCCCCGCCATCCTGACCTGCTCGGCATTCGGCGAGCGATAGAGAAAGACGACCATCAAAAGGACGATGACAGTGTAGATGGTACCCGCCCACCAGACGGCCTGCCAATTGGAGTCACCGCAAAGGGCCGGTGCAAGGTTGAGCATGACGGTGGAGCCAAGCGGCATCCACATGGACCAGACGCCGATGGCCAGGCCGAGTCTTCTCTTGGGAAACCATGCGGTCAGAGCCGAAGGTGCCGACACGCCGAACACGCCCATGCCGATGCCCTCGATGAACCTCGAGAACAGCAACACCGCCGCGTTTCCGTTTGAGAAGGTGCCGATGAGCGATCCGGTCGTCACGCTTACCAACGCCACGATCATCACGCGCTTGATTCCAAACTTGTTGACGATTCCCGCTGCGGGAAACGCCAGGATTATGCTCACGACGGTAAACGATGTCATGAGCCACCCGAACGTGCTCACGTCCAGGCCAAACGCTTGCATGAGCACAGGTGCGATAGGCGGCACCTTGAACATGTTGATGGGAACGGAGCAGCTTGCGAGGAACACCACGATGAGTATCACCCATGCGTATGGCGGTGTTTTGGCCATCGCCCGTCCCGTTTCCCTTTTCGCTTCCGTAGCTCCTTGCGTCATTTTAATCTCCTCCTTGTGAAGGTGGTCCATCGAATGGTGTGCTGCTAGGGCTTCAATTCCACGCATGACATCAGCATGGCGTTGCATATAGCGCTATCGACCCCGCATTCAGTGCCCCACGAACTTCGAGCCGCTCGACCCTCTTGCCTTCGTATCCCTCCTTTTCCAGAAGAAGCGTGTAATAGCCGTCGGATATACCCTCGACCCTGAACTCGCCGAAGTAGTCCGTCTTCGTCTCCCACTTTTGCAGGGTCGCCTCGTTTTCGAGCATCACCGTCACGCCATCGAGGCAGCGATCCTCGACAGGCGAGTAGACCTCGCCCGCGATGAAGGGCTTGGGAATGTTGACGTAGGCAACGGTCGGATTCGTGCCGTATTCAGGATGCAGGCGCTCGAGCGGCGCGTACATGTTCTGCGGTGTCAGCTCGGAGACGTCGACGAATCGAAGAGCGTCGCGCGGACAAGCCGCGACGCAGCGCGGGCGTTCCCATCCGGCGTCGAGGAGGTGCGCGCACATGGTGCACTTCTGGGGAAGGCCAAGGACGTCGTTCCAATAGACGACGCCATAGGGACATGCGTCCATGAGTTCATGACATCCGCGCGCCCTCTCGGTGTCGAAGATGACAATCCCGTCATCGCGACGATAGGCGGCTTCGGGGTGTCCGACTGCCTGAGCCGCGGCAATGCACGGCGCATCCTCGCATTGCTGGCACATGACCGGCACACGCTCCTGTCTCATGCGCGATCCGGACGCGACCTGCTTCTCGCGCACCTGAATCCAGAACTGCCCTTCCTCTTGGGGGGCGGCCAGGGGGCTCCAGTCGTTATCGCAGTGCTCGTCCTTGCAAGCTATCTGGCAATCACAGCATTGAATGCACAGCGACGGGTCTACAAGTATCGTCTTCATGAGAGCTCTCCCCTCTTCCACGTGGTGTATTGCCCGGCGAATCCCTCCGGATAGCGCTTCTCGAGCTCATCGAGATCGGCCTTCTCGACCTCGAACAGGACGGAGTTGAACGAACCGCCCAGGTGATGCGGGGACATCGAACCAGGGTACGAGATGGTGTTGCCATCACCGCCCCTGTCGAGGGAATCGCTTTCGGGGCCGACGGGATCGTTCCAGGAGCCATAGGTGAGCCACGCAACTCCCGGCATGACGCGGTCGCTCACGACGACGCCCGCGAGCAGCTCGCCGCGATCGTTGAAGGCGCGCGCGATGTCACCATCTTCGAGACCGCGCCCGGCAGCATCGGCCGGGTTCATCACGCACGGCTCGTAGGCATAGCCGTCGGGGCCGTATACCTTGTAGTTCTCGGCAAGCCAGCTGATGTTGTTGTACTTGCCGTGGAACCGAAACTTGGGATGCGCCATGAGCATCTGCAAGGGGTACCTCTCCTTGAGCTCGTGGGTCTCGTGACCCTCCTTTTCCGGGATGTAATGGGGCACCGGGGGAATCTCGGGATTGTCGGGTCCGTAGAAGCCGGAGAGCAGCGTCGAGTAGATTTCCACCTTGCCCGTAGGCGTGTCCAGGAGGTTGTCGGCGCTCACCTCGTTGTCATGGAACGTCGAGAACTGCTTGCACTCCTCGTAGTCGTCGAGCACCGGCCAGACGTAGTAACCCTTCTCCTTGAACTCGTCATAGCTCATCGGGATGGTCGTCTTGTCATACATGAGCTGGAGAATCTCCTCCTCGCTGCGGCCCTCGTTGAAGGCCTCTCCAAAGCCCATCCTATCGGCGAGCTCCTCGAAAATCTCCAGGTCCGTCTTGGCCTCCCCCACCGGCTCGATGGCCTTGCGGGAGTAGACCGCCGAGCGAAGGAGACTGTAGGCGGGGGCTACGTACTGGCCTACCGAAGCTGGTTCGGTGATGTCCTGACGCTCAAAGATCGTCGTGATGGGAAGGACCAGGTCCGCGTAGCGACAATCGCGGTCGAACCACGGCGCGGTCACCACAAAGGTCTCCAGCTTGGGGTTCCTGAGCGCGTCGATCTGGCGCTTGTGCTGCGGGGGATTGGTGAGCGTCGAGCCGCGCTGCCAGAGCATGCGCATCTCCTGGCAGCCTTCGGCGGGGTACTGCACCTCGTCGAAATAGCGCTCCGGTGCCCAATTGTCCATATGGCCACCCCGCCAGTGCTGGGGAGTGTCCTCCATGCAGTTCTTGAACTTGGTGAAGGTCACCATCTGCGGATTGTCGTTTTGCGGATAGAAGTCCAGCACCGCGTTCATGCCACCGTCGGCGTAGCCCGTGGGCCCGACCTGGCGCTTGGAGTCGTAGGGACCCGAAAGCGACAGGCCGCACGCCAGGATATTGACGCCGGGTCTGCCCAGACCTTGCATGATCTGCAGGGTCGCCAGGATGCGCGAGTTATCATGCGCGTAGGTGCGCCTGCACGCGCCGCCGGTCATACACCACAGGGAAGTGGGACGCGTCGCCCACATCTTCGCGAGCGCAACGATGGTGCGGGCGGGAACCCCGCATATCTCGGAGGCCCACTCGGGCGTCTTCTCGATTCCGTCGGGACCCTCTCCCATGACGTAGCTCTTGAACGATGCGCCCTCACCGATGTGCGTGGGCACGATGTCCTTGTACTTGGGATGCTCCTCCCAGTAGGCATCGTTGTACTTGATCTTCGCGCCATCGTCATCGAAGCCGATGCAATGCGTGTGCAGAAATTCCTCGTCATAGGTGCCATCAACAATCCACTGGTGCGCGATGGCCGCGGCAAGGGCGTTGTCAGTCCCGGGAAACACCTGAATCCACATGGCATCGGTCGCCATGGCCGTCTCGGTCAAAAGCGGATCGATGCAGATGATCTTCTTTCCGAGCTCCTTCCAGTACTGGAGGAGGCGACCGGTGTCTATACCGGCATATACACCATGGTCGATGGGACTCGACCCCCAGAAGATGATGAGTTCGGAGTCGTTGGTCGTGTCCTGCACCGTGTCCTCGGCCGGCAGCAGGCCGTGCGCCATCCAGTTGCCCCAGAGGAAGGGCGCGCCACATGCCCAGCCCTCCCAGCTGTTGGGCGTGAACTCCATGTACGAGCCACCCGTGAGGTCCCTGAACCTGAACAGGTCACTGAACAGGTAGTGCAAGCTTCCCCACTCGGGATGAGCCGAATGGCAATAGAAGACCGAGGACGTGTCGTACTCGGACCATATGCGCTGGAACTCCTCCTCGAGAATGTCGAAGACCTCGTCCCACGAAATCCTCTCATAGCCCGAGATCCCGCGGTTCTGGGTGTTAAGCTCGCCATGGGGATCCCAATCAACGCGCTTGAGCGGGTACTTCAGTCGCTCCTCGCCATAAGCCATCTTCTTGCCTGCGTAGCCCCAGGGAAGTAACGGGTGCGTGAGCGTCGGCTTGTACTCCTTTCCGCACGAATTCACAGACCAGCTCTTCACCTCGCTTTCCTCGAACTCCATGGGCTCAATGCGAACGATGCGGTCGTCCTTGACGCTCACGAACATGGGGCCTGCCGTCGAACACGTCGTCAGACGCTCGACCCCTTCGCGTGGATCGATCGCGGACCGGATGCCATCCGCCTTCTCCATCACTGCTCCTCTCTTCTCATGCATGCGCTCGCGGCTTGCCGGATATGCACGCAATGTTCGATGGGTGCATGGTCATACGAGAGAGCGGACGAGTCAGTCACCTGGAATATGCAAATGGCGAAAGCGGGGTATGCCCACAGTCCCATCTTCGGGGGATCAGAGGTATACCGTGAGTATGACATTGGCGTTTTCGCAGGTAGACACCATGATGATACGAGCAGGTGAAAACGAGGAAATGCCATCGCTGCGATACAATGTCCGTCAGGAGAGCTTAGGCCAAGACACGCGAAAATGAGATGTAACCCGACACGAAACGAGGGGGTCTTCAATGCCGGACACACGACAGCAGGCGGCATCTGAAGGAATCGGGGCGGACAAGTTGCAAGCAACGGAGAACGGCATTTCCATCGTCGTCGTTTTCACCGTGGTGGGTTTCGCCGCGTTTTGGGCTGCCTTGTTCTCGCTGGTGTTCTCCGACGCCTTCGCAACGCCCAGCGACGATTCGCTCGCGGGTTTCATCTTCAGATTGCTTTTGCTCATCGGCTTCGCGCTAGCCCAGATGCTTTCCGGCACGCGCCTATCGGATACGGTGAACAGCCAGGGCAAGAAGCTCGCGATTCTCGCATTGTCCTTTGCATGCATGCTCGCATTGGCGGCATTCTCGCTGATGGACCTTGAGACCTCGGACCTCGCCTCGATCCTGCAGGCCGTCATATGGATGCTCCTGGGGTTCGGCATGGGCATAGAGCTCGACTTATGGGGCGTCATATGGAGCGGAATCGATTCGGAACGCGACAGGGGCTCATTTTGCTCGCTGGCAATGGCCGCTTCCGTACTCGTGGCCGTCGGAGCGTGCTCGGCCATGCTATTTCCCCCAAGTGCAATCTGCATTGCGGCAACCTCGACGCTGTTCATAGTCTCCGGCGTTCTGCTCCTGCTCTGCGAAAAGCGCATCCCGTGCTCCGAGGAGGTGAGCGCGCAGGCCTCGAGGCAGCGCCTCAACCTCGCCAACGTAGCGATGCTCACCCCGCTCGCCGCGTCATTCGCGTTCGGGGTCATCCTCGCGCTCAACGGGCTCAGACTAGGAGCGGATCTGGCGTTTTTCACCGCGCTCGCCGGACTCGGCATTGGGGCGCTCTGCCCGCTCGTAGTCACGGCGATTCGAGAGGCCGCACCGTCACCCTCGAGCGTGGAGCGCGCTGTCTTTCCCGTCATCTGCGCCTGCATGCTCGTGCTGCCCTTCATGACGAGTGCGCAAGCATTTCAAATCGTGATGATACTGGCAATCGCGGACTTGACCGCCTATTTCGTGAATCACCTGAGCGTGCTGGTCCTGCTTGCCTACCGCAAGCATCTCAAGCCTACCTACCATTTTGCCAAGGGTCTTACCGCGACGACATGCGGGCTCGCGCTGGGATGGGCCATCGTGACGATTCCCTTCTTCGCATGCGGCGAAGAGATGCAAGGGTATTCGTCGGCGGGCTGGGCGGCATCCCAAATGCCGCAAATCATTGCCGGTAATGTTATCGGAATCACGCTCATCACCTGCATGATCGCCGTGTTTGTCATCGTGTTGGTATTGTCAATCGTGCCCTACGCCTCGAACAGAATGGTGGAAGACCTTTACCCGCAAGTGCCTGCTGAAGACGGCACCGAAAGCGACACGGACCGCGATGCGGACATGCGGGAGAAGGCATGCGCCTCCATATGCGACCAATACGGACTCACACCGCGCGAACGCGAGGTCTTCGCGTATCTGATGCGCGGGCGAAACGCCGAGTACATCTCCAGGGAGCTCGTCATCTCGATACACACGGCGAAGACGCATACGGCGCGCATCTACAGGAAGCTGGGCATAAACTCGCAGCAGCAGCTCCTCGACATCGCCGAAGAAGGAATACGGACTGGCAGCCACTAAAATAACGCGCAAGAAGCTCGAGAGGTACAAGTCCGGCCGTTAGGGCCCACGATGCGCCGCTTGGAAAGTTTCGCGGGGCCTGGCAGGTCACGGCAGCCACGGGTCGAAAACGTAGCAAACTACGCCAGACGGGTCTTCTTGGTGACGGGGCAGGTGATGACATCGCCGCGCTTGACGTAATGGACCAAGAAGCCGATGCCAGCCAGGGCCAGCGCGGTGCCGAGGCCCGTGTAGAAGAACGCGACGAACCATCCGGGCACGATGCCGAAGACGCGCAGCGAGATTCCGCCGCCCATCATGATGGCCATGATCACGTAGCCCTTCACGTCGAAGAAGCGCAGGACGTGCATCTTGTCCTCGCCGTAGCCGCGGATGCGGTCGGCATGCTTGCCGACGAGCTTGCTGAACATGCAGTGGAAGACGACGAAGACGACCGGGATGCCGATGACCAGAAGCCAGATGGCGGCGTCTCCCTCGAGGCAGGCGATGACACCGAGGCGCATGATGTTCACGCCCGCCAGAAACCAGACGGTTGCCGCGATGAGCAAGAGGTATTTCGCACGTACCCTGAACATGATCGAGCTCCGTAACCCATGGACCGGATGTTCTTGCGACGAATTGTACGCGATGCCCGCCCCGGCCTCCAGCGTCCTTTTTCAAATTGCATGATGAAAATACAATATATTAGATGATGTCGTGTAGATGATTGAATCTTGCATCTTTGCGAACAGATTGCTTAAATACTGACTCGCAATAGGAGGAAAGCGTGTCATGCGGTTCTCGCGTTCCGCCCACACATCGTTCGCAAAGTGAGGTTCCATGTCGTCTTGCGCATCATCTGGACAGAAGCGCCGCCTCTTCAAGGACGCGGGCAGGGCATGTCCCGTCGATTACCGCATCGCTCCCGACGCATTCATGGGAGAGGCGACCGTAACCGCCGACGTTCTCTACGTTGTCGGAGGGCTCTACGGCAATCCCTTCGCACTCGAAGCCGTTGACGCCCTCGTCGCATCCGAAGATTCCGAGAACGTGAAGGTCGTGCTCAACGGGGATATTCACTGGTTTGACAAGAACGCGGAAAACTTCGCGAACATAGAACGTCGCATCGAGCGCCATATCCCCTTGGTCGGCAACGTCGAGGCGGAGTTGAGGCGCCAGGACGACATTGGCGTGGGATGCGGCTGCGCCTATCCGGATTGCACCCCTGACGATTCGGTCGCCCGCTCCAACCGCATACACAAGATGCTCTCCTTCGCCCTGGATGGCGCCCCGGAACTGAAGGCAGCGCTTCTCGATCGTCCTTCCCTCGTCGTCGCCAGCGTGGCCGGCAAGCGAATCGGAATAACCCATGGTGACGAGAAGCTGCTTGGCGGATGGGATAACTCCCGCGAGTCCCTGCAGGACATCCTGCGTCAGGATGAGGTGGACACCTTCATGGCCGAAAACGACCTCGATGTCTTCACCACCACGCACACCTGCGCACCGGCCGCCATCAAGCTGGCACGTGGCATCGTCGTCAACAACGGTGCCGCCGGCCTTCCCAACTTCGCCGGCGAACGCTATGGCCTCTGCATCCGCATCGCCGAACAGCCGCGCGAGGACTCCCTCTTCGAATGCGAGCTGGACGGCCTCTTCGTCCAGGCGATTCCCGTGCGCTACGACCATGACGCTTACCTTGCCTGGTTCGACGACCTCTGGAGCCCCACCTCTGCGGCCGCCATCTCCTATCGTGACCGCATAGTCAACGGACCCGATGACCGCATCCGCGATTCGCTGCTCGGCGGCTTCGTCTTAGGTGAGACCGCTCGCTCCGAACTGCGAGGGCTTGCGGAGAGGGAGCTCGAGGAGACGGGAATCATCCGCCGGGCGAGCAACGCGGACGTTCACGCCGCACTCGAGTCGTTGCTGTATTTCGACGACATGATAGCCGACGATGCAAACCGCGTGACCGAAGACGTCATCTCGACCATGCAGGTAAACCTCACCGCAGCTTGCAACATGGCGTGTGCCCATTGCCATGTCGAGTCGAGCCCGGCCCGCACCGAGGCGCTCGGCCATGATGCCCTCGAGGCGGTGCTCAAGGTCGTGCGCGAGCGGAACATGGAGACCATCGATATCACGGGTGGAGCTCCGGAAATGCACCCCGAATTCGAGTGGTTCCTGAGAGAGGCAGCACTCGCGGCTCCCGTCGTGATGGTCAGGTCGAACCTCGTCATTCTCCAGGAGCCCGCTTACGAGCATCTCGTCGACCTCTACGACGAGCTTGGCGTTGAGATCGTCGCCTCGCTCCCGAACGTGTTCGAGGCGGAATCGGATGCCCAACGAGGGCGCAACACCTACGACGCGACCATCGCGATGCTTCGCAAGCTCAACGAACGCGGATACGGTAGCGACGGCATTCATGTGCTCGACCTCGTCTTCAACCCCCAGGAACCCGTTCTTCCTCCCGTGCAAGATGACGTCGAGGCCATGTACCGACGTAGGCTCGGAAACCTGGGCATTGGCTTCGACAGGCTCTTCGCCGTCGCGAACAACCCCATCGGCCGTTACGGGGCAAAGCTTCTCGATGACGGTACCTTCGCGTCCTATATGGACACGCTCATGGACGCGTTCAATCCCGAGACCTGTCCGGCCATGATGTGCCGTCACCAGATGAACGTGGGCTGGGACGGCACCATCTACGATTGCGACTTCAACCATGCCATTCGCCTCGGGGCATCTGCCGCGGTCCTCCCCGAGGGAAAGCTCACCAGATCTGACGTGGACCGGGCGTTGCTCCAGGGCCAGGGCGAACGACTGACCATATTCGATTACGCCGATGACCCCACCCGACCGCTACGCCGCCCGATCGTATTCGCGAACCACTGCTACGCCTGCACCGCGGGCTTCGGGTCAAGCTGTGGGGGCACTCTCGTGCAGGAGCAGTGACGGATTCCGCTCGCCGATTAAATCTGAATATTTGACTGTTACCTTTATTAGACTTAATCTAGTAACAAATTAATCGAGTCTACTATGTCATGGCCTTGCGTCCGGCATGCGTCTCGAATGCCTCATCGCGATGGCGATTGGATGATGCGCATGTCACGAATCCGGCAGGGCCTTCGAAACGATTCGATCGAGAGGAAGGAAAGAGGGAAGATGACTGATTGGACCGGATTGTTGTTCTGGGGATTCCTGGTGGTCTATGGTGTCGCGATGTTCCTCATCTCGCCCAAGACGGTTACCGTCGGCGAATTCTTCCGTGGCGAGAACCGCCAGGGAAAGGATGCCAACCCCTGGATGATCATGGCATCGGTGTTCATCGCCTGGATCTTCGCCAAGTCGGTGACCAACGCCGCCAACATGGGAGCGGACTTCGGCATCGTCGGTGGCATCGGCTATGCGGTGTACTGGCTCTGCATCCCGCTCACCGGATGGGCGCTCTATCGCCTGCGCCGAAAGTTTGGCGCAAAGGGCATGGTCAGCTTCCTGACCGAGCACTACGGTGTCGCGGCGGCGTTCTGCTTCTCGGCCGCGATTCTCGTGCGCCTGTTCAACGAGGTATGGTCTAACACGTCGGTCATCGGTGCCTACTACGGCGACTCCGGCACCGCGCCGTTCATACTCGCGGCGTTGCTGATGACCTTCATCACCATTGCCTACTGCTGCAAGGGCGGCATGCGCGGTTCGCTGATTACCGACGTTGCCCAGGCCGTCCTGTTCGGCGTCCTGCTCATCGGCGTCCTGTTCATCATCGTTCCGCAGCATGGCGTTGACGCCTATGCCACGAGCGGCGTATGGTCCCTCGAGGGCGGCGTCGACTTCATCATCGGTGCAGGCCTCCAATGCCTCTCCTATGGTTTCCACGATGCGGTCCTGACAGACCGCGGCTTCCTCTGCGAGGAGAAGAAGATGCTCAAGGCGTTTTGCGTCGCCGGCATCCTCGGCTTCATCGCCATCATGCTGTTCTCCCTCGTCGGCGTGGACCTGTACCTGGATGGCATCGCCCGCAGCGGGTCGGACGCACCGGTCATCGTGGCCCGTTCCCTAGGCATCGTAGCGTTCTTCATAGTCGCCGTGATCATGATTTCGACGGCGGGATCGACGCTTGACTCCACTTTCACCTCGCTGGGCAAGCTGTGCTCGCGAGACCTTCCCGGCATCGTCGGCATCACGCCCGAGAACGTGCGCATGATCAGCATCGGCGTCATGATCATATTTGGCATCGTGGGCAACCTGCCAATGATCATGGGAGCGAGCATCATCACGGCGACGACGATTTCCGGCACGATGATCATGGGGCTCGGGCCCATCTTCTTGATGCACGGCGTGGTGAAACCCACCAAGACAGGCTTCATGCTCTCGTTCTGGATCGGCATGATACTCGGCATCTGGGATGTCGTTGACGCGTCATCGCTGTCGTTCATGAACATCGGCGACGGCAAGTACGCGAACTTCCTCGGCGTCAACCTCTGGGGAGCCATCGCCTGCTGGATTGCCTACATCGTCCCCGGACTCATATCCGCTGCCCAGGATAAGGCGAAGGGCATCGAGCCTAACTGGAAGGGATTCACCGAGGAGGAGATCGCCCAGCGCGAAATCGAGGCGGCCAAGCTGCGCGAGCTCGGCGATCCCGATGGCATCGAGGCGCCTTCGAAGCAGGACGAGGATATCGAATCCGACATGGCGACCGGCGCCTAGGCGCTATTCACATCACATGTGGAAAGGCCGCCAATGATGGCGGCCTTTCCTTAGATATGAGGCCAGGACCGAAAATCCGACCTAATGCCCCATAGTCCGATGCTTTAAACACCAAATAAGGGCACCTTTCCCAGAAGGAACTCTTCCAATGGGGCCTGTGACGAACCCACAATGATACTCCTGGCTTTTGGAAACTTGTTTATGAAAGCCGTCATCCCCTTGGTCTGCTTGATGCGACCGCTCTTGACCTCGATAGCCACAAGAGATTCGCCCTGGGAGATTACGAAATCGACTTCATTGGTGCCCTCGCGCCACCACGCCACGTCAAACTTCTCTTGTACGGAGCGGGCGAGAAGATACGCGCCAACTGCGCTTTCGACCAGATGGCCCTTTCGCTCGGGATCAGTCAGAAGGAAGCTCCTGTACTGGCCATATGTCGCCGTCATGAGAGACGTGTCATAGACCGCGAAGCGTGGCGAACTCGCCTTCTGCCGCAGAAGCTTCGGGTCGTACTTTTGCAGACCACATAAAAGCCCCGCATCGGAAAGTAACGTGAGATAATGGGCGATAGTCGTCGTATTGCCGGCATCATCAAGTTGTCCGATCATCTTTCTATATGACAATTCCTGTCCGGAATACGGTGCACCCAAGTAGAACAGCCTCCTCATGAGTGCGGGTTTCCTAATCTCTTCCAGAGAAATGACATCTTTTGAGATGCTGGGCTCTATTACGGAATCATTCATGTACTCGAGCCAACGAGGCTCGTCCCCTATCAATGGCGCACTACCCGGATATCCGCCAAAGTACAGGAAGTCGTTCAGCGTGTAGTCAAAAGCCTCTCGACATTCCTCGTAAGTCCAATGCGTGCTCCTCAGCACCTCGAACCTTCCGGTAAGGCCCTCTTTCAGTCCTTTCTCCAGCAAAAGCGATGACGAGCCGCTCAGAACCACGCGCAGATCGATATCCGACCACGCGTCTTCATCCCAGAGTTCCTTTGCAACGCTTGACCATTGGTCCACCAGTTGGACCTCGTCAATGACAAGAATTGCAGATGGCGTTTCCGGCGTTATGAGGTTTCTCGCCAACAGCCATTGCGAGCGTAGCCAATCGCGCGAGGCGGAATCGATAGACGCAAGCGCCACGTGACGGGGTATGTCAACGCGCTCCAGGGCCTGGCGAATCGCAGTGCTCTTGCCCGTCTGCCGAGGGCCAATCAACATCTGGATGAATCGCCTGGGCTCGTTCATCCGATCGGCAAGCTTGTTCACCAAGGACCGCTCGTACATGACTTCCTCTTTCTATTGAGCAAATTTGCTCAATAGTAGCGCATTTTTGCTCAACATGAAACCAAGAGCCGCGCGTTCACTCCCTGAACGCGCCGGTCTGGCGGTTCCACAGCCGCGCATAGTCGCCACCCTTGGCCACGAGCTCGGCGTGCGGGCCGTCCTCCACGATGCGGCCCTGCGATAGCACCACGATGCGGTCGAGGCTGGCCACGGTGGATAGCCGATGCGCCACCACGATGGCGGTGCGGCCTTCCATGAGGCGGGCCAGGGCCTCCTGCACGGCCGCCTCGCTCTCGGAATCGAGCGCGCTGGTCGCCTCGTCGAGCACGAGGATGGGACAGTCGGCGAGCATGGCACGCGCGATAGCGATCCTCTGGCGCTGGCCGCCGGAGAGCTTGATGCCGCGCTCGCCGGTGATGGTGGCGAAGCCCTGGGGAAGCGCCTCGATGAACTCCAGCGCGTTTGCCGCCTGTGCCGCCTCGCGAATCTCCTCCATGGTGGCGTCGGGGCGCCCATAGGCGATGTTCTCGGCGATGGTGCGATGGAACAGCAGCGCCTCCTGGGGCACGTAGGCGATCTGACGACGCAGGCTCTGCTGGGTCACGTCAGCCACGTTCTGACCGTCCACCAGAATCTCGCCCTCCTGGATGTCGGCCAGGCGCAACAGCAACTTGGTGAGCGTGGTCTTTCCCGCGCCCGACATTCCCACGAGCCCCACGCGCTGGCCGGCTGAAATGTGCAGGTTGAAGTCGTCGAACACCTGCGTCCTCACGTCGCCGTCGGTGTACCAGAAGTTGATGTCGTCGAAATCGATCTCGCCTTCCTCCACGTCAAGCGGCTTGGCGTCGGGCTTGTCAGCCACGAGACGCGGCTCGTCGAGCACGGCGGTCATGCCCGAGGCATCGCCAAAGGCCTGGTTGATGCGCTGTAGGCCCGTGTTGATGAAGTTGAACTGGTTGGTCACCGTGTTCGTGTAGGTGAACATGAGGATGACCGTGCCCGGCGTGATGCCGAACCAGGCGTTGCCGCCGGAGATGAACACCGTCACCACGGACATGATGACCACGGTTATGGCCGCCGTGGTGATGCCGCGGGCGAGCGAGGCCCGCATGCGCTTCGAGTCGCGTGTCATCACTTCCCTGTTGGCCGCGTCGAAGAGCCGGCGCTCGTACTCCTCGCGACCGTAGGTCTTCACGGCAAGGATGTTGGTAACCGCGTCTGACAGCTCTCCGGACAATTGGTTCTGGGCGCTGGCCGCCCGCTCGTTCAGGTGCAGGATGCGTTTGTACATGATGTAGGAGACGGCGGCGTACACCGCGAGCATAGCCATGAGCACGCCGGCGTAAATGGGCACGGCAGGAAACAGAATGAGGCAGGTGAAGGTAATCGAGCACAGGATGGGCAGGAACGGGAAGTTCATGGTCTGGAGCAGCTGGGTGTAGCCGGCCATGAACTTGGAAGTCTGGCTCACGAGCGTGCCGCCGAAGCGGTTGGAGTGAAACGACAGCGATTGGTTGCACAGACAGTCGAAGGCCGTGGTGGCGAGGTCGTAGTTCACGGCAATCTGCAGCTTCCAGAGCGTGTAGTCCTGGAGCTTGCTGCATGCCTGCCCAGCGACATTGATGCCGATGAGCGCAGCAATGTAGGGACCGAACACCGCGAAGACCTGATCGGCGGCCACCGGCTCGGAGGCGATGCGGTCGACGATGAGGCTCATCACGTAGGGGTTGCCATAGGTGAGGAAACCGCAGAACCCGATAGTCGAGGCCACGAGCGCCACGAACAGCCCCAGGTGATTGCGCGTCGCCAGCCAGTAATAGTGCAGGCTACGCCGCGTCAACGATTGCTTCTTCGACATCGGATTCCTCTTTCCGCGCCTTTGGTGATAACAGTCGAGAGCATACTCCCTGAAAGCGATAAAAGCAGGACTACTTCCATGGGAGATAACAAAACTCGTGATTTCAAAATGCAGATTGCTAACAAAATTCTTGATTTTGAATCAGGCATATAGAAAATGGCGGGGAGAAAGTCCCCGCCAAAGTATGGTCAGGGCCTCACGGCCAGCCCCAGATTTCATTGAGCTATAACCTTCTTTACTCCCACTCCACCGTGCCGACGGGCTTGGGCGTGAGGTCATAGCACACGCGGCAGATGCCGGGCACCTCATGCGTGATGCGGTCGGTCATGCGCTTGAGCAGCTCCCAGTCCAACTCGGGCACCGTCGCAGTCATGACGTCGACTGTGTTGATGGCGCGGATGATCGCCGGCCACTCGTAGGCGCGCACGCCGTCGCGCACACCCGTGGCCCGCATGTCGGGCACCACGGCGAAGTACTGCCACGCGCCCACGCCGGCCGCTTCCATCTCCTCACGCACGATGGCATCGGCCTCGCGCAGCGCCTCCAGGCGATCGCGCGTGATGGCGCCGAGGCAGCGCACGCCCAGACCGGGGCCGGGGAAGGGCTGGCGTTCCACCATGGACTCGGGCAGCCCGAGCTCGCGACCGACCACGCGCACCTCGTCCTTGTAGAGCAGCTTGACGGGCTCGACCAAGTCGAACTGCAGGTCCTCGGGCAGGCCACCCACGTTATGATGCGCCTTCACGCCGTCCTTGGACTCGAGGATGTCAGGGTAGATGGTGCCCTGGGCGAGGAAGTCGACCTCGTCACCGACCTTGCGCGCCTCCTCCTCGAACACGCGAATGAACTCCGCGCCGATGATCTTGCGCTTGGTCTCGGGCTCATCGACGCCGGCCAGCAAGTCAAGAAAGCGATCCGTGGCATCCACGTAGACGAGATTGGCGTCCATCTGGTTCTGGAAGACATCCACCACCTGCTCGGACTCGCCCTTGCGCATGAGGCCATGGTTCACGTGCACGCAGATGAGGTTCTTGCCGATGGCCTTGATGAGCAGCGCCGCCACGACCGAGCTGTCAACGCCACCGGAAAGCGCCAGCAGCACCTTGCGGTCGCCAACTTGCTCGCGTATGGCCTGTACCTGCTCGTCGATAAATGCCTGGGCGAGCTCGGGGGTGTTGATGCGTGCCATGGAATCGGGGCGGACGTTCGGGTCCATGCGGGCCTCCTTGTGGTCGGGTAAAGCTGGTCGTGTTTGCGGGAACGATTATAGCGAAAGCATCGGTGCGGTTTTGGCAACAGCGACACGATTACTGCACCGGATGGTGAACCTGGTCGCCACTATCATCGAGATATCGAAGGATAGGGTTTGAGGGAAAGGATGAAGCCATGAGCAACGATCTCGTAGTTCTCATCGTCATGATCGTGTTGCTGGTTGGCGGCGGACTGCTGCTGAACTTCCAGATTCGCCGCACCGAGCGCAAGGACAAGCTCGAGCAGGCCGCGAAGGAGAATGCCGTGAAGTCCACGGGTGCCGCGGCAGAGCAGAAAAACGCAGCATAGCGGTCGACGACACAAGAGACACAAGAGGAAGGAGCCCCATTCGTGGGGCTCCTTCGCTATATGGCGTTTTTCAGGCAAGTGCCATTCCCCTCCCTTGCTATCATGGAGCCTCGAATGAGAGGTCGAACCAATCCGGGTGATGAGATGAATTTCGAGTATCTTGACGAGTTTGTCCACTTGGCGCATAGCCTGAGCTTCCGACGCACTGCGGAGCACTTCTTCGTGAGCCGCTCGGTCATCAGCCGCCATATGACCGCACTCGAGGAATCGCTTGGCACGCTCCTCTTCGTGCGCGATACGCATGGCGTCGAGCTGACGAATGCCGGCGAGGTCTTCCTGCAGGAGGCCCAGTCCCTGCTGCGCGGATGGAATCTCGCACAGGAGCGCGTCAGGGCCGTTTCCGGCACCGGTGACAAGCTCGTGCGCGTTGGCTACCTGCGCAACGGCGCGCGACCCTTCCTCGTACGATTCGTGAACTCCATGGCCAAGGAGCATCCCAACATCCGGTTATCGCTCCTGTGCATGAAATACGGCGAGCTGCGCCAGGCATTGGAGGAGCACACCGTCGACGTGGCAATCGGAATGAACGTGGATAGTTCCATCTCGTCTAATTACCGGTCCACCCCCATCTATCGCGACCATTTCGTCATCGCATGCAATCGTGCGAATCCCCTGGCGTCCATGACCGACGGCATCACCGTCAACGACCTGCGCGACCAGAGGCTCCTCATTCCCGACAGCTACCTGTCCTCGGGTCTCGCCGAGGGCATTCGGCCTTTCGTGGACGACGAGACCCTTGCCGAGGCCGATGAGCTCTACATGGACATGGACCTGCTCTACCTGAAGCTCCGCACCGAGAACTGCGTCGCGTTCGTCTCGGACATGAACGCCTCGATGTTCGATGGGACGCTCTCGATCCTGCCCATACGCGACATGGACTTCTGCTTCGACATCAGCGCCTTCTATCATGACGAGTTCACGGGCGATATCTATGAAGCATGCCGTGGGACATTCGAGGATTGCCGTCGCGCATTGGCAGATGAGGAACCCGTACCCCTCCATTGGGTGCAGGAGTAAGCGAACGCGGTTCCCCGTGCGCTTGCAACAGAAGGAGGGGTCGTCATATGACGGCCCCTCCCCTGACACCTCCTTGACGCAACCCGCGACGGAGCAGTTTCCTCGAAAACCTTACGCTATTCGCTGAAGCCCGTGAACGACAGCATGAGGCCGCCGCACGTGTTGTTGTTGTCGGACTCGAATCCGTATTCGCCGAAGGTGAACTCCATGATGTAGGGCACGTCACCGGCGACCTTGGCCACGGCGTCGGCCACCTCGCCGATGCGCGCGTCGATACCGGCGCGACGGCCGCCGCAATGCACCAGGTGGAAGGCGGCGGGCTTGCCGGGCATGACGTCGATGAGAGCCTCGAGCGTGTCGGGCACCGACGCAATCAGCTCGTCGACCGTGGCCTCCATGCGGATGACGCAGGTCTTCTCGGCCAGGTTGTTGCCCACGTTGATCGTGAAGTCATCGTTGCCGTTCATCGGATGGCGTATGGCGACCAGGTCGCCCAGACGGTCCTTGACGCCGAGCGACGAGGTGATCGAGTAGGCCAGCAGGTTGCCGCCGGCGATGTCGTCGTCGGAGCAGCCGGTCCACTCCTGGTATTTCTTGGCGGCGGGCACGCCATCGATCTCGGCGATGGTGCGCAGGCCATTGACCTTCGTGATGACGCCGAAGTCGTCCGTCTCGTGATAGGCGCCGGTGAACATGTTGGTCATCGCCGGAGCATCCCAGAAGAGCGCGATGACGCAGCCATCGCCGAAGTTCTCGTCGGTATCGTAGAGCCTCCACTCGCCGGCAATCGAATTGTCGGCGGCCGAACCACCGAAGAACGGCACGCGCCCGATGACAGAGGAAATGCCCTTGAGGTAGAGCTCCTCCTCCGCAGGAGAGGCGGCCATGTAGAAGAAGTCGGGAGCGACGTCCTTGCCCGCGACGTCAAGCGCGGCTTCAGTCATGATGAGGCCAGCCTCGAAGGGATCGTCGTTTTGCGCGCGGTCTGCCGCGGCGATGCCGACGGTCATCTCCGGATCAGATAGCACCATGATGCCCACGAACGGCTCGTCGCCACCCACGTAGCCACCACCGGAAACGATGACGCCGGTGAAGGAGGTGTTGCCTAGCACCGGCACACCGGGGAGCGCTTCCTTGACGCCGCCGACGACGGCCGTGACGTTGTAGTCGCAGCTGCAGTAGACGAACGCAACCTTGGGAGCATCCAGACCTTGCGCTGCAGCGGCTGCGGCTTCCTTGCCCGCCTCGAATGCCGATGCGTTCGTGCTATACCCAGTATTAGCTTTGAACATTTTGACCTCCTGATCGAAAACGTTACATGAAACGCATTCGTCTATTCTAATACGGGCAGCCTCGGAAAACGTCGTAATTATTCTGATTTAAGAATAATTCCGCAGGATAAGGCAAGCATGGGAGCGCGGACAATTCACTGCAAATCAGACGGGATACTCGCCGGTGAAGCATGCCTCGCAGAAGGAGGGATGGCACGCGCCGGAAACCGCCTCGCGCAAGCCGTCAAGGGAGAGAAACGCAAGCGAATCCGATCCGATCCACTCGTTCATCTGCGCGAGGTCCATGTTCGCCGCGATGAGCTGCTCACGCGTGGCCGTGTCGATGCCGTAGAAGCAGGGCCACAGCACCTCCGGGCTCGTGATGCGCAGGTGCACCTCGGCAGCCCCCGCATCGCGCAGCATCGCCACGAGCTTGCGCGAGGTGCTACCGCGCACGATGGAATCGTCGATGACGACGAGCCGCTTTCCCGCGATTACGTCGGGCAGCGGGTTGAGCTTGAGCCTGATGCCGAGCTGGCGCATCTCGTCGGTGGGCTGGATGAAGGTACGGCCCACGTAGCGGTTCTTCACGATGCCATCGGTGTACTCGATGCCGCTTTCGGCCGCGTAGCCGAGGGCCGCCGGGACGCCGGAATCGGGCACGCCGAGCACGAGGTCCGCTTCCACGGGGTTCTCGCGGGCGAGGATGCGACCGGTATCGCGTCGTGCCTGGTAGACGCTCTGGCCGTCTATCACGCTATCGGGCCGGGCGAAGTACACGTACTCGAAGATGCACGAGGCGCGCCTGGCAGGCTCGACGGCCGCAAACGAGCGCAGGCCCCCGTCGTTGACGCGCACGACCTCGCCTGGTTCGACGTCGCGCACGTAGGTGGCACCGACGATATCCAGACCGCAGGTCTCCGACGAGATGACCCAGCCGACGCTGTCGGGTAGCTCGCCGATGCACAGCGGGCGGATGCCGTGGGGATCGCGAAACGCGTAGAGGCCATCGGCCGTGCACAGCACCATGGCGTAGGCCCCCTCCATGAGCTCCATGGCGTGGCGTATGCCCTCGCGCAGGTGATTGGTGCGCTCGGTGTACATGCCGATGAGCTTGGCGGCGACCTCGGAATCGGTCGACGAGTACAGCCGGGCGCCGTCGGCTATGAGCCGGGCGCGCAGCTTGTTGGTGTTGGTGAGCGTGCCGTTATGGGCAAGGGCGAGCAGTACCTCGCCGATGGCCGACATGTGCGGCTGGGCAGCCTCCCACGATGCCTTCGACCCGCTCGTGGAGTAGCGCACGTGACCGATGGCGACGTCACCGACGAGCGCGTCGAGGGACTCGTCGTCGAACGCCTGGGTCACGAGCCCCAGGTCCTTGGAGACGTTGACCGTCTCGCCGTCCCCCACGGCGATGCCCGCGCTCTCCTGGCCCCGGTGCTGCAACGCCTGCAAGCCGAATCCCGTCATGCGGGCGACGTCCTTGCCCGGTGCGTAGATTCCGAATACGCCACATTCCTCGTGCATCGCCGAACTCATCTCCCCGTCGCGTCTCCCAAGTTGACGAGGGGACTATACACAAGTCGTGTTTCGCCTTCGTTTCAGGCGGGAAAGTCAATTAGCGATCGATGAAGCCGGCGTCGCGAATCTCGCGTAAGCGCGCCTCGATCTCGCGCAGGCTCGCATCCGACAGACCGCGGGCGTTCGGCGTGGTCGAATGGATGTCCGAGGATTCCCGGTAGCGCTCCATCATCCCCGAGAACAGTTCCCTGCTCGTCGGAGGCGTGCAGATGATCGCATTGGCTCCCGCCTCGACCGTCTCCTCTATGCTCTTCTCGGTCGGGCCGCCCGTGGCGATGAGGGGTACGTCGGGGAATTCCTCCCTGATCTCGGCAACCACCTGCGCCGTCTTGGAACCGGCGGCGACGTTGAGGATGGAAGCGCCGGCGGCGATGCGATTGGCGATCACTTCCTCGCTGGCATCGACGACCGTCACGATTACCGGGATGTCGATGACGCGGCTCACCATCTCGAGCGTGGTGTAGCTCGCCGGTGCGTTGAGCACGACACCGTATGCACCGTCACCTTCGGCATCCTGCGCGAGCATGGCCGAGCGCGCGCCCGCCGTCGTTCCTCCCCCAACGCCCGCGAATACGGGAATCGCGGAAGCCTCCATAAGGGCCTTGGAGATGATTTGCTGCGGCGTGAAGGGATATACGGCGAAGACCGCATCGGCATCGCAATTGCGGATAATCGCGATGTCGGTCGTGTAGACGATCGATCGGATGGTGCGCCCAAGCACGCGTATGCCACTCGCCTCCTGCGCAGCCTCGGGAAGACGCACGCTATGTGCGCGCAGATTGCCCGTGAGCTCGGGTGTGCGCAAAACGCGCGGGGTGACAGTCGTGCTGGTTATTTCGCCGCTCTCGGTCATGTGCATCCTTCCGTGAGAAATTGAGTTTGTGCGAAAGTGTATGGTGCCGTGACATCAAACTCAATACGTGTATGGGAATGTGAGAATATCGTCACATTTGACATCGGGATGCGACATGCCGACTACGTGCGACAGGGGAATCGAATATGGACCATTCCTATTGCGAATGCACGGTCATGGGCACTCCCCCGGCCACGAGAACGTGAAATAATGTCCATGTGCCCGATGGGTGGAACCTCGCCCGCATACCCCATGTCAGGACAGGAAGTGCGACCATGAAGTATGGCGTTTTGCTCATAGAGACAGGCGTTCCCGAAGACGATTCACCCGAAGCACTGCGCCATTACGTTGACGTCGTCCTGGGAACCGGTCTCTACGCCGATAAGCTCGGATTCGTGCAATCGCGCCTGTTCAGGCACGTGACGATTCCCGCAAAGAGACGTGACTGGCGCCGGTACTTCTATGGCGATGGCATCGACGTGGCCAGCACGTACCTAAAGCATGCGGAGTCGCTGCGCGACAAACTAGCCGGCAGGCTCGCTGAAGCGACGCGCAGGCAGAGCATCGTGACGGTGGGCATGCGATGTGGCTCGCCGTCGCTCGACGAGGCGGCAAGCGCGCTCATGCAGGAGGGTTGCAGCACGATCGTGTTGCTTCCGCTCTACCCCCTGCGTTTCCCGCCGATGACGATCCCCGCCCTCGACGAGGCCCGCGCTGCGATCGAGCGCGTCGGCAAGGGGGCCTGGACGCCGCAAGTCATCGAAATCGACTCCTTCTGCCGCACGCCGGGATTCGCCCAGGCCCTCGCAACGCGCATCGGACGCGATTGGAAACCGCGCAACGTCTCGCGCCTGCTTATTCTCATGCCCTCGGAGCCACGATCGCTCGCTCGTGATGATGGCACATACGGCGAGCAGGTCGAATGGCTCAGGGATCGGCTCTGCAAATCCCTGAAGCTCGGAGGTGACCATGTCCACGTCGCCTTCGTGGGCGATCATGACAATTCCGAATGGCTCGGCCCCTTTGCTGAGAAGACCCTTCTGGGCTGGGCTGCCGGCGTTCGCGACGTACGCGCCGTATGCCCTGCGTTCTGCAGCGCGGACGCGCTCGGCTCCCATGATGCGGGAAGCCGCCTCAAGGCGTTCTTCGAGGCGAACGTGGCGGGAAAACCGCCTACATACGAGTTCGTGCCGCCGCTTGGAGACGATGACGAGCTCGCCGACATCCTCTGCAGCGCCATCGTAAAGAGGCTCTAGGGCGCAATGGGATTACTGCCCACCGGCAAGCGTCACAGGAAGAACAGCAGGGTGTCGATGACGAAGACCGGCACGAGGAAGACGAGCGCCCAGCCGATGTAGCCGAAGAAGCTCGGCATCTTGACGCCGGCTCCCTCGGCGATGTTCTTGACCATGAAGTTGGGGGCGTTGCCGATGTAGGTGACCGCGCCCATGAAGACCGCGCCGGCCGAGATGGCCAGCAGGATGGTCGGGTCGACGGAGCCCACGGCGGTCGCCACCGCGCCGGCCGCGTCGGTGCCCAGCGCCCCCGCCGTGGTGAGGAAGACCACGTAGGTCGGCGAGTTGTCGAGGAACGAGGAGAGCGCGCCGGTGGCCCAGAAGAACCCCAGCGGCGAGTCCAGCCCGAGCGAGCCGCCGTGGGCGCGCAGGATGGCCAGCGCCGGGATCATCGTGACGAAGATGCCGATGAAGAGCCTGGCGACCTCGGCGATGGGCGCCCACTCGAAGTTGTTGCGCGAGCGGTCGTCCTTCGAGGTCGTGACCCAGGACAGGGCGGCGGCCAGCAGTATGAGGGCGATCTGGACGACGTACTCGACGCCCACGTGCGCCCCGAAGACGTCGACGCCGAAGGTCCTGCCCGTCTCGGCGTCGACGAACGCCTCGAGCTGCGGGATCAGCCCGTTGAGGATGACGCCCGCGATGACGAGCAGGAGGAGGAACAGGTTGTGCCAGCCCTGCAGGTGGATGGGCACGCGGTCGTCGGCGCGGGACAGGAGCTCGAGCTTCTCGCGGCTCTCGCGCGGCTCCCTGCGCGCGAAGAAGCGGTCGACGGCGACGAACAGCCCGACGAGCAGGGCGGTGTTGACGAGCAGCAGCGGCCAGATGTGCTCGAGCGTCCAGAAGAACGGCACGCCGCGCAGGTAGCCGAGGAACAGCGGCGGGTCGCCCAGCGGCGTGAGGCAGCCGCCGGCGTTGGCGACGAGGAAGATGAAGAACACGACGACGTGCGCGCGGTGCCTGCGCCACAGGTTGGCGCGCAGGAGCGGGCGGATGAGCAGCATGGCCGCGCCGGTGGTGCCCACCCAGCTCGCAAGAAAGCTGCCGATGAGCAGGATGACGGCGTTGTTCCTCGTCGTGCCGGCGATGGTGCCGCCCACGTGTATGCCGCCGGCCACGACGTAGAGCCCGAGCAGGAGCACGATGAAGGGCACGTAGTCGCCGATGACGACCTCGGCGAGTTGCTCGGCCGTGACCTCGGCCCCGTAGGCGAGGGCGAAGGGCACGAGGAACAGCAGCGCCCACGCGAGCGAGACGAGCAGCTGGTGCCTCTCCCACCACTCGGCCCTGACGAGCGGGAAGATGGCGATGGACAGCAGCATGCCCGCGAAGGG
>CAUHSG010000012.1 GCA_959608885.1 uncultured Coriobacteriia bacterium | reverse complement strand
ATCGGGAATAGGCGGATTTCGATAAAGGTGACTTAACTGCTAATCCGGTTCGGGAGTGAGAGGTCGCTGGTTCAAATCCAGTCATCCCGACCAGATTGCCAGAAAGGGGTTTCTGCATTCGACGGAAGCCCCTTTGTTTTATGATGGTGCGATACGTGAAAGTTTTGCATCGCAGCTTGCGCGGTGCACACATGCAAAACTTTGGAGGATATGATGAGGATTCCCTTT
Organism: uncultured Coriobacteriia bacterium; assembly: GCA_959608885.1. Taxonomy (GTDB): domain Bacteria; phylum Actinomycetota; class Coriobacteriia; order Coriobacteriales; family QAMH01; genus QAMH01. The sequence goes on along the minus strand of CAUHSG010000012.1, from coordinate 64,330 downwards.
CTGGGAGGCATTGGCGTTCCTGAGCTGATCATCATTCTGATCGTGGTTCTACTCATCTTCGGCCCCAAGAATCTGCCCAAACTGGGCAATGCCATTGGCAAGACGTTCAAGAGTCTGCGAGATGGCATGGATGGCAAGAAGAAGGACGATGCCGGCGGGAAGACCGTCGAGTCCGAGAGTGCGCCTGTGGACGAGCCTTCGGCAGAGGCCGAGGAGAAGCGCGATGAGGCCCTTGAGGACAAGGTGGTGGACGGCGCGGTTGTCGTCGAGACGGAAAAGTCTCCTGCCGAGAAGACCGAGTAGCGCGAAATTCAAATGACAACATGCACGGCTTAGTGACCTGGCATGTGATGGAAAAGGGAGCAAGACATTATGGCGAACAACGCAAATGACGTGGTTCTGACTGCAGACGGTAAGGCAAAGCTCGAAGAAGAGCTCCATTACCTCGAGAACGACAAGCGTGACGAGGTTGGCGAGCGCATTCGCATCGCGCGCGAGTTCGGCGACATCTCCGAGAATTCCGAGTATGACGACGCCAAGAACGAGCAGGCCATCCTCGAGCAGCGCATTGCCGAGATCAATGATGTTCTCGCGAACGCCCAGGTCGTCGACACCCCCAAGAAGGGCAATCGCGTCGTCATCGGCTCGACGGTCACGTTGACCGATGATGATGGCCGCGAGCGCGTCTTCACCATCGTCGGTGGTGCCGAAGCCGATAGCGCGCAGGGCAAGATCTCCAACGAGTCCCCTGTGGGCGCCGCGGTGCTCGGTCACAAGAAGGGCGATGTCATCGAGTACGAGGGCCCGACCGGTCGCAAGATGAAGTTCACGCTCACGAAGGTCGGCCACTAATCATGTCCGATGCACAAGAGGAGATCGTCGACAATCCCGTAGAGGTTCGTCGCAACAAGCGACAGGCGCTCATCGATGCGGGTCGCGATCCGTACGGACATGCCTTTGCAAGCTCGCACACGGTCGAGCAACTCGACGAGCAGTACGCTCATCTCGAAGACGGTCAAGATACCCAAGACGAGGTCTCCATCGCCGGTCGCGTCATGGCTAAGCGCGCGCAGGGCAAGGTCGCCTTTCTCGAGCTCATGGACCATACGGGCACCATCCAGCTCTTTTGCCGCATCAACACCTTGGGCGAAGATGCCTTCGAGGAGTTGAAAGATTTGGATGTGGGCGACTGGATTGCCGTGCATGGCACCATGATGCGCACGCGCCGTGGTCAGCTCTCCGTGGCTGTCTCCTCGTTCGAGCTCATGTCCAAGAGCCTGCGTCCGCTTCCCGAGAAGTTCCATGGCTTGCAGGACAAGGAGACACGCTATCGCCAGCGCTACGTCGATTTGGTCGTGAACCCCGAGGTTCGCGAGACGTTCAAGAAGCGCTCGCGCATCATCTCTGCCATTCGCCGCTTCATGGAAGACGAGGGGTACTACGAGGTCGAGACGCCGTTTCTGAACCCGATTATCGGCGGTGCGAACGCAAAGCCCTTCATCACCCATTTCAATGCGCTCGATCGCGACTACTATCTGCGCATCGCCACGGAGCTTCCTCTGAAGCGCCTGCTGGTGGGCGGTTTTCCCAAGGTGTTCGAGCTGGGTCGCATCTTCCGCAACGAGGGCATGGATCCCTATCACAATCCCGAGTTCACCACGATGGAAGCCTACGAGGCCTTCGGCGATCTCGAGTCCATGATGGACTTGGCCGAAGGATGCTTCAAGGCCGCGGCCGAGGCTGCCTGCGGAACGCTGCACATCGAGTATCAGGGCACGTCCATCGACTTGTCGGGCGACTGGCGCCGCGCAAGCATGATGGAGCTGGCCAGCGAGTATGCAGGTGAGGACGTTTCCTTCGAGCGCACGCGCGAAGAACTCGTGGCCATCCTGGAGAAGAACGGCGGTCATGCCGAAGCGGCCTGGGGCAAGGGCAAGCTCATCGCAGAGATCTTCGAGGCGGTTGCCGAGGAGAAGATTGTCCAGCCCACGTTCGTCATCGATCATCCGCTCGAGATTTCTCCGCTCGCGAAGAAGCATCCGGATAATCCGGAGCTTACGCAGCGCTTCGAGCTGTTCATCTTGGGTCACGAATACGCCAATGCCTTTACCGAGCTCAACGACCCGGTCGATCAGGCCGAGCGCTTCATGGAGCAGGTCAAGGCAAAGGACATGGGCGATGACGAGGCCATGGGCTTTGACGCGGATTACATTCGCGCGCTCGAGTACGGCATGCCTCCGGCTGGAGGCATCGGCATCGGCATCGACAGGCTCACCATGCTGCTCACCGATGCGCCTACCATCCGCGACGTGCTGCTGTTCCCGCACATGCGCGACGAGGCATGAGACAAGAGCGCCCCGGCGATTTTTGTCTCATTTCAATGGCGAAGGAGCATTTCATGAAGTTCGACAACATGGTCCTGTACGTCAAGCCCGGCTGTCCGTTTTGCCATCGCGTCCTCGACTTCATGGCTGCCAACGACATCCAGATAGAGACCGTTAACTCCACTGATTCGCAACATCGTCAGGAACTGCTTGATATGAACGGCACGACGCAGTCGCCTTGTCTGGTCGTCGATGGCGACCCCATGCTCGAATCTGCTGACATCATCGCCTACCTGCAGAACCGCATCGCATAACCCTCCCCGTCATTCCGAATATGCGTCGCTGGGGTGTTGGGGAGCCGTCAACGTCTCGTCATCGCGTTTCTTGACCGCATGTCTATACTGGGAAGACCACTGCTCTCTTTTCGAGGAGGCTATCGCATATGTTTGAAAAGTTTACCGACAAGGCCCGGCGCGTCCTTGTCCTTGCACAAGAGGAGGCGCGTGAGCTCGAGCAGCCCTATGTGGGTACCGAACACCTGCTCCTGGGCCTGATCCGCGAGGGCGAAGGTATCGCCGCGCGTGTCTTGCAACAGCTCAATGTCACCTATGACGAGGTCATCAGCCAAATCAAGGACATCACCGATCAGGATGCCCCTGCCGCTGCTGGCCACATTCCGTTCACGCCGCGTGCCAAGCGCGTGCTCGAGGGCGCGCTTCGCGAGACGCTGCAGCTCGGTCAGAACTACATCTCGACCGAGCATCTGCTGCTCGGCATCATTCGCGAGGGTAATGGCGTGGCCATGCAGGTTCTCGCCAACATCGGCGTCGAAGGCAATCAGGTTCGCGAGGCTGTTTCCGAGCTCATTAACAGCGCACCTGCCCCCGTGCCATATGCGCCGATGGGCGCACAGCAGCCGGGGCGTTCGAATCAGGGATCCGCGCTCGAGGAATTTGGCATCGACCTCACCAAGCTCGCTTCGCAAGACGGGCTCGACCCGGTGATCGGGCGCGAGCGCGAGATTGACCGCGTCGAGCAGATCCTCTCGCGTCGCACCAAGAACAATCCCTTGCTCATCGGCGAGCCTGGCGTGGGTAAGACCGCCGTGGCCGAGGGGCTCGCTCAGCTCATCGCCGATGGGCAGGTGCCCGACGTGCTGCGCAACAAGCGCCTTGTGACGCTTGATGTCTCCGCGCTCGTGGCCGGCTCCAAGTATCGCGGCGAGTTCGAGGACCGTCTCAAGAGCGTCGTCAAGGAGGTCAAGGACGACGGCAACATCATCCTGTTCATCGACGAGATGCACACGCTCATTGGTGCGGGCAGTGCCGAGGGCTCCATCGACGCCGCCGCCATCCTCAAGCCACCGCTGTCGCGCGGCGAGATTCAGGTCATCGGCGCGACGACGACCGACGAATACCGCAAGCATGTCGAGAAGGACTCCGCTCTGGCTCGTCGTTTCCAGACGGTCATGGTCGAGGAGCCCACGATCGAGCAATCCATCGACATTCTCAATGGCCTCAAGGACCATTACGAGGCGCACCATCGCGTTCACTTCACGGATGCGGCCATCGAGGCGGCTGTAACGCTCTCGAACCGCTACGTGCAGGACCGCTTTTTGCCCGACAAGGCCATCGACCTCATCGATGAGGCGGGCGCGCGCATGCGCATCTCCAACATGTCGGTTCCCGAGGACGTCGCCAAGGTCTCCGACAAGCTCAAGAAGCTGCGCGCGCAAAAGGAAGAGGAGGTCAGGCATCAGAACTTCGAGGCTGCCGCCCATCTTCGCGACAAGGAGAAAGAGCTCATTCGCGAGCGCGCCGAGCTCGAGGAGAAGTGGCGTGAGGAGGCGGCGCTCAACGTCGCCACCGTCGATACCGACCAGATCGCCGATGTCGTCTCGCTTGCCACGGGCGTTCCCGTCTCGAGTCTGACCGAGGCCGAGACCGCACGCCTACTTCGCATGGAAGATGCGTTGCACGAGCGCGTCATCGGACAGAACGAGGCGGTCACAGCGCTCTCGAAGTCAATTCGCCGTAGTCGGGCCGGTCTCAAGGATCCCAGGCGCCCCATGGGCTCGTTCATCTTCCTCGGGCCTTCCGGCGTGGGCAAGACCGAACTCTCCAAGGCACTTGCCGAGTTTCTCTTCGGCACTGAGGACGCCCTCATCAACTTCGACATGTCCGAATACATGGAGAAGCATACGGTCAGCCGTCTCATCGGCTCGCCTCCAGGCTACGTTGGCTATGACGAGGGCGGCCAGCTCACCAAGGCCGTACGCCAGAAGCCGTATTCCGTCGTGCTCTTCGACGAGATCGAGAAGGCGCACCCGGATGTCTTCAACGTCTTGCTGCAGATTCTCGAGGAGGGCCACCTTACCGACGGCCAAGGTCGCAAGGTCGACTTCCGCAACACGATCATCATCATGACGAGCAACGTGGGTGCGCGTGAGATCACGCGCGAGAATCCGCTCGGCTTTTCGACGACGAACTCGACTGGCCTGTCCGACAAGGAAATCCACGATTCGGTCATGGCTGAGCTCAAGAAGCTCTTCCGTCCCGAATTCCTCAACCGCATCGACGAGACGATCGTGTTCCAGTCGCTCACGAGCGAGGACATCGCCCGGATCATCGATCTCATGATCGACGATTTGCGTCAGCGCCTCATTGTTCAGGGTATGAGCATCGAGCTCACGGAAGCGGCGAAGAAGCACGTTGCCGAAAAGGGCACCGACACCGCTTTCGGCGCGCGACCGCTACGCCGCGCGATCCAACGTCTCATCGAGGATCCGCTCTCCGAGGAAGTGCTCGAGGGCAAGTGGACCGAAGGCTCCATCATCCTCGTCGATTACGTGGGGGACGAGCTCGTGTTCGCGCCAGGCGAGGGCGAGGTGCCCAAGCTCAAGGCGCGTAAGACGCTCGCACTCGAGAGCGCGGGGCCGGGAAGCTCGCTTCCTCCGGCGCAGGGCAGCGCGGAAGCTTCCGACTAGCGCGAAATGAGACAGTTTGGTCTGACCAACTTGTCTCATTTCTGGCAGGTGCCTGCATATCGCGGGCACCTGCTTTCTTTATCCCATGTTATGATGGGTTTACGGTTGCGACGAGGGGAGAGCTGCATGGGTGTCATTCAGAGCATGGACGACGTCATGGAGATGGTCGCCCCTGGCACCGACCTGCGCATAGCTCTCGACATGATTCTCTCAGCTGATAACGGTGCCCTCATCTGCATTGGCGACCTCGAATCCGTTCTCGCGCTCAGTGGTGGCGGCTTCGAAATCGACGTCGCCTTCACTCCCAACCGCCTCTTCGAGCTCTCGAAGATGGACGGTGCGATTCTGCTCGACGCCCATGCGCGTCGCATCATTCGCGCCAACGTTCACCTATCGCCAACGATGGAGTACGAGACGAAGGAAACGGGCATGCGGCATCGCACCGCCATGCGGATGTGCGCGCAGACCGATACCGTTGCCATCACCGTTTCGCGACGCCGCAACGTTATCGACCTCTACTTTGGCGGGGAGAGCAAGACGCTGGGCAGGCCCCTCAAATCGTTTTCGCAACTCGACAGCATGATTCTGGCGCTACAGAATGCGCGCGAGTCCATCGATCACGAAATCAATCGGCTCATTGCGCTCCAGAACGCCGAGTCGCCGGATGCCTAGTACGAGGCAAGGAGAAGCCATGGCTGATGACACGAAGAATCTGATCGAGGTGGGTATTGACCCAATCTCCGTTTCGGAAGCCCTCACGCCGGCCGAAGTTGACATGTACGTGCATCAGATCAACACGCTCGAGAACGCGAGCAGCTTGCTCGCCGGCCACGTTTCCAAGAACCCCTCGACTGCCGCCATCATCGTCGCCGGCGGCGAGGGCGAGCGCTTTCGCAATCCCGGCGGCAAGCAGCTGTTCGAGGTGCTTGGCAAACCTGTGCTCACGTGGTCAGCCGAGGCATTTGACGCCGTGCCCGACGTGGGTGTCATTGTCATCGTGTGTCCCGAAGAGCGCCAGGCGGAGTACTGCCGCAAGGCCATCGACCCATATCCGTTTGTGACGCCCATCGAGTTCGCGTCTTCCGGCGAAGAGCGCCAGGAGTCGGCCATGAACGGCTTCGAGTCGCTTACGAGGGACTACGAGATTATCGCTGTGCACGACGGTGCTCGTCCGCTCATCACACCGGAAATCATCTCGCATGCCATCAACCACCTCAAGGGCAACCTCGATATCGATGGTATCGTGGTGGGTCATCCGTCCGTTGACACGCTCAAGATCGTGAAGGACCGCCTGATTTCCGCTACGCCAGATCGCAGCATGTTCTGGGTGGCGCAGACGCCGCAGCTCTTCCGTGCGGACATCTTCAGGCGTGCCTACCAGACGGCCATGTTCGATGGCTTCTTGGGTACGGACGACTCCTCGCTTGTCGAGCGCATCGGCGGTCGCGTCGCCATGTTCAATGGACCGCGCGATAACATCAAGCTCACGGTTCCCGAGGATGTCGGCCCCGTTGTTGCCGCTTTGTCTGCGCGTGTGGCGCAGCGTGAGGAATGAGGGACGTTGCATGAATCGAATCGGGTTGGGTTATGACGTGCATGCGTTTGCCGAAGGGCGTAAACTCATTCTCGGAGGCGTCAAGATTCCGTACGACAAGGGGCTCGACGGGCATTCGGATGCCGATGTGCTCGTGCATGCCATCATGGATGCGATCGTCGGAGCGATGCGTGCCGGTGATATTGGCAAGCTCTTTCCCGATACCGATCCCGCATATAAAGACGCCGATTCCATCAAGCTGCTCGAGCATGTTGGTTGCCTCGCGCGTGAACAGGGTTATTCGATTGACGATATCGATTCGGTCGTCATGCTCCAGGAGCCCAAGATCTCGCCATATCGCGAGCAAATGCGCGTGAATATCGCAGCGGCCCTGCACGTCCCTATCGAGAGCGTGGGCGTGAAGGCCACGACGACCGAGCGCTTGGGTTACGAGGGCAGGGGAGAAGGGGCGTCCGCCCAGGCCGTTTGCCTGCTCTCACACGAATGAGACAAAACTCGCCGGGGCATTTTTGTCTGGTTTTCGTGAAAGTAAATAATCGCGAATGTGGTGGACTCCGAGGGGCGCGCAGTTTCGGTACGAACGCCGCCTTTCGGAATGCGCCAGGTGCCATTCCTGCTAATATGTTCGGACGTACGCAAGACTGCACCGAGGAGTGACCATGCAAATCTACAACACCGCAACCCGCCGCAAAGAGGAGTTCGTGACGCACGAGCCGGGCAAGGTAGCGATGTACGCATGTGGCCCCACGGTCTACAACTACATCCATATTGGCAATGCACGCACCTTCCTCATCTTTGACGTTGTGCGCAAGTACCTGAAGTATCGCGGTTACGAAGTCGCTTTCGTCCAGAACATCACCGATGTCGACGACAAGATCATCAAGCGCGCGCAGGAGGAGGGTAAGACGCCCGAGGAGATTGCGGCGTTCTATACCGAGGCCTTCATCGATAACATGCACACCTTCGGTATCGACGATCCCGACGTGCGCCCGCGCGCCACGCAGGAGATTCCCGAGATGATCGAACTCGTCGAGCGCCTCATCGACCGTGGCCACGCTTACGAGGTCGATGGTGACGTGTATTTCTCGGTGCGCTCGTTCCCCAAATATGGCGAGCTTTCCGGTCGCAATATCGATGACTTACAGAGTGGCGCGCGCGTTGACGTGGACGAGCGCAAGCGCGATCCGCTCGATTTCGCGTTGTGGAAGGCCGCGAAGCCGGGCGAGCCGCACTGGACATCGCCATGGGGCGAGGGTCGTCCGGGTTGGCACTTGGAGTGCTCGGCCATGTCGCAGAAGTATCTCGGCGTGCCACTCGACATTCACGGTGGCGGTTCCGACCTCGTCTTCCCGCATCACGAGAACGAGAAGGCGCAGACCGAGGCCGCTCACGACGAGAGCTTCGTGCATTATTGGATGCACTCGGGCATGCTACGCATCAATTCCGAGAAGATGTCGAAGAGCCTAGGCAACTTCCTGCTGCTCAAGGACGTGCTCGAAACTTGCAATCCCGATGCGCTGCGCCTGCTCATGCTGCAGACGCATTATCGCTCGCCACTCGACTTTTCCGATGCGCGTCTCGCCGAGGCCGACACGTCGTATGGTCACCTGTGCACGACGGTGCGCAACTTGCGCTGGGCAGCCGAGCACGCCGCCGAGGGCGAGCAATCGGACAACGCCGGAATCGACGAGGCGCGCGAGGCAATGCGCACCGGTTTTGTCGAGGCGATGGACGACGACTTCAATACGGCGGGCGGCTTGGCCGCGATCTTCTCGTTTGCCAACGAGTGCAATCGCTTTCTCGAGCAGCATGACCGCATGGATGCGGCGGCTCGAGAGTCGGCGCTTTTGAGCGCGGATGCCATCGAGGAGCTTATGGGCGTTCTCGGCATTGCAATGCCGAACGACGGCGCCGACGAGTGGCCGATGGAGGTTTGCGAACTGGCAGCCGAGACCTGCGGCTATGCAGGCAGCGATCCGCATGAGGCTGCCGAGGCGCTGCTCGAGGCTCGTGCGCAGGCACGTGCCGAAAAGAACTGGGCGCTCGCCGATGCCGTGCGCGACGGCCTTGCCGCACTGGGCTTCACCATCGAGGACACCCCCAACGGAGCACGGGTCAGCTATGGAGAGTGAGCACCTCGAAGGACGCCACGCACTCGCAGAGGCGCTTGACGCGGGCGTTCCCATCCAGGCCGTCTACGCAAGCGACGCCGCTTTTCGTGACAAGCGTGCCTCCAAGTTGCTTGCCCGTGCGCAGGCAGACGGCATTCGCATCGAGCATGCGACGGGCAAGGAGCTCGACGCCCACTCGTCACATGGTGCCCATCAGGGCATTGTCGCTCAAATCAAACCGTACGAGTATGTGGGGTTGCGCCAGCTCGTCGACCAGGCGGTTGACGTCGAAAACGCGCTCATCATCGCGTGCGACCATATTACGGATGCCGGCAATTTCGGAGCCATCGTGCGCACGGCCGACGTGGTTGGCGCGACGGGCGTGCTCATTCCCAACCGCCGTTGCGCGCGTGTGACCACGGCGACGTACAAGACTTCGGCCGGTGCGGTTGCGCACGTGCCCATCGCGCAGGAAGCCAACCTCGTAAAAAGCCTCGATCGCCTCAAAGAAGAGGGCTTTTGGGTTATCGGGGCGAGCGAACACGCCAAGACGTTGCTCTGGGACGCGCCGCTTTCGGGTCGCATCGTGCTCGTCATGGGCTCCGAGGATACGGGGCTCGCCCGCCTCACGCGCGAGACTTGTGACATGCTCGTCTGCCTGCCCCAATCCGGCCACGTCGAATCGCTCAACGTCGCGCAAGCCACCACGGCCCTCGCATACGAATGGATGAGGCAATGCAACGTCGCCAAGTCCTGATCGTCGACGGATACAATGTCATTCGCAACAACGATCGCTACGCACACCTCGGTATAGACTACGAAAGCGGGGAGGGCTGGAACAAGGCCCGTGAAACACTCATCAACGATGCCGCTCAGCTCGCACAGGAACACTACGAGCGATGCACGGTCGTCTTTGATGCCGCCGGCAATCCCGATTCGACGGGGGCTCCCGTGCACAAGGCGGGTATCGATGTGGTTTTCTCCCCCGCGGGGGTGAGCGCCGATAGTGTCATCGAGCGCCTCGCGCATGATGCACGCGAAAAGGGCTTCGAAGTTGTGGTTGTTTCGTCGGATTTCACCATTCAGGCAACCGTCTTCGGGGGAGGAGTTGCGACCCTTTCGTCGCTTGCGTTTACCGCAGACAGCGCAGATGTCGAAGAGGAACGACGCGGGCTTGCCCGCCGGGCCGCGAGCGAGAAACGCACCATAGCCGACAGGCTCGATGTTGAGACGCGTGCGAAACTCGAGGCCATGGTCCGTGGAGAGCGGGGTGCGTGACCTGTCCGTTTGCCCCGTTCCTTCTGGCGCATCCTCGAGATATTAGAGCCGTTCCTCTGTTTCCAAGTGTGATACACTGCCGGACGCGGTTTTGCCAGCGTGGCGCAACGGTAGCGCAGCGGTTTTGTAAACCGAGGGTTGCGGGTTCGATTCCTGCCGCTGGCACCAGCCGCACTTGCGCAGCGAAATGCATAGCTACACCCGGATGCGTGGTATAGCGGCTTTTTCGTTGACAACATCTGATGTGCGCGGTATCATCTCGTGCGCTATGCGGCTAGACCCGCATCGCATGCAGCTTGAAAAGCGTATACAGATTAGTGAGTCACAAAGATGGGCGTGTGCCGGAGCGGTTAATCGGGACGGGCTGTAAACCCGTTGGCTTTGCCTACCATGGTTCGAATCCATGCGCGCCCACCACCTTTGCCTGTGTAGCTCAGGGGTAGAGCACTTCCTTGGTAAGGAAGAGGCCATCGGTTCAAATCCGATCACAGGCTCCATTTATTTCACACTCATCACAGAGTTTGAACGAGCAGAGTGCGTCGATAACGATGCATTTTGTTTGAGCCTTTTAGGTGCGCATACTGCGCGGAAGGCCGACGCGGATGCGAAGGAGCAGCCTTAGCGCTGTGACTGAGCAGACGGCGGCGAGTCTGACAAAGCAGGATGTGTGCATAAAAGCGATCAAATGGCGGCGTAGCTCAGTTGGTCAGAGCGCACGGTTCATACCCGTGTTGCCATTGGTTCGAATCCAATCGCCGCTACCAGTTTTTTCGCCTCAGAATGAGGCTTAGCACGTATAAAATAGTAGTTTAGTAATGACGCGCACTCCACGGAACGGGTGCGCGCATGCAAAATCAGCAAACAGGAGGATATGATGGCTGAAAAGGAAAAGTTTGACCGTTCCAAGCCGCATGTAAACATCGGCACCATTGGTCACGTCGACCACGGCAAGACCACGCTGACTGCGGCTATTTCCAAGACGCTCTCCGACAATGATGGCTCGCACGGCACCGCCACTGCAGACTTCACCGCATTCGAGGACATCGATAAGGCTCCTGAAGAGCGCGAGCGCGGCATCACGATTTCCATCGCCCACATCGAGTACGAGACCGACACGCGTCACTACGCGCACGTCGACTGCCCGGGCCATGCTGACTACGTCAAGAACATGATCACGGGTGCTGCTCAGATGGACGGCGCCATCCTCGTTATCGCCGCCACCGACGGCCCGATGGCTCAGACTCGCGAGCACATCCTGCTTGCCCGCCAGGTCGGCGTTCCCTACATCGTCGTCTTCCTTAACAAGTGCGACATGGTCGACGACGAGGAGCTCATCGACCTCGTCGAGATGGAGACCCGCGACCTGCTCACCGAGTACGAGTTCCCCGGCGATGATATCCCCATCATCCGCGGTTCCGCACTCAAGGCTCTCGAGGGCGACAAGGGTTACCAGGATGCCATCTGGGAGCTCATGGATGCTGTCGACGAGTACATCCCGACTCCCGCCCGCGAGACCGACAAGCCGTTCCTCATGGCTATCGAGGACGTCTTCACCATCACCGGCCGCGGCACCGTTGCCACTGGCCGTGTCGAGCGTGGCGTCTGCCACGTCAATGACGAGGTCGAGATCGTCGGCATCCGCCCGACGCAGAAGACGGTCGTCACCGGCGTCGAGATGTTCCGCAAGCTGCTCGACGAGGCTGAGGCTGGCGATAACGTCGGTCTGCTGCTCCGCGGCATCAAGCGCGAGGAGATCGAGCGTGGCCAGGTTGTCTGCCAGCCCGGCTCCGTTCAGCCGCACACCAAGTTCAAGGGTCAGGTCTACGTTCTGACCAAGGACGAGGGTGGCCGTCACACGCCGTTCTTCACCAACTATCGTCCGCAGTTCTACTTCCGCACCACCGACATCACGGGTACCGTTATTCTCCCGGACGGCGTCGAGATGGTCATGCCGGGCGACAACGTTGAGATCACGGGCGAGCTCATTCACCCGATCGCCATGGAAGAGGGCCTGAAGTTCGCTATCCGCGAGGGTGGCCGTACGGTCGGCTCCGGTCGCGTTACCGAGATCATCGAGTAACACGCGCCCATTAGGTTATGAGCAGACGGGCCCGACGGTTTTTCGACCGTCGGGCCATGTTCTGCGATTGAGGAGGATTTAATGCGCACGTTGGTCACCTTGGCCTGCACTGATTGCAAACGCCGCAATTACACGACCAAGAAGAACAAGCAGAACAACCCTGAGCGCATCGAGCTGAAGAAGTACTGCCGCTGGTGCGGTCATCATACGCTGCACCGCGAGACTCGCTAGTTGTACTCGCTAAGTGTTCAGGAGTGGTCTACAATAACTAGGCCAAATGAACAGGCCAGTAGCTCCAATTGGTAGAGCGTCGGTCTCCAAAACCGAATGTTGGGGGTTCGAGTCCCTCCTGGCCTGCCAGATTATTCCGGCCAACTTCATAGTTGGCCTCTTTTAAGGTATGAACCACCTTATACGAACGGATCAAGATGGCTACGAAGAAACACAAGAAGCGCAAACGCGACACACGTTCCGAAGAGCAGAAGGCTCAGTCGGCACGTGATCTTGCGCAGCAAGCAACCGCGCAACCGCAAACGCAGAAGAAAACGACCGTACTCTCGCGCTCCAAGGACAAGGCTCCCGAGAAGGCGAAGAGCACCAAGGCCGTTGCCAAGAGTGATCCCAACAAGAAGCCGAGCCTCTGGCGTCGCTTCGTCAATTATTGCAAAGAGGTCAAGGGCGAGATGCAGCGTGTGGTTTGGCCCACGCGCCCAGAGCTCGTCAACGCAAGCCTCATCGTTGTCGGCGCCCTCGTGTTCTTCGGCGTCGGCATCGCCATCATCGATAACATCATCATCATTCCGCTTGATGCCATCGCAACCCTGGGAGTGAGTGCCAATGGCTAGAAGATGGTACGTCGTCCATACCTATTCAGGCTACGAGAACAAGGTCAAGACGAACATCGAGCATCTCATCGAGACCCAGGGCCTCGAGAACAACATCTTCGAGATTCTCATCCCCACCGAGGAAGTCACCGAGCTCAAGGAAGGCGGCCGTCGCGTCACCACCGAGCGCAAGGTGTTCCCCGGTTATGTGCTCATCAAGATGAACCTCGATGCTCGCACGCAGGTTGCCGTGCGCAACACGCCGGGCGTGACCGGGTTCGTCGGCAGCGAGGGTCAGCCCGTTCCGCTGACGCGCGAGGAGTTCAACAAGATCACCAAGCGCGTGAGCCCCGAGGCTCCCAAGAAGACCTCCACGGACCTGGAGGAGGGCCAGTCGATCAAGGTCGTGAGCGGTCCGCTCGCAGACTTCGATGGCACGGTCTCTGAGGTCAACGCTGAGGCCGGCAAGGTCAAGGTGCTCGTCTCGATTTTCGGTCGCGAGACGCCGGTCGAGCTCAGCTTCGACCAGGTGGCGAAGATTTAAACTTGGCAGAAACGCGCGCGTCGTGCCTCGATGTGGAAGAGGGCTTCTCGCGACAGGCGCTTTCGATAGATAGAAAACGAAGGCCCGAAAGGGCAAGTACGTAGTAAGGATACGCATCATGGCAAAGGACAAGGAAGTAACGGGCTTTATCAAGCTTCAGATTCCTGCCGGTCAGGCAAACCCGGCTCCCCCGGTTGGCCCGGCACTCGGCGCTCAGGGCGTCAACATCATGCAGTTCTGCACGGCGTTCAACGCCGAGACACAGGACAAGGGCAACACGATCATCCCGGTCGAGATTACGGTCTACGAGGACAAGTCCTTCGACTTCATCTGCAAGACCCCGCCGGCGGCTGTTCTCATCCGTCAGGCTCTCGGCATTCAGAAGGGCAGCGGCGTTCCGCAGCGTGACAAGGTCGGCACGCTCACGCAGGCCCAGCTCACCGAGATTGCCGAGACCAAGCTCCCCGATCTCAACGCCAACGACATCGAGGCGGCCAAGAAGATCGTGGCGGGTACCGCTCGCTCCATGGGCGTCCTGGTTGAGGATTAATCAGGCGCGCAATCTTGGCGCTCACCGAAGCGCTCGCGTACCTAGTACGCCACGCACTTCGCCTTACGCCAATCTCACGCACCTGCTTAACCCTCAACTGCGGGATGCGCGAGGAATCGGTTGCAGATGAGCGGCAAAACCGCTTCACGATTTTAGAACTTCTGCTCATCGGGCTTCGCAATTCGCACCCGACGAGTACGGTGGATGATTTCGACGAAAACATCCCCGTGTATCGAGCAGTACGCTGTTTGGTAGGTTAGGTATTAAACGCGCAGCATAGGGTTGTGCGTATGTAGTGGGAGGGCCGGCCAGGCTCGTTGACCACGAGGAGGAAAGAAAATGGCAAAGCACGGAAAGAAGTACGAGGCCGCACTGGCCAAGGTTGACGAGGACAAGCTCTACACGCCGCTTGAGGCGTGCACGCTTGCCAAGGAGCTCGCGAGCGCGAAGTTCGACGAGAGCATCGAGGTCGCCTTCCGTCTCAACATCGACACCCGTCAGGCTGACCAGCAGGTCCGCGGTTCCATCTCGCTGCCCAACGGCACTGGTAAGGAAGTCCGCGTTGCTGTCTTCGCCGAGGGCGACAAGGCCAAGGAGGCCCTCGAGGCTGGCGCCGATGTCGTCGGTTCCGATGATCTGGTTGCCGACGTGCAGGCGGGTAACATTAACTTCGATGCCGCCGTTGCAACTCCCGACATGATGAGCAAGGTTGGTCGTCTGGGTAAGGTCCTCGGTCCCCGTGGTATGATGCCCAATCCCAAGCTCGGCACCGTTACGCCGGATGTCGCCAAGGCTGTTAGCGAGCTTAAGGGTGGCAAGGTCGAGTATCGCGCCGATCGCTATGGCATCTGCCATGTCAACATCGGCAAGGTTTCCTTCGAGCCCAAGGCCCTCGCCGAGAACTACGGTGCGCTTTACGACGAGATCCTGCGCGTGAAGCCGGCTGCGACCAAGGGCCGCTACGTCAAGTCCATCGCGCTTTCCTCGACGATGGGCCCTGGCATCAAGGTTGCCAGTGACATCGTCCGCAACTACACCGAGGCGTAAGAAAACGCACAATCTTAATGTTCAGCGGAGTGCTCGCGTACCTATTCGTGCGCGTCGCACTCCGCTTCTCATTAATCTCGCACGTTTTCTTACGCCTCGAGGCTGCACGATACGTAATCTTGCTGTTCAGCGAGGTGCTTACGTACTAGTTTGTACGCTACGCACCTCGCTTTACTGCAATCTCACGCATTCTATTGCGTTTCCGTCAGGCATTCGCGTACCTCTTGCACATGCTTCTCTCGTCTTATAGCTTGGAGTTGTTGATGTCGTAGGGCGTTGCCTGATAGACGTAGTAGTTCAGCCAATTGGTGTATAGCAACTGCGCCGGGGCGCGCCAGTTTGACCGAGGCGCCTTTGACGGGTCATCATCGGGGAAGTAATGCCTTGGCACCTTGGGGTTCAGTCCTTTGCCAAGGTCACGCGCATACTCCTTCGCAAGCGTATCGGTATCGTACTCGGGATGTCCGAAGACGAAGAAGTGCCTGCTGTTCGTGCTCTTCGCGATGAATACGCCCGCCTCGTCTGATACGGCTATGATTTCGAGGTCATCGACCGCCTCGATATCCTCCTGGCGAACCTCGGTGTGGCGCGAGTGCGGTGCATAGAGCACGTCATTGATGCCGCGGACGAGTGGGCTTGACGGCTTTACGATGTTATGGGCAAAGACGCCCGACATCTTCTCGTCGAGCTCGTATTTCTCGACGCCATAGTGATAGTAGATACCCGCCTGGGCACCCCAGCAGATGTAGAGCGTCGAGAAGACATGGGTCTTTGCCCACTCGAAGATCTCGCAGAGCTCGGGCCAATAATCGACCGTCTTGAAGTCGAGAAGTTCCACGGGCGCGCCCGTGATAATCATGCCGTCGTAGCGCCTATGGCGGATGTCGTTGAGGCTGACGTAGAAGGACTCGAGGTGTTCTGCGGCCACGTGCTCAGCACGATGACTTATCGTCTGGAGCAATTCGACCTCGACTTGAAGGGGCGTGTTCGAGAGTTTGCGCAGGAGCTGCGTCTCCGTCTCGATTTTCGTGGGCATCAGGTTCAGGATGAGAACGCGAAGCGGACGGATGTCCTGGTGGATCGCGCGATGCTCCGTCATCACGAAGATGTTTTCGCCCTCGAGTATGCTAGTGGCCGGAAGCGCGTCCGGGATTCTGATTGGCATGGTCAAATCCTTCCGTAGGCGCTCCATGATATCAGGGCCTCGCTGGTGATACCATGAGGCCGGCCGTTCATTTCGTTTTGAACAAGGAGAGCCCATGACCTCGGAAATCGGCACCACATGCGTTCAGGGTGGCTACCATCCCGGAAACGGCGAACCGCGTCAGATTCCCATCTACCAGAACACGACGTGGAAGTATGATTCGAGTGAGTTCATGGGAAGGCTCTTCGATCTTGAGGAGGAGGGCTACTTCTACACGCGTCTCCAGAATCCCACCAACGATTACGTGGCCGCGAAGATCTGCGAACTCGAGGGTGGGTCAGCGGCGATGCTCACGTCCTCGGGCCAGGCGGCAAACTTCTATGCGGTCTTCAATATCGCCGGTTGCGGCGATCACGTGGTCTGCTCGACGTCAATCTACGGTGGCACGTACAACCTGTTCGCGCATACGATGAAGCGGATGGGCATCGAGTTCACCTTCGTCTCCCCGACATGCAGTGATGAGGAGCTCGAGAGTGCCTTCCGCCCGAATACGAAGGCCGTGTTCGGCGAGACCGTCGCGAATCCCGCACTTACGGTCCTCGATATCGAGCGTTTCGCGAAAGCGGCCCATGACCATGGGGTTCCGCTCATCGTCGACAACACGTTTCCCACGCCAGTCAATTGCCGTCCCATCGAGTGGGGTGCCGACATCGTCACTCATTCCACGACGAAATACATGGATGGCCATGGTGCCGCAGTTGGTGGTTGCATCGTCGATTCGGGCAGGTTCGATTGGGAGGCCCATGCCGAGAGGTTCCCCGGTCTGACCACTCCCGACGAAAGCTACCATGGTGTGGTCTATACCAGGCAATTTGGCAACGAGAGGGCATTCATCACAAAGGCGACGGCGCAGCTCATGCGCGACCTGGGGTCAATTCAGTCGCCTCAAAACGCGTTCTTGCTGAACATGGGCCTCGAGAGCCTTCACCTGCGCGTTGCCCGCCACACCAAGAATGGTCTTGTGGCTGCGGAGTTCCTGAGCCGGCATCCAAAGGTGGCGTGGGTGCGTTACGCCGATTTGCCCGGCGACGAAAGCCATGACCTCGCGCAGAAGTACCTGCCCAACGGGTCTTGCGGCGTGGTGAGCTTTGGCGTTGCGGGCGGACGCGATGCTGCGGAGCGCTTCATGTCCGCGCTCGAGCTCGCGCAAATCGCGACTCACGTTGCGGACGCACGCACCTGCGTGCTGCACCCGGCAAACGCAACGCATCGCCAGATGACCGACGAGGAGCTGGAGGCAGCCGGAATAGGCCCTGATCTCATTCGCCTTTCATGCGGTATCGAGGATTCAGAGGATCTGATTGCCGACCTCGAACAGGCTCTGGAGGCAGTTTAAACGCGAGGCCATCACGCACGCGTTTGCTTTGCCGCCTCGTATAGCTTCATGACCTGTGCGTTTGGGCGTTTGGGAAAGACCAGGCCGTAAGGCATGTCGTATGGTTCGGCAAACGGGATGCAAACGAGGTTCGGGTGTATGTCCTCCCAGATTTCGGTCGTGACGATGGCACGATTGTTCAGCTCGCAATCCGTGAATAGCTCCATCGTGTAGAAGGGAACATCGGTAATCCGATTGGCTCCGAGTCCGCAAAGGTAGGAGCGTGCCGCATCGTAATCGGCCGATACTCCCGGCTTCATCATGACTAGGTCGAGGTCATGGAGCACATCCGAATCAAGTGCGTGAGGGATGGCGGTGCCGAGCGAACGCGGCACCGCGACGCACAACCGCGTTCGCGTCAGCTCGAGGAAAAGGCACTGCTCCCGATACAGCTCGGACATGTAGAGCCCCTCCATCACGTCATATGATACGCCGAGTCCCCGCAGGTAGTTGCCCGGCTCGACCCCAGCACTCTCGAGCGAGATGATGTCGATGCGAGTGCCCGGTGCACGCTCGATCATGTGCGACCAGATTCCTGGAAGCATGCGACATTTCATGAGAATGGAGGTTGCAACTCGGATGGATTTCTCGCCGTTTTGGATTTGACGCGCACGAGCGACCGCCTCGTCACAGTGACGAACGATTTCAATAGCGTCCCGGTAGAGCGATTCCCCTGCCTCGGTGAGCTTGACACCTCGACGCCCGCGCTCGAACAAGGTGATGCCGAGTCGCTGCTCGAGAAGGTCGATTTGCTGGATGAGCGAAGATGGCGCTATGTAGAGTGCCCGTGCTGCCTTACTGAAGCTTCCTGCGTTTGCCGTCTCGATAAAGGACTCAATGTGTCGTGAGTACATGCTCACCCCTTTGTGTAAGGCTTAGACCTGAAATAGCTATAGAGAAAAGCGCGATTAAAAGAGAATTATAGCAACTACTATAAGGTCACGTACGAAACTGGAGGGGGATATCATGGACGTGCGCGTACTCAAACGGAAAAGATATGTCTATCTATTCGCATCGGCTGCATCGTTTCTGGTGCTGGGTCTTGTCTATGCCTGGTCGTTATTTGCCACGCCACTTGCCACTATCTACGGCTGGGAGATGGCGGCGGTCAAGGTGACATTCACCATTTGCATGATGTCCTTCTGCGTGGGCGGCCTCATTGGCGTGCGGGTGCTCAGGCGTCTCGGCGTGCGTGGTGCCATACTGATGGCAGCCACACTTCTCGTTTGCGGTTTTGCGGGAACGGCGATTCTGGCTCAATATGGCATATGGGCCTTGTACATTTGCTATGGCGTATGCATCGGCTGTGGCACGGGCCTGGGCTACAACGTGACCATCGCCACGGTAACTTTGTGGTTTCCCGATAGGACCGGCTTCGCCTCCGGTGTCATGTTCATGGGCTTTGGTCTTGGCTCTCTTACTCTGGGAACGCTTACGCGTGCCATCATCGGGACGGCGGGCATACCCGTCGCGCTCGGCGTCGTCGCGGCCACAGCCTGCGCCGTCTTCGTATTCCTGGCCTGCTTCTTGAAGCGCGCTCCCGAAAACATCAGCGAACTCCTGGGCGTCGGCACGCAAAAGGAAGACTTGGCCAAGGAGGAGCTCTCATCCGATGCCGAATTTGTGACGGATGCCAAGTCCGCTTCGGACGCCGAGGCGGATCAGCGCAGGATCTTCCGTGACCCTGCGTTTTACGGATACTACCTGTGGGCGATCATCATTCTTGGTGCGGGACTCGTCGTCATTGGCACGTCCATGCAGGGAGCCTTGGAGCTGAACGTGGACGCGACCTTCGCTGCGACACTTGTGGGCATTATCCCCATTGTGAATGGATTGTCAGGTCTTTCCATGGGCGTCGTTTATGACAAGAAGGGTTTGCAGTTCTCCATGATTCTTGTCGCCACGATTGCCTTCGCGGCCTGCACGGTTCTCGCCTGTGCTTTCTTCTTCGGTTTGGGATGGCTCTACGTCGTCGGCTGTCTGATGATGGTGGTGGGCTATGGTAGCGTAGCGCCCCAGGCCACCGCGTTTGCCCGCGAGCGCTATGGTCAGAAGCGCTTCCCGCATCACCTGGCCATCGTGAATACCGACATCGCCGGTGGCTCGGCCTTCCAGCAGGCTGTGATGAGCGCCTGCGGTGGCGTGAGCCTGTTCGTCTACACGACCATGGCCGTCTTTGGCGCCGTAGCCTTCGTGACGAGCCTTGTCTTCGCCCGCATCACGAGGCCGAAGAGGGGATAGGGAAGAACGCGACCTTGTGGATATACGAGGGCGTCTTGCCCGTCCCTCCGATTAGGCGATGCGGCCCCCACCTGCAATGACGCAGCGCCTGGTTTCGGACAGCGCCCTCGCATCCAGGAGCTAAGGTCCTATTCTCGAAAGTGCTCTTCGCAAAAGATGCGCAGAGGAGGCACATGAGTCTCGATGGCATCCCAGGTAATCTCGGGGTCGAAGTAATCGTATCCATGCACGAGGTGACAGCGCATGCCATAGATTGCATGCCAGTCGATCTGGGGATGGTTCTCGTGATATTCATCTGAGAGGCGTCCGACTGCCTCGCCAATCTGGATGAGGCACAGCGAGCAACTGTCTTGATACGGCTCGCATGACGAAAAGATCTCGAAGCTGTCCCCGAAGTGCTGTTTGGCAGCCTCGATGCGATCGCAGTACTTTACGATGATGCCAAGTTGCTCGTTGTCGCGCTCAGCTTGCTTCATACAAGACGACCTCGTCTTTCTTTACGCGCTCGAGAAAGCGGGGGCTAGCGCCTGCTGTCGTGACGACATCGACTCTTCTATGAAGCTCTTGCTCAAGCCTATCTTGAAACTCGAGAACCTGCATGCCCTTGATTTCGCCCTTTTCGAGCAGGATATCGACGTCGCTGTCTGGTCTTTCCTCGCCCCGGGCAAACGAACCGATGAGCGAGACCTTCTCCGCTCCATACTCCTTGGCTAGCGAGATAACGTAGTACTCGATGTCAGGGACGGTGAGTGCCTTCTGATTGGCAAGCGACTCGCGAATCAGGCTCTCGATGAAGCTCGAGCGCGTGGTGATGGCCCTTCCGGACAGGCCACGAGACCTATCGAGTGCTGCCTGTTTTTCGACCGCATCGTCAACTTGCTCGAGGACGTCGTCTTTTATGTAGAGCGAAATCGTGGGCATATGGCCTCCTCATATTCTATTGCATTATATATTAGAAATTGCCGCTGAGATATCACGGCTGTATTTCACCGGGAACGACATGCAAATCGAAATTCGCATCTGTTGGGTGATTTGGCACGTAGGACGGGGTTTCGCACAGTAGATTTGCTTGCGGTGGTTATGAAGAGCGTCAGCGCAAAAGCGCTGCAGCTGGTAAACGCTTATTATTCCTCAAAATTTAGACAAAATTTAAAATTGCCTAGTTCATGTCACCGTCGTATTTCGTACATTGCATATATAGCATGTTTAGCGAGAAGGGACGTATGGTATGAACATTGTGGTTGCAGTCAAAGTCGTGCCAGATGACCAAGACATACAGGTTACGGCTTCGGGCGAACTCGACATGTCAAAGGCGCACCAGACAATCTCTGCCTATGACATCAACGCAATCGAGGCTGCCGCGCAGCTCGCGGCAAGCGTCGGTGATGCCAAAGTTACGGTCGTCACGGTCGGACCTACCGCCATCGATGATTCCAAGCTCAAGAAGAATATTTTGGCCCGAGGCGCCGACGAGCTTGTCATGGTCGCCGACGACGCCTGTGCCGATATGGACGCCTATGCGACAGCAAAGATGCTTGCCTCGGCGATAAATGGCTTGGACGGCTGGGATCTAATCATATGCGGCGATGGGTCGGCCGATAACTATGCGCAGCAGGTCGACGTGCAGCTTGCCTATAGGCTGGGCGTGCCTGTCGCCACCGCGGCCGTCGAGATCGCTCCGGCAAGTGCCGGTTTGTCCGCAAAGCGCAAGCTCGAGGATGTCATCGAGACCGTCGAGCTTTCCTTGCCGTGCGTTATCTCTGTTCTGCCCGACATCGCCCTTCCGCGAATTCCCGGCATGAAGGACATCCTCGCCGCGGGCAAGAAACCCATGCAGGTCGAAAAAGCGACCAGTGCGCCCGAGACGACGGTCGAGACTATCGACATCAAGGCACCTCAGGCTGAGGAGCGCAAGCTCGAAGTGAAATCGGCATCGGATGATGGCGCAATCGAGGCATTCGCCTCGGCCATCAAGAGCGCGCTTCAGTAGGAAAGGGGAGAAGATCATGAAAGCATTGGTAATTGCCGAGCACGCAGATGCCGCCGCCGCTCTCGCGGCAGGTGCGCGCGATCTGGCGGACGAGGTGGTCGTAGCAATCGTAGGCACCGAAGAGGTTCCCGCCAACATTGCCGACGCGGCCTATCGTGTCACGATCCCCGCAGACGCGGTTGCCGACGACGCAGATGCGACGCTCGCCGCACTGCTCGATGGCGTGGACCTGGTCATCGTCGAACCCACCCGCCACATGAAATCCGTCGCCGGAAAGCTCGCCGCATTCAAGGGCGCAAGCGTCATCACCGACGCGATGTCACTCGAGAATGGCGAGACCTCCCAGATGTACTTTGGTGGCGTCGGAATTATCGAGCGCAAGGCAACGACCCCCATCACCTTCGTCACCGTTCGTCCGAGCATTTTCGCCGATATGCAGGCGTCGGGTTCGAATGGCACTGCCGAAGAGCTCGATTGGGTTGCCCCGGTTGCCGGCGTGAAGCTTGTGTCGTCTGATCCCATCGAGAAGACGGGCGTGGATCTCACCAAGTCCGAGGTGGTCGTCGCGGCGGGCCGCGGCTTTGCGGAGGAAGACGATTTGGAGCTTGCCCGTCAGCTATGTGACAAGATCGGCGCTGGGCTGGGATGCACGCGTCCGCTTGCCGAGGCCAACGGGTGGATGCCCTCAGATACCTACATTGGCGTTTCGGGTCTTAGCTTGTCCCCGAAGGCCTACATTGCAGCCGGCATCTCCGGACAGATGCAGCACATGGTCGGTGCGAATCACTCCGGCACCATCTTCGCCATCAACAAGGACGAGAGCGCGCCTATCTTCAAGCAGTGCGATTACGGACTCGTGGGCGATCTCAAGACGATTCTTCCGGCGCTCGTCGAGGCGTTGTAGCGCACCTCCGGGAGCAAATGAGCGCATTGCAAGCGAAAGGTGGCGAAAGATGTCCGAAAACGACTTTGACGCAATAGTGGTTGGCGCCGGCCTTGCCGGGTCGGTTGCCGCCCTCGAGCTCGCGCGAGCGGGCAAGTCCGTGCTCGTCGTCGAGCGTGGCAACTTCGCGGGTGCGAAGAACATGACGGGGGGCAGGCTCTACGTTCACTCTCTGCGAAAGGTGTTCACCGACGACGAGCTTGCCGATGCGCCCTTCGAGCGAAAGATCGTTCGCGAGTGCATAAGCCTTTTGGCACCGGATGCCACGACCACCATCGACTTCTCCTCCAACGCCATGGACGGGGAGGAGACCGCGTCATATTCCGTCTTGCGCGCGCCCTTCGATCAGTGGCTCGCCGATAAAGCCGAGAGCGCGGGAGCGGAATTCATCTACGGCATTCCCGTCGAGGGACTGATCAAAAACGAAGCTGGCAAAGTGCGTGGCATACGCGCGGGCGAAGACGAGATCACGGCTGATGTCGTCATCTTGTGCGATGGCGTAAACTCGCTACTTGCCAAGGAGGCGGTTGGTTACGAAAAGCCGCCCGCGAGCCAGATGGCAGTCGGTGTGAAGGAGGTGCTCGACCTCCCAGCCGACACTATTACTGACCGCATTTTGGGGCAAACCGATGATGATGGCGCCGCATGGATGTTCGTAGGCGATGCCACCCACGGTGTTTTCGGCGGCGGATTCATGTACACCAACAAAGATTCGATTTCGCTGGGTGTCGTCGCCGGAATCGAGGCGTGCGCCTGCTCCGACGCGGCTCCGGTTTACCAGATGCTCGAGGATCTGAAGCATCATCCGGCGGTCGCTCCCGTCATCCGGGGCGCCAAGGTCGTGGAGTACTCGGGTCACATGGTCCCCGAGGGCGGCTTCAACATCATGCCCGAGCTCGTTGCCGATGGTGTCATGTTGGCAGGTGATAGCGCGATGATGTGCCTGAACCTCGGTTATATGGTGCGCGGCATGGATTACGCCATCGCGGCCGGCCAGCTCGCCGGTCAATGTGCGGCCAGCGCGATTGACGTGGGCGACACTTCCAAGGCAGGTCTGCAGAGCTATACGAAGTCTCTTGACGAGAGCTTCGTGATGAAGGATCTCAGGCAGTATAGGAGCGAGCCCACGTTCCTCGAGGGCTTCACGCGCATGTTCAACGAATATCCGGAGCTCGCGCGCGATGTCCTCAACGACATGTTCATTGTCGATGGCGCGCCTGCGACCCCCATCAAGCAAAAGGTCATGCCGCGTTTGAAGAAGGTCGGCATGCTCAACATCCTGAAAGACGTGAGAGGAGCGCTGAAGGCACTATGAGCGATCCGAAGATTACCGTGAACGTCGACGAGTACCTTGCGCTCGACAAGTATGAGGTGGACGAAGACAACGCCCATATCGAGCTTGTGGAGGATCCTTCCGACGCGGAGTTCGACAAGCTCATCCGCGTGTGCCCCGCCGCCCTCTACAAGCGTGACGAGGATGGTCGCAAGAGTTTCGACTACGCGGGATGCCTCGAATGCGGCACGTGCCGCATTGCCTGCGGGGACACCATCGTGAAGAAATGGGAGTTTCCCGGTCCGACCATGGGGGTAGAATATCGCTTCGGGTGAGAAGTCGGACTACGCGGAGAAACCAATATGGATGAGAAGCAGAAAGAACTTGTTTACGAGGCAGTTGATAGGTTCTGTGATGAGCACATCACTGAGGACAACATCCAGAATTGGTGTGTCTCAAGAGGCATTCCACGTGATGACTACATAGCGTTTTACGAGAGCGATATCGGCAAATATTGTCTGCCTCCGCAGGTTGGTGGGTGGGACGGCCCGTTCGCGGCGCGCGCCCTGGCCGTTTCCCGGCTTGCACGCCGAGCCGGTGCGATTTTGCCCTACCAGACTGATTTCACCTCGGCTGCCCTCCTCTCCACTATGTACTCGTTTGTCCAGCCCGGAATTGTTAGTGAGCTTGTCGCGGATGACGGACGAGCAATCTTCTCTCAGGCCTTTTCGGAGAGCAGCTTGCAAGAAGAGGCGCTTGTATCGGGAACTCACGTGACGAAGAACAAAGATGGCGTATTTCTCGATGGCGTGAAAAGCTACGTTGCGAATGGCCAGTTTATTTCGAAAACGCTCGTCCTCACGCGTGACGATGTGTACGGCAAGGAGGACGGAGGTCGATCGTTCTGGCTTGTTCCCCTTGGGGCCGCGGGGGTTTATTCGTATCCACTCAATACGATAGGCCAGGAAATGACTGCGCCCGCGTCAATCGAATTCGATCACGTGGAGCTCGATCCGACGTGGCGAATTCAAACCGACGGAAAGCTCAGGCAGGTTCTCGACCAGCAGTACATGCTTGGCCGTGTATTGACATGTGCGGCAAGCTTGGGACTTGCACAGGCCGCCATGGATGATGCGCTCGAAAGATGCGCCATGCGCCACGTGCGCGGGGAGGTTCTGGGCAAGCTTCCCCAAATCGAGGTGAAGCTCGCCGACATGTCCGTGAAGATTCGTCTGATGGAAGCCATGCTCGAGAAGGCGGCGAGTTCGATTTCGGATGGCGAGATCACCGATGAGCAAAGATTCAATTGCGCTCTTATGAAGTACTGTGTTCCGAAGGCGGCAACGGAAGTCGCCGATAGCGCAATTCAGATTTTTGGCGGTGCAGGATATACAGACCATTCGCGCATAGGCCGGATCTGGCGAGACTGCCGTGGCAATCAGATTGCTCAAGGCGCAGACGAGATGATGATTCATACAGTCGCCAAGCAGCTTCTCAAAGGGCACAGTTTCGCGATGACGGATATTTAGATGCCGTTGCCTCTTCTGCGGATTTAGTCCCGAGGTTTCCTGATTGGGTATTTTTGCAGTTCGGTCATGAGCGTTTCGTTAGCCTGATTCCAGAATGGGTTAAGCGCATCATCGAGCAAGGTCTCTGAAGCGGAGGGATTCGCCAGATGGTAGCAAGGTATCTGGTAAAGGTTCTCCAGCTGCTGCGAGACGATGAAATCGAATGTTTCGCGAGGCATGTAGCGCCCGCTTAGAACGAAGCGGACATCGCTTTCTATTGCAGGCCTGAATAGCTCGAACACCCTGATTTTTATTTCCGGTTCTTTCGCAGTGAACAGCTTGCGGTAGAACGCGGGGCGAGTTTTGACGCAACGAACCAGCGATTTATAGAATTCGCCATGATCCAGGAGTCGCGCGCCGATTTCATGATGCATGTAATAGGGAAGCAGCCTGGGTTTTGTCTTGAGTGGAGCGGGTGCCTCGAGCAGCTGCCTCTCTGGAACTGCCGCCTCTAGCTCTCTTGCGAGGTCAACTCTAAAGACATACATGGCAACGTCGAGCTTGCTGTCAAAATGGTAGTAGAACGTATTGCGGTTAATGCCCAGTTCTTTCACGAGCTTTGAGATGTGCACGCCGCTCAATGACGACGCTTCTGTTACGGCAATGACGTAGTTGATAATCTCTTCGCGTATTGTGCCGCTGTTCATTTTCTACAGGCCTCGATTACTTGTAGACAAATTCAATAAAGATATGCAAAACGAGAAAATGACCATTCCATTTTCTATGTTATGTAAGCTATTGTCAAAATGAAGTGGGAGACAATCCTTGCGCATGGGCAAATGGTCTTTACCCATGCAGTCTTGGATGTCGCAAGGCGAATATCGATGTGCAACTCCCCCAGATTTTCCTATCCCAAGTTGCACTGAATCTGCCGCCCACCCCTCCTTAAATGTGAGCCTCCTTTATAAAGGAGGCTCACTTCAATCAGATGGAAATAGATTTTCGCCAATCAAATTCATTGTCAGCGGACAAAGAGCCAAAAAGGATGTAGCGGCAAATTAGCCAATTTCTGATTTTGTCTATTCTTAATTCAATTGCCCTACCTCATAATTTAGTTCGTAGCATAGCTTCAAACCGAGAGGAGAGCTAAATGGACTTTAGCTTCACTGACGAGCAGGAACTCCTTCGCGAGAGCATCGCTGAATTTTGCGACCGCTATATCGATGAAAAAGATATCCCCTCGATGTACGAGAATCATGCGACCCCCCATGAGCTTGACATGGCCTACCTTGAGGCAGGATTCGGCCTCATGGGTCTTCCCGAGGAGTACGGCGGCATCGAGTGCGACATGGTCACTCTGGGCATGCTTACCGAGGAGTTCGTGCATCATGCCGGATTCACCGCCCCCTATCTCAACGCCACGCTCGCGCTGCGCGACATGGTCGACTTCGGCAGCCCCGAGCAGATCAAGATGTGCTTCGATGCCTACCAGGAGACCGGCAAGCCCATCTTCTCGCTGGGCTTTTCGGAGCCAGGTGCAGGTTCCGACAACCAGAACATGACCTCCGTCACCCGCAAACAGCCCGACGGCACGTACCTACTCAACGGCCAGAAGACCTGGGTCACCAACGGAGAGAATTTCCCGCTGGTGCTGGTTATTGCCAAGGACGAGGACCCGTCGCGTGACAACCGCGAGATGTCGATGTGGCTCGTGCCGCTCGATACCCCGGGCCTCACCACCGCTCCGCTCCACAAGATCGGCCAGCAGATCATGCCGTTTTGCGAGATGTACTTCGACGACGTGGTGCTCACCGAGGACATGCGCGTGGGCAATAAGGGAGAGGGCTTCAAGAACCTCATGAAGAACTTCGAGGTCGAGCGCTGCCTCATCTGCGCCCAGGTGCTCGGCCTTGCCCAGGCGGCCATGGACGACGCCGCCGCCTACGCCAGCGAGCGCATCTGCTTCGGCAGGCCCATCGTCTCCTTCGAGCTCATCCAGCAGAAGCTTGCCGACATGGAGATTGCCCTGCAAAACACCCGTAACATGCTCTACAAGACGCTGTGGAAGATGGACAACAACCAGTCCGTGCGCATCGACTCGGCGCTTCTCAAGCGCTATGCGGCCCAGCAGTGCACATGGGTGTGCAACGAGGCAATGCAGATTTACGGCGGCCTCGGCTTCACGACCGAAACGCGTTTTGGCAGGCTTCTGCTTGACTGCCGTGGTATGCAAATTGCAGGCGGAACGGATGAAATCATGGTCTACATCGCGGGCCGTCAGATTGCCAAGGAGTACGCTCGCTAGGGCGTGACGACGTCGATGGATCGGATCGAGGAGACATATCCTGCGCTCTCTATGATGCGATTTATCCACGACGGATGCCAAGAGCATCCAGAAGCGCCTCTGCTAATAACCGAAGGCGACGACTACACATATTCTGAAATACATAAGTGGGCCGTCGCTTTCGCGAGCTATCTCAACGATGAGCTCGAGCTAAAAAAGGGATCCTCCGTCATCTTGTCGGCGCCAAACACCGTGCACGTTCTCGTCGTGCTTGCCGCGGCTCAGCTTCTGGACATTCGCGTAGCGCTGATGGCGACTACGGCGGGAAGCCAGGAGTTCGAGCGGAGCGTAAATCTCGTCCGCCCAGGGCTCGTCATTTCGGCTGATGAGATCCAGTGCCAGATGGTGGAGGAGCTTGCCCCCAACGCCAGCATCATGGCTGTGAGTGATGCCGACGCAGGACGAATCAGCGTGGACGCGATCATGCGCATGCCGAGCACGAGGAAAGTGGGTTTTCCGGATGCGAACGCCGACGCGCCCATCGTGGTCTTCACCTCGGGCAGCACGGGCGTTCCCAAGGCGATAGTAAACAGGGCGTCGTCTTTTGCACTCAATGGCGCTGCGTTGTGCAAATGGCTTGAGCTTACGAATGATGACGTGATTTATCTGCCGGTTCCGCTTATTCACGTGTTCGGCTTGGTCGGTATATATGCAACGCTCACGGCGCATGCAGCCTTTGCAACATCACCAAAATACGATGCGGAGCAAGCGTGTGCGCTCATGGAAAAAGCGCAGGCCACCGTGCATTTCGGGGTTCCGACCAACTACATCCGCGAACTCAAGTGCAATGAGGAAGCGGAATACGATCTGAATTCGTTGAGGGCGGGCCTCGTGGCGGGCGCTGATTGTCCGCCATTTGTCATCGAGCAGTTCGAGAGGCTCTACGGATGCACGGTCGTGCAGTCCTACGGCATGAGCGAGACGGCGGCGACCCTCACGATAACCTCGCTCACATATAGCCTGGAGGAAAGGATCTCAACCGTCGGATTCTGCATAAAGGATGCGGCCGCCAAGGCCGACCCCGTCACGGGAGAGATCATGTGCAAGAGCGCATCGATGATGGAAGGCGTGCTGCAGGAAGATGGCTCGATCGTCCTCGACCTCGATGACGGATGGTACCGAACGGGTGATGTGGGATGCATTGACGAGAACGGGCTGATGTCCATAACGGGGCGCGTCAAGGACGTGATCGTGCGTGGTGGCATAAACATCTTTCCATCGGAAATAGAATCCGTCTACGAGCATTGCGGCGATGTGGCGGAATGCTGCGTTACCGCTTTCGATGACGCCGAGCTCGGCCACCGGATTTTCCTGGCCGTGGTCCTGCAGGAAGGCTCAAAGGCAACGGCAGATAGTCTGCGCGAATACGCAAAGGGGCGCATTGACAAGTGCAAACTGCCAGACGTTGTGCGAATAGTGGACGAACTTCCGTGCCTTGGCAACGGCAAGGTGGACAGAAGTGCCCTCAGGGCAAGAGTGCAGGGCACATAACTCAAAACAACAGTTGCGAGATCGAAAAAGGAAGGGGAAGCAGGAAATGGCACAATTCATTACGGCGCAGGAGGCGGCAAGGCTCATCCCCGACGGAGCGACCATCGGCGTGGCCGGCATGGGACTGTCGGGTTGGGCCGAGGAGATTGGCCGCGCCATACGCGACAGCTACAAGGAGACGGGGCACCCTTGCGACCTCACGCTGAAGCAGGGATGCGCCATGGGCGACTGGAAGACACGCGGCGTCACCGTGCTGGGCGAGGCCGGCCCCGGACTTGTCACCAATTGGTCGGCGGCGCACATCGGATCGGCGTTCTCGCTCAACAAGCAAGTGCAGGCCGGTCAGATCAAGTGCCATTGCCTGCCTCAGGGCGTCATCATCAACCTGTGGCGCGAGATTGCGGCGGGCCGACCCGGACTCATCACCAAGGTCGGCCTGGGCACCTTCGTCGACCCGCGCGTCGAGGGCGGGCGCATGAACCCCGAGACCACCGAGGACGCTTGCGAGCTCATCGAGTTCGACGGCGAGGAGTACCTGTTCTACAAGAGCTTCCCGCTCGACGTCGCCATCCTGCGCGGCACCACCGCCGACGAGAAGGGCAACATCTCCTTCGAGCATGAGAGCGTCATGAACGAGGGGCTGGCCGTCGCCTCGGCCGCCAAGAACTCCGGCGGCATCGTCATCGTGCAGGTCGAGTACCTGGCGCAGGCGGGCACCCTGAACCCCAAGGACGTCGCCATACCAGGCATCATGGTCGACTACGTCGTGCAGGCCACCGACAAGGACTGCTGCTGGCAGACCGAGGGCGTCTACTACGAGCCGGCGTTCTCCGGACAGATCAAGAAGCCGCTTAGCCAACTGCCCGTGCTGGACCTTTCCCCGCGCAAGGTCATCTGCCGACGCTGCGCCATGGAGCTCGAGCCCGGCGCCATCGTCAACCTTGGCGTCGGCATTCCGGCCGACGTCGCCTCCGTCGTCGCCGAGTCCGGCTGCCTGGGCGAGGTCACCATCACCGCCGAGGCCGGTGGCATCGGCGGCGTGCCGGCGGCGCTGCCCAACTTCGGGTCCAACTACAACGCTGAGGCGATTATCTCGCACAACTCCATGTTCGACTTCATCGATGGCGGCGGCCTGGACATCACGGTGCTGGGCCTGGCCGAGGTCGACAAGGACGGCAACCTCAACGTCTCCAAGTTCGGCAACCGCCTGTCCGGCCCTGGCGGCCTCATCGATATCACCCAGTCCGCCTCCACTGTCGTCTTCGCGGGCACCTTCATGGCCAAGGCCAAGGAGGAGGTTGCGGACGGGAAGCTCGAGATAGTCGAGGAGGGCACCTCCAACAAGTTCGTCGACGAGGTGCAGCAGATCACCTATGCGGGTGCCTACGCGCGCCCCGACCAGAAGGTCCTCTACGTTACCGAGCGCTGCGTCATGGAACTGCGCGACGGCGTGATGACGATCGTCGAGGTGGCCCCGGGCGTCGACGTCGAGAGGGACATCATCGCGCATATGGACTTCGTGCCGGCAATCGCCGATGACGTCAAGGAGATGGATCCAACGCTATTCCAGGAGGAGTGGGACGGCCTGAAGGATGTTCTGGGCTGTTAAATACCGGACGGAAATCTAGCAAAGCCGGACAGGAATCGACGTTCCTGCCCGGCTTTCGCTTTACAGGCAATGTGGCCCTTGTCGATTTTGAACTATGAATTCTCTTGCGGGTTGATCTCTATGGGGGTGAACGAGGGGAACGATGCCATCAGTGACTCGATGAAGACCTTCTCGGATTCGTAGATGTGCTTCTCGTCGGGATACGAGACATAAAGGTCACATGGAAAGGGGTTGCCCTTGAAGGGGATGCGACGGATGGCTCCTTGGGTGATGTACGGATCGTGCGTCGCTATTTTTCCGGGCCGGATGGCGTAGGCATCTTTGATGAGGCTTACCGCGACCATGATGTTGTTCTCATGAAACATCTGCGAGTGTGCACTGATTCCCGCATCCTCGAGCTGCTTTATGTAGGGGAATCGCTTCGCGCTTTGGTAGATGTACAGTTTATGATCGAGAAGATCGGATAGCTCCAGTTCGTCTTTATCCGCCAAGGGGCTTGCCGCGTTTATGAACACGGAGAAGGCGTCCTTTTGCAAAAGAGCCAGCTTCAGACCGTGGCGTCGCGCAAATTCGGCGGTGTTGCCCACGTGCGCCGGGATTTTGTATTGAATTGAAAGTCTGCCACCGACCTGCGCCTCCAAAGCATCGGGTTCGTGTTTGAATTTGATGTCGATGGACAGGTCAGGCAGTTTTTGCTGCGTCTTGTTAATGGCTTTTATGACGTAGAACGACGGGGCTGTTCCGGTCATGGTAATGGCGACCGGGTGCGAAAGCGAACTTTCCTCTGCGAGGGTGAGCCAGCGTTGGTAGTCGTCAAGAATTATTCCCGCATCGTCGTAAAGACGGGTACCCAGATCAGTCAGCTCTATACCGCTGCCGCTTCTTTTGATGACCGGATAGCCGAGTTCGGATTCGATGCTCTTTATCGCTTGGGAAATGGTCGGCTGCGCGCAAAACAGAGCTTCGGCAGCCCTGGTCATGGACTTGTGGTCTGCAACGGCGCGGAAGTATTTCAGATGCTCGAATTGCACAAACATCACCCCATCTCAGTATACAAACATCAACCCCGAGCAGGCACAAAAGAAGCCTATGCCTCATAGGAATATCGAATGCCGATGAGGGGCGTTTCGTACCTATCATAGCCCTGGCTACACAGGTGCACGTGCCGCTATTTCGGCAGCCTGTGCTTTCATGTAAACAGCCATGTCAGCAAGAGGTCCGTCCCACAGCTGCTGTGGAATCAGGAGAGATGGGGCGCGCTGTGCAGGAAACGCAACAACTGGGGAGGTCGTGTACTGTGAGTTTAGATGCCAAAGAGCTTGCTCGATTCCGGAAAACAGCCGACATCAACGAAATTGCCATGATGTTCGGACGCTATGTGACCCTGATGGATGAGATGGACGCCATGTCAATCTACCAGGAGCTGTTCGCAACGGACAATCCGGACATAAGCATCGAATATGACACGTGCGGAACGTACATAGGACAAGAGCATGTCAAGGCCTTCATGGAGGATCTGGCCGCCAAGCTCAATGATTGGAAGACGAAGCGAGGCTGGCTCGATTTTCACGATGCCGCCACGCCTCACGTCGTGTTCAGCGCCGACGGAAATCGCGCCCAGGCCATGTGGAGCCTCATATCGCCCAAAGCCAAGCCGGCTACGCCGGATCCGGGCTTCACTGCCGAACGAAAGCTCACTGCCTTTTGGCAGGCGGGCAAGATGCATTGGGAGCTAATCCGGACCGAGGAAGGCTGGAAAATACTCCGCTTCCACCTGCTGACGTACTTCACGGCCCCCTATCACGCGGGCTGGGTCAAGCAGGCCGAATGCTATCGAGAGGCCCCTTTTTGGAGCATGAAGCCCGACCGCAAGGCTCGCTTCTATGCCTATCACCCCGATCAGGTGTACGTACAAGACGGCATTTACAACTGGGGACCCTATCTCCCCGAAGACGGCTCGTTCTAGAAGGAGGGCACAGATACCAATGGGTGAGACAGAGTACATCTTCACGGAAAAGCAGCTCGAGCGTTTGCGTCGCGCCTCCGATATCACCGAAATCCAGATGCTCATGGCAAGATACGTGGATTGCATGAGCAAGATGCGCGCCAAAGACGTCTGGACGCTCTTTGCGCAAGAGAACGATGACGTCAGCATCGAGCTTGCGGAAAGTGGCGGCTACGACGGACCTCAGCATGTTCTGCAATTCCTCGAGGCCTACGACGAGTATCTGCACGATCCTTCTGACAAGCGTGGCTGGATGGAGTTGCAGAACATATGCAATCCCACCGTCATCGTTTCCGATGATCACACCAGGGCCATGGGGTACTGGACCATACTGGCCCCCTCAAGCAAATGGGCAATGCCATACCCGTGTGACCAAGAGAAGCTCACTGCCCTATGGGGTTGCGGCAAATACATCGTCGAGTTCGTTCGAGAAGAGGAAACCTGGAAGATCCTACGTCTGAAGCTCGTCTGGTTTTTGCGAAGCCCGTTTGAATTTGGATGGATGAAGCAAGCCGATTGTGTGCACATGCCGCCTCTTCAGGGTCTCAAGCCAGATCGTGAGCCCGAATACTACAACGTCTACAACGCCGATTATGGCTGCGCGTCTGGCGGTATCGAATGGGGCCCGTACTTGCCCAAGTCACTCTAAGGAGATGCTGATATGAACAAGCAGGAAGCAGAACGACTACTGCGCGGTGCAGATGTCATCGATATTCAGATGATCATGGGTAAGTACCTCAGTTATCTGGATCAGGTCGATTTCAAGGGCATCTACAGTCTCATGGCTCAGGATCATCCCGAGATTACCTACGAGATGGTCGAGGACGGGGCATACGTCGGTCCGGAAAACGTTCGTCGATACATGCTGGACGAGCACGAACATCTCAACAACAACCCCAACCACATGAAAGGATGGGTCGGTCTCCAAAACATCCTGACACCCCGTATCGTCTTTAGCGCTGACGGGACGCGAGCCAAGGCCCAGTTCAATCAATTGAGCCCGCATGCCATGGCCATTGCGCCCTATCCCGGCGATGAGCACATTCCAACGACCTATTGGTTCATCGGCAAATACGACAACGAGTTCATCAAGATCGATGAGGAGTGGAAGCTCCTGAAGACGCACATCATCGCCTTCTCCCGGACTCCCTATCAGGAGGGCTGGGTTCGCCAGCCAGATGCGAGGCGCATCTTCCATCCCAACGCGATGCCTCCCCAGGAGAAAGGCCGTATCTATACCTATCACTCCGATGCCGTTTACAGCAAGGACGGGAACTGGACCTGGGGCCCGCACCTGCCAGAAGACGGCTCCTTCTGAGGCGAGGCAAGGAGCTTGTGAAAGGAAGGATGAGCAAGATGGTCAACATTTCCGAACGGCGTCTGCCTCCCGAAATCGCGGGTTTGCCATGCGTTCGCGCAGAAGTCGCTTTTGAAGTGGCTCCCGGCAGTCCCATGCCAAGCTTGGAAGGGCCGGTCTTTGACAGAGAGGGCAACTTCTACTGTTGTCACACCGCCCCTGGCGACACAACCGTGATAAAGATCACCCCTGGGGGAGAGCAAAGCGAGTTCTACCACAATGACGTTGGCATGACGGTCGGTTTGGCATTTCACAAGGATGGCCGTTGTTTCGCCGCCGACATGCTCTCCAGTTGCATCAACATCCTGAGTCCGGACGGAGAACTGCTCGACACCGTGTCTCTCGAGACCGACGGCAGAAAGATGCGTCCTGACTGCATGGCGTTTCGTGAGAACGGTGACCTGTGCTTCACGGACCTGAGCGGACATCTGCACGACCCGAGTGGTGGAGTCTACGCCCTTCGAGCCGACTCTGGCTACAAGGAGATGGAGCTGTTCTTGGGGGAACTCTGCGCACCCGATGGCATCACGTTTGCGCCCGATGGTCGCTCAATGTGGGTTACGGAAGTCTCTACAAACTCCGTGATCAGGGTTTTGCTGGACCCGGCGGGCAACCCCAGAATCGCACAGCATTCTCCACTACGCGTTTACCGCAACGCTGGTTCTTCCAATGTCGATACCCACGCCATGGACGAAAACGGGTTCATCTACGTGGGCATCATGATGGGCGGTCGTGCCCTGGTTTTGGATAGGGACGGAATTCCCGTCGCGAACATTTTGGCCCCAGGTTTCGAAGAGGGGAAGCTGATCTATACGCCCAACCTTGCGCTCAAGCGAGATGCATGCGAGGGCTATTTGCTGGCTTCAGACAGCGAACGAGCCGTTGTTCTCCGGTTTGAGTCTTTGGCCCCGGGGCAAAGGTTGTACGCGACTGAATAACCGTGCCCACTCCGCTGCAAGCAGCCATGAAGCAGAGGACGTTTTTTTGGCTGATGAGATATGTGCTGCAGGGCATTTCACGAATGCTCGTTCTGTCCGTTTGTTCAAAGGTGCTGTGAGCTTGTGCTGTATAAGGCTCGCCGAGTTTTGCATGCGAGGTGAGAAACAGTCATGAATATAGAGCAACTTAGATATTTCCAACTTACGGCAAGCTTTCAACATATGTCCAAGGCTGCCGACATGCTGAACATCTCCCAGCCTGCTCTCGGGTCGAACATACGCAGGCTGGAAATCGAGCTCGGCGTCCCTCTTTTCGATCGTGTGGGCAGAAACATCGTTCTGAATTCATACGGAGAGGAGTTTCTCAAGAGCGCGAACTCCATCATCGATACCTGGTCAGAGGCAACTATTAAGCTGAAAAGCATGCGCGACAACAACAGTAATACCGTTACGTTTCGTATGCCTTCTCTCTCCAACTTCGATGCGTTGCAGCAAACCATCTACGAAAAGTATCCAAAGTGCATTCTAGTAAATGATGATTTCTATTTTGAGGAGCTCGAATCACTTCTCCTGGACGGAAAACTGGACTTCTGCATCACGGGCCGTGCGATTAAAAGCGAAAAGATAATTCAGAAAAAGATTTCGACGACCAGAAACGCGATGCTCGTCAAGTCAACCAGCCCATATGCAACATACGAACGAGCGAATATTGCCGATTTCAAAGATGCGCTCTTTTGTGACCTCGCTTCGAATAGGGCATCGGGAATATCCGAATTACCTCAAGTTTGCGATACCGCAGGATTCGATGCCGATGTTGTGTTTGTCGGCGCGTGTGTTGCCGACCTGCTCGATGCGGTTAAGTTTCGTGGATTAGTTGCGTGGCTCCCCGAATACATATTGAAGGGCTATCAGCTTGACGGAATCTCCATTGTCGAACTGGACGAGCCAGGTTGCTATTGCAATCTATACATGACTTGGTGCGAGGGGCAGCTTGCGCAAAAGCCGCTTGCCTATGAAATCCGCAAGATCGTTGAAGAGTATTTCATATCACGAGTGAACGAATACGAATCATGAGGCAGGCGAATTTCGCATATACGGAAAATCGAGTCGAACTAAGCTGGGGCTGCTCTCGCGTTATCAGTTCGAAAAAGTTATCAATCCATCGATTTATAGCGTTTCCTTTTCAGTTCAGGTGGCCGCTTCCATATTCAATTTGTTCTTCTACCGGGCATTTCGTACATTTGATCATGAGGATTCATCGCATTGAGTGCATGCCTTGCGCTATCGAAATCTAAGCAAATCCACGAAAGGGGAAGTAGTGAGCATCTATCCAAATTTGGTAACAGAGTGGCCGAGCATCCCTGATTTTCCGCTTCCGCCCGATGTCGCAGGGCTGCCGACGATGATTGCCGAGCCATGGGTCAAGCTCGAAGATTTTCGACCGGGCCACGCCACGGAGGGCTCCATCTTTGATGCCGACGGCAATCTGCTGCTGTGCGAGCGCGAGCGTCCCTGGTCTCAAATCGTGAAAGTCACCCCCGAAGGGGAGAAGTCGGTAGTCTGGCGTCATGAGAACTCCTGCATGGTGGGACTTGCCGTCCGTAAGGACGGTGACATCTTCGCAGCAGATCTCGAGGCGGGACGTATATTCATCATCAGTCCAGAAGGGGAGTGCAAGCGGGAGATTCTCCAACCGTACTTCTTCCATCACATCCACCCGAACGACCTCGACTTCGACAAGGACGGAAACCTGTACATCAGCGATTTCGTAGGCGACTTTGGTGATGACAGCGGCGCAATCTGGCGTGCCGATGCAGATGGCGATTACACGCGTTTTCATATGATTCTGGGGAACCTCTACCGCCCCAATGGCGTAGGCCTCTCGCCCGAGGGCGACGTCTTGTGGACCTCAGAATCAGGAAAGAACACGGTCATTCAGATCAAGCTCGATTCGCAGGGCTTCAAGAAGCCCTTCTGGGCATGCACGAGCGTCGTGTACCAAGGCGCCAGCTACGAGAAATACGACTCTTTGCGCGTTGACTCCGCAGGTAACGTGTACCAGGCGGTTCAGTTTGGCGGGCGCTGCCTCATCCTCAACAAGAACGGCATTCCCGTGGCCAACGTCGTGGTCGAAGGGCGCGAGCGCGGCGATTGCAACCACACGCCAAATCTGGCACTCAAATACGGAACAAGCGAAGGATACATGCTCGGCTGTGGATCACGCGGCTCCTACGTGTTCAAGTTCGACACTCTCGCCCCTGCGCAAAAGATGTTCTGCAACGAATAGGAAATACCGGTCAGCCGGACAAATGCCTGCAAATGCAGGCGAGTACGAGAAAGGAAGCGCGACGTGGAAAAATTGAAGGCGCTGAGCCCGTGGGCTGAAGTCGATTACGAGGATGCCAGAGGGCTCAATCCTCGCGTTGACACCCTCGACGGCAAGTGCATCGGTCTGTTTGCCCATTTCAAGGGGCATTCATTTCTGATTCTCGACGAAATTCAAAAGGAGCTGGCAAAGCGTTATCCCACGGCCACGTTCACCGTACTGCAGTATCCAAAGGACACGTCGGAAATCGAGAACGATCCCGAGTTCCTTCCGAAATTCGAGGAGTGGCTTGATGGCGTTGACACCGTTGTCGCTGCATATGGTGATGCGGGGTCGTGCGCTATGTATCACGCGTACAACACTGCCTTTGTCGAGAAGCTCGGCAAGCCCGCCGTGTTAGTCGCGAAGGACAGCGTCGTGATGTCGGCGCGTCGCGGGGCCTCCGCGCGCATTTGCCCGGCAATGCGCATTGTCGTCGCTCCCGAATCTTTGCCTGACATGTCTTTTCACCCTGCGCTCGACCAGGAGCTAATCGATACTGTCATTCATCCAAATGTGGTTGCCATTATGGACGATATCGTCGATGCGTTGCTGTCTCCTCTGACAGAGGAAGAGAAAGCGATACCCCATAGCGTTGCGAATCCCTTTGCAGAAGAGATCGTGGAGGGCACTGCGCAGGAGATTAACGATGTTTTCTACGAGCGCGGCTACACGCAAGGCCTGCCAGTAGCCATTCCCACTGAAGAGGCCGTTGCCGAGATGCTTCGCGGGACCGACCTTCCACGTGACTATGTCGTCGCCAGGCTTCCCCCCATGCTGGGCAAGGCAACTGTCGAGAAGATTGCGATTAATGCAGTCATGGCTGGCTGTCTGCCCATTCACATGCCGGTTCTCATCGCAGCTGTCGAGGCGATGAACGACCCGATCATCCACCTTGCCGGATGGACTTGCAGCGTTGCGGGCTTCGCGCCTGCTCTATGCGTGAACGGGCCCGTGGCACGCGACATAAACCTTAATGCCAACAAGGCCGTGATGAGCATGTACTTCAAGTCGAATGCCTGCATTGCGCGCGCTCTTGCCTACATCATCCAGAACATAAGTGGTTCGCGTCCCGGCATGGAGGACAATGCGTACATGGGTCATGAGGGCCGTTTCTGGACCGTTCTGGCGGAAGATGAGGCAAATAGCCCTTGGCCGCCCCTTCAGACCGAGTACGGCTTTGACGAGGATGATTCGACTGTCTTTCTCTACTGGTATCACGACCGCGCCTTCTTCCGGGCCAACCGTGATGTGAACTACCTGCTCGAGAAGATGTGTTCATATGAAAATGGCTGGGGCTTTGATCCGGGCTGCACATTTGTCATCACTGCAGGCACGGCACAGGTCTTGGCCGATGCGGGCTACTCGCGCGATGACGTTCGCGAATACATATACGAATACGCTCGCATGGGATCAGATTCCATCAACAAGCGTTGGATGATGGATAACAATCACATGCCTCGCTCAGGGCTGCCACTTCCTGAGAAAGGCAACTACTCTGCCCGTAAGTACTGGACCAAAGAGCATATCAACGTGATCGTCTCGGGAAAGACGCCTGTTGACCGCGGCCTCGCGCAAATCGGCGGTGGAGATCACGGAGGGCCGGCCTGCCTCAAGGTCAAGCTTCCCGAGAACTGGGACGAGCTCGTCGCCGAGTATGCGGACCGCGTGAAAGATCCGGAATTCGTCAACTACTAAGCCACATGACCTCTGATGGAATGAGGATGAAAGGAACCGACAATGAGTGATTACGACAAGTACATCGTCACGACGCCACGTCCCGAGCATCTTACGCATTACCGTCTGCCTCTGGATATCCGTCGCTCCATGGTATTCATGGATAGTGATGTCGTAGACGGGGCGTGCAACATGGAGTGCGTCTGGTACTACAAGCCCTTTGACGGTCCGCCCCATCATGCCCATGACGATACCGACGAGATACTCGGATTCTTCGGGACCAACCAAGACGACCCCGAATCCCTAGGCGGTGAGATCGAATTCCGCTTTGAGGACGAGTGGGTAACCTTGACCAAGAGCTGTGTGATTTTCATACCCCGAGGCATGAAGCACTGTCCTTTCAAGGTGACGAAAGTCGACACACCCATCTTTCACTTCGCCATTTCGCCTCAGAAATTGCATGCAGCACCACCAACGTTTGTAGAGGAGGATGAATAAGGAAAAGACTTGTCAGTAAACCTAAACCGTAGGTTAAGAGGAATCCCTTAGGAGGGAAAATGGGACGGAAAGTCAATGTAAGTGAAGTTATAGGAAAGAGTAAGCTCAACGGGTTCATGTACGGCGTCATAGCCATTGGCGTTATCATGATTCTCTTTGATGGCTATGATATGGGCGTCTGGGCCGGTACTCTTACCTCCTTGCGCACGGATACGGGAATCGAGGATGTAACCCTTGGTTTCATTACGAGCGCGGGTCAGTTTGGCAGTATGCTTGGTGGCATATTTTTCGGTATGCTCTCGGATAGGATAGGAAGAAAGACTTCCCTTCTTCTTGCTACGGGCATCTATTCTGTATTTACAGGTCTCATCGGTATTGCTTCTTCACCCGAGGCACTGACCGTGTTTAAGCTGGTATCTGGCTTCGGCCTTGCTGGCTTCACGCCTGTTGTCATGACCTACCTCTCGGAATACACGCCTATCAAGAGCCGTGCGCTTGTTACGACAATGGCGATATCCTGTGTTTCTGTAGGTTCTGTAATCAGCACGGCAGTCTGCATGGGAGTGCTCCAGACTTGGGGTTGGAGGCCGCTCTACTTTATCGCCTTCGTGCCAATTATCCTGTTCCCCTTGATTGCACTCAAGATGCCTGATTCTCCTGCTCACTATGTGAAGACCGGCAAGACCGACAAGGTGAGGAATGTTCTTGAAAAGGCAGATCCTAGCTTTATCCCCGAGCCCGATGATGAGTATGTTGTAAGTG
Organism: uncultured Coriobacteriia bacterium; assembly: GCA_959608885.1. Taxonomy (GTDB): domain Bacteria; phylum Actinomycetota; class Coriobacteriia; order Coriobacteriales; family QAMH01; genus QAMH01. Next base: position 23,451 of record CAUHSG010000012.1, on the reverse strand, counting down.
ATGAGGAGAAGGCCGAGAAGCCGTCTGTTATCGAAGCGCTCAAGGGCATATTTGCCAATGGAATGGGCAAATATACGATTCTGTTCTGGATAGTCTTCATGCTTACGATGTACACTTCGTTTACTATGCAGACTTGGCTTGCACGCCTCATGGTCTATGGAGGATATGGCCTTACCAACAGCTTGTTCTTCTTGCTGCTCTTCAACCTTTGCTCGCTTCCCGCAGCAGCGATCGTTGGATGGATTGCAGATAAGGTTGGTTTCAAGAAGACCATCATCTGCCTGGCAATCTTCATTGCTGTCGTGATCTCAGTCATTGGCTTTGTGCGTTCAGAGATCGTGGTTATCATTCTCTGTGTCATTGCTGGCGCTGGCACCACGGGTGTTTACAATGCAGTTTATTCATGCATTACATTGAGCTATCCTGCAGAGGTTCGTGGTACTGGTGTGGGCTGGGCTAATGCGATTGGTCGTTTTGGCGCTATGGTAGGCCCTGCCGTTGCAGGTGCATTGGTAACCGGAGGACTGCCGGTAACCGTCATCTTCCCGGTGACCGCAGTTGGCTATCTCTTGGTTGGTATCCTGTTCTTCTTCTACAACGACAAGCTGTCAAAGCAGGCCTAAAGAACAGGGTTTCGATGTATCGCAAAGTCAGGTAGATGGATTCTAGCTTTGCAGTCGCCCATTATGCATCACCGAATGGTAGTATCCAGCACCCGTGATTCGCATTGATGATGCGAATCACGGGGCGAGGATCGGTCTGAATTAATGCCATAAGCTAATTCGTAGGAAAGGACGCATTGACCGCGTCCTTTCATTGCTAAATACAACGTTTCATATGTTCTAGAAGGGACGTATTTCTCATTATGGGCTCAGCTGGGAAACATAAAGAGCCAAGCATTTGGAATATAACATTCATCATCCTCATGATGATTAGCTTCTTTCAGACAATGGGGCAAATGATGATGAATGTTCTTATACCCTTATATGTTTATGATATTGGCGCCCCAGCACAGATTGTTGGCATGACTGTTGGAGCCTTCGCTATCTCCGCCATCCTTGTACGGCCTTTCATAGGTCCTGCTTTCGATGCATTCAACAAGAAGATGATTCTCATCATCTCACTTCTTGTGATAGCGATCTCAACATTTTTGTATAGTGTTGCAACAACTGTTACTGCTATTTTCGTGATACGTCTTTTGCATGGTGCAGGGCTTGCAATTTCTGCTGCACTAGCGCAAGCCATGGCTGCAGATGCCCTTCCTATACAAAAGATGAACTCGGGGATCTCCATATTCGGACTAGCGTTGGCAGTGTCTCAGGCAATTGGGCCTATAGTAGGTCTGACCCTGCTGGATTTTGCCGGATTTCAATGGGCATTTCGTATTTCTGCGCTCGTCATCGTGGGTGGACTCATCCTTGCATGCTTGATCAAAGAGCCAGGCGATCATGTGAGAAAACCATACCAACTCAAATTGGATCGCATGTTTTCGAAAGGCGCCGCTATCCCAGCTCTGCTAATTGCACTGTTATCAATACCATTCTCATGCATAAATGCATTCATCGTCATCTGTGGCAACCTTTTGGGGATTGGAGGAATGGGTGCATATTTTGTCGTTTATGCTGGTTGTTTGTTGGCAACCCGTCCACTTTTCGGCTCGCTTTCTGATAAGCACGGAGTTCAAAGGACCATTCCAATAGGCTTATGCTTCTTCGCTATCTCGATCCTCGCGCTCACATTCGCATCGGACCTCCCCGTTTTCCTGCTAGCTGCCGTTATGGGTGCCTGCGGGTACGGGGCAGTTATCCCGCTTTTGCAATCATTGGGATTCTTGTGCTCTCCTTATGATGCTCGTGGTGCTGCAAGCAATACAACTTTTCTCGGGCTCGATGCTGGCAATCTTGTGGGACCAACGATTGGCGGGATGATAGTAAGTCTGTTTATTGCTTCTGGCTTACCAGAGGCTCAATCATACAACGGGATGTTTTTTGCTCTCATCGTGCCGATTCTCATCACGTTCATAGTATTTCTCATGGCACGAAAGAGCATCCTGAGACCAGCTGAATAGTCCGATGATGAGAAAACATGGTGATGCTCGCTATAGACGGTCAACGCAGGAATTCAAACGAATAGCCCTGAAGCTTTATCAATCTTTACTGAAAGGACTCAGAAGAAGTGGCCAATAAAAAGAAAAACAAGCTCAACAATGAGTTGAGATCTCTCCAACTTCAAAGGAAAAGGGCGCTCAGCATATGTTTGATTGGCGTAGCGGGAATAGTAGTGATATTGATTGTCAGGCGAGCATTGGTATTATCAGGCATCCTGCCGGCTGGCGAAACGATATCTGACATTATCGTGTTCGCGCTGTGCTTGGCTATCTGTTTTATTATCGGCCGCCAGATCTCGCTTTGTCTTAGCGTTAGAAGAAGGACCAAAGAGATAAAAAGCCGCATTAGCTAACTGAGCATTTGCGGATAGCCTAGCCCGCGTTCTTGTGTGACGCATTCACCTCAATGAAAGCAAGGGGAGCCTCGTTCTCATGGAAACCGTATTCTGGCTAGGCGCTTTTATCTTGATGGCAGGCCATCGGAATTTACTGATATGGGCGGTTGCCCTGCTCTCACAGCCGCCGAACATCTTTGCTCTTCGGGCGGCATACGGGATGCTGTTAGTAGCACCGCATTTCATAGCGGGGGGGGGTGTTGCTATCCCAGGGGCATGTCCAGGTTCTTTGCAAAATCTACGAACACGCGCAGGGCACTGGATTCATTGTCCTTGTCATATAAAAGCTGCAGCTTGAAGTGGTAGTAGTCCTTGCCAAGTTGCTTTACTTGTATGTCATGCCGGGTAGTCCGCGGTCTATACATAAGAGGTGCGACATATCTGCCCGATGCAATGAGGCCAAATAGCAGAGAACCCCTGCCCTCGGTGAATTTGATATTTGGCTCGAATCCCTCTGCTTCGCATGCTTCAACAAAACGTATGACCTTTGGATCTCTTCTCATGTCGTCGCGATAGGTTCTAAACAAAAAGCAATCGTTTTTAAAGTCGCTCAACATGAGGTTCTCTCTGTTCGCGAGGCGATGCTTCTTTGGAATGGCGATTTTCAGGCGAAACTCCTGGATGTCGACCCTTTCCCATGTTTTCATGATTAGATCGGAATACTCTGTGTCATCTACTCGGGCAACAAATCCCGCATCGATTTGACGATCCTTGAGCATCTGAAGAATCCGCACGTTCGTATCTGCAAGCTGCTCGATTTTGACGGAAGGGTAGGATGCGGCAAATTTCAGGACAATCTCATCTTCTCCCAAGGTGCTCAGTCCGTGGGGACACGAAAGCCGCAGAAGTAAATCGCCATCTTTTCTGATTGTCGCTGCCCTGCTTATCAGTTTTCTTGTTGCCTGCTGCACCTCTTCGAAAAAGGGTACTAACTGCTCCCCTTCAGGCGTGAGCTCAAGTTGAGAACGCGTTTTGCGATTGAAGAGTTTGACGCGCAGCTCCTTTTCGAGCGAATCGATGTGTTTGGATATGGTTGGTTGAGAATACGAGAGCTCCTGTGCAGCAAGAGAAAAGCTCTTGTTGCGAATGACCGAAAGGGCCATTTCAATCTCTTCGAAATACATTCTCGCCGCCTTCCTGGATGATTGTTAGGTTAGCGTAGATAACAGACATAACTGCACAGGCCGCATCGCAGACTACATTCTAATCTGGACATATCAGCATTAGACACCCGTATTCGATTATCGAATCAATGCATAGAAAGAAGAATTATTCGAATACTGAATAAAGATCTGGAAAGATGAATCAGCTTCCAGCTCACGCCCGGTTAGCCTGTAATTCAGAAGAAGCTCTCATTTGCAATGGGGAGCTTAGACACTACCAGCTAAAGGGGGATGTATCGTGGGTGATGTATGCAAGACACTGCATTGCGACGTCGCGGTCATAGGCGGCGGCGTTGGAGGATGCGCCGCGGCAATTGCCGCGGCGCGCAAGGGCATGCGAACGATTTTGTTCGAGAAGGGGGTTACACTCGGAGGCCTTGCAACGAATGGCTATGTCCCGCAAATCGCCGGTGGCATCGAGGGCATTTGCCTTGAATTTGCCGAGCGACTCGACAAAATCGGCCAGCTTCGCAAGATTGACCCGAGCAAAGACTACTATCGCAATCCCAGCTTCGAACCGGAGTACGGAAAGATCGTTCTCGAAGACATGCTGTTCGAGGCAGGAGCTCGTGTCATTTACGATTCGACTTTAGTCGATGCTGAAATGAGCGACCAAAAGATTGATTCTGCCATGTTCTTTACCAAGGGCGGAACGATGCGCGTGAAGGCGCGAGTGTACATTGACAGTACCGGAGATGGCGACCTAGCCGCTTTGGCCGGCGCGCCGTTTGAGGTTGGTGGTCAGGATTTTGCCGGCCTGAACATGTCGACAACGCAGGGCTCCCGGTGGGCGGGGGCGAACCTCAGAGTTTACGAGGCGGCCGAGGAGGCATTTCGCAAGGAGCAAGTCGAGCAGGGTGTTGAGAACCCCCTGCCGCTGGTCTATGTACTAGAAGAAGAGGCCATCAAGCGGGGCGAGATGTCCAGGCATGTATGCAACAGGAGCAAGGGCTTCTTTCGCGTGCTCATTCCCAACACGCCAGATGAAGACGCAGAGTTCGTCACGTTCTCTTTCCATAGCTATTACTGCCACAATACCGATGCGGAAGACATCTCGCGCCAGATTCTCGAACAGCATCAACTCATGAAGCAGTTCCATGCATTTCTGAAGAACAACGTGCCGGGCTTCGAGAATCTCCGTCTTATCGGTATGGGCTCTCTGCCCGGAGTGCGCGATAGCCGCCGTATCTTCGGTGAGTACATGCTCAAGTCGAGTGACGTGGCGTGCGGCACAAAGTTCGATGACGGTATCGCACGCTTTCCCGAGATGTTTGACACGCATCATCCGACAAGTCCGGATTGGGTCTTCATGCGGCACATTCACATTGGAGAACAAGAAGGCAGCGCGGTGTGCGAAGAAGATCATGTTGGCGTGGATTGCGATTGTCAGATGCATCCGTTTGGTGTTCCCGCCGGAATTCCGGCTCGCTCCAATCCTAAGGACTGGTGCGAAATTCCCTATCGGTGTCTGCTTCCGCAAAACGTGGACAACCTACTGACTGCCGGCCGTTGTTGTTCTGCCGAGTTCCATGCTAATGGAGCTATGCGCATTATCGGCCCTGCAATGGGGACGGGTCACGCCGCGGGTGTCGCGGCGAGTGTCGCAATCAAAGAAGGCGTGCTGCCGAAAGATGTCGAGGGCACGCGTATTCGTGCCATGCTTCTCGAGGACGGTGTCAATCTTGATCAGCCATGCGATGGCTACTGGAAAGAGCTGCGCGACTCAGATTGCGACATGGTGATTAACGGTGGAGATTTTCTCGTGCTCGTTCCGAAGGAGAGTTAGACGGATATCGAGGGGCATTCGTCATTTAAGGCAAGGAGAGAAAAATGAGTGCAGAAATTGCGGCGAAGCCCGCAGCCGGAACTCCGGCCAAGAAGGAAAAGAATCCGGTTATGTACTGGATTGGCGTAGTCGTAGGCTTGTTCTTGATGTTCGTTTTCGGAAGGGTGTGCCCTGCATGGGGAGCCGTTACGCCCATGGGCGTAAACATGATTGGCATTTTCATCGGTCTTCTGATTCTTATTACGGTTACCGGTGAGTTGATATGGCCGGCATTGGCTGCTCTTGTCGCAACCGTCTTATGTGGCTACATGACGGGCGGGGATATTATCGCCAAATTCATGGGCACGACAACCATTCTTCAGGTCATTGCCATCTTGGTCATCTGCGCGGCCCTGAGATCGACAGGGGCTGGTGCGGTTATTGCCAAGAAAATCGTGACGGCCAAGTTTGTCCAGGGCCGTCCACTGGTTTTTACAATGTTCTTTTTGATTGCCTTCTTGTTCGCCGACATCTTCCTGGACACCTTCGGAGGCATTCTGTTTTCATTCACGGTGTTCGAGAGCGTACGTGAGACATTGGGCTATGAGAAAAATGATCGCTACGTCCAGGCGATGACACTTGGTTTGTACCTATGTGGCATGCTTGGTGCTGCGCTTATTCCGTTCACTCCCATGACCCTTGCCATCACGGGTGCGTTTAGCGCATCGGCGGCGAGTTACGGCTTCGCCTTCAATCCCGCAGTGTATATCGTTGCTGCAATCATCGTCGGAACGGTGTTCATGGTCTGCTACTCGCTGCTCATGAAGTACGTTTTCCGCTGTGACATGTCTCGCCTCAAGACTCTCAACGTCCATGAGATTGAGGCGCTCAAGGAGACGAGCGACAAGTTCAACCTGACGCAAGTGATTTATCTTCTGGCGTTCCTCATCGGTATCGCCTACTCCTTCGTTTTGCATTTCCTTCCGCAGGACAGCTCGGCGTATGCTTTTCTTGCTCCCATTACGCAGGCCATCTGGTTTGTTTTGGTCATTGTCGTTCTCTCTATCGTGAAGATTAATGGCAAACCTCTCATGGATTGCAAGAAGTTCTTCAAGGAGGGCGCAAACTGGGGATTCATTTGTACTATCGGCATGTTCATGATCATCGGCGGTGCGCTAAGCGCTCCCGATCTTGGCGTTCGCACTTGGTTAACTGATATTCTCACGCCGCTCTTCTCTGACATGAGCTTCCCGGTTTTCATGTTCGTCATCATCTTAATCTGCGCCATCGTCACCAACTTCTTTTCCAATATGGCGACGGGCATTATCGTTTCCTCGATAACAATGCCGTTCATTGCTATCTTCGCTAGTCAGGGAATTAACCCTAGTGTCATTGCGACTGCAATTGCCTACACGAGCATGTGCGCCTACATGACAATGGCTGCTGCCGGTCCTGCCCCGCTATTGCTCGGACGCGAGGGAATCGAAACTAAGTTCATTTGGACACGAGGCCTCATCACGCTTGGCGCTTATGTGATTGTTGCCGTTGTGTTCTTCTCTGTTCTTGGCTTTGTGATGTGATTTAAATCCTGGGCATCCTAATGGCCCAGGATTAATCTCAACGCCTTGACGGATTGGGCGTACGGGGCAAGGTGCGTGTCTGTGAGGTGCTGGCGAAGGTCAGCACCTCGCCTTTTAATCATGACCTTCAGCCAGCCTTGGTTGCTCCGAGTTTTGTCCGAAATCACTCCGATTTCGTTCAGATTCTCGAGGTAGTCGTTTCGGTGCTTTCTGTCATATGCTGCGCTTCCGTTCGTTTTGCCCACGAAAGGAGCGTGTGACGATGGGCCTTGGAAAGAATGTGCCCCGAAGGGCAAAAACTCAGTTCGAACTCGATCGAGAGGGGCTCGTATTCGCATCTGCCTATACGTTTGCGAAGGTCATGGCGGACAATCCCGATCTCGCACGTCGTTTTGCGGAACGACTCTTAGGTATCAAGATAGGAGCACTTGAGTTCTTCGAAGTCGAGATGGATATTCCGGCGGCTTTGCGCAAGTCGGTACGAATGGACGCCATTCTTGCAGGCAGCGGAGAGGTCGTCGAAATCGAGATGCAAAGCGAGCGAGACGGCAGTCTCGAGCGTAGGCTTCGATACTATCAGGCGATGATAGACTCACGTTCTCTGGGCAAGGGGCAGATGTATAGAGATCTGTCAGAACTCTACATGCTGGCAATTTGTCGATACGATCATTTCGGTACCAATTGCGCACTGCATAGATTCGAGATGAGATGCGAAGACGGACTGCCTCTCGGGCTCAATAATGGTGTGCATGTTATCGTGGCGAACACCTCCGCAAGCATGCTGGACGTTCCACCGGAGGTCCGTTCCTTGCTAGAATACGTGGAGACAAATGAGCCGGTGGAGGGAGATGATCTGACCATGGAACTTGCAGACGCCACGCGCGAGGCCTACGCCGACGAGGGTTGGGTTGGAAGCATCATGACCGTCGATATGATGATGAGGGTCAAAGAAGCCGAGGCGATCGAAAGAGGGGAGAAGGAGGGCCTTGAACGAGGTCTCGAGCAGGGAGAAGCCCGTTCTGCTGCCCTTATCGCTGCGATGCAGAGCGCTGGTGTTTCTGCTGAGGATATTCTCGCCGCATTTGTGAGCGATGATCGGGAGGCTCTCTACAGGCAATATGGGGTGCGGTAACCTATCTTTTCCTTGCGCCTGCTCGTCTATTGCTCTATCATTCCATCTCGCATTTGTAGTTTTACCCGCTACCAAAGACAGCCGGTGTCCCATCCGGGACTTAAGGGAAGGCAAGCCTTCCGCCCGCCGAGGTGGTCGAACATGAATGATGCTTTAGGCATGCACTCTCGTCGGCCTCCGCTGTCACGCAGCGGGGGTCGATTTGTATGAAGGGAGGTGCGCATGCCTACACAGCAAAAAGTCGAGCAAGTCGAGGAGCTTACCGAGCTCTTCAAGAACAGCGATGGTTGCTGGTTCGTCGACGCTCGTGGCCTTACCGTCAAGGAATCCCAGGAGCTTCGTCGCAACATTCGCGAGGGCAATGGACATATGCATGTCTACAAGAACAACCTCGCCGCCATCGCGCTCAAGAACCTCGACCTTCCCGAAATCCCCGAGATTCTGGCTGGTCCCACGGCCTTCGTGTTCTGCGATGGCGACGTGGCCGCTCCGGCCAAGGCTCTCAAGAACTTCGCGAAGGATCACGAGGCCCTGGAGATCAAGGGCGGCATCGTCGACGGCAAGGTCTATTCCGTCGAGGAGGCACTCAAGGTCGCCGATCTGCCCAGCAAGGAGCAGCTCGTTGCCATGCTTCTGTCCACCATGCTCGCACCGGTCACGGGTCTCGCCCGTGTCTGCGCGGCACCGGCAGAAGGGTTGGCTCGCACGGTTCAGGCTATCGCAGACCAGAAGGCTGCATAGCGCCACATTTGTTATGTATATGCAAGGTGGCGTGAATGCCGCCGCAACTGAAAGGTTTTAGTTATGACTAAGGAAGAAATTCTCGAAGGTATCAAGGGCCTGACCGCTCTCGAGCTCTCTGAGCTCGTCCATGACCTGGAGGAGGCCTTTGGCGTCTCCGCCGCCGCTCCCGTTGCCGTTGCCGCCGTTGGTGGCGCTGTTGCCGGTGGCGACGCTGGTGCTGCCGAGGAGAAGAGCGACTTCGACGTCGTGCTCGAGTCCTTCGGTGACAACAAGATCGCTGTCATCAAGGTTGTCCGCGAGGTCACCGATCAGGGCCTCAAGGAGGCCAAGGCTCTCGTCGAGAGCGCTCCTGCCACCATCAAGGAGGGCGTGAAGAAGGACGAGGCCGAGGAGATGAAGGAGAAGTTCGAGGCTGCTGGCGCTGTCGTCACCCTTAAGTAACTTCTATTCTCCACCGTTTTCGGAGCGCGAGATTATCGAAGGAGGCGTCCATGTGACGCCTCCTTTATTTTTGCGCGGTTTGCCTGCACCTTTTTTCGATCATGTGTACCTCTAGAAAACGGGATGCGCGTTTTTTTCGATTATGTGAAGCGACGTGGTTATCTAGTCTCACAGAATCGAAAATTATCTCCATCTGTGTTGCTGCAGCTTCACAAAATCGAAAAATATTTGCACTTCTATTTATCCGTTCACACAAAATCGAAAGAAATGCGCAAATCGCTCTTCTCAAATCATCATAACCCGCGAAATAAGGCCACGTATTCCTTATGCGTGGTACTCTATATCCATCTATACTGTTGACGGGGGAGAGAACATGCTCGAGAAGGCCGATCTCAAGAAACGCATCGACAAGGAAGAATACGAGCAGCGCAAGAAGGAGCTCACCGAGAAGCTCGTGCGCCTGCAGCAGCAGTGCATTCGCGAGAAGTTTCCCGTTGTCGTCTGCGTGGACGGTTGGAGCGCATCGGGCAAGGGAACGAGCATTTCCAAGCTGGTGAAGGATCTCGACGCCCGCGCGTTTACCGTGTACTCGATGAATGACCCCACGGAAGAAGAGTGTCGATACCCGCTCATGAAGCGCTTCTGGGAGCGCGTCGGTCAGTACGGCACCATGACCTTCTTCGACAAGAGCTGGTATTCCGAAATTATCAAGAACCTCTCCGGCATGATTCATAGCGGCAAGGGGGCCGCGCATCTGCCGCAGCCCAAGATTCGCGATCATGTCGATTACATTGTGAAGTCGCGTAACGGAGAGGTGGGTCTCTTCGCCGAGTCCGCCCAGATCTTCGAGGGTCAGCTCGTCGCCGATGGCTATCTCATCATCAAACTGTTCTTCCACATCAGTAAGAAGGAGCAGGCCAAGCGTCTCGAGGCCCTTGAGGCAGATAAGACGACCGCGTGGCGCGTCAACGAAGAGGATCTCTACCAGAACAAGAACTACGACAAGTCGCTGCCCATCATTGACAAGCTTCTCGAGCTCACCGACAGCGCCGACGCCCCTTGGCACATCATCGCCGCCGAAAACCGCCGCGTGCGTCGCATCGAGTTTCTCGAGACACTCGTCGCCGAAATCGAAGAGGGGCTGGCTCGTCACGTCAAGATCAAGGAGAACCCCGTCATCATTCCCGATGACTTCCCGTTGCCGCGCACGCGTCACGACCTCGTGGAAGTCCAGGCGGTCGAGGAAATTCGCCACGACCTCACGATTGATCCCGAGGAGTATCGCAGCGAGCTTAAGAAGGAACAGGAACGGCTCAACACCCTGCAGTTCGAGATGTATCGCAGGCAGATTCCGATGATGCTCGTCTTCGAGGGTTGGGACGCGGCTGGCAAGGGCGGCGCTATCAAGCGTATAGCCGCGGCACTCGATGCCCGCGATTACCGCGTCATTCCCTCGAGCGCACCCACCAAGCCCGAGAAGGAGCATCCCTTCCTATGGCGTTACTGGGTCAGCTTGCCCAAGAGCGGGCATACCGCGATTTACGATCGCTCCTGGTACGGTCGCGTCATGGTCGAGCGCGTGGAGGGTTTCTGCACCGATTCCGATTGGCGCCGCGCCTTCGAGGAGATCAATGACTTCGAGTGGGAGATGTTCCGGACGGGTACGCTCCTTATGAAGTTCTGGGTCGACGTGAGCCAAGACGAGCAGCTCGCGCGCTTCGAGGCACGCAAGAACGACTCGGACAAGGCGTGGAAGCTCACGGACGAGGATTGGCGCAATCGCGAGAAGTATCCGCAGTACTGCGTGGCCATCAACGACATGCTGCGCATGACCTCGACGTACTTCGCCCCCTGGAACATCATCGAGTCCGATGACAAGAAGTACGCGCGCATCAAGACGATCAAGGCCATCAACGCCGCAATCGAGGAGCGCCTGAAGCAGGACAAGAAGAATTAGCCCCTTCACCTCTTGTCAAGAAAGGCGAAATGCGTATTAGGCGTGACTGACGTCAAAATAAACTCAGTTTCAGATAATAAATCACCCAAAACATACCATTCGCCGATTAATCGAGCACGATTGCGATTATATTTGCAGAGAATCGACCACTCGCCCAAAAACTTCTTGACCCCTTATACGCGCGCGCATATCCTCTCGCTCGTGTATCACCCGTTTCATAGCTTCATCGGACAACTATAAGGAGGATATAGTGCCGACTACCGTAACGTCCCAGGCCAACGTGTATCGCGATCGCCTCAGCTTCGCGAAGCTCCCGGAGGTCATGGACATTCCCAACCTGATTTCCATTCAGGTCGACTCGTTCAACAATCTGATGACCGAGGGCCTCGACGAGACCTTCGCGAGCATGTCTCCCATCGAGAACAGCGCGAAGACCCTCTGCGTCGAGTTCGGCGCCCACGAGTTTGGCGATCCCAAGCATTCCGTCGAGGAGTGCAAGAAGCGCGACATCTCGTATCAGGCCCCGCTCTTCGTCGACATCCGCTTCATCAACAAGGAGACCGGCGAGATGCAGGAGTCCAACGTCTTCATGGGCGATTTCCCGCTCATGACGAATCGCGGCACCTTCATCATCAACGGCACCGAGCGTGTCGTCGTCTCCCAGCTTGTCCGTTCGCCGGGCGTGTACTTCTCCGCCGAGCGCGACAAGACGAGCGACCGCACTATATACAATGCGAAGGTCATCCCCACGCGCGGCGCATGGCTCGAGTTCGAGACCGACAAGCGCGACGTGCTTTCCATCCGCATCGATCGCAAGCGCAAGCAGCCCGCGACGCTCCTTCTCCGCGCGCTCGGCATTGCCGAGACCCGCGACGAGATCATCGACCTGCTCGGCGATAGCGAGATGGTCGAGCGTACGCTCGAGAAGGACCCGTCGTCCACGCGCGAGGAAGCGCTCATCGAGCTCTATCGTCGTCTGCGTCCGGGCGAGCCGCCCACGGTTGACTCCGCGCGCAGCCTGCTCGAGGGCTTGTTCTTCAATCCGCAGCGCTACGACCTCGCTAAGGTCGGTCGCTACAAGATCGACAAGAAACTCGGCATCGAGAGCGATTCCTCCACGCTCACGGTCGAGGACATCGTCACCGCGATGCGCTACATCATCAACCTTGCCCAGGGCAACCCCGGCTACCAGATCGACGACATCGACCACTTCGGCAACCGTCGCATCCGCACGGTCGGCGAGCTCATCAAGAACCAGTTCCGCATCGGCATCAGCCGCATGGAGCGCGTCGTGCGCGAGCGCATGTCCACCTTCGATCCCGAGGACATCTCGCCGCAGTCGCTCATCAACATCCGTCCGATCGTCGCCGCCATCAAGGAGTTCTTCGGCTCCTCGCAGCTCTCGCAGTTCTTCGATCAGACCAATCCGGCAGCTGGCATCACGCACAAGCGCCGTCTGTCCGCACTCGGCCCGGGTGGTCTGTCCCGCGAGCGCGCCGGCTTCGAGGTTCGCGACGTTCACACTTCGCACTACGGCCGCATGTGCCCCATCGAGACGCCTGAAGGCCCGAACATCGGTCTTATCGGCTCGCTGGCAACCTATGCTCGCGTCAACGACTTCGGCTTCATCGAGACGCCGTACCGTCGCGTCGTCGATGGCAAGATCACCGACGATGTCGATTACCTGACCGCCGACGAGGAGGAGAACTACTCCATCGCCCAGGCAAACGAGCCCTTCGATCCCAAGACGCGCGTGTTCGGCTCCGTCGATGAAAAGACCGGCAAGTTCGTTGCCGCCAAGCGCGTCGTCTGCCGTACCAAGAACGCCGACGGCGTCTTCGGTGATCCCGAGGAAGTGCCCGTCGAGGACGTGCAGTACATGGACGTGTCCCCGCGCCAGATGAACTCGGTCGCAACCGCGCTCATTCCCTTCCTCGAGCACGATGACGCAAACCGCGCCCTCATGGGTTCGAACATGCAGCGTCAGGCAGTACCGCTGCTTCGTCCGCAGGCCCCGCTCGTCGGCACCGGCATGGAGCATCGCATCGCTTCTGACTCCGGTGAGCTGCCTCTGGCCAAACACGCTGGCACGGTCAGCTACGTTGACGGCGCGCGTGTCGAGGTTACCAACGAGGATGGCGACGTCGACACCTACACGCTGCCCAAGTTCCAGCGCTCCAACCAGAGCGGTTGCATCAACTACAAGCCTCTCGTGAAGTATGGCGACGAGGTTCACGTGGGCGACGCCCTGGCCGATGGCCCCTCCACCGATCACGCCGAGCTTGCCCTGGGCCAGAACCTCATGATCGCCTACATGCCGTGGGAAGGCTACAACTACGAGGACGCAATCATCATCTCCGAGCGCGTCGTCGCCGAGGACCTGCTCACGTCCATCCACATCTCCGAGCACGAGATTGACGCACGTGACACCAAGCTCGGTCCCGAGGAGATTACCCGCGAAATCCCGAACCTCTCCGAGGACATGCTCGGCAACCTGGATGCCGATGGCGTCATCCGCATCGGCGCCGAGGTGCACCCGGGCGACGTGCTTGTCGGCAAGGTCACGCCCAAGGGCGAGACCGAGCTTACCGCCGAGGAGCGCCTGCTGCGCGCCATCTTCGGCGAGAAGGCCCGTGAGGTTCGCGACACGTCCCTGAAGATGCCGCACGGCGCTTCTGGTCGCGTCATCGGCATTTCGCAGTTCTCGCGTGCTGCCGGTGACGAGCTCCCCCCGGGAATCAACGAGCTCGTGCGCGTGTACGTTGCGCAGAAGCGTAAGGTCCAGCAGGGCGACAAGCTCTCCGGCCGCCATGGTAACAAGGGCGTCATCTCGCTCGTTCTGCCGGTCGAGGACATGCCCTACATGGCAGATGGCACGCCCGTCGATGTCATCCTCAATCCCCTGGGCGTTCCCTCCCGTATGAACGTCGGTCAGCTGCTCGAAAACCACCTTGGCTGGGCTGCGCTCAACGGCTGGAGCGATGATCCGAAGAGCGACGAGCCGGTTGACGGCCCCTTCTTCGTCTCCACCCCGATCTTCGACGGTGCAACCGAGGAAGAGATCTCGGATGTCATCATCAAGGGTAACAAGAACCGCGTGAACAAGGCCAAGAAGCGCTATGGCGATATGTTCTACGAGCCGTTCGTCGCGCAGCTTTCCGCCACGGGCAAGGCCGACCTCTACGACGGCCGCACGGGCGAGAAGTTCCGCGAGCAGATCACCGTGGGCCAGACCTACATGCTCAAGCTCTCGCACATGGTCGATGACAAGATTCACGCTCGCTCGACCGGCCCCTACAGCCTCATCACCCAGCAGCCGCTCGGCGGCAAGGCCCAGTTCGGTGGCCAGCGCTTCGGCGAGATGGAGGTTTGGGCACTGTATGCGTATGGTGCTGGCAGCGTCCTGCAGGAAATCCTCACGGTCAAGTCCGACGATACGGCCGGTCGCGTCAAGGCATACGAGTCCATCGTCAAGGGCGAGAACATCCCTGCGCCCGAGTTGCCCGAGTCGTTCAAGGTTCTCGTCAAGGAGATGAAGTCGCTCGCGCTCGATGTCGAGCTCATCGGCCGTGACGGCAAGGACGAGACCGACGCCCTCACCGAGACCGTCGAGATTCTCGATGCCTCGAGCGAGGTCGCCGAGACCGGCAATTCCGGCATCGACCTGAACCTCGATGCGCTCGACATGCTTACCGATGGTATCGCCGAGATGAACGCCAACGTCCCCGATTTGCTGGGTTATCCCGAGGGTGGCGAGGAGCTCATCGGCGGCACCATCTCCGATGACGGTGACGAGGAGACGATTGGCGCCGTTGCCCCCATCGACGATGATGCGTCTGCCGATGTCGACGAGGGTGTTGCCAGCGGCATCATCACCGAGGACAACCCGCTTCATGACGAGATCGAAGAGGCTGTCGAAGACCAGATCGCCGAGTCCGCGATCGAGGAGGATCAGGATACGTACATCGACGAGGCCGAAGAGCTCCTTGGCGATGCGTCCGCCGACCCTGGCATCGCGATTGACGTGAACGTGGACGAGCAGCCCGAGATGGATGACGACGCTGAGGGAGAGGAGTAGGCCATGACCGTATTTGACGTCAATAACTTTGATGAGTTCCACATTGGCCTAGCAAGCGCCGAGAAGATCCGCTCCTGGTCGCACGGTGAGGTCAAGAAGCCCGAGACCATCAACTACCGCACGCTCAAGCCCGAGAAAGACGGTCTGTTCTGCGAGAAGATCTTCGGCCCGACCAAGGACTGGGAGTGCGCCTGCGGCAAGTACAAGCGCATTCGCTTCAAGGGCATCGTCTGCGAGCGTTGCGGCGTCGAGGTGACGCGCGCGAAGGTTCGCCGCGAGCGCATGGGCCACATCGAGCTCGCTGCCCCCGTGAGCCATATCTGGTATTTCAAGGGCAGTCCGAGCCGCCTTGGCTATCTGCTCGACATCTCGCCGAAGGATCTCGAGAAGGTTCTGTACTTCGCGAGCAACATCATCACCTGGGTCGATAAGGAGGCCCTGGCCGAGGACGCAAGCGAGCTCGAGGAAGAGCTGGCCGCAGGCCTCGAAGAGCTCGATTCCGAGCGTGATCGCCTCATCCAGATGACGCGTCACCAGTCGACCGAGTACTTTGACGAGAACGGCGAGCGCGAGTACGACGAGGAAGACCTCATGACCCCGGAAGAGGTCGAGGAGGAAATCGCCGACCTGCGCGAGGAGTTCGAGGAGCGCAAGGATTTGCGTACCGAGGCCTACGAGACCCTCATGCGCATCGAGCCCAAGATGCTCATCTCCGACGAGACGCTCTATCGCGAGCTGCGCCTCAACTACCGTGATTACTTCCGCGGTGGCATGGGCGCAGAGGCCGTGCGCGACCTACTCGGTGATGTCGATCTCGAGGCCACGGCCGAGGAGCTGCGCGAGATTATCGCGACCGGCAAGGGCCAGAAGCGCGCCAAGGCCGTCAAGCGCCTCAAGGTCGTCGAGGCCTTTATCCGCAGCAGCAATGATCCGACGGATATGATCCTCGATGTCATTCCGGTTATTCCGCCCGACCTGCGCCCGATGGTGCAGCTCGACGGCGGCCGCTTTGCCACGAGCGACCTCAACGATCTGTATCGCCGTGTCATCAACCGCAATAACCGCCTCAAGAAGCTGCTCGACCTCTCGGCTCCCGACATCATCGTGAACAACGAGAAGCGCATGCTCCAGGAGGCCGTGGACGCCCTCTTCGATAACGGCCGTCGCGGTCGCCCCGTCGTGGGCCCGGGCAACCGCCCGCTCAAGTCGCTGGCCGACATGCTCAAGGGCAAGCAGGGTCGCTTCCGCCAGAACCTTCTGGGCAAGCGCGTCGACTACTCTGGCCGTTCTGTCATCGTCGTCGGCCCGCAGCTCAAGATTCACCAGTGCGGTCTTCCCAAGCAGATGGCCCTCGAGCTGTTCAAGCCGTTTGTCATGAAGCGCCTGGTCGAGCTCGAGCAAGCCGCCAACATCAAGGCCGCCAAGCGCATGGTCGATCGTGGCGCGTCGCTCGTCTGGGACGTCCTCGAAGAGGTCATCACCGACCATCCCGTGCTGCTCAACCGCGCACCAACCCTGCACCGCCTCGGCATCCAGGCTTTCGAGCCCGTGCTCGTCGAGGGCAAGGCCATCCGTCTGCATCCGCTCGTCTGCACCGCATTCAACGCGGACTTCGACGGTGACCAGATGGCCGTGCACGTGCCGCTGTCGAGCGAGGCGCAGGCCGAGGCCCGCGTGCTCATGCTCAGCTCCAATAACATCAAGTCGCCGGCACACGGCAAGCCGCTCACCATTCCGACGCAGGACATGATCATCGGCATTTACTACCTCACCGCCGCACGCGACGGTTTCGAGGGCGAGGGTCGCTCCTTCATGGACTTCAAGGATGCGCAGAATGCCTACGATGCGCGTGCCGACGTTGACCTGCAGGCCAAAATCTTCGTGCGTCTCAAGTACGACACCAAGGTCGAGACTTCCTATGGCGTTTACGAGGAGAAGAAGGTCGGTGAGCGCATCGAGACGACGATTGGCCGCATCATCTTCAACGGCGTGCTTCCCAAGGAACACGCCTTCATCAACCATGGCATGGACAAGAAGGAGGTCGGCCGTCTCATCGAGGATTGCGCCAACACCTACAAGACGCCCGAGATGATGCAGATTCTCGATGGCCTCAAGGCCCTCGGTTTCCACTACGCCACGCGCGCCGGTGTCACCGTGTCCGTATATGACGCCACGATTCCGCCGAACAAGGCGGACATTCTCGCCGAGGCCGACAAGAAGGTCGCCGCAGTCGAGGAAGACTACGAGATGGGCTTCATGAGCGCCGACGAGCGTCATCGCCAGATCGTCGAGATCTGGACCGTTGCCAACGAAGACGTCGGCAATGCGATGGCCGATAACTTCGACCACTTCAACCCGATCTACATGATGGCTTTCTCCGGTGCTCGCGGTAACATCAAGCAGATTCGCCAGCTTGCCGGTATGCGTGGCCTCATGGCAGACCCGAAGGGCGAGATCATCGACCGTCCGATCAAGGCGAACTTCCGTGAGGGCCTCACCGTTCTCGAGTACTTCGTCTCGACGCACGGTTCTCGAAAGGGCATGGCCGATACCGCACTTCGTACCGCCGACTCGGGTTACCTGACCCGTCGTCTGGTCGATGTCGCGCAGGACGTCATCATCAACGAGGAGGATTGCGGCACGAGCGATGGCATCGAGCAGGCCGTCATCAACCGCAAGGACGAGCCTGATACCAACCTCATCGGCCGCTGCCTGGCTGCCGACGCCGTCGACCCCGCCACTGGCGAGGTACTGATTGGCGCAGGTGACTACATCGAGAGCAGCGAAGAGCTCGAAAAGCTCGCCAATGCCGGTATCAAGACCGTCAAGATTCGCAGCCTCATGACCTGCCATGCGCATTCGGGCGTGTGCCAGAAGTGCTATGGCTTCGATTTGGCTGCTGGTCGTCCGGTCAATCTGGGCACCGCAGCCGGCATCATCGCTGCACAGTCCATCGGCGAGCCGGGTACCCAGCTCACGATGCGTACCTTCCACTCCGGCGGTGTCGCAGGCGAGGACATCACGCAGGGCCTTCCGCGTGTCACCGAGCTTTTCGAGGCGCGCAAGCCCAAGGGTCTCGCCATTCTGGCCGAGATTTCCGGCACGCTGCAGATTTCCGCGACTAAGGACAGCCGTACGCTCACCATCCACAACGAGGATGGCGAGGTGCGCGAGTACCAGACGGGCGCACGTGCGCAGCTCATGCCGGGCGTCTCCGACATGTGCACCGTCGAGGTCGGCCAGCAGCTCACCAAGGGCTCCATCGACCCGCACGAGTTGCTGCGTCTCACCGATGTCAACACGACGCTGCGCTACATCGTCGACCAGGTCCAGGACGTCTACACGTCCCAGGGCGTCGACATCAACGACAAGCACGTCGAGGTCATCGCGCGCCAGATGCTGCGCAAGGTGACGGTCACCGATCCGGGCAGCTCCAGGTTCCTGCCGGGCTCCCAGGTCAACCGCTACGAGTTCGAGGAGGAGGTCGACCGCATCGTGCTCGAGGGCGGCGATGTGCCCACCGCGCGTCCGCTCATCCTCGGCATCACGAAGGCCTCGCTGGCCACGGATTCGTTCCTGTCGGCCGCCTCGTTCCAGGAGACCACCAAGGTGCTGACCGATGCCGCGATCGAGGGCAAGGTCGACAAGCTCCAGGGCCTCAAGGAGAACGTCATCATCGGCAAGCCCATCCCCGCGGGTACCGGCCTCAAGCGCTATCGCGACCTGCAGCTCACCTACAAGGGCGAGCGCATCGACCGCAGTGGCTCGAGCTCCGATCGTCTGCCCGACTGGGCTCCCGAGGAGCTTCGCGAGACCGAGAGCCTGCTGCCGCAGCCGCAGGAGTGGGCGCTCAATGGCGAAGAGTACCTGGGTGGTGCGCCGGGCGACATGGCCATGTTCCTCAACGGTGGCTACCTCGGTGGTCGTGGCCCGCAGCTCGCACCCGAGCTTGCCAAGCTCTATCTCTTCGATGATCTGGGTGTCAGCCAGCGCTGGGCTAACAAGTTCAGCGAGGCGGGCATCGAGATGGTCGGCGACTTGGTCGGAAAGACCGAAGACGAGCTGTTCCGCATCGAGGGCATTGGCGTCAAGGCAATCGAGGAGCTCAGGGCCGGCCTCGAGGCACGCGACCTCCTCTACATTCTCGACGATCCGAAGAAGAGCGACGAACCGGATGCCTCGCAGCTGCTCGAGATGCTGTTCTCGCCGGAAGACGCGATGTACATGGGTGCCGAAGTGCCCCAGTCTTACAGCGCCGACCCCGACGACTTCATCAACACGCCGCCGCAGCGCCACTCGTCTTCTGACGAGGCCGCTCTCGACGAGCTGCTCAGCGGCTTGGCCGATTCCGGTTTCGGTATCACCGACGAGGAAACCGAGAAAACCGACATCTTCGACGATGACGCGTTGATTGGATAGAAGAGTCAAGCACTTTTTGCTCGCTATGCGTGAATGTGAAACCCCCGGCCTTTTGGCCGGGGGTTTCTTTTGCAAATCAGGTATGAAAAAGTATGGACACACCCGGATGCGTGGCGTTTGACAGCCTTGGGTTAGACGAGTAGTCTACCGCCTTGCGCTTTTGAAACCTGCAAAAGCACCACTACGGTAAACCGGTAGCAAAACGAAAGGAACTACATTGCCTACCATTAATCAGCTGGTCCGCAAGGGCCGCGCGAAGGCAGTCGACAAATCCAAGTCGCCCGCCCTCAAGGGCAATCCCCAGAAGCGTGGGGTTTGCACGCGCGTCTACACCGCAACCCCCAAGAAGCCGAACTCGGCTCTTCGCAAGGTTGCCCGTGTCCGTCTCGTCAACGGCATGGAAGTCACCGCTTACATCCCCGGCATTGGCCACAACCTGCAGGAGCACTCGATGGTGCTCATCCGCGGCGGCCGTGTTAAGGACCTCCCCGGTGTTCGCTACAAGATCATTCGCGGTACGCTCGATACCGCTTCCGTGTCCGACCGTGCTCAGGCCCGTAGCCGCTACGGCGCCAAGAAGCCCAAGAACTAAAGAAGGGGGAGAGAAATGCCACGTCGTTCCGCTGCAGTACGCCGCGAGATCACTCCGGATGCCGTATATAACAACCGCCTTGTCACGCAGCTCATCAACAAGATCCTGCTCGACGGCAAGCGCTCGACTGCCGAGGGCATCGTCTACGGTGCGTTTGACATCGTCGAGGCCAAGACCGGCGAAGATCCCCTGAGCGTCTTCAAGAAGGCCATGGACAACGTCCGCCCGACCGTCGAGGTCAAGCCCCGTCGCGTTGGCGGTGCCACGTACCAGGTGCCCACCGAGGTCAACTCCCGTCGCGCCACCACGCTCGCCATTCGCTGGATCGTTGGCTATTCGCGCGACCGCAAGGAGCGCAGCATGGCCGAGCGTCTCGCGAACGAGATCATGGACGCATCCAATGGTCTGGGCGCATCCGTCAAGAAACGCGAAGACGTCTACAAGATGGCCGAGTCCAATCGCGCCTTCTCTCACTATCGCTGGTAGGAGGTATACACAATGGCAACGAAGAAAACTCCGCTTGAGGATACTCGCAACATCGGCATCATGGCCCACATCGATGCCGGCAAGACCACCACGACCGAGCGCATCCTCTACTATACGGGCAAGACCCACAAGATCGGCGAGGTTCACGACGGTGCTGCGACCATGGACTGGATGGTTCAGGAGCAGGAGCGCGGCGTAACGATTACCTCCGCCGCCACCACGTGCTTCTGGGACAAGGACGGCAAGACCTACCGCATCCAGATCATCGACACCCCGGGTCACGTCGACTTCACCTCCGAGGTCGAGCGCTCCCTGCGCGTTCTTGACGGTGCCGTCGCCGTGTTCGATGCCGTCGCCGGCGTTCAGCCGCAGTCCGAGACGGTGTGGCGTCAGGCCACCCGCTACGAGGTTCCCCGCATCGCCTTCATCAACAAGTACGATCGCATCGGCGCCAACTACTTCCACGCGATCGACACCATGAGGGATCGCCTGGGTGCCCATGCCATCGCCGCCCAGGTTCCCATGGGCGAAGAGGACCACTTCTGGGGCGTCATCGATCTCGTCACCATGACTGCATGGGACTTCAAGGCCGACGACAAGGGCATGACCTATCCCGAGCCCATGGACGCCATCCCCGACGAGTTCGCTGACATCGTCGAGGAACGCCGCGCCGAGCTGCTCGAGGCTGCCGCCGACTACAACGACGAGCTCATGGAGCTCGTCCTCATGGACGAGGAGATTCCCGTCGACCTCCTGAAGACGGCCCTGCGCGCCGGCGTTCTCGCCAACGACCTCAACCTTGTCTTCGTGGGTTCTGCTTACAAGAATAAGGGCGTTCAGGAGCTGCTCGACGCTGTCGTCGACTACCTACCCAGCCCGCTCGACATTCCCGCCATCACGGGTGTCAATCCCGACACGGGCGCAGAGGAAGAGCGCAAGCCGTCCAACAAGGATCCGTTTGCCTCCCTGGCATTCAAGATCATGACCGATCCGTACGTTGGCAAGCTCACTTACCTGCGCGTGTACTCGGGTCGCCTGGATTCCGGCTCCTACGTCATCAATGCCAACAACGGCAAGAAGGAGCGCATCGGTCGCATCCTCGAGATGCATTCCAACGAGCAGCACGACGTCGACTACTGCTCCACGGGCGACATCGTCGCGGCCGTCGGCCTCAAGAACACCACGACCGGCGAGTCCCTGTGCGACGAGGATCATCCCATCATTCTCGAGTCCATGGAGTTCCCCGATCCCGTTATCGACATCGCCGTCGAGCCTAAGACCAAGGCCGAGCAGGACAAGCTCGCCGTGGGTCTGCAGAAGCTCGCCGAGGAGGACCCGACCTTCCAGGTCCACACCGACGAGGAGACCGGCCAGACCATCATCGCCGGCATGGGCGAGCTGCATCTCGAGATCATCATCGACCGCCTGACCCGCGAGTTCAAGGTCGAGGCAAACGTCGGCAAGCCGCGCGTTGCCTATCGCGAGAAGCCGGGCCACGAGGTCCTCAACGTCCAAGGCAAGTTCGTTCGCCAGTCCGGTGGTCGTGGTCAGTACGGCGACGCCATCATCAACATGCGTCCGGGCGAGCCGGGCTCTGGCTTCACCTTCGAGAACAAGATCGTTGGCGGTGCAATTCCCAAGGAATACATCCCGTCGGTCGAGAAGGGCATCGAAGAGGCCCTGCAGAGCGGTGTCATCGCCGGTTACCCCGTCCTCGACGTTGCCGTCGAACTCGTCGATGGTTCCTACCACGATGTCGACTCCTCCGAGGCCGCATTCAAGGTCGCTGGCTCCATGGCCATCAAGGAGGCCCTGCGCAAGTCCGACCCGATCCTGCTCGAGCCTGTCGAGAGCGTCGAGGTCGAGACGCCCAAGGAGTACATGGGCGACGTCATGGGTAACCTGAACTCCCGCCGTGGTCAGATCCAGGGTCAGGAAGAGCGTGGTACGGCTACCGCCATCATCGCGCTCGTTCCGCTGTCCGAGATGTTTGGCTACGCAACCGACCTGCGTTCTGCCACGCAGGGCCGTGCGTCCTACAACATGCAGTTCGACTCCTATCGCCCCGTTCCCAAGAGCGTGTCCGAGGAGATCATCAAGAAGGCTGGCGGCAGCGCCGAGTAGCGCGAATCCGCTTGATATATGGAGGTTTGAGTTAAGTGGCCAACAAGAAGCAAAAGATTCGCATCAGGCTCAAGGGCTACGATCACGAGATCGTCGATAAGTCGACCAAGCTCATCGTCGAGACCGCAGCCAAGACCGGTGCGCGTATCAGCGGTCCCATCCCGCTGCCGACCGAGCGTAACCTGTACACCGTCATCCGCTCGCCGCACGTCAACAAGGACTCGCGCGAGCAGTTCGAGATGCGCACGCACAAGCGCCTCATCGACATCCTCGACCCGACGCCCAACACCGTCGACTCGCTCATGCGTCTCGACCTGCCGGCTGGTGTCGATATCGAGATCAAGCTCTAAGTTACGAGCAAGCGCCGTTGCGCAACAACGTGACGGCTATCGAGGGGGCGCCGCCGCGGAAACAACCGCGGCCCCCCCCCCAATTTTTGTTTTGTGTTTAATTAGGGGGGCGTGGTAG
>CAUHSG010000011.1 GCA_959608885.1 uncultured Coriobacteriia bacterium | reverse complement strand
CAGTATCAACGGGAGCTGCGTAACAGAACGTGGCTGAGAGGCGAGATTATCGCGACCGAAGGGACGGTTCCGGTAATGCGGGGCCGGAAGGGAACGCTCATGGACACCTCCATACTCATCATCGCCGCATCGGACAGTTGTGGCGGAGCCGGCATCGAAATCGACCTCAAGTGCGCGGCCGCGCACGGCGTACACGGTACCTGCGCCATCACGGGAGTGACGGCACAAAACACCTATGAAGTCACCGCCATCCAGAGCATCGAGCCGTCTGTCGTGCAAGCGCAAATCGACGCCGTCTTCGCCGACATGTCGCCGGCGGCCATCAAGATAGGCATGCTGGGAAACGCAGATGTCGCGCAGGCGGTCGTCACCGCACTCGAAGCGCATCCGGAGATTCCGGTCGTGCTCGACCCCGTACTCGTCGCAACGTCGGGTGCGACGCTCACGGAGACAAGCGTGTTCGAGCTCGTGCGCGACACGCTCGTCCCCCACGCCACGATCGTGACGCCCAACATCCCCGAAGCGGGCAAACTCACGGGCGTTGACGTGCACGATGCCACGAGCATGCAGCAGGCGGCCCGCGCCTTCCTCGATTCGGGCGCACATGCCGTGCTCGTCAAGGGCGGGCACGAGCAGGCCGACCTGCTTGTCGATCGCCTCTACTCTGACAACGAGGTTCGGGAATTCGTCTCGCCGCGACTACCAGGTGAGTATCACGGCACCGGCTGCGCGCTTTCGACCGCGATTGCCTGTAACCTCGCCTGCGGCAAATCCCTCGTCGATTCGGTTCGCGATGCGCATGATTTCATCGCGCGCGCACTCGTGCAGCCACTCGCGCTCGGACACGGAACGCAAATATTCGACCCGCTTCGTGCATCGAACATCTGGAAGCGCACGACCCTCTAGACATACGTGGTCCAAGACCAAAGACAGCCTGGGAGAACACACATGAAACCCGTCATCGACTATACGCTCTACCTGGTCACGGACCGGGACCTCATGTCCACCGAGACCCTTGAACAAGCCGTCGAGGATGCCTGCGCAGGCGGTGTCACGCTCGTCCAGTTACGCGAGAAACACGCCTCGCGCTCGGAATTCGTTGACTTGGCGCATCGCGTCAAGCGCATCTGCGACAAACACGACGTCCCGCTCATCATCAACGACGAGCCCGAAATCGCCGTCGAAGTCGGCGCGGCAGGCGTGCATGTGGGACAGGAGGATCTCGAGGCATCACGGGTACGCGAAATCGTGGGTCCCGACGCCATCGTGGGCGTGTCCGCGGCAAGCATCGCCGAGGCACGGGCCGCGCAGCGGGCTGGCGCGGACTATCTGGGCGTCGGCGGTGTTGCCAGCACCGCGACCAAACCGGAGGCTGGCGTCCTGACCATCAAGGAGCTGCGTGAGGTCGTCGAATCCGTCGACATTCCCGTCGTCGCCATCGGCGGCGTGAACGCACAAACCATCCCCGGGCTCTTTGGCATAGGGCTCGCCGGCTACTCCATCGTCTCCGCCATCATCGCCGCCGATGACATCGAGGCGGCCAGCCGCGAATTGCGCTCCCTCATCGACGAAGGCGAGCGCACATGAACAGTATCTGCCATATCGTCTGCGCCGGGCCCGGAGAGGTTGCGCTGCTGGCGGAACACGATGATGGAGACGGGGGTGTCGCTGCTGAGCGATTTCCGCACGAGCCCGACCTCTTCCTCATCGCAGTCGATGGTGGCTTTGCCCATTGTCTCGCCGCTGGTCTCGAACCCGACCTCTTCGTGGGCGACCTTGACAGCCTAAGCCCCGAACTCGTCTCGCTCATCGGATGCGAGCGTATCGAGCTGCCATGCGAGAAGGATGACACCGACACCGTCTACGCCTGCAAGGAGGGACTGGCTCGCGGATACGAGAGCTTCGTCCTACACTGCGCGCTCGGCGGAGACGTAGGTCACGAGCTCGCGAACATCCAGACGCTCGCCTTCCTGCACGAGCGGGGGGCGCGCGGCATATTGCTCGGAGGCTCCCAACAGGTCCACCTCGTCACTCCCGGCGCAAGCCCGATGAGCTTTGAGGCCCCACCAGGCACGCGCGTATCCGTTTTCCCCTTCGGAGATGCTGCTCATGGTGTCGTCGAACGGGGCCTGCAATGGGAGCTCGAGGACGCGACGCTCACGAACACGATGCCGTTGGGTGTGAGCAACTGCAGCCGGGAACGCCGCTTCGAAATTGGCGTACGCGACGGCATGCTCCTCGTCGTCATCGGATGAAAGGTTACAAAACGCCGTCCAGCTCATATAGCGCCTGTGCCAACCGGCCCGAATGGAGTATCTTATAGGGCACGTACCCGCGCGAGAGAATGGGAAGCACATGCCCTACGTGAACTGGCAATACGAAACCCTGAACAAGTTCTGCAACGACGTCTTCAGGACCTTCGGCTTTTCGGAAGAGGACAGCGCCGTCATCAGCGACGTGCTGCTCACCGCAGACCTCTACGGTATCGAAAGCCATGGCATGCAGCGCATGGTGCGCTATCACAAGGGCATCGAGAAGGGCACGATCCACATCGACGAGCGACCCGAGGTCGTCTTCGAGACCCCCGTCTCGGCGACCATCGAGGGGCATTCCGCGATGGGCCAGATCATCTCGAAGTTCGCCATGGACCTCGCCATCGAGAAGGCCAAGAAGAGCGGCATGGCAATGGTCACCGTGCGCAACGGCAATCACTTCGGCATCGCCGGCTACTACACGAAGATGGCCTGCGACGAAGGCCTCATCGGCATCGCCTGCACCAACTCCGAGGCCATCATGGTTCCCACCTTCGGCCGCCAGGCCATGCTCGGCTCCAACCCCATCGCCATCGCCGCGCCGGCAGATCCCTATCCCTTCTGGTTCGACGCGTCGACTTCCGTCGTCACGCGCGGCAAACTTGAAATCTACAACAAGAACGGCGAGCCCCTCCCGCCCGTCTGGGCACTTGACGCGCAGGGCATGCCCACCACCGATGCCCCCGACGTACTCGCCAACATCGTCGGCAAGAACGGCGGCGGCATCATGCCACTCGGCGGAGCGAGCGAGAAGACCGGCAGCCACAAGGGTTATGGCTGGGGCATGGTCTGCGAGCTCTTCTCGTCGATTCTCTCGATGGGCAACACCTCGGACGAGTGCTGCACCTTTGACGACAAGACGGGCATCTGCCATGGCTTCATCGTAATCGACCCCGCCATCTTCGGCGATCCGACCGAAATCAGAGCGCACCTCTCCGAATACCTCCAGAAGCTACGCGACAGCCCCGTTGCGCTCGATGCCGAGCGCATCTGGACGCATGGCGAGAAGGAGCACTTCAACGAACTGCGCCTGCGCGAAGAGGGCATTCCCGTCAACGACAACACGATGGTCGAGCTCGCAAACCTCTGCTCGTATCTCGACATGGACTTCGAGGCGTACTTCGAGGGCTACGAGCTTCCCGCAGGCGCTGACTTCTTCGAGGGGAACTACTAGACATGGCTCAAGGCAAACACGACGGCAAGCCAGGCAAGCGTCGCGCGCTGCTCGTCATCGAGATCATCTGCGTCATCATCGTCATCGTCTGCGTGGCACTCATCTTCATGCAGGTCAGCAAATACTGGACCGCGAACGAGGAGTTCAACGCGATTACGGAGGAATACGACCGCAATCCCAATGCGCTCGTGACCGACAACCCCAATTGCGTGGGCTGGGTGACCGCAGCTGATACGCGCATCGACTACCCCGTCATGTACACGCCCAATGACCCCGAATACTACCTGCACCGTAACTTCGAGGGTAACGAGTCCGCCGCCGGCACACCGTTTCTGGGCAAGGGCTGCCTGCTCGATGGCAATAGCTCCATCATCTACGGCCACAACATGAACGACGGCAGCATGTTCGCGAGCCTGAGAAACTTCGATAACCCGGAATTCGGCATGAGCCATACCATCGAGTACAACACGATCGAAGGCGCGACCGGATTTGGCAGTTACCAACTGCTCGGCTGCTGGTACGAGGACCTGACCGTACCCAATCCGTATCGCTACTGGGACCAGGTGG
Organism: uncultured Coriobacteriia bacterium; assembly: GCA_959608885.1. Lineage (GTDB taxonomy): Bacteria > Actinomycetota > Coriobacteriia > Coriobacteriales > QAMH01 > QAMH01. The sequence goes on along the minus strand of CAUHSG010000011.1, from coordinate 61,701 downwards.
GCGAGCTCACCGAACAGCAGTTCAACGACTACGTTGCCAACATCAAGCAGCTATCCATGTACGAGACGGGCGTGAGCGCCACCTACGGTGACGACCTGCTCGCGCTGTCGACCTGCAGCTACGGTACCGCCGACGAGCGTTTCATCGTGGTGGGCGTCAAGGCGAGATAGCCTGCCCAAGCTGCGCTATCTGATTCACGAACAGAAAAGCTGTCAAGCGAAGGGCCAAGGGAGCGCGCCGTAAAGACCGCAAAGCGGACTGTCGGGAAGCGACCGTCGAAGCGAGACGGTTTTCCTGCCCGCGAATAACTACCCCAGCAGCTCGCGACCATAGGTGGTACGACCCATCGAACGGTCGGCGAGTCCGTCGAGTATCGCCTGCAGGTCCTGCGGTGGCATGTCGACGAAACTCAGCTCCTCACCCGTGATGGGATGCTCGAAGGCAAGGCGCCATGAATGCAGGAACTGCCGGTCAAGACACATCTCGCTCTGCTCTGCGACGTTGCGATTGCGTGCCTTCGCCGTCGCCGCGCGCCCGTAGAGCGGATCGCCCACCACGGGATGCTGCGTGTAGGCCATGTGCACGCGAATCTGGTGCGTGCGCCCCGTGAACAGGTGGCACTCGATGAGCGTGTAGCCTTCATCGACACGACCGGCCTCGAAACGCTCGAGTACCTCGAAGGTCGTGATCGCGCCCTTGGCGCTTGGCGCGTCGCTCACCGCCATGCGCGTGCGGTCGGTCACGTGACGCGCGATAGGCGCATCTATCATGCCGTTATCGTGACCCAAATTGCCATGCACGAGCGTGACGTAGCGACGGTCGATGTTGCGTGCGCGGATGCCATCCTGCAGACGGGCAGCCGCCAGATCGGTCTTTGCGGCAAGCATGAGGCCACTCGTGTCGCGATCGAGGCGATGCACGATGCCAGGCCTGTCTTCGCCCTGTACCTGCGCCAAGTTGCCGATGCCGCAGTGGGCGACGAGCGCGTTGACGAGCGTGTCACCGTAATGTCCGCGTGCCGGATGGCACACGAGCCCCGGTTGCTTGGAAAGCACGATGAGATGCTCATCCTCGTAGCGGATGTCGAGCGGTATGTCATAGGCAGCCTCGAGGCTAGCGCCTTCTCCGCTACGCGGGGGAATTTCGATGTGAACCACGTCACCGGCGATGACGATGCGCTTCTTGGTCGTGGGCTGACTATTGACGAGTATGCGTCCCGACTCGATGAGCCGCACGGCCGCCGAGCGACTCGCGAGCTCGTCGATGCCCAACCCCGCGACGAAGGCATCGAGGCGTGCGCCCTGCTCTTCGGCACTCACTTCGTGATCGAAGATGCTCGTCATCGCCTCTCCTTTGCCTGCGCATCCGATCCGAACTCGGCACAGATGACGGCGATGAGGAAGAGCGCGACGCCGCAGGTCACGCAGATGTCTGCAACGTTGAAGACCGGGAAGTCGACGAAGGTGAAGCGAATGAAGTCAACGACGTAGCCGGTCGTGAGACGATCGATGCAGTTGCCGATGCCGCCGGCGGCCACGAGGGCAAGTGAGATGACCTCGAGTGCGCCATGACGTTTGCCCACGGCAAGCCAGACGATGACCGCGGCGATGATGACAAACGCTATCGCGATGAAGATGACGCCACTCCCCTGTCCCATGCCGAAGGCCGCACCCCTGTTGTGCACGAGCGTGAGATCAACGAGGCCGAAGTCAGGACCCGTGACGCCCTGACGCAAATGGTCGACCGCCCAGTCCTTGGCCAGACGGTCGACTATGACCATCGCGATGACAATGGGAACGAAGAACGCGAATGTCTTGCTGCGTGACAATGTCCGTTACTCTTCGGTCTGCATGTCGAAGGTAGCGACAACCTCGTGGCAACGCTCGCACAGGCCATCCGGGCCAAGCTCGCGGTAGTTCCAGCAGCGCGGACATTTCTCGCCAGGCGCCTGCGAGACGCTGGCGACGAAGCCGTCGGCGTCATCGGACTCCTCGAGCTCGACGTCCGAAACGATAAACACCTCGGCGAGCGTCTTCTCGCCATGTGCGGAAAGCGCCTCGATAAGCTGAATGTTGCCCATGATGGTCGCAGCGGCTTCCTGACTCTTCGTGAACATGCCGTCGTTGCGCGCTTCCTCGATCGCCTTCATGACGGCATCGCGCGCCGCCATGACGATCTCATAGGATGCGAGCAACTCCTCACGCTCGTCGGCGGTAAGCTGCGGCGCAAAATCCTCCTCGGTAGGCCAGCCGGCAAGTTGGACGGAGGCCACGCGCCCTTCCTCCATCATGCCCTCGGGATACTTCTCCCACACCTCGTCGCACGTGAAGGTGAGGATGGGAGCGAACTGGCGCACCATCGCCTCGAGCATGTTGGCGAGCACGCTTTGCGCGCTGCGGCGCTCGACGGAATCGGCAGCGTCGGCATAGAGACGGTCTTTGACTGCGTCGAAGTACTCCGAGGAAATGCTCACGATGAAGTCGTACCAGGCGCGGTAGGCGCTGTGGAAGTGATAGTCCTCGTACGCCTGCGTCGTCTCCTCGACAAGCGCGTACAGACGAGCGAGTGCCCACTTATCGAACTCGAGCATGTCATCGGCAGAAACGAAGTCGTCGTTCGTAAAGTCGTTGAGATTGCTGAGCAAATAACGGAAAGTGTTGCGAATTCGGCGATATGCATCGGAACTGCGCTCGAAAATGGTGCGGCTCACGCTCATGTCCTGCGAGTAATCGACCGACCCGACCCACAGGCGCAGAACATCGGCGCCGAACTCATTGCAGATCTCAATCGGATCGATGACGTTGCCGATGGACTTCGACATCTTGCGGCCGTTTTCGTCGACCGTGAAACCGCAGCTCACCACCGTCTTGTACGGCGCCTCACCATATGCACCCACGCTCGTGAGCAGCGAGGACTGAAACCAGCCGCGATGCTGGTCGGAGCCTTCGAGATAGAGGTCGGCCGGACGGTGCAGGTAGGGCCTCGCCTCGCATACGCTCGTATGCGACACGCCGGACTCCCACCAGACATCGAGCACGTCCTTCTCGCCTTCGAGATCATGGCTGCCGCAATTGGGACAGCACACACTCGAGGGCAGATAATCGGACGGCGCGGTCGTGTACCAGGCATCGGCGCCCTTCGTGCGGAACAGCTCGATGACCGCATCGAAGCTCTCCTCGTTGGCGACGATCTCTCCGCAGGACTTGCACTTGAAAACCGGGATGGGCACGCCCCAGTAGCGTTGGCGGCTGATGCACCAGTCGGGACGCTCCTCGACCATCGAGCCGATGCGATTGGACGCCCATGCGGGAATCCAGCGCACCTTGTCGTTGATCTGCTCGAGCGCCTTCTCACGCAGACCGGTCTTGTCCATCGAGACGAACCACTGCGTGGTCGCACGGAAGATGACGGGGTTCTTGCAGCGCCAGCAATGCGGATACGAATGCGAGAAATCCTCGCGTGCGATGAGCGCGTTGTCCTCATCGAGCCAGGCGATGATGTCCTCGTTGCTCTCGACGGCATCCTTACCCGCCCAAGGGCCGCCACCTTGCATGAACTTGCCGTCATCATCGACGGGCATGAGCACGGGGATGTTGAACTTCTGGCCAACTTCGTAGTCATCAGCGCCATGACCGGGGGCGGTATGGACCGCACCGGAGCCGGTATCGAGCGTGACGTGGTCGCCGTAGATGAGCGTGCCCGTCATGTCCGCGTGGATGGGATGCTTGTACGTCGCGCCCGCGAGGTCGACGCCCTTGACCGCGAAGGGCTCGCCATCGGCCTCGACGACCTCGTAACCCGACCAGCCAGCCTTCTCGGCGACGCTTTCGAGGAGCTCGCGCGCAAGCACGAAGTACTCGCCACGCACGCGCACGGCCACGTATTCGGCATCGGGGTTGAGGCTTACGGCTGCGTTGGCGGGCAGCGTCCACGGCGTAGTCGTCCAGATGATGACGGACATGGCCGCATCATCGTGCATGACCGGCTTGAATGCCTCGGGCACCTCGGTGAAACGGAACTTCACGAAAATGGAGGGGCTCACCTCGTCGGCGTACTCGATTTCCGCCTCGGCAAGCGCCGTGTGGCAATGCGTGCACCAGTGGATGGGCTTGCGACCACGGTAAATGGCACCAGAAAGATAGAGTTCCTTGAAGACCTCGATATTGCCCGCCTCGTACTCGGGAGTGAAGGTGAGATAGGGGTTGTTCCAATCACCTGCCACGCCAAGGCGCTTGAAGCCCTCGCGCTGACCATCGACCTGCTTTTCCGCGTACTCGCGGCAGATCTTGCGGAAGGTCGGCACATCGATCTTGGCCATCTTCTCGGGACCGAGTTCTTCCTCCACCTTGTTCTCGATGGGCAGGCCATGGCAATCCCAGCCGGGAACGTAAGGTGCATAGTACCCGCGCTGCGCGTGATACTTGACGATGATGTCCTTGAGGATCTTGTTGAGCGAGTGCCCGATGTGAATGGGGCCGTTTGCGTAGGGAGGCCCATCGTGCAGGACATAGGACTCGTGGCCCTCGTTCTTGGCGAGAACCTGGTAATACAGGTCCATGCCCTCCCACTTCTTGAGACGCTCCGGCTCATGCTGGGCCAAGCTCGCCTTCATCTTGAAGGAGGTCTTGGGGAGATTCATCGTGTGCTTGTAGTTTGGCGTATCAGGCATTTCAATCTCTCTTGGTTGTGTCTTGTTTCGTTGGGTTGCTACATCCCCTGCTCGAGATGCTTGGAGAGGTGCTTGGAAAGCGTCTCGGAAAGGTCAGCGAGTGCGGTGGTGGGCATAATGACACGCGCCACGAGATGCGCCGGCACGTCATCGCCCTGCTTGTTGGCATGGTCGACGTAGAGAAAGTCGATGCGCGACTCAGCGTTGGTCGTACTCACGATTGAGGCGTTGGCATAGACGCCGCACATGCGGTCAGGACTTGCCTGGATGTTGAAGCGAACCTGCTTGCTCTTGTCAGCCATGATGACATCCTTTCATTGACACGTAACCCCCGATTCTAGCGCAAGTGACGGAGTGAATCAGCGACAGTTTATCGCGATGCCGCACGATGGACGAGCCTCGACGGTCACTTCCCGACGGCCCGCTTGGTGGTGCACGCTGGCAGGCCGCCTCGCGTCGACGGTCGCTTCCCGACGGCCCGCTACGCGGTCCTTACGGCGCACTCCCTTAGACCTCCGCTCGACGGCCTGCCAGCACATAGTTATCTGGCGGTCAATTGTTGAGCGTACGTGATGAGTGCATCGCGTTCGTTGGGCACGTCGCCGTCAACGACAGCTTCGAGAAGCGCCTGCAGCACATTGCCAATAGACGGGCCGGGCTCCATACCGAGCTCGATCAAGTCTGAGCCGTTAACGGCAAGGTCCTTGATGCCGAAGACAGGCTCGGCATTGAGCTGCTCGTCCATGAGCTTCTCCGCTTTGGCAAATGCAACGCTCATGGGACTTTCAACCATTTGGCCACGTCCGATACCACTCTTATCGCAACGTCTGATGGCGAAGAGCTCCTGGGCATGCTGCGCGCCATGCTTCATGAGGAAACGCCGCATAGCACGTTCGGTATCGGGGATATGGAACATGTGATGGGCGACGAGATGCGTCACGGTCTCGCGCTGCGCACGGGAGAGCTTGAGGCGCCGGCAGACTTCGTGGGCAATCGGCTCGCCAATCTCGGCATGACCGTACATGTGTCCGACGCCCTTCTCGTCAAGGGTCAGGCAATGGGGCTTGCCCACATCATGCAGAAGAACGGCGAGCCGCACGATCGCATCCATGTCGGATGGCGCTGCCTGCAGCGCGTGCAAACTATGCTCCCACACGTCATAGCGATGGAAGGGGTTGTGCTGGTCGAACTCGTACTCGTCGGCAAGCTCGGGAATGATGACGAAGACGATATCGTGATAGTCGCGCAACACGGGCGCGGCATATGACCCGCAAAGCAAGCCCGCAAACTCGATCCAGATGCGCTCGACGGCAATATCGTCAAGCAGACCCCGCAGCTCGCGCATAGCATTCGAAGTCTCGGGCTCGATAGTAAATCCGAGTTGTGCGGCAAAGCGCAGACCCCGCACGATACGCAGGGCGTCCTCGATGAAACGCTCGCGAGGATCGCCGACGGCGCGCAGGATGCCTGCCTCGAGGTCACGTTGACCACCAAAGCGGTCGACGAGACCACGCGTGGGGTTATATGCCATCGCGTTTATCGTGAAATCGCGACGGGCCAGATCGCCGTCGATGCGATCGAGGAACTCGATGTAATCCGGATGCCGCCCGTCACTATAGGTGCCGTCAGCTCTGTATGTCGTGACCTCGAAGGGTTCGTGGTCAACGATGACGGTCACCGTGCCATGCTTGATACCGGTATCGATCGTCTTGAAGCCCGCATCAGCAGCTGCGGCCTTGATTTGCTCGGGCTTGGCAGAGGTGGTGATGTCCCAATCGTTGGGAACGCAGCCCATAAGCGCATCGCGCACGCAGCCGCCCACGACGTACGCCTCATGGCCCGCCGCTTCGAGCAAGCCGAGAATGGCCTGAGCACTCTGTGGAATCTCGATATCCATGAGGATATGGTACATCTAATGACGCGTGTGTTGGTCGCCGAGCACGTGCCGCGCTGCCCGACGAGCAGAAGCTCCGAAATCGCGAGACGATTTTGCGAGGACTGTTTGAGCGCGCCGCTCTTGCGCGCGAGTTCCGCAGCAGTCTCGCAATTTCGAAGCTTCGGGTGCAAGTCATTGGCAAGCGACACGCGCTCGACGACCGTAAAACCCCTCGACTATGCGCTCCTGCGCCAACGGGTGAGGCGGCGCTCGACGATGTCGAAGGTCTCGTAGAGCAGCACGCCCATGAGCGCCATCGCCACGATACCGGCGAACATGCGCGCGTACTCGAGCAGCGACCAGGCATGCATGATGTAATAGCCCAGTCCACTCGAACCGGCCATGGACTCGGCGATGAAAAGGATCGCGACAGCCGTGCCACAGGTAATGCGAAGCGCGGTGAACAGGTCGGGGACGGTCGCCGGGAAGATGACGTCGCGATAGATGGCGAACTTGCTCGCACCGAGCGAGCGCATGGATTCGACCGCACCCGTCGGCACGTTCTTCGCGGCATCACGCATCGTGACCATCATCTGGAAGAACACGGCGATGGCAATGAGCACCACCTTGCCCTCCCCTCCCAAGCCAAAGAGTACGAAGAGCACGGGCAGAAAGACGATCTTGGGAACGGGATAGAGCACGTAGAGCACGGGACCGAAGATGGCGTCGGCGCGCTTGGAGCGACCAATCCACAGGCCAAGCGGCACGCCGAAAAGCGATCCGATGGCCATCGAGAGCAGAATGCGACCGAGGCTCACCATGAACTCGGGGGCGATCTTGCCTATGTTGTCCGCAAGCGCGGGCAGCGTCGCCGCTGGCGTGGGGAGCGCGGGCGAGCCTATGAGCGCCGCGCACACCCACCACAAGACGATGACGAAAACGGTGCCCCACACGTATCCCAAGACCTTACGCATGACATGCCTCCTCGTCCTCGTTGACATGCGACGCGTCGCGCAGCAGAGCGCGGATTTCGTTGCAAAGCTCGTAATACTCTGAGCTGCCGCGATAGGCGGTCTTGCCCATCGCGGGATTGTCGAGCACGCCAACTACATGACCGGGGCGCGCGCTCAGCACGACGATACGCTGCCCAAGATACACGGCCTCGTCAATGGAGTGCGTCACGAGCAGTTGCGCGTAGCCCTCCTTGTGCCAAAGCTCGAGCAGGGTATCTTGCAATTGCTCGCGCAAGAGTGCATCGAGTGCGGAGAGTGGCTCGTCCATGAGCAGCAAGTCGACATCGAGGGCGATGGAGCGCGCCAAGGCGAGTCGCTGCCGCATGCCACCGGAAAGCTCACCGGGAAAAGCATGCGCGAAATCCGCAAGACCGACGAGGCCCAGGGCCTCGCGCGCCTTCGCCTCGCGTTGCTCGCGACCGACACCGCGCACTTTGAGACCAAGCTCGGCGTTGGCGAGCACCGTCTTCCAGGGCAGCAGCCCGAAGTCCTGCAAGATGAGCGCCGTCTTCTGGCGTGGCTTCGTGATGGGTTGGCCATCGACGAGTACCTCACCGCTCGAGGGGCGCACAAGCCCAGCGGCCATCTGCAGAGTGGATGACTTTCCGCAACCCGAAGGCCCGATGATGGCAAGCGACTCGCCCGCGTCTACGGCAAGGCTCAGTTTCTCGAGCGCAAGAAGTCCGTCAGCACCATGACGCCCATCGTCATAGCACAACGTCACATTGCGAAACTCGAGCTTATGCATCGACTGCATCGTCCCGAACACTGGCCGCGTTCTTCACAGCATCGGCAACGGCACTGGCCAACGGCACGCTAAACAGCGGCTTGACGCCCGTATGCAAGGCAGCGGCGCCGAACATGAACGGACGCGCACACGCCGAGATAAGGCCGCAATCCTCGAAGAGACGTACGAGCTCGTCTTTGCGCAGAAACTCCTGGGTGCTCTCGTAGAGCCAGTCGTACTCCTTGCGATGCGAGATGCCGCCACCGAAGAGCGTCATGACGTTCTTGTAATAGAACTGATAGAAGGGCTGGATGACGGCGCTTTCGGGCACGGAGGCATCGAGGCAGGCGACAACGCCGCCGGGCCTCGTCACGCGGACCATCTCGCTCACGACCTGGTCGTAGTCGGGCGTGTTGCGCAGGCCGAAGCTGATGACGGCAGAATCGAAGGTGTCGTCGTCGAAGGGCAATTGCATGGCATTGCCTTCGACGAGCATCACGTTGGGCAAGTCTTTCGTACGCTCGCGCGCGACATCGAGCATGTGCGCGGAGAAGTCGAGCCCGCAGACCAGGACATCGGGGTTTTTCTCGGCGAGCATCGCCGTGATGTCGCCCGTACCGCAGCACACATCAAGAATGAGGCCCGCACGCTTGGTATTCGTGCAGGGCTTGAGCGCGGCATCGCACAATGCACGCTTCCAGAGACGATGCATGCCGAGGCTGATACGGTCGTTTGCCGCGTCATAGCCATCGGCTATCGATTCGAATACTCCGTGAACGTGTTCCTTGGCCACCGCTTTTCCCTTCTCGTAATCACGATGTCCCATGATAGCGGATTTACGCATCCAAACGGAGGAATGAGACAATCGCTCAGAGACGTTGTCTCATCCGATGAGCGAAACCATCATCGCCATGATAAGGGCGCCGTTGAAGAAGAGGTTTGCCTTCATAATCGTGCCCATCGCAGGTCCGCGCACCTCGTGCGTGAGCGGCGTGGTGAGCAAAGAGCGCATCGTGCCGATGCCGAACACCAAGGTGACGCACGCTGCCCAGAACCCAGCGCTGAAGTACCAGAACGCACAATGCAACACGATCGCGATCCAGAGCACGACGAAGACGCGGTAGACGATGACGCTGCGTGAGCGGCCGAGTACCACGGGCAACGTCTTGCGTCCCACGGGGACGTCACGCTCGATATCGCAGTTGTTCTGGGTGGCCATGACCATGCCAATGCCGATGACAAATGGGGCAAGGCACGAGACGAGGCGCAGCCAATCGACAGACCAGGGCATGCCGAAGAAACCGGCGTCCGGATACGCATGCGCGGCGAAGACGCAAATGTCCGCAAGCGGGATGAGCGCACCCATGACGATGCCACTCGCGAGCTCACCGAGCGGGAAATACGAAATGGGCAGCTTGCCACTCGAATAGCAGACGATGAAGAGCGCGCCGACGACGCCGATGAGAAGCGGAATCGCGCTGCCCGACCAGACGACGCAGGTGATTCCGCAGACAAGCGCAACGAGCATGTACGCAAGACCCAGCGCGAGAACGGAGCGCGGGTTAGGATTGTTGTAGACGAGAACGGCATCGGTGGGATCGTCGGAGTTCTCGACCGTGTCCGTGCCGGCACGGTAGTCGGCCCAGTCGTTCAGGGTATTGACCGCGGATTGCGCAAAAACCGCGACGGCAAGCAGCAGACACCAGATGACCGGCGAAAACGCGTAGCCACAAGCGATGGCATAGACACCGCCGAAGACCGTCGTGAGCACCGCGGGGCCGGGCCACGTGTGCGGAGCCGCCAGGCGCACGGCCATGAGCGGCGTGAGGGGTTCGTAGCTCGTCGTCTGTGCGGAAGCTGCCATCGCCTGCATCGTGTGTCTACGAGATGGCGAACGAGCCGTCTGACTCGTCATAGCTCACGCTCTTGGTCACATAGCCCTTGGCGCTCATCCACGAGAGCACCGGCTCGATGATCTCGGCGGGGGGATAAGCGGGGTCACCGTTCGCGGTACGCGCCATCGGATACTCGCAGATGACGTAATTCGCCGCGACCTGATCGTTGAGATTCGCCTTTTCGACGAGCAGCGAACGATACTTCTCGGGATCGGCGTTGATGAGACCTGCGGCTTGATCCCATACCGTCCTCACGGCGTCGAGCGTTTTTGCCCCCTCGCCCGTGTCGTATGCGGTACGAACGACCATGACCGATTGCGAGACGTTGTCGCCCGACGCGTCATCCGCAAGCAAGACCAATCCGGATGCCTGGCCAAGCGCGAGCATGGATGCCGGAAGCGCCGCGGCGTCAAGTTGCCCGGAGGCGACAAGACCGTAGCGGTCGGGCAAGCTCGCGACCTCGCTCACCGGGATGCTCGCAGGATCAATGCCCTGCTGCACGCACAATTGCTCGAACACGTACTCGGGAACCGTATTGGCAGCCAGCCCCACGCCCTTCGTTCCGTTCGCGAGGTCAGCAAGCGAGGTGATGCCGCTGTCGGCAGACGTGAGCACGCCAAAGCGCCCCTGGTCGGGCATCGTGCCGAGCGTAATCCACTCGAGCGCGAGGTCGGTGCCGGACTCGCAGAGCTTAACCGCACGCATGGGGTCGGTCATCGCAATGTCGACCTCGCCGGCCGTCAGCGCCGCCGAAAGACTCTGGGCAGAATCGAAGACGATGATTTCGGCCTTGACCCCTGCCTCGTCGAAGAGCCCCTCTTGCTCGGCAACCCACATGGGCAGGATGTCCTCGGTCGGCATGGTGCCGATGCGAATGGAGCCGGCGTCCTGCTGCGCACCGCACGCGCCTAAGCCAAGGGTCGCGACGAGAGCGAACGCAGAGCAGAGAACGAAAAGGAGGTGCCGTGCCAATACTGATTTCATGATATGTCACTCCGTACGCGAAATAATCTTGTCGATAGAATAGGGCGATTGGATAGGCGCTTCAAGCCACCGCCCGTTGACCGCACGTTTGCGTTTCGTAAAGGCGTGCATGGTACACTCGTCATTACATGAAAGGCGATACATGCAGGCACGTCGGATACATCTCAATGGCATCGTGCAAGGCGTGGGATTCAGACCCCATGTCGTGCGCTGTGCCCGCGCGCTTAAATGCACCGGATGGGTGCTCAATGACTCCCATGGCGTCGAGATTCAAATCCAGCACGAGGATGACGACGTATTGGACGAATTCGAGAAAACGCTCGTTGATAATGCCCCTGCAGCCGCTCGCATCCTTGAAATCTCATCGCAGACAAGCGCGCTTGAGGACCTTCCCGACTTCTCCATTCGCGCATCAGCACGTAACGAGCATACGAACACGCTCGTCAGTCCCGATCTCGCCACCTGCGACGCCTGCGTAAGCGAGCTCTTCGACCCGCAGGACCGACGTTACCACTATCCCTTCATCAACTGCACGAACTGCGGACCTCGCTTCACCATCATCGAGGACCTCCCCTACGACCGCCCCGTGACCTCCATGAGCGCTTTCGAGATGTGCCCGCAGTGCGCCGCCGAGTACGCCGACATGACCAATCGCCGCTATCATGCGCAGCCCGATGCCTGCTTCGATTGCGGGCCACGACTTTACTTGATAGACGCACGGGAAGCGACGCAGTGTGAAGCTGGCACTACGGTGGCGGGGGAAGTCCCGCGAGGAGTCAAAACGGTCTCGACGAGAGGGGCTTCCCCCGCCACCGTCCAACCAGAAACTTCTCCAGACACCTGCACCCTCGATGACGAAGGTACGTTGCAACTTGACAAGCAGCACCTCACGCGGGAGGAGTCAGACGCAATCATAGGATGCGCGGCGCAGCGACTGCATGCAGGTGACGTGCTTGCGATCAAGGGACTGGGTGGTTGGCACCTGGCATGCGACGCTTGCAACGAAGGCGCCGTCGGGCGCCTGCGTACCCGCAAGCGTCGCCCCAGCAAACCGCTTGCCGTCATGGTGCGCGACCTTGACATGGCCCGTGCGCATGCAAAGGTGAGCGAGCGGGAAGCCAGTCTACTCGAAAGCCCCGCACGTCCCATCGTGCTACTCGAGCGCAAACCCGGCTCCCCCATCGCCATGAATGTCGCAGGAGACTTGCCCGAGATCGGCATCATGCTTCCGGCAACACCCCTGCAGCACCTGCTCATGCACGAGCTCGACACGCCCCTCGTGATGACGAGCGGCAACCGCAGCGGCGAGCCCATCGTCGCCACCGACCGCGAGGCACTCGATGCGCTCGGACACATCGTCGATGGCTTTCTCGGCAACAACCGCGCGATCGTCGCACGCTACGATGACTCCGTCATGCGCATCGACGCCGATGGCGAAGAGCAAATGATACGCCGCGCACGCGGATACGCGCCCGCGCCCCTCATCCTCTGGCGTGATGTTAGGGGGGGGCCCCCCCGCCCCCCCCCCGCCCCCCCCCCCCCCCCCCACACCACGCCCACCACCCCACCATCTTTGCCACCGGCTCCGAACAGAAGGCGACCTTCACCTTCCTTGATGGCAAGCGCGCCTATGTCTCGCAGCACCTTGGTGACCTCGAGCACCTGGGCGCCATGCGCGTATGGGAAGAAGCGCGCGAACGCTACGAACGACTCTTCGATACGCACCCGCAGGTCATTGCCTGCGACATGCATCCCGAGTATCTCGCGAGCAAATGGGCGCGCGATTATGCACATGAGCATGACCTGCCGCTTATCGAAGTGCAGCATCATCATGCGCACATCGCCTCGGTACTCGGCGAGAACGAGCTGCAAGGCCCCGTCATCGGAATCGCGCTCGATGGCACGGGCTACGGGACAGACGGCACGATCTGGGGTGGCGAGATTCTCGTCGCCGCGCGCGGCGAATTCGAGCGCTTCTGGCACCTGCCGGGCTTCGCGCTTCCCGGAGGCGCCGCCGCCATCCTCAACCCCGAACGCACCGCATATGCGCTGCTCAGGGCCTACAGCGAGCTTGGCGATCCGTTCTTCGGACAGTTCGCGCTCGACAATCCGCAATTCGCGAACTTCCTCGAGCACCTCGAAAACCGAGCGTTGCTCGACCAGATGATCGACAAGGGCCTCAATACGCCAGTGTGCTCGTCTGCCGGTCGTCTCTTCGATGGCGTGAGCGCGCTCCTGGGTATCTGCGCGCATCCCGGCTATGACGGCGAGGCGGCATGCTTGCTCGAGGCCGCTGCTTGGCGCGAACGTGAAAGCGATTCTCCGCTCACGGCGCGGACGTTTCACGAGGGGCTCACAGGCGCTATCATCGAGCAAACGGTGCGCGCGCACGGCGAGACGGGGATCAGGAACATCGCCCTGAGCGGCGGTTGCATGGTCAATCGCATCCTCTCCTCTCAGCTTCGCGAACGCCTGGGCGATCTGGGTTTCGAGGTTTACGTCAATCGAGACCTTCCGCCCAATGATGGATGCATCTCGTACGGTCAGGCAATTGTCTGTCGTGCGCGTTTGGAGGAATAGACATGTGCTTGGCAATACCCGCTCAGGTCAAGGAGCTCGACGAGAAGCTCATGATGGGCACCGTCGATGTCATGGGCGTCACGCGCGAAGTGGCGCTCGATCTTGTCCCCAAGGTCAAGGTGAACGATTGGGTGCTCATGCACGCCGGTTACGGCATCGAGATCATCGACGAGCAGTTCGCCAACGAAACCCTCGAGCTCATCAGGCAATTCCCCGAGCTCATCGACGAAGATCACCCCGGCATGGGCACGGGTGTCGCCTAATGCTCGACCTCTCCGGATTCCGCGACCCCAAACTCGGCCAGGAACTCATCGGCGTCATCGAGGAGATTGCCCCGGCAGCACTCGAGCGACGCGGTGGCAAGATCAGGCTCATGGAAGTCTGCGGTACGCATACGGTCGCGCTCGCACGCGCGGGCATTCGCAGCATACTTCCCAACGGCATCAAGCTCGTGAGCGGTCCAGGGTGCCCCGTCTGCGTCACGGCAAACGAGGATATCGATACCGTCATCGCGCTTTCGCGCCTCGATGACGTCATCATCACGACCTTCGGCGACATGACACGCGTGCCTGGCTCCACTTCCTCGCTCAACGAGGAGAAGGCCGCGGGCCGCGACATCCGCATCGTCTACTCGCCACTCGACGGCTTGCGTTGCGCACAGGAAAACCCCGACCGCGAGATCATCTTCGTGGGCGTGGGTTTCGAGACAACCACCCCGCTCATCGCATCGACCATCAAACGCGCCAAGCTCGCGGGTGTCGAGAACTTCAGCGTGTTTGCCGCGCATAAGACCGTACCCCACACCCTCGAGGCACTCGTCAACGACCCCGAAGTCGCAATCGACGCGCTCATCCTGCCCGGTCACGTCTCGACGATCATCGGGCGCATGCCGTACGAGTTCTTGGCGAACACGTACGGCATTCCGAGTTGCATCATGGGATTCGAGCCCATCGACCTGCTCGGCGGCATCGCAATCTTGCTGCGTATGCTCGCACGTGGCGAGGCCGAGATCGTCAACGACTACCGTCGCGGCGTGCAGGACGAAGGCAACGTCGATGCCCAGGCGACCATCGACGAGGCATTCGAACCCTGCGATGCCACATGGCGTGGGCTGGGTCTCATCCCCGATTCGGGATACAAGCTACGCGACGAATACGCAAACTTCGATGCGCTTGCCAAGTTCGCACCCGTAGTCGAGCCGACGATTGAGCCGAAGGGCTGCCGTTGTGGCGATGTGCTGCGCGGCGTCATGGACCCGAGCGAGTGCCCGCTTTTCGCGAGCGCATGCAGCCCGGAGCACCCCATAGGCCCGTGCATGGTCTCGAGCGAAGGCTCCTGCGCTGCCTTCTACAAATATCTGAGATAGCGAGCGAGCTGGCACTCTAACACACACGGTAGAGCCCGCACGACGTCCTCGGGCAAACGTCGCGCGGTCTCAGCTCCTCACCTCGCCGCCCGTCGCCTTCATGACCTTGGCGACGATGCGCTCATGTGCCTTCTCGACTTCCTCGCTCGTGAGGGTGCGGTCACTCGCACGATAGGTGATCCTGAACGCCATGGACTTCTTGCCCACGCCCACGCGTTCGTCATCGCGATAGACGTCGAAGAGGCGCACGCTCTCGAAGGGGCCCTTCTTGCCAGCGCTCGTGATGCACTGCTCGATGCGCTCGGCCGTCACGTCCTCGTCGACGACGATCGCGAGGTCGACCTCGATACCCGGATAGACCGGCACGTCAACATAGGGGCGCATGTACTCGGTCACGCCAAGCAGCTGATGCACGTCGAATTCGAACGCGGCAACCGTTCCTTCCACGTCAAACGCCTGGCATGCGAGCGGGTGAATCTCTCCGACCCATCCCAGGACACGGCCACCGGCGATGACACTTGCGGCACGACCCGGCGTCAGCCACGGGGCCTCGTCGGAATCGAGCGCCTTGAACTGGAGCTTCTGCACGCAGAGCTCGCGCATGAGGTTCTCGACGATGCCCTTGGCATCGAAGAAGTCGATGGGCTGTGTCGCCTGGTTCCAGCCTGGCAGCGTGAACGAGCCCGCGAGCACGCCGGCAAGCATCGTGCGCTCCTTGGGGGACTTGCGCCCCTCGGCCGCGCCGAAGACGACGCCACGCTCGAAGAGCTGGACATCGAAGACGCCGCGGCTCTGGTTATAGGCAACGCTACGCAGCAGACCGGGGATGATGCTGCGGCGCAAGACGGACTGCTCGCCGCTCATCGGATTGATGATCTCGACGGCCTCGCCACGCCCCTCCTCGGGCATGCCCAGCTTCTCCATGTCTTCGCTTGAGACGAGCGAATAGGTCATCGTCTCGTTCAGGCCGCAGGCGCGCAGCGTCTGGGCCATCAGCTCGATGCGCTGCTGGTCAGACGTGCGTCCACCGGCATGCGCGCCGCCTGGAAGCGTCGAGGGGATGCGATCCATGCCGTAGATGCGCAGGACCTCCTCGTACAGGTCAATCTCGCGAACGAGATCGGGGCGGAAGGTCGGAGCGATGACCTCGACCTGCTTGTCACCCGGTTCGCCTTCGACATCGCAGCCCAGATCGGTGAGGATGCGGAACTGTTCCTCGTCGCTGATATCGGCGCCGATGTGCGCACGTAGGCGGTCGGGACGCAGCGTGAGGTGCGCACGCTCGGTACGCACGGGATATTCGTCGACCACCTCGAGACATACCGTGCCGCCTGCGACCTCGGCGATGAGGGCGGCGGCAATGGCGGAATACTCGTCGCACGTGGTCGCGTCCACGCCGCGCTCGTAGCGGATGGACGCCTCGCTCACGAGCGAGAGATTGCGCGAGGTGCGGCTCGTATGGGCCGTCGAGAAGGTCGCGCTCTCCAGGAGCACGTCAGTCGTCGTCTCGGTGACTTCGCTGTCCAAACCACCCATGACGCCGGCGAGCGCGACGGGGTTCTCGCCGTCGGTGATGAGCGCCATGTCACTGGTGAGTGTGCGCTCCTCGCCATCGAGCGTCGTGAACTTCTCGCCATCGTGCGCGGCGCGAACGCCCACATGGTGCTTGCCGTCGGCCCCCTTGGGAAACGCGCGCAGATCGAAGGTGTGCAGGGGCTGACCCAGTTCGAAGAGGATGTAGTTGCTCACGTCAACGACGTTGTTGATGGGGCGGGCACCGAGAGCCGTGATGCGCTCGACGAGCCATTGCGGCGAGGGGCCAACTTTAACGTCGCGGATGATGCGTGCGGTGTAGCGCTGGCAGAGCTCGGGGTCATCGATCTCGACCGAGACCAAATCGCGCACGTCCTCCGCGTTGGTGGGACCGGGCACGTCACAGGGAGGATCGTAGTGCCACGGTACGTGGTACATCGCGCCGACCTCACGCGCAAAGCCCTTCATCGAGAGGCAGTCGGGGCGGTTCGGCGTGATCTCGAGATCGAGTACCGTGTCGGAAAGCCCACGCCAAGCGGCGAACGACTCGCCCAGCGGCGCATCCTCGGGCAGTTCCATGATGCCGTCATGACTGCTTCCCAGGTTGAGCTCGCGCTCCGAGCAGATCATGCCGCAGCTCTCGACACCGCGCAGCTTCGACTTCTTGATCTTGAAGTCGCCGGGCAGCACCGTGCCGATGGTCGCGACGGCGACCTTGAGGCCCGCGCGCACGTTGGGTGCTCCGCACACGATCTGCGTCGGCTCGGCACCATCGCCGAAGTCGATGGTCGTCACGTGCATATGATCGCTATCGGGATGCGGCTCGCATGTCTTGACGAGACCGATCTTCACGCCCTCGAGATCTGCTCCCAGAGTCTCGACGCCCTCGACACCGGTTCCGGTCAAGTCGAGCCTGTCGCAGAAGTCCTGCAGGGGATCGGGCACCTTGACCATAGAGTCGAGCCATTTCATTGAAACAAGCATGGTAGTTTCCTTATCTACTACAAACGTTGCGGGCTAGAACTGACGCAGGAAGCGCATATCGCCTTCGAGCAGCATGCGCAGGTCGGGCACGTCATACTTGAGACAGGCGAGACGCTCGACGCCCACGCCGAAGGCAAAGCCCGTATACACCTCGGGGTCGATGCCGACGTTCTCGAAGACGTTGGGGTCTACCATGCCGCAGCCGAGAATCTCGACCCAGCCCGTGTGCTTGCAGAAGCGGCACCCCTCGCCGCCGCAGATGCCACACGAGACATCCGCCTCGGCACTCGGCTCGGTGAAGGGAAAGAAGTGCGCGCGGAAGCGCGTCTTGCGCTCCTCGCCGAAGAACTGCTTGATGAAGTAGTCGAGCGTGCCCTTGAGGTCGCCGAAGGTGATGCCCTTGTCCACGACGAGGCCCTCGATCTGATGGAATTGCGGCAGATGCGAAGGATCGGCGACATCGTGGCGATACACCTTGCCCGGGCTGATCATGTAGATGGGCGGCTTTTTCTCTTCCATGACGTGCACCTGCGTGCCCGAGGTCTGCGTGCGCAACAGCACGTCGCTCTCGCCGCGCACCACGCTCTGCTCGCCGCTCCTGTCGACGATGTAGAAGGTATCCTGCATCGAGCGACTCGGGTGATCCTTGGGAGCGTTGAGCGCCGTGAAGTTGTACCAATCGGTCTCGATCTCGCGACCACCCTCGACTTCGTACCCGATACCCGCAAAGATGTCGGTGCACTCGCGAATGATGCGGTTGATGAGATGCTCGCTGCCGATGGGCATGCAGCGCCCAGGCAGCGTGATATCGACGGCGCCAGCAGCGAGCTGGGCATCGAGCTCGGAGGCCTTGAGCAGCGTCTTGCGCTCGTCCAGTGCCGCCTCGATGACATCACGCACCTCGTTGGAGAGCTTGCCGACAATGGGACGCTCCTCCTTGGGAACATCGCGCATGCTACGCAGCACGGTGGTGAGCGAACCCTTCTTGCCGAGCACGCCGATGCGCACTTCCTCGAGCGCGTCGCTCGTCTCGGCCTTCGAAATGGCGGCAAGCGTCTCGTCGCGTAAGCCTTCCAGTTCTTCCTTCAACGCCATTCTCTTGTCCTTTCGACCAATCGTCCACACGACGTGAGGGCAATAAAAAACGCCCCCGCATGACATGCGAGGACGGATCAAGATAACCCGCGGTACCACCTCGGTTGGCTGCATCCTGCAGCCCGCTCGTTTGTGCCCTGTATCGGGAGCGCCCGGCTCATCTAGTGGGCAAATGCCGTTCAACGAGCAGCTCCGGAGTGAACTCGCATGCATCTGACGCATCGCGCCCTTCCAGCAACACGGGCGCGTCTCTGGCGTTCCGCCTCATGAAAGCATGCGACTGTCTCCATCAACGCAGTGACGCGAAGTATAGCACTCAGCGTCGCCGAGTGAGGAAATGGACAGGGCATTTTTCGCCTAAACGCGGATGTGTGTGCATGGGGAGGCTGCGAAGCGAAGGTACGAGGGAGCGCCGTAAAGACCGCGAAGCGGGCTGCCAAGAAGTGACCGTCGAAGCGAAGCAGCCTCCCCATGCACACGCAGGGCTCTCTACGCTTCGCGTTTATGAGAACCTTGTGAAGAGAGGGGATTTGCGAAAACGCGAATAGATAGGACTATCGGCAATTATCAACATCTAGGATATAGTCTTGAGAGATTATCAAGATATGGACGAAGCGCTTTTCATCACAGGGTCTACACAAAACGGCATAAAAAGCAACAGGAGAGTTAAAAAGATGTGGCGAGAATGCGAATTTGCCCCATTTTGAACGCGATGCGCGTATATTGCATGTCAGCGGGAAGGTCTCCCCAACTTACCCGCCTGATTCGTCAAAACAAGCTATTTGACTCGGCACACGAATCAGTCGCGACGTTTAGTCGCATCCCTCCTTGTGAGGACCCGCCTTCTCCTCTCATCCATTCAGGCGGGTCCTCTTCTTTTTACCCAAAAACCGCTTGTAGACACAAAAAGACCCGCCTAAGCGGGTCTCGTTTTTACTGGTGTCGGAGGGGGGACTTGAACCCCCACGCCCGTAATGTGGGCACTAGCACCTCAAGCTAGCGCGTCTGCCATTCCGCCACTCCGACTTTTCAAATAGCCCTGATGACTAGTGAACCGACCCCGTGGGGAAGGAAATCATCAGGAGAAGCAAGGATACCATGAACACGACCGCAAAGATAACCGTCATTCGGTCAAGGTTGCGCTCGACGATACTCGATCCCGTGTCGGTGCCGTAAATGCTGCCGGCGATGACCTCGGAAACGCCCGTGCCCTTGCCCGAATGCATGAGCACGAAGATGATGAGCCCGATTGCCGAGACGGCCCAGAGGACCAGAATGACGTACATAAACGGCGCCGAGTGCATCACATTGAGTATCGCGTCCACGAAATACCTTTCCTTCTTACACGCGTGACACGCAACGCGCATCACAGGTTAGACATTCTAACAGTTCCTATTCGCGGGTCAACAGTGAATTTCCCGTCCATTGCTCGGGTTTCTCGATTCCGAGCAAGTCGATGAGCGTGGGAGCGACGTCAGCCAGGCGCGCCTCCGGCACATCGGCAAGGCCGAGCGATTCATCCTCGCTCACCAGAATGAGCGGCACGCGTGCCGTCGTATGGGCCGTGAACGGACTTTCGCCGTCATCTGAAAGCATCTTGTCGGCATTGCCGTGGTCGGCCGTGATGAGCGCAGCGCCTCCCTTGGACAAAACCGCCTCGACCACATGGGATAGCCCGTGGTCGACGGCCTCGACGGCAGCCGTGGCAGCCTCGATGATGCCCGTGTGCCCGACCATATCGCAGTTGGCGTAGTTGACGATGTAGACATCGGCCGCATCATCGTTAATCGCCTGCTCGAGAGCCTCGGTAACGAGTGGTTCGGACATCTCGGGCTGCAGGTCATAGGTCGCGACCTTGGGACTGGCGATGAGCTTGCGCTCCTCTCCTTCCTTGGGTTGCTCCACGCCGCCATTGAAGAAGAAGGTGACGTGCGCGTATTTCTCGGTCTCGGCGATATGAAACTGGCGCAGGCCTTGCGTCGCGAGCAAGTCGGCGAGCGTGTTTTCCGGGAACGCCTTGGGAAAGGCGATTGGCGCATCGATGGTCGGGTCGTATTCGGTGAGGCAGACGAAGTTGACATCGGCCACGTTGGGGCGTGGGAAACCGTCGAAATCCCTATCCACGAAGGCGCGCGTGAGCTCGCGTGCGCGATCGGGGCGGAAGTTGAAGAAGATGATGGTGTCGCCATCGTTCACGCCGCGATGGTTGAGCACTGTGGGAATGACGAACTCGTCGGTGATGTCCGCCTTGTAGGACGCCTCGACGGCACCTACGGGACGATTGCGCGCAAAGCCCTTGCCCGCACCGATGGCAATCGCGTTCCACGCTTGCTGCACGCGATCCCAGCGCTTGTCGCGGTCCATCGCGTAGTAACGTCCCGAAATCGTCGCGATCTCGGCCTGAGCGCCTTCGTAATCGTTGAAGATGTGATCGCAGAAATCGACGATGCGTTGAACGAAGCCGGCGCCGCTCTTGGGATCGACATCGCGACCGTCCAGAAAGGCGTGAATGCGAATGTCGCGACTACCCCGCTTGGCCGCCATCTCGATGAGAGCTTCGAGATGCTCGATGTTGCTGTGCACGCCCCCATCGGAAAGAAGTCCCATGAGGTGAATGGGATGATTAATCTTGATGGCGGCGTCCATCGCCTCGATAATGACCTCGTTTTGCTCGATGCTGCCATCCTCGCATGCATCGTTGATGCGCGTGAGCTCCTGGTGCACGACGCGCCCGGCCCCCATGTTGAGATGGCCGACCTCGGAGTTACCCATCTGCCCATCGGGAAGGCCGACATCACGCCCCGATGCACCGAGCGTCACGTGTGGACGCGTTTCCCATAGCTTGTCGAAATAGGGTTTGCGGGCAAGCGAGATGGCGTTTCCGGGGCCATCTTCAGCAAGGCCGAAGCCATCCATGATCACTAACAGAACCGGTTTCATATCGCATGCTCCTTATAACGAGCCGGGGCAACCAACGTTGCCCCGGAAACAATCGTCGTCTGTTATACGGCTATTTCGTCTTGAGCGCCATCTCGACGAGCGTGGAAAACGCCTTGGCATCCAGCGAGGCGCCGCCGATGAGGCCGCCATCGATATCGGGCTGGGGCAAAAACAGCTCGGCATTGCCTGTGTTCATCGAGCCGCCGTAGAGGATGCGCACCTTGCTCGCCGCGTCCGCACCCGCAAAGTCGGCAACGACCGAGCGGATATGCGCGCATGCCTCCTGCGCCTGCTCGGGCGTGGCGGCACGACCCGTGCCGATGGCCCAGATGGGCTCATAGGCGATGACGGATTTCGCGATGCCCTCGGCATCGACGCCTGCCCAGCCCTCGCGCACTTGCTCGCCGATGAAGTCGAGCGTCTCGCCCGCCTCGCGCACGTCGAGATTCTCGCCACAGCACATGATGGGAGCAATCCCCTGCGCGAGCAGCGCTTTAATCTTCCTGTTGACCGTCTCATCGGTCTCACCGAAGTATTCGCGACGCTCCGAATGCCCGACGATGCAGTATTCGCAGGTAAGCTCCTTGAGCATCGTGGTCGAGATGGCTCCCGTATAGGCACCATCGGGCTCCCAGAACACATCCTGGGCTCCAAGCTTGATGCTTGAGTGATCGAACACGAGCACATTGAGGACAGACTTGAGATCCGTGAACGGCGGGCAGATGACGACCTCGATGGCCTCCCAACCCTTATCGGACTCGAACGAAATCTGCTGTGCGAGCGTGACGGCCTCGACCGTCGTCTCGTTCATCTTCCAATTGCCCGCAATCATGGGCACACGCTTACCGCTTTGCTGTGCTGAGCCAAACATCGTTGCTCCTCGTTTCGTCGTCTTACGCCTCTTTGTCCATCAATGCCATGACACCCGGAAGTTCCCTGCCTTCGAGCAGGCGCATCGAGGCGCCGCCGCCGGTCGAGATGAACGTGACCTGATCGGCCAGGTCAAACTTCTTGATGGCCGCGACCGAGTCTCCGCCGCCAATGATGCTCGTCGCGTCGGATGCGGCCACCGCCTCGGCAACACAACGCGTCCCGAGCTCGAAGGATGGGAACTCGAAGACACCCATGGGACCGTTCCAGAACACGGTGCCTGCCTCGCGGATAATCTCGCGATACATGCGGCCAGTCTTGGGGCCGATATCGAGACCCATCATGTCATCGGGAATGGCGTTGACATCGACCGCCTCGGTATAGGCGAGATCGGAGAATTGATCGGCCATCTTGACGTCAACGGGAATCACGAGGTTGACATCCTTTTCCTTGGCGGTCTCGAGCATCTGACGAGCCGTATCGACCATGTCGGCCTCCATCTTGGACTGGCCGACCGAATAGCCCTGGGCAGCGAGGAAGGTGAACATCATGGCACCGCCGATGAGAATGGTGTCTGCGATGTCCATGAGGTTATTGATGATGCCAATCTTATCGGAGACCTTCGAGCCGCCCAAAATCGCGACGAAAGGACGTTTGGGATCCTCGAGCATCGAGGTGAGCGTCTCGACTTCCTTGGCAAGCAGGAGACCGCTCACGGCCGGAACGAACTCCGGCACACCACTGATGGAGGCGTGAGCGCGGTGCGCCGCACCAAAGGCGTCGTTGACGTAGATGTCGCACAATGACGCAAGGCGATGCACGAATTGTAGGTCGCAGGACTTCTCGCCATCATCGAAACGCAGGTTCTCGAGCATCATGATCTGCCCGTCCTTGAGCGCGAGCGATGCGGAAAGCGCGTCCTCGCCGGCAATCTTCTCGCCGCCAATGACCGATACCGGACGGCCGAGCAACTGGATGAGACGCATGGCGACGGGCATCATCGAGAACTGGCTCTCGAACTGGCTGCCGCCCTTGGGACGACCAAGATGGCTTGCGATGATGACGCGCGCGTCATGGTCGAGCAGATAGCGGATAGTCGGAAGCGCCTCGCGAATGCGCGTGTCGTCCACGACCGTTCCCTCGTAGAGCGGGCAGTTGAAGTCGACGCGCACGAGCACGCGCCTGTGGGCGACATCGACATCCTTGATGGTCTTCTTCGAATACATGCTGCTCCCCTGTTCCCCGAATCGAGACTTTCTCTTGTATCTGTCGTGCTATTCGCTCGTCGCCGCTCCGTCATCTGCCGGCGTCTCGGCGATCTCGACGATCGCGTAGGACAGCGGCTCAGGAGCCGGATTGATTTTCACGTGAGCATCCTCGAAGAGCTTATCGAACCATATGTTCCAAGCCGCCTTGCCGGAAATTTCCTGACCGTCATCGGTCGTGATGGTGGAAACGTCGTTTTGCAATTTGAGCTGCTTGAGCTGCTCGCGAATCTCCTCGCGATACTCGTTCAGGTCCTTGTAGCCCTGACGCTGCAAGACACTTTCGAACACGCCCTCCATAAGTCGGGATTCGACATAGGCACGCTGCTGCTCAACGTAAGCATCTACCTCCTCGTCAGTGATTTCGATTTTTCTATTCCTGATTTCGCGCTGAACGAGTTCGCTGCGAACAATCTGCTCGATGACGTACTCGCGCATGTCCTCGGCCGTGCCATCAGTCGTATCTTCAGCGGGCTTGTTCGCCGCAGCGGCCTTTTCGACGGCAGTCTGCATGCTGCTCTCCCCCGTGTCATACGCGCGGGTCTTCACGAACTCGGCCCAATCGGCGTCTTCGGTGAGCTCATAGTAGGTGCGCATATTCTCGATAGTTAGCGTGACGTCATCTTCGGTGACATTGCCTCCATCATAGGTCGCCGCAAGCGGCTCACCGCATCCAGACAAACACAGGCAGGCAAGAGCCGTCACGCCAGCGATGGCAAGTGCCAAACGAACGCGCTTCAACAGGGTCATGTGGTCCTCCTGGTTGAGAAATCATCCGCTGAGAAAGGTACCATATCAAGCGGGGTATACGGCGCACTCCGTAATAAAACCGATAAAAGGGAAAGCTTCGCATTCTCCATGATTCGCCTCTTTCGCGCGCACGTGCCATGGCATGCGCTACACTGTATGCGCCATGTACGACCACAGGAGGCATGATGACCGACGAGCGTCCGCAACCGCCCCAAGACGAGCAAGCGGTAGCCAGCATAGCGCCCGAGCAAGAGCAGTCCGAGGAGGCAAAAGCCCCCGAGGACATGAGCTACGACCAGTACCTCAAGCTCACCCATCCGGACAAGAGCGACGAGGAAATCGCCAAGATGATTCGCAAGGAGAATCGCTACACATGGCTTGTGCGTTTTCAAATCCTGGCATTCATTCTCATCATCATCGTCATCATCACCCTCATCTTCACCAACTAGGGAGGCAATTTGAAGCAGCGCGTCTCGAGGAGGAACAGACGCACGGCATCAACACAGGCACGACACGCAAGAGACCTGACGATATTCGCTATCTCTCTTGTCATCTTCATCGGAGGCGCGGGAGGGCTCGCATGGGCGGTTCACGCAAATCCAGCGCAAGGCGATGAGACCCCACCCCAACCACAGATGAGCGGGCGATCCGAGCATCCCGATTCCTATAGCGGCGTCATCATGCCTGTGACCGGCAATGATGCGTCCACCGGCAACGATGCCGGGAGCGAGACGGACATGACCGCCGAGGTGGACGGCGCACTCGACGCGCGACAGCTTTCTTCTGACGAGACGGACAGTCGCTCAGACGAGGTCGCACAGGCATCATCCACGCCCCTGCCGGCAGAGCCCGCAAACGCAACGCCCGACCCGGAGCCCCAGACCGGCTACGTCGTGCACCACACGGCATATAGAGAGCAAACCGTCTATCGTACGGTGCATCATCAGGCCTCAACGGCACGAGAGATCACGATAGCGGGCAAAACACGTATCGAGTGGACACGGTGCCCAGTTTGTGACCAGCGCCATTCGAACGCCTACAACGAGCGCGTCGTCGACCACGTCAATCCCATCTTCTGTGCCGCATGCGGCGACAGGCACGACACGGACTACGACGAGACCGTGTATTACTGATCGGGTGAAACTACCTTGAAAGGACGAGGGAGGGACTGGGACAGTTGGACAGGTCATTTGTCCCAGTCCGCGTGGCGTACTAAACGCTACGCGAGCGTGGCACCGAACGTCGAGATTGCCCGTCTCAGCGCCCGCGACGTTTGCCGAGGTTCTTGCGGGTGCCCATAGTCGAACCGCGACGCGACGTTGCCTTCAGACGCGCGAGCGCGTCGTTTTCGTCGGTACTCTCGACCTTGGCGCGCAGGCTCACCGCCTGATCGCGCAGATGGGCTGCCGTCTCGAAATCAAGTGCCTCGGACGCCTCGGCCATCTGTTCCTCGAGCGAGTCGATCATGCGCAGCACCTCGTCGCGTCCGAGCAGCGCGATATCATCGGCAAGCGCCTTGCTCGTCGATATCTCCTGGGCGCTCTTGCCCTCGGACAGCTCGTCCATAATCGAGGAAATGGCCTTGCGAATGGTCTTGGGCTCGATGCCGTGCTCTTCGTTGTAAGCCATCTGGATATGGCGTCTGCGCGCCGTCTCGTCGATGGCGATGCGCATAGAATCAGTCACGTTATCTGCGTACATGATGACGCGGCCACTCACGTTGCGGGCGGCACGGCCAATGGTCTGGATGAGGCTGCGCTTGTTACGCAGGAAGCCCTCCTTGTCGGCATCGAGAATCGCGATGAGGCTCACCTCGGGTAAGTCGAGGCCCTCACGCAGCAAGTTGATGCCGACGAGCACGTCGAAACTGCCCATGCGCAGCTCGCGCAGAATCTCGACACGCTCGACCGTGCCGATATCGCTATGCAGGTAGTTTGCCTTCACGCCCTGGTCGAGCAGGAAATCCGTGAGTTCTTCGGCCATCTTCTTGGTGAGCGTGGTCACGAGCACGCGCTCGTCACACGCGACGACCTCTTGAATCTCCGCCAGCAAGTCGTCGACCTGACCCTTGGTAGGGCGCAAGACGATTTCGGGGTCGAGCAGGCCCGTGGGACGGATGATCTGCTCGACCGTCTGCTCGCTCACGCGCTCCTCGTAATCGCCCGGAGTGGCCGAGATGAAGATAAACTGGGGGATGCGCTGCTCGAATTCGTCGAAACGCAACGGGCGGTTGTCGAGCGCGCTTGGCAAGCGAAAGCCATGCTCGACGAGCGTGATCTTGCGGCTACGGTCGCCCTCGTGCATGCCACGCACCTGCGGCACGGTTACGTGACTCTCGTCGATGAAGGTCAGGAAATCGCTACCACCGAAGTAGTCAAGCAAGGTGTAGGGCGGCTCGCCTGCTTCACGCCCATCTAGATGACGTGAGTAGTTCTCGATGCCCGTGCAAAAGCCCATTGTCTCGAGCATCTCGAGGTCGTACGAGGTACGCTGTTCGAGACGCTGTGCCTCCAGCAGCTTGCCGTTCTTCTTGAGATCATCCAAACGTTCGCGCAGCTCGTCCGAAATCGAGATAAGTGCCTTCTCGACACTCGGACGGTTGGTCACGTAATGCGAGGCGGGCCAGATGGGCGTCGAGGAAAAGCTCATCACCTCCTCGCCCGTGATGCGATCTACCTCGATAATCTCCTCGACTTCGTCACCGAAGAACTCGAAATGCAGCAGATTGTCCATATACGGCGGAAACACGTCGACGCTGTCGCCGCGCACCCGAAAGGTGCCGCGCTCGAGCTCATAATCGTTGCGATCGTATTGCATGTCGATGAGCCGGTAAATGAACTCGTCACGATCAAGCGGCACGTCGCGGTCGACGAACACCGCCATCTCGGCGTAATTCTCGGGTGAGCCAATGCCGTATATGCAGCTCACGGACGCGACGACGATGACATCCTTGCGCGTGAGCAACGCCGAGGTTGCCGCATGGCGCATCTTCTCGACTTCCTCGTTAATCGAGGAATCCTTCTCGATATAGGTATCGGTCTGCGGAACGTACGCCTCGGGCTGGTAGTAATCGTAATAACTCACGAAGTAGTTGACGGCATTGTCGGGGAAGAACTCCCTGAGCTCGCTCGCAAGCTGGGCAGCAAGCGTCTTGTTGGGCGCGAGCACGAGCGTGGGCATCTGAAGACGCTCGATGGCCTTGGCCATCGTGAAGGTCTTACCCGAACCCGTGACGCCCAACAGCGTTTGGTAGCGCATGCCATCTTGTATGCCGTTCACGAGACGCTCGACCGCCTGCGGCTGATCGCCGGAAAGCTCGTAGGGAGCAACGCACTTGAATGGGTTACCCCGTTCACGTCGACCGTTGATGAGTGCACTCTGCGCGCTGTCCATGTCTAGCTCTCCTGATTCTCGAGCATTTCCATGCGCTCGGCGTACCAAGCATCGGCCCAATTGCCAAGTTCTTCAATCGAACATATGTTCTCACATACCGTATCGGCAATCAAGGCACGCTCGGCATCGGTCGGCTGCATCCGTATGCGTGCCAACGCATCAGAAGCGTCCATACCCCGCGCGACAGCACGTGCAAGCCGCAGGTCAGGAGGCGCTGCCACGGCGATCACCTCATCGGCGAGCTGGGCGAATTCAGGGGCCTCGGTGAGCAGCGGCACCTCGACAACAAGAATCTTCGCATCGGTCCGAGGCACGCACTCGACATTGAGGATGTAATTGGTTGCCGCCTCGGTGATGTAGGGAAACGAGATCGCGTTGAGGTCACGCGTGGATTGCTCATCCACGAACGCAAGACGTGCCAGACGCGATGGAATGACGGCACCATCCTCGTCAAGAATCTCCTCGCCAAAACGGGCGGCAAGCTCGGAGATGAGCATGGCGTTGCTCGTGATGAGCCCGCGGTTTATCTCGTCAAGATCGATGGAAACGGCCCCGCGTTCGCACAACAACTCGACGAGCTTCGACTTCCCCGAGCCGATGCCACCTGTCACCATGACCGTGTACATGATGCTTCTACCTCCATGGATCGGCTTCGGGCTCTTCGCGTGAGCTGCGCGCGAGCATGTCCATGTAGTCGGAATACGGGTCATATCCGTCATCATCCTCGTTTTCCGCACGCAGGCCAGCACGTATGGCGGCGTCTTCGGCTTGCGCCCTGCGTCGCGCGGCGCGCTCTGCTGCCGCACGACCGGCTGGCGACATATGCTCCAAATCCACCATGAGCGACTCGATTCTCGTACGCCTCTAGCCAGCGACGATGCCGCCACCCAAAACGAGGTCATCCGAATATAGAACAATGGGTTGACCCGCGCGAATACCACCCACACGTTCGCCGAAGGCAACGACGACGCCTTCCCTCTTGCAGATGACCTGCGCAGGCACAGGCTTACGGTCATATGTGATGCGCGCACGACAAGAGCGCTTGCCCTCGGGAGGCTCGATGGACGTCCAATGCACATTGCGCAGCAGGCACATCTCGGCACCCGCGACAGCGCGCGTCGCGGCATATACGCGATGATTGGCAACATCCTTGTAGACGGCGAAGAGCTCCTCGTCTGATGAGACAGATGGACAGGGCATTTGTCTCATTTGATCCTCGATGAGACAAATGCCCTGTCCATCTGTCTCATCAGAAGCCGCACCGTCTTCTTCGCTCACTTCGCACGCAACGGCATAACGACCCAGGCTCTGGTCCGGTGCGAAGCGATACTGGCCCTCGTAGCTGTCGATGACGGAGTTATCGCCCAGATAGACGATATCACCCGTATCGCGCTCCAGGCCGCCTTCGCCTTCAAGCCATGCGACGAAGCCCTCGTCATCGTAAAAGCACGGTTCGCCCTGGCCATCGTTGACCGGCGCGATGCGCATGAGGCCCGCACGCATCGCCATGCGGCGTACGACGCCTTTATGCAGGTCTTCGAGCGGAAAGACACAACGAGCGAGCTGCTCCTGGGAAAGCGCGTAGAGTAGGAATGTCTGGTCCTTGGACTTGTCGAGGGGTTTACGCAGCTGATAGGGCAGCAACTGGAAGCCCGCCGTATCACTTGTGACGCGTGCGTAATGTCCCGTCGCTACAAGCTCGCAGCCCAGAAGGTCTGCCTGCTCGAAGAGCACGTTCATCTTGATGTCACGCGTGCAGATAGTGCAGGGATTGGGAAAGAGACCCTGCGCGAACTGACGCGCCGTCTCCTCTTTGACCACGCGGGTAAACTCGTCGCACAGGTCGATGACATGATGCTCGATACCGAGCATCTGAGCGCAGCTCTGCGCACGCTCGATTGCGGCAGCCCGTTGCGGGCTGTCATGAAAGCGAAGCGTGACGCCCACCACCTCGTGAGCGTCACGCTTCAAAATCCAGGCGGCAACAGACGAATCTATGCCACCGCTCATGCCAAGAAGAATCTTAGACAAGCTCTGCCTTTTCTACTCTTCCGTGGGCTCTTCGGTCACGACCTCTTCGACCTCGCCAGCAGGCTCTTCGTCGGTCTCGGGCTTCTCGAGCTCGGCGACCTCGATCTCGACGCCAAGCGTCTCGGCGGCGGCCTTCATCGACAGCGAGATGCGACGACGATCCATATCGATGTCCATGACCTTGACCTGGACGGGATCGCCCACGTTGGAAACCTGGCTCGGAACATCGACATGGCGGGATGCCATCTCGGAGATGTGCACCAGACCCTCGATGCCATCGCCCAGCTCGACGAACGCGCCGAACGGGACGAGCTTGGTAACCGTGCCCTCGACGATAGAGCCGACGGGGTAGTTCTTGACGAGCGTACGCCACGGATCCTCGGTGGTCTGCTTGAGGCCGAGCGAAATGCGCTCGCGGCTCATGTCGACATCGAGAACCTCGACCTCGACCTCCTGGCCGACCTTGACGACCTCGGAGGGATGATTGACATGGCTCCAGGAGAGCTCGGAGATGTGGACCAGGCCGTCGATGCCACCCAGGTCGACGAATGCACCGAAGTCAACGATGCTGGAGACGACGCCCTTGAGATGCATGCCCTTGGCGAGCTTGGCCAGGACCTCGGCACGCTCGGCCTTGCGGCCCTCTTCGAGGACGACGCGGCGGGAGAGCACGACGTTGTTGCGATTGCGGTCCATCTCGATGACGCGAGCCTCGAGGGTGGAGTGAATGTACGTGGAGAGATCCTTCACGCGACGCAAATCGACAAGGGATGCCGGCAGAAAGCCGCGCAGACCGATGTCGAGAATGAGACCGCCCTTGACGACCTCGATGACCTCGCCCTCGACGTTCTCGCCGTTGTTGAACTTCTCCTCGACACTGATCCAGGCACGCTCGTACTCGGCGCGCTTCTTGGAGAGGATGAGGCGGCCGTCCTTGTCCTCCTTCTGGAGCACGAGAGCCTCGATCTGGTCGCCCAGATTGACGACCTCGGACGGGTCGACATCGCGACGGATGGAGAGCTCGCGCACGGGGATGACACCCTCGGACTTGAAGCCGATGTCGAGCAGGACCTCATCGCGGTCGAGCTTGACGATGGTGCCGGTGACCAAATCGCCTTCGTCAAACGGATTGATAGTACCATCGATGAGAGCGTTCATCTCCTCGTCGGAGATCTCGGTTGCATCGATGACGGTAGGATTCTTGATTACGCTCAAGAGGACCCCTTCCTTCGGGGCCCGCGAATAAGTCGTGGTGAACGCTTTTTACTCGGGGCCAACAGAAACATCACGGTGCGGCCTATTCCGCACGCAAAGATATATTGTACCTCATAACCCCCGTAATCTATCAATAAGTTTGTAATGAATCTCTGGTCCGAACCTGGGTTATGTGTTTTTGAGAACATGGAAAATGCCAGTTGAAATACCGTGCGTATTTGAGAGAAAATAGCCGGGTTCAAGTATATGTATGAACATGCTACTCTACACGCAGTCTAAACGATTACACGGGGAGCAAAAATGCGTTGCGCCAGATGCGGTTTCAGTGATATTCACGGTGCGAAGTTCTGCTCGGAATGCGGATCTCCGATGGAGATGTCTGTTGCCGGCAGACAGGAAAAGCAGAACCCGAACCGCAAGGTCATCAAGCTCCCGTCGGACATGTCCAACGAGCCGACTGCGCCCATCGAGCGCCCCTGGGAAGTGCGTGTGCCCAAACGCGAGTCCGGTAGCCCGGCACAGAATGGTGCCACTGAGGCCGCAGGAGCAAGCACCTCGTCGGCCAAGGGTCCCACACCGCGTCGCAGAACCGGCAGCACGGGCAGGATTCCCGCCATCAAGCACCCCGCCAACGAGTCCGGCAAGATTCCCGTTGAGGAGCGCGCCTCGACAGCTGCCGCCAAAGCCAGCACTGCGGGCAAGCCCTCGCCGAGCGACACCGCCCCGATCCTCATCGACGACCTCGCCACGCCGAACGCAACGGCCGCCGGCACCGGCGCATCCACGCGCCCCACTCCCCGCCCTCGACGCAGCACGCGTTATGATGCTGCAAGCACGAGCAGCAAAGGTGCAGGCAAGAAGAAGATCATCACGATCATCATTGCCGTTCTCGTCGTCTGCTGCATCGTGGCATTCGGCATCTTCTTCTCGAACCCGACAGGCAACACGAAGACCGTAAGCTTTGACACGGATGGCGGCACCGTCATCGGAAACCAGTACATACTCGACAATGGCAAGCTCGAGCGCCCCGCCAACCCCACGCGTCCCGGCTACGTCTTTGATGGCTGGTACTACGATGCCGACTACAACGACGAGGTCAGCTTCCCCGTCGACATCACGCAAGACATGACGCTGTACGCGAAGTGGAAGGAAGCGAGCGACACGACCACGACGCCGGATTCGTCTTCCTCGACGACCACACCCGACGTGGCGACCCCAGGCGCTAGCGCGCCGGGAAGCCCGGCGACGGGCGGCAATTCCGGTTCGAGCACAGGCTCGAGCGGGGCGACCTCGGGCGGTACGTCATCGGGTAACGCAAGCTCCGGCGGGTCCAGTGGCGGGTCTGCAAGCGGCGGCTCCACAGGTAGCGGTAATGCTAGCGGCGGGAGCTCGAGTGGCAGCAACCTGAACGGTCCCGGCGTCAGCAATGGCGCGGTCAACGTCTCCATGGTCTCGGCCAGCGGGCGCACACTCACGGGCACGGTCACCCTGCACGACGGCTACGTCATCCCCAACTCGAGCGAAAAGGCCTACAGCGTCGCCGAACTGCGCGCACTCGGCCTCAACGACGCAGAACTTTGCATCGCACGCAACGAGCCGTACGCACGTATGGGCTACAGCTTCAGGAACCCCGGGTTGCAGGCGTACTTCAACGCACGCAGCTGGTATCACAACAAGGGATGGCAAGGCGAGCTGCCGCAAGAGAGCGCTGGCTACATCACCGCGCATAACCTGCTGACGATTGCCGAGGGATCTTCGAGCGCCGCCCAATGGCTACGCCTGCGCACCTGGTAACCCTCCCCAACGGTCGCCAAGCCCAGTGTGCCGCCCTGCGCAAGAGGCGGCCTTTCTGGCATTCGCGCAGAAGCAATTGCATTGCGCACATATGAAGCGGAGGGTGACGTGCGACCGGAGCGGCTGGGTCTCGGAGCTCCGGCGTACGTCGCCCTCCGCTTTCAAGAAGCCCTAGTGCGCGATCGCCCAGTTGGGGCCGGTCTGCACATCGGCAATGAGCGGCACCTTGAGCTCGACCACGTTATCCATCACATCGGCGACAAGCGCGGCCATGGCATCGGCTTCCTCGAGCGGGCACTCGAAGTCGAGCTCGTCATGCACCTGCAAGACCATATGCGCATGCAGCCCCTCTTCGCGGCGACGCTCGTTAACCTGGATCATCGCAAGCTTGATGATGTCAGCAGCGGAGCCCTGCATGGGATGGTTCATCGCCGTACGTTCGCCAAAGTGGCGTAGGTTCACGTTCGAGCTACGCAGCTCGGGGATGTGGCGCTTGCGCCCGAACATGGTCGTCGCATAGCCATCCTCGTGCGCCTGCGCCACCACGTCATCGAGATACTGGCGCACCTTCGGATACGCGGCGTAATAACGGTCGATCATTTCCTGCGCCTCGGTCATCGGGATGTGCAGGGTCTGACCCAAACCAAACGCCTGCTGCCCGTAGACGATGCCGAAGTTGACTGCCTTGGCACGTGAGCGCATCTCGGGCGTCACCTCGTCAACCGACACGCCAAAGACGTCCGAGGCCGTATGGGCATGGAAATCCTCACCACTCAAGAACGCATCGATAAGGCCCTCGTCCCCGGAGAGATGCGCGAGCAATCTGAGCTCGATTTGCGAGTAGTCGGCTGAGAGGAACACGCCGCCTTCCGGCGCGACGAAGGCCTCGCGGATACGACGGCCGAGCTCAGTACGCACGGGGATGTTCTGCAAGTTGGGATCGGACGATGACAGTCTGCCCGTCGTCGTGACCGTCTGGTTGAAGCTCGTATGGATGCGTCCGTCCTCGCGATCCACGAGTGTCGGTAACGTGTCGAGGTAGGTCGAGCGCAGCTTGGTGAGCTCGCGATACTCGATGACCTTGTCCGGCAGTGGATGATCCTCGCGCAGCTTCTCGAGCACGGCGGCATTGGTCGACCAGCCATTGCGGTTCTTCTTCGACTTCTTCGTGTCCAGACCGAGTACCTCGAACAGAATGTGCCCGAGTTGCTTGGGCGAGTCGATGTTGAAGTCCTCCCCTGCCAACTCAATGATCTGGTCACGCAGCTCCTCGATATGGCCGGATATCTCGGCCGAGATGTCCTTGAGGACATTCGTGTCGATGGCCACGCCAAAGCGCTCCATCGAGAGCAGGACGGGCATGAGCCGCAGCTCGATGTCACGGTAGAGGTTCCAGGAATCGTCTTCCTTGAGCTTGGTCGTGAGCACGTCGACAAGGCTTTCGACCACTGCCGCCTCGAACTGTCCGTCGCTGGGAGCATTCTGACCGATCGGTTTGATGAGGTCGAGATACTTCTCGGCAAGCTCGCTTGGCAGGTAGCTTCCACCCGAATCGAGCAGATACGCGGCGAGGCTGCAGTCGAAGAGCTGTGCGGAGAAGATCGTGTCAAGCTCATGGGCGGGATGGCCCGGTGTAAATACCTTACGTAGGAGGTGCTTGATGTCGATGCCCACCAGCGTTCCCTCGGCCAGAATATGCCCGATAAGAGGCGCAACCACATCGAGCGTCGCCTCGGCGAGACCCGCACCGTCGGAGAAGACGACCAGCGGCTCCTGGGCGAAGAGCGACTGCTCGGCTGGCTCATCGAGCGCAACCGCGACCCGACGTCCGGCCTTTACCGCCGCCTTCACGAAGGACTCGGCATCGCGTGCCATGTGGTAGCTCAGCTTGACCTTGGGTTCGGGCATAGCCGCCGCGGTCGACGCATCATCTCCCAGCAGTGCGAGCACCGCGCGCAGATGCCGGTTGAAGTGCAGGGCCCCGAAGGCCTCGCTCACCTCCTGAGCCGAAAAGCTCGGGAACTTGACGTCGTCGAGAGAAAGCTCGACAGGCGCGTCACGCCTGATCGTGGCGACCGCACGGCTGATGCGCGCGTCCTCCGCATGTTCGCGGATGCGCTCCCCCATCTTGCCCTTGATCTCGTCGGCGTGCTCGAGCACATCGTCGAGCGAACCCCATTCGGCGAGCAGCTTGGCGGCGGTCTTCTCTCCAACGCCGGGAACACCGGGGATGTTATCGCTCGAATCGCCCTTGAGGCCGAGGAAGTCGGGAACGAGGCAAGGCGGGATGCCGTAGCGCTCCACGACCTTTTCCGGCGTGTAGATGACCACGTCGGACATGCCCTTGCGCGTGGTCATGATGCTTGTCGTCTCGCTCGCGAGCTGATAGGCGTCCTTGTCGCCCGTGATGAGATAGACGCGATCGCCGTTCGCCTCGCCGCGTGCCGCCATGGTGCCCAGGATGTCATCGCCCTCGTAGCCATCCATCGCGATGCACGGGATGTTCATCGCCTCGAGCAGATCGCGAATGATGGGGAACTGCACGGCGAGGGACTCGTCCATGGGGGGACGCTGCGCTTTGTAGGCCTCGAGCAGCTTCATGCGCCAGTCGGGACGATGCACGTCCCAGGCGCAGATGATGGCGTCGGGATGATAATCCTCGATCATCTTCAGGAGCATCTGCATGAAGCCGAAGACGGCGTTGGTCGGCGTGCCGTCGGGCGTGTTCATGGGCGACTGGACGGCGTGAAACGCACGATGGAGCAGGGAGTTTCCGTCAATGACGGCAATCGATCGATTAGACATGGCCAGCCTTTCGAGCGAGGTGCGCGAACAGTGTCCCCATAGTACCGCGAACTTGGGACATTACGGGGCAGGTTCGTGCAGTATCATGGAACGCATGGTAAGCGAGGCAGTGCATAACGTCATGGTCGCGAACAAGCGCGTCAACACCAAGCCGGAGCTCGTCGTACGCAAGATGCTACGCGAGATGGGCTGGCCGGGATACCGCTGCGACTGGAAGAAGTGCGCCGGACACCCCGACATCGCCTATCCCGGCAGACGCATCGCCTTGTTCGTTCACGGTTGTTTCTGGCATCAGCACGAGGGGTGCAAGTACGCAAGCAAGCCCAAGAGCAACGTGGAGTTCTGGGAGGCGAAGTTCGCACGCAACAAGGCCCGCGACAAGCGCGTCAAAGAGCAGCTCGAGAGCGAGGGATGGCATGTCGTCGTGATATGGGAGTGCGAGCTCAAGAAGGACCGCATCGAGCAAACGCGACAGCGCCTCCACGACGAAATCGAATACGCCTTCGTAGAGATCTAGGACAAAAACCAGACAATAATCGCCGGGGCACTTTTGTCTGGTTTTTGCGATGTGTCAGGGGTCAGGCCCCTGACACATAAAAGTAGGCGCGCCAGAGTGGACGAGATTGATGTGAAGCGTGATGCGTAGCGTACTAAACGCTACGCAAGCATCGCGGTGAACGTCAAGATTGGCTGCTCTGGCGCGCCTATTCCCACATATAGCCGACGCCGCGGACCGTTCGCAGATGCGCGGCAAGATCGTTGCCGAGCTTGGAGCGCACGCGACGCACGTGCACGTCAACCGTACGGGAGCCGCCGAAGTAATCGAAACCCCACACA
This sequence comes from uncultured Coriobacteriia bacterium, assembly GCA_959608885.1. Taxonomy (GTDB): domain Bacteria; phylum Actinomycetota; class Coriobacteriia; order Coriobacteriales; family QAMH01; genus QAMH01. Next base: position 25,079 of record CAUHSG010000011.1, on the reverse strand, counting down.
CGCGAGAGCAGGGCGTCGCGCGAGTAGACGTGCCCCGAATGCGTCACCAGAAACGCGAGCAGCGCGTACTCGAGATAGGTGAAGTCAACGGGGCTCCCATCGACGAGCACCTGATACGTCGAGAGGTTGATGACCATCGAGTCGACCGCAATGAAATCGGAATTCGCCGTCTCCTCCCCCGGCCACAAAAGATGCCGCATGCGAATGAGTAGCTCGGCATCCGGAGAGGTGGACAGGGTGAAATCGGCACGGATATGAGCGGGCAGGCGTAGGGTCTTGAGAGCCTCGGCCTCGATCACGAACAGCAACGCGACGTTTTCGGCTTCGCGCAGCTTCTGCTCGAGCTCGGCAAGGACATCATGGCGCACATCCGCCAGAAAGCAGACGACAAGATCTGCCGAGGGAAGCGAAGTCACGAATGCCGCGGCCGAGCACAGCTCGAAGTCGGCATCGAGCTCGGCCGTCAGGCGCGCGATGCGCCCGTGTGTCTGCATGCCCTCCTGTATGTACAGCACGCGCTTGCGATGCATGAGCCCATCCCCCGTCGCATCTAGAGAATCGGGAGATTGCGGTCAATCTCCCATTGCGTGACCTGAGAGCGATATGAACACCATTCTTCGCGCTTGTTCTCGACGATGAAGTGGTGCATCTCCTCACCGAGCACTTCGCGCATGAGCTCAGAACCCTCAAACAGGTCGATGGCCTCGTGTAGGTCGCCCGGCAACATACGGTACCCGGCGGCACGCGCCGCTTCCTCGCTCATGGCCGACAGGTCTTCGGTCAGCGGAGCCTCGAGCTCGAGTTCGTCCTCGATGCCCCGCAAACCCGCCCCCAGGAGCACGGCGAACACCAGGTAGGGATTGCACGCCGGATCGGGGCTGCGGTACTCGAAACGCGCGGCATTTGCCTTGCCGGGCTTGTAGAGCGGCACGCGCACGAGCGCGTTGCGGTTGCGGTTGGCCCAGGTCACGTACACGGGTGCCTCGAAGTCGGGAATCAGGCGCTTGTACGAGTTCACGTACTGGTTGGTGATGAGCGTCATCTCGGGCGCGTATTTGAGCAAACCGGCAATGTAGTGCTTGGCCGTCTGCGACAGGCCGAAGCCCAGCGGGTCGTCCGCATCGAAGAAAACGTTCTCGTCATCGCGGAACAGCGAAATGTGCACGTGCATACCGCTGCCATCGACATCGCGAATGGGCTTGGGCATGAAGCTCGCGTGCACACCGTGCTTGAGAGCGACTTCCTTGACGACCAAGCGGTAGGTCATGACGGCGTCTGCCATCGAAAGCGCATCGCTGTAACGCAGGTCGATTTCCTGCTGCGAGGGCGCGGTCTCGTGATGCGAGTACTCGACGGGAATGCCCATCTGCTCGAGCGTCAGAATCGTGTCGCGGCGCAGGTCGGAGGCCGTGTCATCGGCGGTCAAATCGAAGAAGCCGGCGTAATCGATGGGCTCGGGTGTCGTGGCGTTCTTGAAGTAGAAGTACTCGAGCTCCGGGCCGACGTTCATCGTGTAGCCCATGCGCGCGGCCTTCGTGAGCATGCGACGCAGCACATAGCGCGGGTCGCCATCGAAGGGCTTGCGCTCGGGCGTGAGGATGTTGCAGAACATGCGCGCCACGCCGTCGTCCTTGGGGCGCCAGGGCAGCACCTGGAAGGTACTCGCATCGGGAAGCGCGATCATGTCGGACTCGGTCGAGCGTGCGAAGCCCTCGATCGAACTGCCATCAAAGCCCATACCCTCGTCAAAGGCGGTCTCGAGCTCGCTCGGCGTGATGGCAAAGGACTTCATCTGGCCGAGCACGTCGGTGAACCACATGCGGATGAAGTGGATGTGCCGCTCTTGCACCGTCTTGAGGACGTAGTCCCTGTTCGCCGCGGCCGCAGCCGATCCTATCACGCCAAACTCATCGGCGAATGCATCTGACATCGCGCCTACCCCTTCCTCCGGATGACGGCACGTGTCATCCTCTTAATCATGCTTGATGTCTAGTTTACGGTAGAAGCAGCTGGTAGCACCCGTATGACAGGCAGGACCAGCCGCATCGACCTTGACGAGGAGCGTATCCCCGTCGCAGTCATAATACAGCTCCTTGACCGCCTGAATGTTTCCACTTGTTAAACCTTTGTTCCAAAGCTCCTGGCGCGAGCGCGACCAGAACCAGGTGGTACCCGTCGTGCGCGTGAGTTCGAGAGACTCGGCGTTCATCCACGCGACCATGAGAACCTCGCCCGTGTCGTATTGCTGCACGACACAGGGGATGAGTCCATGCTCATCGAAAGTGAGGTCCGAAGTATCCATCATCATTCCTATCATGCTCGCAAAACCAAAGTCGCACCGAGCGACTCAAGTGGCCTCTCCATAAACCCTCCCACTTCCTTTTTCGTATCCGGTCTATAGATTCCAAAAGAACATGCTTCGTAGAATCTTTCTTCACCCTTGGAATTCTTGGCGTAGAAATGCATCGTCATGGTAAGAACTTTTGGACGATTCTCAGGAAGCGTCACAAGGCCGAGGAGGACTTCCTTCGCAGAAGACATCATGGCCAGTTTGGAAATTCTCCTTCTCATATGACCGTTGAACCGTTCTATTGGTTCAAGCTCTATCCATTGCAGGTCAGATTGATCGGGATGGCTCCAGCAGGCGACCCGCACGGAAGAAAACGCCATCAAATCTGCAGTTGGTGCAACGATAATGGCAATATCGTTGCAATGAAATGGCCGCCACGCTGCAATTGTCTCATTGATTTTTCTCAAGTTGCCAGCCCAAATCTCTGCAGCTGACGTACAGAATACGTCGGAATTCGCTTCATCTGTGATTCGCGCAACGTTACGCCATTGAATCATCGCGTCGACAAACTGCTCCCCCTCTGCAACCAGAGAGTGAGCCTTACCATAAGCAACCCCCGCCTTGCCCATAGTCGCCCTAAGTGCCGCATCGGAGCTCAGGGCGACCACTGTTGCTGCAACAGATTCAGGACGAGGTTTGGCTAAGGCCACGGCATCATCGGGAAAATCAAAGCTCGTGTTTTCGCCAGCGATATCAATTACGGGCAAGCCGCAAGCCATCATCTCGAAGGGAATACGAGAAGGATTTGTGGCGCTAAAACAAAGTCCCATCTCGCACCTACGATATAGATGCGCACATTCGCCGATAGAAAGCAGACCCAGATTTTCAATCCAGCCAGATTCGACACCCTGGCCATCCGACCCGAATACATATATCTTCAAAGACGGGTCGAGCTCATGCACTATTTCGAGCGTCTCTTTCAAGAGCCTCGAGAGTCTGCGCGGCTTTGTCGGCTGAAACACGGCGCATAAAGAATGTTCACGGTACTCATCTTTTTGACAGGATTGATAAACCTCGCCATTCACGCCAAATTCCACAAATGGCACCGGGACGCCAACGTGTCCCTCCATCTTCTTTGAAAGCCATCGCCCAATGGTAATAGGCATGAGTCCCAAATCATATGATGCTTCAGCCTCTATGAATTCATCTCCAACGGGATAGAAAAGGGGTTCGTAATCCTGGACAAAATAGTACTTCTCCGAAACCGACTGCATGGAAACATAACGAGCCGTATTCCATGCAGTAGCTATGGCCGTGTCACAGTAAGGCGGCAAATACGCTGCACAGCGAATGGGACCAGTATCAAAACCAAACCATTCCTTGATGTTATTACGCAAGACATCAAGGTCAATGCAACAATTTGCATCGGGCACAATATAGAATTCGCACGTCATTCCGCTCCGACCCAAAGCAGCCGCATTCTGGAAAATGGTTCGATGACCACCGCTGCCCTTAGCCGGTATAGTAATTACCCATGCCACAACACCGGCCTCAGACCGTTCGGACTCAATCGGCGCATGCGGCTTCCTCTTGAAAAGCACGGCAAACCCTACTGCCCCTGCTTGGCGTACTTGGCTTCGGTCTCCTGCTTGGCACCTTCCCACCAGTCGCGATTGCCCTCGTACCAGGCAATGGTATCGCGCAGGCCCTCGTCGAAGTTGGTGTGCTTGGGCTGCCAGCCGAGCTCGCGGCGCAGCTTGCTCGAGTCGATGGCATAGCGGCGATCGTGACCAGGGCGATCCTTGACCCAGTCGAAGTCATCGATGTCCCTGCCCATCTCGGCAAGGATGGCGCGCAGCACCTCGATGTTGTTCTTCTCGCCATCGGCACCGATGAGGTAGGTCTCGCCTATCTCGCCCTTGGTGAGGATGTTCCAAACCGCGCTGGAGTGATCCTCGGTGTGAATCCAGTCGCGGACGTTGAGGCCATCACCGTAGAGCTTGGGGCGGATGCCGCAGAGGATGTTCGTGATCTGGCGCGGAATGAACTTCTCGATGTGCTGGCGCGGGCCGTAGTTGTTCGAACAGTTGCTGATGGTCGCGCGCACACCGTAGGTGCGAACCCAGGCACGCACGAGCATGTCGCTTGATGCCTTGGTCGAGCTATAGGGACTGCTGGGATGGTACGGCGTCTCCTCGGTAAAGCGCGCGGGGTCGTCGAGCGCGAGGTCACCGTAGACCTCGTCGGTCGAGATGTGATGGAAGCGCAAGTCATGCTTGCGCGCCGCCTGCAAGAGCGTGAACGTGCCCTCGACGTTGGTCCTCAGAAACGGCGTCGGGTCGAGGATGGAGTTGTCGTTGTGACTCTCGGCGGCAAAGTGCACGATCGCATCGGCGTCCGCGGCGAGCTTGTCGACGAGCTCGGCATCGCAGATGTCGCCATGCACGAAGCTCATGCGGTCTTCCGGCAAACCGGTCAGGTTGTCTAGATTGCCTGCATAGGTGAGCGTATCGAGCACTGTCACGTGCACATCAAGTTGGTTGTCGATGACCCAATGCACGAAGTTGCTGCCGATAAAACCGGCACCGCCCGTGACGATAATGTTCTTGGGGGCAAAAGTGTCTGCCATGTTTGCTGCTCCTTGCTAGTCGCGCTTGAACGCGGGATGCTTGCGGTCCTTCTCGCTCAGGTTAATCTCGCAGTCCACCTGCGGCCATTCGATGCCAAAGACCGGGTCATTGTACATGTAGCCGCCCTCGTCGTTGGGATGGTACACGTCATCGCACTTGTAGCAGAACTCGGCCGTATCCGAGAGCACGAGGAAGCCGTGGGCAAAGCCACGCGGGACGAAGAACTGACGCTTGTTTTCGGCGGAGAGGATGACGCCCTCCCACTTGCCGTAGGTGGGGCTACCTTCGCGCAGATCAACACACACGTCGAAGACCTCGCCATTTACGACACGCACGAGCTTGCTTTGGGGGTGATTGATCTGGAAGTGCAGGCCACGCAGCACGCCTTTGGTAGACGAGCTCTGGTTATCCTGCACGAAATCGACGTCGATACCACCAGCAACGAAATCGGGGCGTTTGTACGTCTCCATAAAGTAGCCGCGATCATCGCCGTATGCCTTCACGTCCACGATGATGACACCCTCGATGGACGTCTGCGTGAAGGTGAAGTTGCCGCTCGTTATGACTCTGCTAGCTGTCATTTCTCCCCTTTACAAGTAAAAGCGAGGGGAGGCGTTTTGCTCGCCAATGATTCGCACCCGAAGGGCATCGCAAAACGTCTCCCCTCCCTTAATCCGCTAATTCCTCAAACTTATCCATGTACGTGGCAAGCGCATCCTGCCAGGGGCGCATCTCATCTCCGATGGTGGCTGCCAGATGCGCGTTCTCCAAGCTCGAATAGGCTGGGCGATCGGCACTCTGCGGGAAGCGCTCCTTGTACTCGGCCGAGCTCAGTCCCTCCTTCTCGCATTCGATGCCCGCCGCGTCCACGACGGCGCAGGCAAAATCGAACCAGCTACACGTACCGTTGTTAGTGCAGTGGTAGGTGCCGTAATTGTCCGTCGTAGCAATTTTGAGAATCTCGTAGGCAAGATCGTTGGCGCTCGTGGGATTACCCATCTGATCGTTGACCACGGAAATCTTGCCGTTCTCACGCGCAAGCCTCAGCATAGTCTTGACGAAGTTCTTGCCGATGTAACCATAAAGCCAAGCAGTGCGCACAATGAAGCTCTTCTCGCATGCTGCGCTCGTGAGCACCTCGCCCTCCCACTTGGTGCGTCCATAGGCCGAAATGGGTGCGATGGGATCGGTCTCGACACGTGGCACGGGATTGGTGCCGGGAAAGACGTAGTCAGTCGAGATGTGCACGATCTTGCCGCCGCAACCCTGAGCGGCGCGCGCCATGTTCTCGGCGCCTATGGCATTGACATGCAGGGCAGCTGCCTCGTTTTGTTCGCAGCCATCAACGTTGGTAATGGCCGCGCAGTTGATGGTGAGGTCGTAAGGGCCGTGTTCGGCATACCAGGCATCGACAGCATCGGCATCGCTGATATCGAGCACCTGGTAGTCGATATAGTCGACTTCGGCATCCATGTATAACTCGGGAACGGGGCCGATTTCGGCCTGCATGGTATCGAAGCAGCGCCTCAGCTCGTTTCCGAGCTGACCGCGCTCGCCGGTCACCAGAATCTTCATCGATTACTTCCCGTCCTTTGCGTAGAACTTGTTTTCACTCACGCCCTTGAGGTACTTGCCGTAGCTGCTCTTGCCGTACTTGTTCGCGGCCTCAATGAGCTGATCGCGATCGATCCAGCCGTTGCCGTAGGCAATCTCCTCGATGACGCTCACGGGGATGCCCTGGGCCTGCTCGACCGTGCGCACGAAGTTCGTCGCCTCGAAGAGCGACTCCATCGTACCCGTGTCGAGCCATGCGTAGCCGCGTCCAAGCACCTCGACGTTAAGCGAACCCTCATCGAGGTACATCGCGTTGAGGTCGGTGATCTCGAGCTCTCCACGAGGCGAGGGCTTCACCTGCTTGGCGAGCTCGCACACGCGCTTGTCGTAGAAGTACAGGCCCGTGACCGCGTAGTTGCTCTTGGGATGTTCGGGCTTCTCCTCGATGGAGACGGCGTTGTAATTCTCGTCGAACTCGACCACGCCAAAGCGCTCCGGATCATCGACGTAATAGCCAAAGACCGTGGAGCCCTCGCCGTTCTCGGCGCGCGTAACCGCGCGTCTGAGTTGCTCGCGAAAGCCGTTACCGTAGAAGATGTTGTCACCGAGCACGAGCGCGCAGGGCTCTCCGGCGCAGAACTCCTCGCCGATGATGAAGGCCTGGGCAAGTCCGTCGGGCGAAGGTTGCACCTTATAGGACAGATGGATGCCGAGCTGGCTGCCATCACCCAGAAGGCGCTCGAAGTTGGGGAGGTCGGCCGGCGTGGAGATGATGAGAATGTCGCGAATGCCCGCCATCATGAGCGTGGAGAGCGGATAGTAGATCATCGGCTTGTCGTAGACCGGCAACAGCTGCTTGCTCGTGACCAGCGTGAGCGGATACAGGCGCGTGCCGCTGCCGCCTGCCAGTATGATGCCCTTCATATGATGCGCTCCTTGGGTTTGGGAATCAGGTATCGATAGATTATAAGGCTAACAAGCAGAATGTTTGCGAGCATCCCCCGAATCGAGAGATACCCGCAAACATTTTTCTTATGGCGAATGGCCTAATACAGATTGACCGTGGATCCCGTGGGCAATGATTGAATATACTGAGCCGTTGGCCAATTCACGCGCACGCAGCCATGAGAGAGATGCTGGCCGAGCTCGCTCGTAGAGCTCAAAACGCTATGGAAGAAGTAGCCACCCGAGATGTTCGTACAATACAGGGCATTGGACCAATCGGGTAGCACTGGCAGATGGTAGCCCAGCGAATATGTACCTGTGATTGTGGGAGAACCCGGGGCACCGCACACGCACGCCTCGAAGCGGTCGGTGACCCAATTGCCTTTGCTCCCCTTGAAAATTCCCACGCGACATTTACCGGTGTCAACGAGAAGCAGATAGCCGGTACGACTTGAAAGCGCTTGCGCGCGCAGAAGCATGTCGGCTTCCTCAGGAGCAGCACTCTCAGTCAGCGCGCCATCGTTGTTAGCTTTATACCAGCGTCCACTGTTCACATACTGATTGCGAGCAACATAGCCCTGCTGGGGCAAGCCGTAATACTTAGATTTCTCCACAGTAAACAGGCCGGTCTTGGCACCCGAATAGTCACCAGATACCTTGACGAGCCAGTAACGTTGCATACCTCCGTCGTACTTACTGGTGACAAGCCAGCCCGTACCTGTAGCAAGCACCCCGTTATTATCTGCAAGCAAAATACTGTCCTTATATGTGGTTTTACCACGCAAGACATAACCCTGTTTGGCAATGCCATAATACTGCGCCTTGTCAACCGTAAAAAAGCCCGTGCGAAACGCCTTCTTGACAGCCACATAGTAATACCGCTGCATGCTACCGGCATACGCCTTGGTAACAAGCCATCCATCTTTCCCGTTGGACGTCGACGCTAGCTTGCCGTTGTTGTCAGCAATAACCGTATAGCCGTTACCCAAGTCTTTGACCCCACGTACTACAGCACCACTGCCTGTAGCATACGCAGCATACCCGGAGCCCTCCTTGGGATCGATTAAACGGTTCTTGGCAAGATTGCCATCCGAAGCAAGCCAATATCGTTCGAGGGTACCCCAGGCATTTGTGATAAGCCATCGCCCCTGAATGCTCAGCGTTGGACCGTTAGTTGCATACCAGGCAGCACCTTCACGTCTCCAGCCAACAGAGCCGAGATGATCATTCTCTGCTTTCGACGCAGTGAAGTTATGTGCCCCGGCACGAGCATTTGGGTTATATTGTCGATAGATAATGGACTGATCTTTACCGTCGGAATACCACCCGATTCCTTCGTTTCTCCAACCGACACGAATTAGATAGTTGCGTTCGTATGCGCTCATCGTGTAATGATGGTCGCCAGCATTTGGATTATAGAGACGGTACACGGGACTGCCCTTGAGCGGCGCGACCCAGCCAATACCCTCCCATCGCCAGCCAGCCGCAGCGACACTCGTCGCCTCATAGAGGCTAGCTGTATAGAAGTGCTCACCACTATTGGGATTGTAGAGACGATACATATTCGTATGCGTATCCTCGTACTTGGAATCGGTTTTATTGGAATTCGCCCGTGATTTGAGATTCAGCTTCTGAGCATTTCCATCTGAGGTGCTGTCCTTTTCCTCGCTCCCGTTCTCTTGCGAGAGCACCTTGACGGGAACGTTATCGGAAAACGCCGAATCATCAGCAGCTGCGCTATTGCCAAGCGCATCGTTTTCCCGCTCGCCATCGTCATTCATGGCGGAATCCGTTTTTTCGATTTCGCAAATTTCAACGTTGCCCCTTGTAGAATCTGAGACCGTATCAAAATCGCTCGTAGCGACGAGGGCAGAAGCAAGAGCGTTTACCTGCGGTTCAGTGATCGGCTCTGCCGCAAATGCAACAGCAGGAAGAGTGGCTAGGAGTCCAAGAAAAAGAGCAATTGAAATACACGCATAATGAAAATAATCCAGAGCTTTAGACTTTGCCATTGCCAATCACTTCCCGTAGCACGAACGCAAAACATCGCCACAACAACACGGCTTCATAATAAACCCAACAAACTCTTCACAAGCGGTATATCGCCGTCAAATCGGCCTGTTGGAGCAAGGTGACATAAAACAGCAGAGCGCACTTGCAAAAACGACGTATCTTCCTCATCGCACTTGCAGTATCCTAGCCACTCAATCATCGTAGTCACTGACTGAGATACTATCTAGCTTTCCGCTCCGTGCAAAATAGAATTATCTCGCATCCTTTCCTATCCACCTCACGCACGCGCGTGCCAATTTAGCGCATAGTAAGCATTCGCCCGCTCGATATTAATTCCGTAAAATGGATCTCCTTCACCGACATAGCGGGGCCACCGTCCTTGGAACATAGAAAGTTCCTTTGCCCAATGTGTTCTCGTATCCCCATCTTCGTCAAGACCACGCGAAACCGACTCGAAGTGATAGAGCTTGATATTGGGATCAATTACCACACGTTTACTTTTCTCCCTTAAGCGCAGGCAAAAGTCCACGTCATTGTAGGCAACGGCAAAGGCTTCGTCGAAGCCATGCACTGACTCGAAATCGACACGACTTACCATGAGACAGGCCCCTGTAACTGCAAGCACATCACGAGCGTTATGAATCATGCCAAAATAAAGCACAAGACTACCCGGAGCCGTAGCGGCCACATGCTTGGGATCAGAGCACGGGATAACAATGCCGTCGTGCTGTATCGTGCCATCAGCATACAATAGGCGTGCCCCCACAACAGCGACCTCATCGCGCTGCAAGGGACCTAGCAACAACTCAATCCAGTTGGGCGTAATGACTTCCATGTCATTATTGAGAAACAAGAAGTATTCGCCCGTAGCATGCCCTACGCCATAATTACATATAGCGGAGTAATTGAATGGCCCCTCGTAATGCACAATACGCACATTTTCATGCTCGGATTGAATCTGGTCATACAGCAAAAAGGTCTCATTTTCTACACTATTGTTCTCGACAATAACGATCTCATAGTTTTTATACGTCGTTTTCTCCCAGATGGAATCAAGACAGCTCTTGAGCATAGAGGCATGATCTTTGTTGGGAACGATGATGGAAACCCGCGACTCCCGCTCGGGCAAAACATACTCAATGCGATGCATGTTGCCGCAGTACCCATCATGAATGCGCACAGGAATACCAATGCGTTCAAAATGATTTTGAACCGCGATTTCCCCCGCTAGGTGTGTATACGGTTTAGCATTTGAATTACTCGCAGCGGAATGTTCGTGTGCCCGCCAATGATAGAGCACCTTGCGCACGTGAAAAATATTGCGCGCCTTTTCCGCCACTTTCATGGTCATATCCCAGTCTTGGGCACCTGACACTTCGTCGCCGGAAAGCTCAACCGTATCAACGATGGATTTGCGCACCGTGAGCAAATGACACACATAATTGCATGTCGTCAAAAGCTCCCAGCTAAAATCGGATTTAATGAAACCATCGAAGAGATGTCCGTTTGCGATCTTGTCCTCATCACAATAGAGAAGATCAGTCTCCGGATACCGATTAATTGCATCAACATACTCGAAGAGAATGCCAGGCTCGAGAATATCATCATGATCAAAGAAACAGAGGAAATCGCCCTTTGCCACCGCAATGCCCTTATTGGTATTACCTGCAATACCATAGTTTTTGTCAAGCGTAACCACCCGGACACGATTGTCCGCCTGCGCAAGAGCGGCAACAGCAGCGCTAAGTACCTTATCCTCTGGCGTGGAATTCACAAGAATGAGCTCGAAGCGAGCGTAGCTTTGCCCAAGTACCGAGTCGACCATCTCATTGAAGAAATCGAGAGGCGTCTTGTACAGGGGGACAATAATCGAAAACAGCGGCTCGATATCAAATCGTACCTTACGTTGGGCTTCAATTTCTTCTGGTGATTTCTTCTGGCAATTGTAAAACCACTCTTCGTAATCGGGTCCTTGTCCCGTCTCCATAAACTTCTTCTCATATCGTTCTCGGAGCTTTCCGGACCATTGCTTATCCATGCCCAACATCGCCGGAGGAAGTTTGTCGTCATGAAAACGCACCCAGACAAAAAAAGACTCATGGCCATGTTCTATGCGAAATGAGGTCTGGATAGTGCGTCGAGCGAAATCGGAATCGGGAATGGGATTGTGGATTCTATCGCTCAATATCGAATGGTTTTTCGTCGGCATGACATTGCCCCGGCTGTCGAGTACAGTGACAGAGAACGAGGCGTCATACGTACTTGCATCGTTGCAGTACGTATTAATAGTGATGTTTACCAAATCGCTCTTATCGGGCTCGTATCCAATGTGGCAGATATGATTGGGGACAATATAGGACACCTCCCGACGAGGGACTCGATCGAAGTTTCTTATCTCATTGACGCCAGGCGTCTTGTTCAGCGTGTTGTACTTTGCCGTTAGCGCACTCGTCAGATGACGCACCTTTCGCGATGCTTCGCCTACGACTTCTCCTCCGCTATTCAAAGCTCGAACGGTAACAACTTGGTCAGCATGAAGAAGTGGCAAAATGAGGACATATTCTCCCTGTGTCGCATCTTTCTCACACACAATTGCAGGAACGGCACCTGCGCCCTGCACAGCAGACTCGGCAACAATCCTGCCACCGTCCGGGCAGTCCGCCAAAAGCAGTATGTAAATCTTCCCGCTACCGCGTGTAATTGTCCCGAATTCCATACGCTCACTTCCATGTCTTTTGATAAGGCGCTGACGTTTCACCTATACTTTGTCTGCGTTATGTTTTGTGCACAGATGATAACAGAAGAGACCAAGGCCCCCGGCTTTGCGCGCTCGTCGCCATAGCGAGAAACGGATTTCCATGAGCACATCACCTTATCCCGCAGACGCCCTCAACCGCCTCCAGGAAACCGAGCGTGAAGTCCTGGCTGTCATCGACAAACTGTGCCGCGAAAACGGTATCGATTACTTCATCGACGGCGGCACCCTTCTGGGTGCCGTGCGCCATGGCGGGTTCATTCCCTGGGATGACGATATCGACATTGGGATGCCCAAGGATGACTTTGACCGCTTCTGCGAAATCGCACCGGCGTTGCTCCCGAAAGGCTATTCGCTGCATACCTCGACCAACACCAAGGGGTTCTCGGCTCTCTGGGCAAAGATATTCAAGGATGGCACGCGATTCATCGATGACAACTGCGCTGAATCGGAATACGATCAGGGCATCTTCGTGGACATCCTTCCCTTCTGCAGGCTCGACGCAGATTCCGCCGTTGCCCAAAGGCAATGCCAAAAGGCCCGCATGGCGCAACTCAAGTCCTACCTCAAGCATTTCTCGCGCCCCAAGATCCCGGTAGGGACTCCGGCAAAGCCCCTCGTCATGCTTGCTTGCAAACTCGTCCACAGCACCGTGGCACGTGCATGGAAGCAGGCGAGCATGCAATCCGAGATGGACCATGCGTTCGATACGGATAACCCGGGCAAACGATGGACGAGCGCGGTCTACACGAATTACGGAACCTTTGACTCCGACGTGCTGTTTCCTACGAAGGACATTACGTTCGACGGTCTCACCTTACGCGCGCCCCACGATCCCGATGCCTTCCTCAGGACGGAATACGGCGATTACATGCAGCTGCCACCAGAAGAGGAACGCTACACCCACGCGCCGCTCATCCTCGACTTTGGTGACGGCGTGAATGTCATGGAAGCTTAGGACGATGCGCGAAGGGACGTGTCGGGCGTGATGAGACAACGTCTCTGAGCAACTGTCTCATCACGCCCCTTTCGCACACGCATCTAATCGAGTGCCGCAAACGCATCCTCCAGTGCCTTTACCGTCGCGTCCCACGAGCAATCCATTGCGACATGCTCCCTGAGCTCTTGCGCAGCAACGTCGTCTTGCTCAGCAGCCTCGCGTATCGCTTGCGCGACGGCTTCCGGCTCGTTGTCCTTCAACATCACACCATGACGCACCGGATTCCAACCCATGACCTCGTCAGTGCCGCCCACGTGCGGCATGACAGGAACGGCTCCCTGTGCGGCGGCCTCGAGAAGTGACGTGCAGAAGCCTTCTGAGCGCGTGGGAAGGCAAAAGACATCCGCATCGCGCAGCAAGGCAGAGAGGTCCGGCTGGCCAAGTTGTCCAAGCAGCAAGACGCTGTTGGCGCCCAACCCCTCTATCTGAACACGTTGACTTCCCTCTCCAGCAAGCGCCAGCACAAAGCCATCTCCGAGCAAAGGAGCCGCCTGTGCAAATTGTAGTGCCCCTTTCTCGGGTTCAAGGCGCCCGACAGAGACGACGAGCACCTTGCCAAGCGCATGCAGCTCCGCGCGAAAATCACGGGGCGAGGCAACTCCTGCGAACTGCCCGACATCAACTGCATTGGGTATGACCGTCGAAGTCTCGATCTCGAAGTGGGATAGCCAATTGGCGCTCGCCCGCGAGATGCCCGCGAACGCCGGTCCAAGGCGCTTCATGCGATTCGTGACCGCGTGCTCGTAGCGCTCGACAAGGCGATCCAACAGGCCGTTGCCAAGCGTCAGATGAGCAGAGCCGTGATCGAGCACGATGACGGGAGCTCCAATGCGCCGCGCAAAACGCACGCCCTCGAGGGAATTGCGATAGAAACGCACATTGACCAGGATGCGATCAATCCCAAGTTCCGCAATTTCCGAAAGCATGGCCTCGTATTCGCGATTTCGATGCGAAATGGGCAGGCGACCATCCAGAAACGACCAACACGGCAGGCGATACACCTCAACGCCGTCTTCTTGCGTTTCGTGACTGGGAGCATCCGGACTGAGCCGCGACGTCACCACGACCACGCGATTGCCCTGTTCGGTAAGCTGATGGGCAAGTCGCTGCGTGAACACCTCAACGCCTCCGGTGTGAGGCGCATAGAGCGCGGAGAATATCGCATATGTGCGCGTTTGCCCCAATCCGGAGCACTACTCCTCGTCCGTCTCGTCAAGATGCCGGCGCTGGTAGTGATCGAGCCTGTCCAGCGCAATTTGCTGGGTTAGCTCCTTGACGCGGTTCTCGAGCTGCGAGATACGCCTGTTCGAGAGAAAGTCGCGGATGATAAGCACGAAGATGAAGAAAAGGAAGACGAAGTTCACCGGCGACATGAAGCCAATGGTGTCAGAGAGAAAGGAGGGGATTTCCGGAAAGATGCTCATCAGTAGGATGAGAAATGAGAAGCCCATCCAGAACAAGGCGTCCTCGATACTCATCTTGGACTTCTTGATGCTGTGAAGAAGGAAGACGACAAGGCCAATGGCCGCGATGAGCAGGATGACGCGCAGTGCAGGAAACAGCATTCGCCCTCCCCTATCTGAAGAATTGGATGAGAAGGACGGACAATGCCATGCGCGCCATATACGAGGTCGAGGTCCTGAAGTTCAGGTAGCTCTCTCCCGCGATGCGTTCGTCCATGGATACCTGGACCTCGGCGACACGCGCGCCTTTCTTGCGCATGAGATACGCAAGGGTATCGGGTTCGGGGCCAAGGTTGGGGCCAAAGGCGAGCTCCTTGATCATGCGACGGTCATAGGCACGCATACCCGACGTCGGGTCCTTGATGACCTTACCCGTCGTAATCCTGATCATCGCCTCGATGAGGTTGTTGCCGAACATGCGCATGCTCTTGGGCTTTGGTTCGTCGACAAAACGCGAGCCGATGACGATATCGTTATCGGCCAGGGCGGCGACCATGTCCGCGATGTATTCCGGGCGATGCTGACCGTCCGCGTCGAATTGAATGGCACAGTCGTAGTCATGGTTGTAAGCGTACTTGAGGCCCGCTTGGAACGCGCCGGCGAGGCCCAGATTGATGGGCAGATCGAGAAAGCGGAACCCATGTTCACGGCAAACGGCAGCCGTCTCGTCTTTCGAGCCGTCGTTCACCACGACGTAATCGTACTGAGGATAGTCTGACTTGAGCGCCCCGACGACACGGGCGATGTTCGCTTCCTCGTTATACGCGGGGATTATGAGAAGAACTCTAGAGTGCACTGAAATTTGTACCTTTTCTCGTTCACGGGTTATGACAGAGACCTTAATACAAATTAACGATGTAACATGCCCACCAACTGCCCATGAGAACAAAAGCCATGATAGCGAGAACGATTGCATTGTATACCGATGAGGGCACCCTGCTTCCATTCAATCCCCATTTGTGACTGCCCAAAAACACAAGCGTGGGGAATACGAAGGGGAGTAGATATCGCGATTGAATGCCTCTAAACGCTAGCTCTCCAACGTTGTTGAAGATCATGTACATATAAGTGACTATCAGCATGATATTAACGACAGAAACTATAATACATGCGACAGCGGGCGCATACCCATATGCTATGTCTCGGTTTTTATCCGTCAGTGTCGTAATCAAAAGCAAGCCAAGAACAATATAGAAGAACACATTGGGCACAGGATTTAGATACCCGTAGGAGCACATGAAGCCCTGCATCCCCGAAAGACTCAAATATCCCGAAACAATATTATCGTCTGCGATGCAAAACGGGGGTGCCATAAAGACGAACAGGCGCGCGAGATAATCGACAGGATTCGAAAGAATAAAGAGGAGCTGGCCTGTCGGATCAATTTGGCCACCTCCGCGCGTATCCCCTTTTCCCAACCCTGAGGAGAGAATGGGAATCAAGAAAACCAACGCCACAAGAAACGTTACGCATAGGATGGAAATTCGATAGGCATAACATGCCTTTTTCGAAGAAAAGCAAGCTCGAGGCACAAGAAGAGCGAGGAGTATAAGAGGCGCATAGGCAACTTTCGATAGGCATGCGAGGACGAATGCGAGAAGCATCTTTGCAATTTCCCAGAAAGGCACTGGCCTCTTCTGCTGGAGAAAACTCGCAAGCGAGGCAAACCCGTAGAGGAAAAACGAGGTACACCAATATTGGTATCCATAATTTGCCGCAAGAAAGACAGCAGTGGGAAATAGTGCTATGACAGCATAGAGCATCTTGCCGCTCTTGAGCTTTCTCATGCCAAAGAAGGTTACAAATGCATAGATCAAGACACATGGAACAACCGCGAGAAAATGTTTTATCACGAAAGGCAGGCCCAGAAGCTCGCAGAAAAACATAACTATGGCACAAGGAATGTAATTGATCCCGTTTAGAATATTCCAAGCCGAAGGCTCAGCAATAATTCCGAAAACCCCGTTATCGTTATAGTTAAGACACCACTCGAGATGATAGAGTCCCTTCAGGTCAGATGAAATATCACCGGCAATAGCCTGGAGATTCGTGGTAATGAACGCCATTTCAGAGTAAGAGACGTCAAATTCGTTATCTAAATCTGCAAAATCAAGCACGGCTTTGTAATGAATACCGGTATCCCAACCCACGATGGACACAGACAGGGACCAGGCCATAAAAAGCCCAACTACCAACACTATTACCAAATATAGATATTCGGGTGCATCTGTTAGCTTGTCACGCAGAATATAAAACGCCGCAATGATAAACGCGCAGCAGAAGAAAAAACCAATCCAGTACTTGTCATACCATGAGCCAACGGAGGTTTTGCCTAGAACCAAAAAGCAAACGCTGTCTATACCCACCGCTAGAATGGCGCAGACGATACACGCAATGGCGAAGTCACGAATCCGCTCGATGCGGGAGATGGTAAAGCTCGGATACGAGGACTTGCTTCCGGGCCTAGAGGCAATGTCATGTTTTCCGCGCATACTTTCCCGAGCTCCCGTGCCTAATCATCTAGCGCGACTATCTCGTAGAGCCGCATATCTCCTTCACTCAAGACCGGCGTAAAGCCAGGTGTGCCGTCCATTATAGCCGTCAATCCTGTCCAAAGCGCATCATCATATGACGGCACCTTGGGTTGTTCTTTAAAATCCTTTCCACGCTTAAGGAAGAGCACGTAGTGCGCCCCGACTTTCTCGAAAGCGTCGCAAACCCGATCATTTGTCTCTGCCCAAGCCCCATATTTGCGAATAAGCTTGCTTTCGCGTGTTTCGAGCGGTCGCGGTCCATGTCTTGATGCCCAACTCCCATCATAGAAGCGGTAGTCACGATAATAGATGCGCAGACCATTCGTCGCGTACGCGAAGACTGATCCATCATCAGGCATGTTGAGCACGAGTTCGCCTTCGGGCACAATCTCAGCAACCTGAGCGAGAAACGCCTCCTCATCCGCATCGAGCTTGATATGGTGACTCGGGATCTCGTTATGGTTTGCCCCGAAGTACTCCTTTTGAACCTGCCCCAGTGCGGTATCCATCTTGAACCCGTCAAATTCAACGGTAGGCAAATACAACACAATGCACAGCAGCGTCAGAAGAATGCCCAGGCAAAGACGCCCACCCTTCTCGCCCAAGCGCACACGGGCACGCAGAAAGCGCACGACATACGCAAGGCCGAGCGCGGCAAGCGGGATACCCACCAGGGCCAGGCAAGCGACGATGCGATACGAATCCGCATACCAGAAGCCCGCGAAGAAATGGCGTGCAAATCCCCCGTTAGCGACGCAGATGACATAGATCACGCAGAATATAAGATAGGCGACGGTAATCCAGAGATACTCACGATGCCGTACGGAACACGCGATGCCCACCAGCACAAGAGCAGCGAGGACGTACTGTGGCGCAAACCAGCCAAACGCCAAGGTGATCACATCCCAAACACCCTGACCCACTGATTCCAACGGAACCCACTCGTTGTTGAATATCAGCGAGTGCATGAACGGCGCGAAGACGAGGCCCGTCCACACGGCGAGCACGAAAAGGGCGAAGAGCACGGCGAGCAACCTCTGGGAGACCACATGACGCCCCAGGTGTACGCCACCCTCGTGCGTCCACAGACGATAGACGCAATAGGGTGCGAGAAAGATGACGCAGAAGAAGATGGAGCTCGTCTGCGCGACGGCGAGCACGAGCGTACCGAGCAGAAAGGCGAAGACATCCACCACCTTGAGCGCATGCGCACCCAGCGCATCTACGATGCGCACGAAAAGCGCGGCGACCGGCGGCACGAGCGCGAAACCGAAGGCATTCGCGTACAAGGGGCCCCAATAGAGGATAATCCAGGGAAACCCGACAAAGGCGAGGGTGACAAGCGAGCCGAGGCGCACCGTCGTGCGATCCGCGAAGGCTGTGGCGAGCAGAAGCAGCATCCCCGTGGGAAAAACCAGGCTTGCAACCACATAATTCACGGCGTTGAGCGCGAGAGCGACTGGACAGCCGAGCACGCTCACGACAAGCGCGCACATGAGATGCCACAGTGCCGGATAGAAGCCGGCACCCGGCAGCGGAGCGATTGCCTGGTCGGCGGGTGTCATGTACTTGGAGACCTCGAGCACGGACCAGGTGCCAGAGTCGACGAATGCCCGAATCGTCTCCATGTGGAAGGCGTTGTCGTACTCCTGCGAAAAGGCATCGGGTGCGCCGAGCGGCATGACGTAGATGTACACGCCGATGGCAAGTCCCAAGGCGATGTAGATGCCGAGCGTCCTCCAGCCGAAGATGCCCGTCCACTCAGACTGCAGCCCGTCCTTGCGCCCGCGCGCAAGACGGATGAGAAAAGGAATGGTGCAGATCACGAGCATGGGGAGGAAGACGGTCGTCCACGAGCAGAAGACGCCGAATTTGGGCAAGATGATGCCGAGCAGACAATAGCCCGCAACGCTGGCAAGCGGCGCGATGAGCAACGCCCTGATGCGGCTGACCCCCAGACCAGCAAAGAGGAGGAAGCCGGGCAGATAGAACGAAACCGCGCAAGCGACAGCAGCTACGCAATAGGTCAGCCACATACGCGCCTCATTTGACAGAGAAGACTAGGGGCATGTAAGCGGTATGCCACTGAACCTCCCTACGAGCACCAAAATCGAAGCAAGCACCTTCTGCTTTGGCGGACTTGGACTGCATAAGTATAGCCGTTCAGAAAAAGGGCTTGTGAATTTTAGATTAGTTTCACGCCGGACGGTGTATACGTACGATACACTTGGACGCAACTCTGGAAACTATCTAAAGACGTCACATTTCAGGGGTGAGAGTATGGGATTCCTCAGGATAAAATCGCTGCATCGGATTGCTGTCATTGTCTTCTTATGCGCGTTCGCGCTTGGCACCAATATGGCCTTCGCTGACGAGCAGCCGCTCCTTGTCGAGGAAACTCTATCGGCGCAGGATACACAAACTCGCACTGAATCAGGAATACAACCACATAGTCCTATTACGCAGCCCGAACACATGAATGCGCAAGCTGCCCCGACCGACAGCACATCCACCAACAACAGCGAGAGCATTCCTCTGAGCACATTCGCCCGGGACAACGAGGTCCAAGATGAAGCTCAAGCTGAACCTTCCAATGAACGAGCTCTAACTGCGATGGAAGCAACCGAGACCAAGACGATCAACATGTATCGTCTCTATAATCCCAATTCGGGAGAACACTTCTATACTGGCAGCACCGCGGAACGTGTCAACCTTGTTGATCTTGGCTGGAAATACGAGGGCATCGGCTGGATTGCCCCTGCGATGTCCAGCTCCCCAGTCTATCGTCTCTACAACCCCAACGCCGGTGACCATCACTATACGCTCTCGTCTTACGAACGATATGAACTGGTTCGGCTCGGATGGAATGACGAGGGCATTGGCTGGTATTCCGATGATTCGCAACGCGTCCCCCTTTTGCGGCAATATAATCCCAACGCCAAGGCGGGCGCCCATAACTTCACGACATCTAGCGGCGAAAACGACATGCTCGTCGAAGCCGGGTGGAAAGCAGAGGGCATCGGCTGGTATGCAGTCTCATCGGTCAATCCCGCCGTTGCACAAAGCAGAATCTATCTCGATGCCGGACATGGCATAGGAAGCTCCACGAAAGGCGTTTACGACTCGGGTGCATGTGGCAGCGGTTACGAAGAGGCAAAGCTCACCGCCGAGCTCGTGACACTTACTGCCAAGTATGCTCGGGAGCTTTACGGCCTCGATGTCTACTCCAACGTCGACTCCAACGTCGAGTACTGGAATCGCCAAGCAGATGCCAAGGCACGTGGCTGCACCTCCCTCGTCTCCATCCACTTCAACGCAAGCAGCGGCGGAGGAACCGGTTCGGAAAGCTATATTCACAGCAGGAATGCCGCAGCAAGAGCTGATGAGCTTCAATCCATCATGCATCGCTATCTTGTGAAGGGTGTTGGACTTCGCGACCGTGGCATGAAGAGTGCGGCACTCGCCGTGTGCAGCGGTGCCAACACGGGGCTTCCGGGGACATTGCTCGAGATATGCTTCATCGATAACTCATACGACATGAAACAGTTCCAAGCCAAAAAGGATGCTCTTGCACGAGAGCTTGCCGCCGGCCTCTTCGAGGCTGCTCAAGCCGGCTTCTAGACCGAACCGAGAATTTCACAAAGAGAGAGCGGAATCACCATGAAACGAACACGTATGGCATTACTCATTATCGCCTGTCTGATGATGGCTATACTTGCCCTTGTCGGGTGCGGGCAAAGCCCTACATCGAATTCGACATCTTCGACTCCGAGTTCGAGTGCAGCGACAAACTCCTCTTCGAGTACTGCCAAGAGCGATCTCGCGCTGCCCGTCATCGGATCCGGCGACACGACGGTGCAGGTCAAAAACGAGACAGGCTACGACATCATCGGCGTGCGCATCAAGCCGGTGTCACAAGTTGATTACGGCTCCGAGAACAGCTTCGATGGCTTCACATTTGAAAACGGCGAGACCGTTGACCTTTCGTTCACGCAAGAAAAGGCGACCTCAAGCTATGACGTGCTGCTTCTTACTTCAGAAGACAGCAAAATCGCCGTTCGTAACATCGAACTCGCAAACGCCCAGGATATCGTTTTCCATTTCGAGGAAGGTGTTGGGTACATAAGCTATACCGATCCAAAAACGGACGCACTCCTCGACAACATGGCAGATGCCATCGATGCAGAGGAGAACGCTGCTACCGTTCCTTCAGATCTTGAAACACAGAAGGGATAACGCCGCTCCCGTACGTCTATGCGCTTTTCGCACGATGGTTGCATAACAACCGTCATCGCCCCTCTTCCGCGCAATAAAATGAGTTTTCGGTCAATTAGACATGGGGGTGCCCGTGAAACTCAAGCTGTTTTCGATTTCATTCGCAATGGCCTGCCTGCTGCTCATCTCCCCCGCCTACGCAGGCACGCTGGATGACGGTTCCAATGGCAACGATGGTACAGTTCCGATCGTGGAGTGCACAGCATCCAGCGAAGACATGGATTCTTCATCGAACGCGACCAATCCCATCGGGCCTTGTGGCCCGAGTATTCCCAAGCAGAAAGAAACTCTCGACCCTTCCCCATCTTCTTCGAAAGACGTCAAGGCGACTACCCCCATAAATAGCGCACCGGACACGGTCGCGGGCAACCAAGCCGTCATCAGCAATAGCGAAACCATCACGCAGACCGTAAAGATCGAAAAGCAGGATATGCATCGCCTCTACAATCCAAACAGCGGCGAACATTTCTACACGGCAAGCACCTATGAACGAAATTATCTCGTAGGCATCGGTTGGCGATACGAGGGCATCGGCTGGATGGCTCCCATTAAGAGCGATTACCCCGTCTATCGCCTATACAATCCCAATGCGGGCGATCATCATTACACTTTATCTGCTCACGAGCGCAATCACCTAATAGGCATCGGCTGGAATGACGAAGGCATCGGCTGGTATTCCGCTATCGCATCCGAGGGCGTGGCGGTTTTGCGCCAATACAACCCAAACGCCATTGCTGGCGCTCACAACTTTACGACAAGTCCGCTCGAGAACATGACCCTTATCAACGCGGGGTGGAAAGCAGAGGGCGCAGCCTGGCATGCCCTTGCCTCAGATTCCAAGACAATTGAGTCGACAGTGAGCTCTTCGACCGAGAAAGCCCCCTACCTCACGGCCACCTTCACTGCCGCAAATAATGCTGTCCCCGAATCCGTCGTATCCTATGCGAAGGGAAGCGACACTTACCTCTTCTTACCCTCTTATGCGCCACTCGACAAGATTTACCTCAGCGCCCATACGGCAAAAGACAGCGCGAGTGCACTCATGCTTGCTGGCTCCGGCGCGTATGTCGCCGTAAATCCCAATTCTCCGTTAAATCTCCTCTCCCTCGGTGCCTCTCGTGATGCCAACGGGGCTCTTAGACTCAGTTTCAAGGCCACGAGCAACGGCACCGCCTTCCCGCTTATCGTCATGCAATCGGCCAACATCTCAACCATCTACATCAACAGCAACGATCTCGGCTCACAGGGGCGCGCATACGTGGAGGCAAGCGCGGATCATTCAGCTAAGGCAAGCATTGCCGTGCGCATGGTTGATGCGAACGGCCTGGTAATTTACGACAAGGACGCGCCCGGCAACAACAAGAAGCTTCTCTCGACCATCAAGGGCCGAGGCAACTCAACCTGGAAAAACGGGACTAAAAAGCCCTATCAGATATCCCTGAGCAGCAAGGCTGATCTCGTGGGTAACACCGGAGCCGCCAAAAAGTGGATACTTCTCGCCAACAGTGCCGATGCGACCCTGCTGCGCAGCACAGTTGCCTATAACCTTGCTACTGAGCTAGGCCTTGCGACTGTCGATGTGCGACCCATCGACCTCTATTACGATGGCGAATACCGCGGCAACTACCTGCTCACAGAAAAGGTGGAAATAAACCCGGGACGCGTTGACATATACAATCTGGAAGAGCAGATCGAAGCTGCAAATCCCGGTGTAGATCTGGAAAAGCTGCCCACTGCGCAGGCGACCAATGGCTACGGTAACAAAATTCAATATGTCACTGGCGTCAATGATCCTTCTGACATTTCGGGTGGTTACCTCATCGAGCTCGACAATGGCTATTACGCCAAAGAGCTTTGCTGGTTCGAAGCGAGATGGCCTGGCGATAACCAGATTGCGCATTTCGTGGTCAAAAGTCCCGAAATCGCGTCCCAAAATGCCATTCGCTTCCTCAGCGAAGCAGTCCAGCAGGCCCTCGACAACCTCTTTCATGACCAGCTTGCCAACGGGAACCCCCTTGCAAACGGACAGTATGCCTTCGATTTGGACTCGTTTTCCAAGATGTACCTGCTCGAGGAGTTCCTCAAGAACAACGACACCTATACAAGCTCGACCTATTTTTATCTGGACAAAGGCAGCAAAATTATAATGTCAGGCCCTGCCTGGGATTTCGATGCCGGCATGGGCACGCGTACCGACGCGCACGACTCCATCCAAAGCACTTATTGGGGATATTACCTCGATACCCATGCCACGATACTGAGCCCCAGCGTCAAGCGACATGTACAGGAAATCTATACCAGCACCTTCAAGGGGTTCATCGCTAATGTCGTGCTCGGCAATGCGTCTGCCGTAGGACCTCGAGGCAAGCTGCACTCCATCGCCTTCTACGCTGACGATATTACCGCGTCGCAGCGCATGAACGAGATTCCTTTCGGCATTACCTCCTTCGCGAACCAGGCCCAGCCCTTCGCGACCTGGAAACTCAATGTCGAATTCTTCCAGCAATGGCTCAGCTGGCGTCTGAAATGGGTCAGCGTGAATCTGAACGGGATGGGCAATATGGCACTCATGGGACCCAATACAAATACGCGCTGGTACGATAACTTCGATTACGGTCTGGTTTTCGATTACCAGTATTATCTCGATCAAAATCCCGACCTTCGAGCAAATGGCATAGTCACCGATGCACAGGCTCTTCAGCACTTTGTCGAGTATGGTATACACGAGGACAGCCGCATCGGAAAGACATCACATAACTTCAACGTGAAGGCATACATGGACAAGAACCCTAACCTGAAGCAAAAGTTCGGTAACAACCTGATGGCCTACTACATGCACTATTGTATGGAGGGCTTCGTGAAGGGTCTTGTCTGCTGGTAATTGTAACCAGTCGCAACGATTACAGATAGCGCCTCGTCATCGAATCAAATCGCGAATCATGATTCGCACTCTTGCGGTCCGTGTTCGGCATACCTAATCACAACGGCAAGGAAGAACACGATCGTCGCACCATAGGCGACCATGATCGCGAAGCTCGCGCCATTCATTCCGAAGGCATGGATCATGGGATACATGGTCGCAAGGATAGCCACGAACGATATGGCATAACCTGCGAGGTTCATCGCATTCTTGCGCATGGTGATGAGCACGTCGCCCAAGAACCACACGTATGCCGTCATGACCGTGCATAACACGAGTGGAATAATCAGGTATGTATATGGTGCAATACTCTGCCCGAAGATCAATACGAGCAGGGGCTCTCCGGCGAGCGCAAAGAGCACGCCAAACGCAAGGGCAAGCGCAAAGATGGCAAGGGTAACTTGCAATACGAGACGCAAGAAACCCCGCTTGTCATGTGCTTGGAGAAGCGCGGCAAAGTGAGTCAGAAGCGGCGCATAGATATATTGGGCGCACATCTGCACGATGAGCACGGGCGCGGCTACTGATGAGTAGATGCCCAGAAACCATTCGCCCATGACATCGTTGAGCGTCTGCCGGGGGATGGCAGGAACCGCCCAGCAGAAAAATGAGGCGATGACGAGCGGTAGGCATTGGATGAACAACGATTTAATGGCACGGAACTCAAACGCAGGCTTGAGAGGTTTGCCCGTCACCTTGA
>CAUHSG010000010.1 GCA_959608885.1 uncultured Coriobacteriia bacterium | reverse complement strand
GGGGGGGGGTTTATTTAACACATCCTGTCCCCCCCCGGCGGCTTTTGTCTGGTCCGGCTCCGCCCTCGATGCGGTATAGTAAGCACAGCACCTAAACGGATAATCAACGTGGTACGGGGGTGTGTGATGACGGGTTATGACATCGGAGCCGAAATACAGGGAGTGGTGAGCTCCCTTCAGCGCAATAATCCGGATCTCTCCGCGACGGCGCGCGTAAAACGCGCCTGGAACCTCTCCGTCGACAAGCGCATCGCAGAGCATGTCACCGCCGTCTTCATCGTTCCCAACACTGCCGCAAGTGAAGTCATCATCTACGTAGATAACTCGATTTGGGCGACCGAGCTCAATATGCAGTCCGAGCTACTGCGACTCAACCTCAACATCGAACTCAACAAGGATATCGATGCGAATGTCGCGCGCAAGGCCGAGCAAGTAGAGAAGCTCACCTTCAAGGTCTCCAAGGAACAATACGTCGCCCGTGAGCGCCGTCTCACGACTCTTCAGCTTCTCGAGGCTGAGGACGAGAATTATCGCAAGGCTCAGCCTGTTGCACTCGATGACGATGAGCTCGCGAATCTTGAGGAAGCCGTTGCGCATATTGAGAACGATCAGCTGCGTGACACTGCCTATGCTGCAGCTAAAGCAAATCTCGAGTGGCAAAAGGGCATCGAGAAAATAGGCGCCTAGTGCCTGAACCAAGACAAAGGCCGCCGGGGCACATTTTTATTGGTTGGAGACAATTTTAAAAATAACACACAAATGTGCCCCGGCGGCCTTTGTCTCATTATCGAATGGCACCTGTTGCTAATGAGACAAATGACCTGTCCTCTTGTCTCATTTCTCACAATAAGGCGATTTAAGCCCTCGTAAGACACGAAATGCCGGTTTTGGTGGTTACCCCCACACATAGGACGAAAAACGCCTTAAATCACAAAATATTGGGTTTTAAGGCAAAACACCCCGATAAATGAACTAGAATAACCCGAGCATTTGATGCAATGGCGGAAGCGTACCGTATGGTGCGCTTCCTGAGTGTTAGGAGAATGATGGCTGAGCAGGAAAGTAGCTATGGCGCACAAGACATCCAAATCCTCGAAGGTTTGGAACATGTCCGCAAGCGCCCTGGCATGTATATCGGTTCGACGGGCCCAAAGGGTCTGCACCACCTCGTCTACGAGGTCGTTGATAATTCCGTCGACGAGGCGCTTGCAGGCTTTTGCAACCAGATTGACGTGACTCTCAACAAGGATGGTTCGTGCACCGTCGTCGACGACGGTCGCGGCATTCCCGTCGAGGAACATCCCAAGCGCAAGAACATGTCGACCCTCGAGGTCGTCCTCACCATCCTCAACGCCGGCGGCAAATTCGGTGGCAGCGGCTATAAGGTGTCCGGTGGTCTGCACGGCGTCGGTGTTTCCGTCGTCAACGCCCTGTCTTCCAAGGTTGTCGCACAGGTCAAGCGCGACGGCGCCATCTGGGAGATGGAGTTTTCGCGTGGTAAGACCGTCCAGAAGATCACCGAGGTTGGCAAGACCGAGAAGACCGGCACAATCATCACCTTCTGGCCTGATTCGGAGATCTTCCAGACCGTCGAGTTCGATTACGAGACGCTGCGCATTCACTTTCGCCAGACGGCTTTCCTCAACAAGGGACTTAAGATTGTCTTCTGCGATGATCGTGGTGAGGAGCCCCAAACCGAGGTCTTCCAGTACAAGGGCGGCATCATCGACTTCGTCGGGTATATGAACGAGGGCAAGTCCATCATCAACGAGAAACCCGTGTACTTCGAGGCCGAAAGTGAGGCCGGTGAGGTCGAAATCTCGATGCAATGGACCGAAACGTACTCCGAGAACGTCCGCTCGTTCGCCAACAACATCGACACGACTGACGGTGGCACGCATCTGGAGGGCTTCCGCACCGCGCTGACAAAGACCATCAACGAATATGCGCGCAAGAAGAACCTCCTCAAGGAGAAGGACGAGAATCTTTCCGGCGAGGACTGCCGCGAGGGTCTCTCCGCCGTCATCTCCGTGCGCCTGCACGAACCGCAGTTCGAGGGCCAGACGAAGGCCAAGCTTGGCAATCCCGAGGTCCGTGGTCTCGTCATCGGCGCCGTCAATAAGGGCCTTGCTGAATATCTCGACGAAAACCCTAAACCCGCGAAGATGATCGTGCAAAAGGCCATCCAGGCTGGCAAGGCGCGCGCCGCCGCCCGCAAGGCTCGCGACCTCACGCGTCGCAAGGGCGCACTCGAAGGTGCCGGCCTTCCCGGCAAGCTCGCCGATTGTTCCGTGCGCGACCCAGCACTCACTGAGCTCTACATCGTCGAGGGCGACTCCGCAGGCGGCTCGGCCAAGCAAGCGCGCGAGCGCAGCTACCAGGCCATTCTGCCCCTGCGCGGCAAGATCCTCAACGTCGAGCGCGTGCAGGAGCATCGTGCGCTGTCCTCGGACACCATCAACTCGCTCATCACGGCCATCGGCACGGGATACGGCGAGGGCTTCGACGCCGACAAGGCGCGCTACCACCGCATCATCATCATGACCGATGCCGACGTCGATGGCGCGCACATCGCCATTCTGCTGCTCACCTTCTTCTTCCGCTTCATGCCCGAGCTCATCAAGCGCGGCTACATCTACATCGCATGCCCGCCGCTCTACGGCCTCAAGAAGAAGAACTCGCGCACGGGCAAGGTCATCCAGTACCTCTACAACGACGAGGCACTCAAGGAATGCATGAACAACCTCGATAACCCCGAGAAATACGACGTACAGCGATACAAGGGTCTGGGTGAGATGGACCCCGAACAGCTCTGGGAGACCACGATGGATCCCGAGCGCCGCACGCTGCGCCAGGTCGAGATTTCCGACATGACCGAGGTCGACCGTGTCGTCAATGAACTCATGGGAAACGACGTCGAATGCCGCCGCAACTTCATCACCGAGCATGCGGCTGACATCGACGAGCGCTTCCTCGACATCTAAGGAGGGATGAACAATGGCAGACGATACCTTCAACAACGATAACCAGGAATCCCTCATGGGTGACGACGAATTCACCGAGGTCGAGGCGACCGTGATTGAGGAAGGCGACGAAGGCGAGCAGGAGGAGAGTCTCGAGGCCAAGATCAACCATGGCATCGGCACGCTCGACATCAACGTCGGCAAGGTCTCCGAGACCGACTTCGCGCGCGAGATGCGCACCTCGTTCCTCGAGTACTCGATGTCCGTCATCGTGGCTCGCGCGCTGCCTGACGTGCGCGACGGCCTCAAACCCGTCCATCGCCGCATTCTCTACGCGATGAGCGAGAGCGGCATCACGCCGAACAAGCCGCATGTCAAGTCGGCGCGTCCCGTCGGCGATTGCATGGGTAAGTATCACCCGCACGGCGACGCCGCCATCTACGACACGCTCGTGCGTCTCGCGCAGGACTTCTCCATGCGCGTCCCGCTCATCGACGGCCACGGCAACTTCGGTTCCATCGACGGCGACTCGGCTGCCGCTATGCGTTACACCGAGGCCCGCCTCAACAAGCCGGCCATGGAGCTGCTCGCCGACCTCGAGAAGGAGACCGTCGACTGGCAGCCCAACTACGACGAGTCGATGCAGGAGCCCAAGGTACTGCCCGCGCGCTTCCCCAATCTGCTCGTCAACGGCTCTGCCGGCATCGCCGTCGGCATGGCGACGAACATTCCGCCGCACAACCTCGCCGAGGCCATCGACGCGACAATTGCCATCATGGAGAACCCGGACATCTCGCTCGACGAGTTGCTGCAGATCATTCCCGGCCCGGACTTCCCGACCGGTGCGACCATCATGGGTCGCAGCGGCATCCGCGAGGCCTACGAGACCGGTCGCGGCTCCATCACCATTCGCGCCAAGGCGCACGTGGAAAAGAGCACGTCTGGCCGCAACCGCATCGTCGTGACCGAGATTCCATATCAGGTCAACAAGGCAAAGCTCATCGAGAAGATTGCCGACCTGGTCAAGCAGAAGACAGTCACCGAGATCTCCGGCCTCAACGACGAGTCCGACCGCAAGGGCATGCGCATCGTCATCGACCTCAAGCGCGGCGAGGAGCCGCAGGTCGTGCTCAACAAGCTCTACAAGCACACACAGCTGCAGACGGGTTTCGGCATCAACAACCTTGCGCTGGTCAACGGCGTGCCGCACGTCCTGGGCCTCAAGGACATGCTCTACAACTACATCGACCACCAGGTCGACGTCATCCAGCGCCGCACGCGCTACGAGCTGCGCAAGGCCGAGGAACGCGCTCACATCCTCGAGGGTCTCGTCATCGCCCTCGACAATATCGACGAGGTCATTTCCATCATCCGCTCCTCGCGCGACGATGCGGAGGCGCGTGCGCGACTCATCGAGCGCTTCGGGCTTTCCGAGGTCCAGTCCAACCACATCCTCGAGATGCGCCTGCGCCGCCTGACCGGCCTCGAGCGCGAGAAGATCGAGACCGAGCTCGCCGAGTTGCGCGAGAAGATTGCCTACTACAAGCGTGTCCTGGACGATGAGAACCTCGTCAAGGAGATCATCCGCGACGAGATGCTCGAGATCAAGCGCCGTTACGCTGACAAGCGCCGTACCGAGATCGCCGACGAGGCGCGTGACCTTGACATCGAGGATCTCATTGCCGACGAGGACATGGTCGTCACGATCACGCGCAGCGGCTACATCAAGCGCCTGCCCGTGGCCACGTACCGCCAGCAGAAGCGCGGCGGTAAGGGCATGAGCGGCGTGAAGCTCAAGGAAAACGACTTTGTCGAGCAGCTCTTCATTGCCTCGACGCATGATTACATGCTCTTCTTCACGAACAAGGGCAAGGTCTATCGCCAGAAGGTGCACCAGATTCCGCTCGGCAGCCGCCAGGCCAAGGGCACGCCCGTGGTCAACCTGCTTCCCATCGAGGACGACGAGAAGGTTGCGACCGTCATCAACACGCGCGATTTTCCGGCTGACGAGTACCTGCTGTTCGCGACTGCGCATGGCATGGTCAAGAAGACGGCGTTCGACGCGTACAAGAACGTGCGATCCAACGGCCTCATCGCCATCAATCTGCGCGATGCCGACGAACTCATCGCCGTGCGTCGTGTGGCTCCCGGCATGAAGGTCATGATGGTGAGCAGCGCCGGCAAGGCCATCCGATTCGACGAGGCCGAGGCACGTCCGATGGGCCGCGACACGACGGGTGTCCACGGCATCCGCATCGACGTCGCGGGCGGCGATCGCGTGCTCGGCATGGAGATCGCGCCCGATGACAGCGACCTGTTCGTCATCACCGAGCGTGGTTACGGCAAGCGCACCAAGGTTACCGAGTACACCGAGCACCATCGTGGCGGTGGCGGCATGTCGACGATCAAGATGACCGAGAAAAAGGGCATGATCGCCGCCATGAAGATCATCAACGAGAAGCACGAGATGATGATTGTGTCCGAGGAAGGTGTCGTGATTCGCGTGAAGGCGAGCGACATCGCCCTGCTCTCACGTGCGACCCAGGGCGTCAAGGTCATGAATGTCTCTGCCGATGACCGAGTCGTTGCCGTGGCGCGTGTTGCCGCCGGCAAGAAAAAGAAGAAGGAGATCATCGAGGGACAGACCGAGCTTCTGACCGAGGAGATATCCGGCCAGATGAAGACCGAGGTCCCTGCCGACGTCGAGGATGACATCGAGGAAGACGAGATCGACACCACCGACTAGACGGACGGTAGAAGCAAATGGATGAGACAGTTTGGTCTGACCAAGCTGTCTCATCGGGCCACTCGTGTTGTTTGCGGGGCACTTCCACGGAAACGAAGCAAACTTTCTCGAATAAACGCTTCCCAAGGCACTAAGATTGTGGCAACATACATGCTCGCGTATTTGCGCGGGCCTTTAGCTCAGTTGGCTAGAGCGCACGACTGATAATCGTGAGGTCACAAGTTCGAATCTTGTAAGGCCCACCATTCTAGGTAATAAACGCCCCGGCGTGGGCCGAGTCGCCGCCGGGGCGTTTATTGATACTTGGAGGCAAATGCGCACCAGACAAATGTCGCCGGAGCGCTTTTGTCTGGTTACGTGACACGTGTTTTGAAAACGGGGGTATAGCTCAGCTGGGAGAGCGCGGGCTTTGCAAGCCTGAGGCCAGGGGTTCGAGCCCCCTTACCTCCACCAAGACTAACCGGGGCCTTCATGGCCCCTTTTCTTTTGCCCACTACCCGGTGACGCTCCAGTAGCCGGCCTTGTCGGATCCGATGCGCTCGATGAACCCGTACTCGCGCAGCTTCTTGAAGGATCGTCTCACCGTGCGCTCGCTCACCCCGAGGGCCTGCGCGATACGCACGGCCGTCGCGCGACCGTTGGTAGTGAGCACCTGCAGCACGTACTCGTCGGTCTGCGTCATGTCGAGCTTGTACGCCGCCGCCAGGGAGCGCTCGGCGAACGTCGCCCGCCGTGTTCCATCGCCAGCAGACTGCGGAGCCGCTGCCTTATGGCCACGACCGCCTTCATCCCTTGCCTTACTCCCCGTTCCCGCGCGCACGGCGCCCACACCGCGCTTCGTCGCAGGTAGCGGAAACACCACGGCGGTGTGTTCAGGCGATAGATCGAAGCTGGGGAGCTCGGCTCCCGCCTGGATACACCCCTCGCGCATTGTCCTCACGCCCTCTCCCCAACCCGGGGTGATTTCCAGCAAGCGCGCCGCGGTCGCGAGCACCGGATTGCGAAACCGCGGGGCATGCTCGCGCACGAAATCGTCTTCGGTCCAACCGGCGGGGACGGCACCGACGTTCTGTATGACGATTCGCTGGGGCGAGACCGTGATGCGCACGGGCACGCCGCTGGCGAACGCCCGTGCCACCGAGATGGACGGCAGGTACTTGTCCATGATGAGCCGCACCGTGTCGTCTATCTGCTGCGGGAGCGGTCCGATTACCTCGTCTTCGAGCCCTACCGGCGACCCATCGGCCTTAAAGGACTCGATGTGCACCGTGGCGCCCGGCACGAAGCGGGCGGGATTCGCGCAGAGCAGGGCCGCGGCGGCATTGTTGACCTTTCCCGTACGCGGATGCGTGAGCCCCAGATGGTCGAGCCTGCTCTTGACGGTGTCCGTCAGGGATCCGCTCGTCTCGTCTATGTTCGAGAGCGGTATGCCCGCGATGGCAACCAGCGCCTCGCCGGACAGGTCCTCGTCCTCGACGTAGGGCAGCGTCTTGAGCTCCCACGGCGTGGTTGCCTCGTCACGCCAGCTGCGCGATATCGACTCGTAGGTTTGGCGCGTGTTGACGCCATCTTCGTAGAGCCAGTAAACGCCGTGTAGCCCCAGAGGTTCCTGCGCGGCCGGGATGTCTATCTCGAGGAAGAACTCGTTACCCTCCATCACGGGGGTGATGGGACACATGAGGCCAAGCTCCTGCGTTATGGAGTCGGGGATGCTGTCGAACTTGCGCCTGGTACGTCGCAGGCCCGAGGAATAGTCCTTCTGAGAGACAGGGAGGAGCATATACCCGCCGCCGGCATTCGCGATGCCGCAGACCAGCTCCAGGGAGTCCGCTTCCCATCGGGGGGTATTCACGGTGATGCTCTTGCTCTCCATGGCGACCTCCGTAGTGCGTACGGTACCTGTTTGTTTTTTCTATTCAGAAGGTTCCTTCAGCAACCAGCGCGTTCATTTTAATAGCATGGCGTTACCATGTCAAAAGCACGACAAATGAAGGACAATTTTCGGATAGGTATGCAGATATGACAGGACAAGTGCCATAAAAAACCACTGGTCAGGAGGTTAATTTTGCGAATAATACACGGTCAGAGCATATATCGAGCGCAAACGCCGATTTTTACCCAGTCAAACCTTCTTATATAGTGGCGTCGCCGCAAATGAGTACGAGGAAAGGCTGGTGGAGGCGCATGGACCAACAAAGAAAGAAGTACAGAGAACCGAAAGACACGCTATGGGGTAAATGTCTGACGACGTTTATCGCCATCGTGTTTGCCATGTCGACTCTCACCATCATTCCTCTTGCGGGAGCATTGGATAATCCCGCCAATGAGCAGGCTGATGCTGCTGCAGCCGCTGCCGCGAAGGAAGCGGCCAATGAGGCAGAAGGCAAGACGGGTGCGACACTCACTGAAGAGACGCCCAAGCCTATCGAGAATCTCATCAACGAGAATAAGAAGGGCGAGACCCTCGATACCGTGGAGAACGTTCTCGGTGTTCAATCGAGCGGCGAAAACGACGCTACGGAGGCTGTTCCCGCTGAGGTGCAAGCCTTCCTGGATGCAGTCAAGAAGCTCCCTGCTGTTGATACCGTGACGGCGGAAAACGCCGAAGGGATCGGCGAGCAGGTGAACGCCGTACTGGACATGTGGGATGCCATGAGCGTCGAGAACGGCGAGCGTGAAGATGTGAACGCCGCGCTCGAGGAGGCATATGCGGTGCTCGAGGCCGTGCTCGCGGTTGAGAACGTGGAGGATGCAGAGGTTTATTACACCGAACCCCTGGATGGATATGATGCGGCGAGCACGTTTTATTCCAACGGTTCTCCAGAGTGCTATCTCTACCTCAACATTCACCCCAACAGCCCTAAAGAGTCCTGGACGAATCCCGCCGAGTATCTGACTGTTTGGGTAGGAGAAAGCGAGAGCACGCAAAGACTTTACACCCATTCACATTCATGCACATACGGTCATATTGTTCACGAGGAGACTCCTGAATGGATTGCTGTAGAACCCAACAAATCTGCCTATTTTAAAGATTCCAATCCCAACACTGTGAAGGATATGACCTGGAGTCTGAAAGGTTATGTTGAAGAAGATTACTCAGATGCCGGGTATGGTGGCTATCCAGCCCTGAATATCGGATTTACCGGAAAAACTCCCGGCAATACGACCCTCAAATTCAGCACGTGGCAAGAGTACTACTACAACTTCTTCAGCTCCTACGGTTACACTTGCCCCGATTGCGATGCATACCTCGGTCAGAGTGTTTCCTTCAGCGGTTGGGTTGAAGACAAGGAAACCCTCAACATCACCGTTAACGCTCGCTATGAGTTGAATTACAACTCAAACGGCGGTTCCATTGTTTTCCCGACTGTTGAGGATAAGGCTGACACGTCGGCCGCCCTTTCTGTTACCGGAAACGTTCCCACTCGCGAAGGATACACTTTTGCCGGTTGGTATGAGGATCAGGAATGCACAAACCCAGCGAAGACCAGCTACACGCTGAACTGGTCTGAGGGCTATGGAAGCACCGCCAATCCTGTCTCCAAGACTCTCTATGCAAAGTGGACGCCTAACAAAACCTATACCGTCACCTACACCGATGGTGTTGCGGGCGCCACCGTCTTTCCCGACCAAGGCTACGAGGGTCTCAAGGAGGGGGACAATACCCCCGCTTTTGTGGGTACCCCAAGCCGCGAAGGCTACACCTTCCAAGGCTGGAGCCCTGCGGTCAACCCCGTTGTGAGCGCGGATGATGCAGACGAAAATGGAGAAATCGTCTACACCGCCACTTGGAAAAAGAACCTGAAGGATTTGACTGTCAGCAAGAGCCCCAGTGAAGAGTACCCTGTTGTGGGCGAGGAGTTCTCCTACACCATTACGGTGACTAATCCCAACAGCGATGGGATTTATGTGAAGGTCACCGATGTGCTGAACGAGATGCTTGACGTTGTGTGGGACGCCGAATATGAAATGTACGGAATCAGCGACGGTGGCAGATACAACGAGGACACCCGCACCGTGACCTGGGACAATGTCTATGTCCCCGCCAACGGCAGCAAGTACGTGAAAGTCACCGTCAAGGCCAACGCGGCCGGCAAAATCTACAACGAGGCCAAGATTGAATGTGAAATCAACACGACCAGTGGTAACACTACCGTGACGGCGAAGAATCCTGACCCTGTCTCCACCACCTATACAGTGATTCACGAGTACTACACTAACGGAGAGCGGGATGGCTTCACCAAGCAAGAGAACATTTCTGGCAAGAATGTGGGCGACGTTGTTAAGGTTGATGATATCGACAAGATCCTCAAGTACACGAAGAACGGTGTAGAGAACACCTACGCCTACACCCAGGCCAATAAAGGCACCGCCAACAACAGCCCGAATGGCTACACGATCGGCGATGTGATCACCGAGCTGACCCTGGGGAAAGACGGTAATATCATCGTCCTGCGATATGATCGTAATGTGACCCCGCCCGTCACGCCCAGTCTCTCCAGCCTGCAGAAGCAGCGTCTGACTGAAGCTCCCGATGGCATGACGGTTCCCGAGGGCATAAATTACGACAACACCGTTGTTTTCGTGGGTGACAACGCCTCCAACGTGACCTTGCTCTACAAACTTACCGTTACTGGTACCGAGGGTGCTGCATACAAGGTGACTGACGAGAACGCAACGTGGGTCGGCGGTGATCCGCTGGTGGGCACCATCGCCGATGGTAAGACCGAGGCCGTCATCTACGTGACCAAGACTTTCACCAAGGGTGACGTTGCCAACGGCAAGCTTGTCAACAACGCCACGCTCGAGAGCAACGATAACAACACCACCGGCCCCGACAATGGCGAAGCATCTGGTGAGGCTGGTGCCAAGAAGCAGTACAACGTCATCATCAATTTCACGACTGATGGTGGTGCAGTTCTGCAAGATCCCAGCAAGACTACGGTCGATGAAGGCGCTGACTTCAATTACAGCATGGGGCAGACGGCTGCTCGCATGGTCCGTGCCGCGAGTACAACGGGCTCCGATGTTAACGCCGTCGTGATTCCCCAGCGCCTGGGCGCAAACAACGAGTACGTTCTCGATGAGGTTGCCAGTGCCGAGGGTCTTGCGAAGCTCGCTGCCGCGCAGAACATCACAGCCGACATCGTTGCCGACATCATCTACTCTCTGGATACGAAGGGCACCATCAACCCGGATGGTACCGATACCTTTGATGGCATTCCTGATAAGTATCAGGTCAAGGTGACTTATCAGGTTGTTAACGGTGCTTGGAACAATGAATCCACCACCGATGTGGTGACGTATCTTGAAAAGTACACGAATGGCACTATGGCTGCCGGTGGCATCGCCACTCTGGGCGACACCATCCCCGCTGTGGGTGACAAGCCTGCAGCCGGATACGAGGCTGGCAGTTGGAACGAGACGCCTGCCTCGGATACTACGATTTCGAGCGATGCCGAGTACACGTACACCTACAAGCTGATCACGTACGCCATCACCTACGATCTCGACGGTGGAACCGTGGACGGCACTAACCCCGTCATCTATACCGTGGAGAGCGATGACATTACGCTCACCAACCCGGCCCGCGAGGGCTACACCTTCGCCGGCTGGACGGGCACGGGGCTGACGGGTGCCACCAACCCCGTTACCATCGCCAAGGGCAGCACGGGTAACCGCGAGTACACAGCTACGTGGAATGCAAACGGCGACACCGCATATACGGTTCATCACTACCAGCAGCAGCTTGATGGCACGTATGTGCTCGCCGAGACCGAGAACCTGACCGGGGCGACTGATAGCACCGTGAATGCCAGCGTTAAGCAGTACGAGGGATTCACCCACAATCCCGCCGTCGAGGGCACGCTCCTCTCGGCTACCGTTGCCGGTAATGGCAGCACGGTCCTGAGTGTCTACTACGATCGCAATACCTACACGGTGAGCTACGACCTCAATGGCGGTACGGTCGGCGAGGATGTCCAGACGCAGTTCGAGGGTATCAGGCACGGCGACACCACGCCGACCATCGATGACCCGGCTCGCGCCGGCTATATCTTTGCCGGTTGGACCCCCGAGGTCACTGATACCGTGACTGGTGACGTTACCTACGTCGCACAGTGGACGCCGGTCACCTTCGACATCGACGTGCAGGTCGTCAACGGCACGAGCGACGCAGCCACTGCGGGCACTACGGTGAACTATGGTGGTGACGCCACCTACACCTTCACCCCCAATGACGGCTACGTCCTCGAGAGCGTGACGGTTGATGGCAATCCCGTGGCGCTGTCGGCTGACGGCACCTTCACCTTCAATGCCGTGACCAGGGGACACACCATCGTGGTTACCTACGTTCCCGCTCCGGTGATTCCGCCGACTCCGACCCCGACCCCGACACCGACACCGATACCTGGCCCCACGCCCGCTGTTACGACACCCGCTGACGCCGTCGCTCCTGCGGCAGCCGCAGCTGCTGTTGCGGCCGTCGAGGCCATCGGCGATGCCGAGAACCCGCTGGCCGACATCACCACCATCGACGATGACGCCAACGCGCTGGCCGCCTTCGAGGAGATCCACTGCTGGACGCACTGGCTGATGATCTTCGGCGCACTCGTTACCATCGTCTACGGCCTCGGCGTGCTGTACCGACGCCGTCACGATGTGCGCGATATGGACGATTTCGAGGGCGACATCATGGATGGCAGCAGGCGCTACAGTACCCGCCAGGCATCCGATTCTGCCGCAAACGGAGCCTTCCAGGCGATGTAGCGCTAGCTAGCTAGCGACGGCAAGCGGCATAGCTCCACCGGGAGGCGGCCTTCGGGCCGCCTCCCTCGCGTCATGGGGACAAATCCCACTCGATGATGCGTTGCTCCTTGATGTATATGCATTATATATGTATCATATGCATATAATGAGTATGGAAGACTGCATAGATTTCGAGTGGGATGACCAGAAGGCCGTCATCAATCTCGACAAGCATGGCGTGAGCTTCGAATCGGCAGCGGATGCGTTCTCAGACCCTTATGCGCGCATCGTTCCAGACAAAAAGCACTCGGATCAAGAGGAGAGGTTCTTTCTCATGAGAATGGATCTCAAGGCACGGGTGCTTACGGTATGCCATTGCGAAAGGGCTGACGGTTCAAAGATTAGGATAATTTCGGCTAGGAAGTCGACGAAGACGGAAGAACGACAGTATTGGAGGTATCGGAATGAGTGACGTTGCGGAAATCATGGACATGCCTGCCGAGGTGGATTTTTCGGACAGCCTTCCGAACCCCTATGTCGGCAAGACGCGTCGCCGTGTGACGATTAACATCGACAGCGAGACGATCGACTATTTCAAGGCCGAGGCGCTTCGTACTGGCGTGCCCTATCAAAACATTATCAACATGTACCTTGCGGAATGCCGCGATCAAGAGAAGCATCTCGCGTTTACGTAACGAAGCGCTTGCCCACTGTCCAAGACTCCGAGCGACGCTCGGAAAAAGGATGACCGCCAGCGCCCGTAGGCGTTAGGCGGTCATTCAAACCAACGGCGTTGCCCGACATCCACGTCGCGGGCATCCGCTGGCTGTAGTATACCATGCACCATATTCGGCCATACATCATCGTCCCAAGCGTGACAAAACTGCCCCGGCGACTTTTGTCACGTAAATGATGACATTCCGGTCGTCGGCAAGTACAATGTGCTCGTCATCTTGCGAATGTCCTGTTTGCGAGTCGCTTTCTCGCAACGCAGGTTGACCAGGAAGGGCAGGGGAAGCCATGAAGAAAACGGAAAACGCGGCACAAGCACGCCCCACGACGTACAACCAATTCGTCACGGTGATTCTCGCGCTGGTCATGGCGCTCACTCTGACGTTCGTCATCGCCATCATCCCGAGCGCACATGCCGTCGAGGGCACCGTCGCGCCAATCCAGACCGCTAGCACGCCAACGGGCCCGGCCGTGCCCATCGAGAACATGACCGTGTCCGCTAGCACGTCGGCCGCAGAGGCGATAGCCGACGAGGAGACCCCGCTCGCCTCCTTCGCCAAGGAGGAAAGCCAGTTTAGCTGGGCGCAGGGGGCGGTTCTCGTCGCCGTGCTCGCCGTGGTCGCCGCATGCGGCCTGACCGTGGTCAAGCGTCGTCGTGACGAGGTTCGCAGGCTCGACTGCTTCGAAAGCCACATCAGCGGCCGCTAGGCACCGCGAACAACCCAACCCTCACGAATTCACGCGCCAGTAGCCGGCCTTGTCTGACCCCACGCGTTCGATGAGCCCGTACTCGCGCAGCTTGCGGAACGAGCGACGTATCGTGCTCTCGCTCACGCCGAGCACGCCGGCAATGCGCACCGCCGTCGCGCGGCCGTTGGTGTGCAGCACGCGCAGCACGTACTCGTCGGTCGACGTGAAGTCCAGATTGTTTGCCGCGGCGATGGATCGTGCCGAGAAGGGGGCGTCCTTGGGCGCCGCCTCGCCAAGTCCGACGATTCCGCTTTCCGGCGTCGACGAGAAGTTGCCCGGCAGCGGCTTGCGGGCCAAATTTTGCGCAGGGGGGGGGGTGCTCATTTGCCACGTTTTCTGCGAATCCAACGAGAATGTCACCGTTGTCTCACGGGAACCATGCTCGATGACCGGCAGTGCCGCCCCCATGTCGCCACAGCGCAGCACGGCGCGCTCGAAGTTCACGTTCTGGCTGTCCAGGTAGCCCATGAGGTGCAACGCCCGCGCGAGGACGGGGTTTGCCCCGCCGGGTGCTTCGACGCCGCCACACGGCATCGAGATGATGAGCTTGTCCGGGTGCACGCTCACACGCACGGGCTGACCGGTTTCGTAGTTCTTGCCCACAATGGCATCGAGCAGCACGTCGTGGACGGCCTCCTGTGGTGGGAAGTTGAGTGCGATGACAGGGTTTTCCGTGGTGGTGGACGTTGCCACCGCCATGGGCAGGTATTGCTCGAAGAGCAGGCGCAGCGACTCCTCCACCTGACAGCTTATGCCGCCGCCTATCTCGTTGCGCAGCAATGCGTGATCGTCCTGGGCTACGAGTTCCAATTGCACCGTCGCTCCGGGGATGATGCTTTCGGGATGGTTGTGCAGGAGCACGATGGCGGCGTTCGTTATGCCGTCGCCCCGCGTGCCACGTAGGTTCAGGTAGTCGAGACGTCGCAAGATCGCCGTCTCGACGCTGCTCGTGGGTGGGTCGGGCGCATCGATCTTGAGCAGTCCGAGTGCCAGGAACTGGCGGGCGTTCAACTGCCCTTGCTCGACGTAGGGTTGGGGGCGCATCTCCCAGGAAAGGGTGTCGCCTGCCTCCGTATCCTGTTGGGAGGCGGCGCCGTTGAGGGAGGCCCAGACGGTCTCGCGGGTCGAGCGCGTGTTGTGGCCTTCCGAGTACAGCCAGTACTCGCCCTCGTAGGTCAGCGGCTCGGCAACAGCCGGAACGAGAATCTCCAGGTACAGATTGATTCCATCGAGCACCGGCTCGGTGGTGCACTGAATCCCCAGGTCGCGCTCGATGATACGGGGAATCTGCTCGAAGGGGCGCCGCATCTTGCGGTGTCCGGTGGTGTATATGTTGTCGTTTGACTCTATGACCAGCGTACCGCCGCCAGCATTGGCAATTCCGCAGATGAGGGTGATGTACTCGGGGGTCCAGTGGTCGCGATAGACCACCAGGGGTGTTTCCTGCGTGTCCATGGGCTTAGCGCCTTCGTCCTCGGAATCGTATTATCCTCGCGGGTGATGCGAGAGCGTTTGCAGGATACCGCCCCTTATCCGCTCGATACCCACCTAATGCCCTAGCATATACCTAGCATTTGCCGCAGCATGTTATGAATGGGGCCTTGATGGGGTAACGCGAAGCCCCCGGTCAAAGCACTCGCTTACCGGCATCTCCGCATTATCTTCCCAGAGTGACTAAGATATCTAAAACCCAAGGTCAGCAAGGAAATTCGCACATTTATATACTTCTGCCATTCCATTTTTATACATGTCATGCGCGCGTAAGCCGTTCGCGCGGGTGACGCAACATGTGTAGCTGTGAGTAGGGCAAAGGGAAGGTTGGTGGAGTCACATGAAGCAACAACGTAGGTATAAGGAGCCACAGGATACCCTCTGGGGTAAGTTCCTGTCGGGTTTCATGGCGGTGGTGTTCGCCATGTCGACTCTCACCCTCATTCCGATCGCGAGCGCGATCAACGGTGAGCCCAACGAGGCGCAGGTTCAGCAGCAGGAGGAGCTGGCCGACCAGACCTCCGGCAAGGACGAGAAGGCCGCCGAGCCCGCTGCCGACGAGCAGAAGCTCGAGCCCGTCGAGCTGCTCAGCATTGCCAGCGTCGAGGACGAAGACGATGCCGATGACGCCACTCCGGCCGATGTGACGCTCAAGGTGAAGGCACAGAACGCCACGGTCACCTACAACGGCAAGGATGCCGCGACCGAGCTCGTCGTTCCGGCTGGCAAGGATATGAAGTTCACGGTAAAGGCCGCCGATGGCTTTACGCTGGGCGCGGCTGCCGTCAAGCTAGCTGATGCCAAGGGCGAGACGACGCTCACCCCCAACGCCGGCGAGTACACTGTCGCTGCCGATAGGGTCGCGGACGGTGCCACCATCGTCGTGACCGCCGAGGCCGCCACGGGTTCCGCCAATACTGACGCTGCCGAGCCTTCCACCCCCGCTCCCTCCACCGAGCTGGGTGAAAAAGCCAACAAGGTGAAGAATGCTATCAGCAACTTCATCGAGAAGCTTGGTGGCGCCACGACGTTTGCTGCCGTCGGCAACGGGAATGGAAATAACTCTGGAACAGGAAGCTATGCTACCGATATCAATATCACAGGTTGGACGCTAGAGCGGCTGACGAAAGAGTATCCCAACGCCGTAATTCATGAAACTGCTGTAAAAAGTGGAGGAAAGATCAGATTAGAGGGCACAGACGACTCGAAGAACGATCATGTATGGCGTTCAACCAATTCGAATGTCCAAATTGAAGATAATACTAATGCTAAAAACACTATCACCGCAAGTGAAGCTATCGGAGCAACAACATATGTGCTTCATATGGCTCCTTCTGGAATCTGCGATATCTTTGTCGTGTCAATTGTTGAAAAAGTGAAAGATTACACTATTCAGTACGTCGATGGCGTAGATGGAGAGGAAGTCTTTGCGGACCAATCGTATACCGTGGAAGCTGGTAAGTTCACGCCTGCTTTTAAAGGCACTCCAGAACGAACTGGATATGAGTTTACTGGCTGGAATCCGGCAGTTGCAGAGACTGTGACTGATGATGTCATCTATGTCGCCCAGTGGAAGCCCATTGCCACAGAAACCAGCTACACCGTCAAGCACGTGGTCGCCGGCGTCGAGCAGACCGCCGATACCAAGACCTACACTTCCACTTCTACCGATATCCCAGCGATGATTGCCATCGTTACAGGTAGCCTCGACCAGAATACTTATCCCGGCTACAAGTTCGACTCCATCTCGGTCGCCGAGGGCACCACCAAGGTCGAGAGCGGCACCACCATCACGCTGACCTACGTCAAGGACGACTCCCAGGCAAACGACCTGGCCTACACCGTCAAGCACGTGGTCGACGGCGAGGACGCCCCCCGCGCGACCTTCACCGGCGAGGCCAAGGGCGTGTGGGTCAACGACCCGCAGACCCTCGAGCTCAAGGCCGCCGACGTGGCCGACCAGAAGTACGCCGGCTACAAGCTCTCCACCGTCAAGCTCGCAGACGGCACGGACGTGACGGCGGGCACCCAGGTCGCCAACGGCGCCGAGGTCACCGTCACCTACGTCAAGGACGACTCCCAGGCAAACGACCTGGCCTACACCGTCAAGCACGTGGTCGACGGCGAGGACGCCCCCCGCGCGACCTTCACCGGCGAGGCCAAGGGCGTGTGGGTCAACGACCCGCAGACCCTCGAGCTCAAGGCCGCCGACGTGGCCGACCAGAAGTACGCCGGCTACAAGCTCTCCACCGTCAAGCTCGCAGACGGCACGGACGTGACGGCGGGCACCCAGGTCGCCAACGGCGCCGAGGTCACCGTCACCTACGTCAAGGACTCTTTCCCCTACACCGTTAACTATGTTGACGAGGATGGAAACACCCTGCTCGATCCCAAGACCGGTGCTCCCCAGGAGTTTGAGAGCGTCATTAGCTCCTCCGACGAGGTTATTGCCATCGAGGGATATATCTTCGAGCGTGCTAACACGGAGCAGCTAACCATTGGGGCCAATGCGGACGATAACGTTATCACCCTGACCTACGCTGTTGACGTCATCACCGACCCCAACAACGATGGCAATGGCGAGAACCCTGGTGACGGCATCCCCGACAAGTACCAGGCCGTCGTCAACTATGTCTCGGCTAACAACGCTCAGGGCACCGTTAACCTTGCGCAGAAGGTTGTCACCTTCGCCAACAACGCGACCTCTGGCACCGTTAACATCTTCGACGGTGTGGCCACTAACCCGACTGCCGGCTTTGTCTTCGACGGATGGACCGAGGACGGCAACGCAGTTGCCTCCAACCTGACTCGCGAGCTCCAGGGCAACACCGAGTACACCTTCACCGCCAACTGGGCGCTGGATGTCATCGGAACGGATCCGACCGACCCCGGCAACAACGTCCCCGATGGCATTGCTGACAAGTACCAGCTCGTCGTGACCTATGCGGCCATCGCTGGCACCATCGACGGTCCTGCCCGCTACGTGCTCAACAAGTACGACGCCGCCGGCAACCTGGCCGAGGACGGCGTGGCCGTCCTGACCGCGGCTCAGATCCCCGGCGCGACCGCCGACGACGGTTACGGCAACGGCATGTGGAACAACGAGCCGCTCGCCAACATGGAGCTCACCGATGACACGGCCTTCGTCATTGCCTTCACCGCGCTCCCCACGGCTACGCCTGATGCCACGCCTGCACCTGCCGCCGCTGCCCCGCTGGCGCCGGTTGCCGCCGCCGCTCCCGCGGCTGCCGCAGCTGCCGCCGCCACCATCCTCGACGACGGTGTGCCTCTGGCGACCATCGATGACGACGAGAACGCCCTCGCCGCCTTCGAGGAGATCCACTGCTGGACCCACTGGCTGATGATCTTCGGCGCCCTGGTCACCATCGTCTACGGCCTCGCGGTGCTCTACCGCCGCCGCCATGGTATCCGTGACATGGACGACTTCGAGGGCGACATCATGGGTGGCAGGAAGTACGACGCCGCCGCGGAGAAGAACCCCGCAGCCGGCAACGCCTTCCAGGCGATGTAGCGCAAGCTAATTAGCGACGCGCAAGCGACATAGCTCCACCGGGAGGCGGCCTTCGGGCCGCCTCCCTCGCGTTATAGGGGGACAGAATCAGACTGGTGATCAAGACTCCGAGCGGCGCTCGGAAAAAGGATGACCGCCCGCGCCCGTAGGCGCGGAAGCGGTCAATTCTG
The DNA here is from genome assembly GCA_959608885.1 of uncultured Coriobacteriia bacterium. Lineage (GTDB taxonomy): Bacteria > Actinomycetota > Coriobacteriia > Coriobacteriales > QAMH01 > QAMH01. The sequence continues at coordinate 48,801 of CAUHSG010000010.1, read as the reverse complement.
AAAACGGCGTTGCCCGACGCAACAGTCGCGGGCATCCGCTGGCTGTGTAGTATACCACGCTCTTATATGCTTACGCGCCAGCGCCTGCTATAGCCGCTCGATAAGACACTCACGGAACACGAGGAGCTTGAATCCGACGTAATCGCGCCCGCGTTCTCCCAGCACCCCTTGCTCTAGCAGGCGGCAAGGGGGCTGACCCTCGCCTCCTACACGTTCACGTGCCAGTAGCCGGCCTTGTCCGACCCTATGCGGTCGATGAGGCCGTGCTTCTTCAGCTTCCTGAACGCCCGTCGCACGGTGCTCTCGCTCACGCCCAGCACGTTTGCTATGCGCACCGCCGTCGCACGGCCGTTGGTGTGCAGCACGCGCAAGACGTACTCGTCGGTCGAGGTGAGATCGAGCTCGTTGGCAGCCGCGATGGAGCGTGCCGAGAAGGGCGTGTACCTGGGTTTGGATTCGGGGTTCTCGATATTGGAAACGTTGGTCACGCGGCTAGCAGGTGCCGGGGATTCGGAGTCAAAATCATGCGCAGGGGGGGGGGGTGCTCATTTGCCGCCTTTTCTCCGAATCCAAGGGAAAGGTGATTGACGTCTCGCCGTCATCCTGTTCGAGAAGGGGAGCATCGAGTCCGACCTCGAGGTTCTTCTGGCTGATTCGCTCGTAATCGACGTCCCGGTCATCCATGATGCCGACGAGACGCATGGCCCTGGTGAGAACGGGATTTGCGACAATGGCCGGGACTTCGGAATCCTCGCCAGCTGCAAGGCTGGGCACGCCTGCCTCCGTGGGATTTCGTATGATCATGCGGCTGGGAAAGACGTCGACGCTTACCGGCTGGCCGCATGCGTAGTCCTTGTGCGCCAGTGCCCCCAACAGGGCCTCGCGCACGGCTTCGCGGGATGGAAAGTTCAGACCCGCGGCGGGATCGTTCATCGATCCGGAGGCGGCGATCGCCATGGGCAGGTACTGCTCGAAGAGCAGACGCGACGTCTCCTTGATTTGACGGAGCAGGGGGCCGCTCACCTCGTCGTGCAACACGACCCGCTCGTCCTGCGCGAGGAGTCGCAACTGCACCAGGGCACCGGGTATGATCGCATCGGGCTGGTTGTGCAGGAGCAGAACGCCGGCGTTCGTTATGGCCTGGGTCTGTGGGTTTTCCAGGTTCAGGTGGGCCAGGCGATGCTCGAACACGGCTCCCAGTGGGTCCATGGGCAAGTCAGATGTTTCGGTCTTCAGCGCCGCGACCGTGAGGAACACCCGGGCGTTCAGATCCTCGAGCTTGACTCCGGCCTGGGGTCGCATCTCCCAGGGCGTATCGAATGATTCGGTGTCGCCAGGGGCGTTTGACAGGACCCCTTCGATTGTCTTGCGGGTCGAGCGAATGTTCGCGTTGCCGGCGTAGAGCCAGTACGTGCCGTCATAGGCGAGGGGTTTTGCCGCTGCCGGAACGGTCGTTTCCAGGCACAGCGCCGTGCCGTCGAGCACGGGTTCGGTTGTGCATTGCAGGCCCAGCTCCTTTTCGACAAGCTTGGGGATCTGCTCGAACGGACGCCTCAGCTTGCGCCGACCGGTCGTGTAGGCTTTCTCACTCGACTCTATGACAAGGGTTCCGCCGCCCGCATTGGCGATTCCGCAGATGAGCGCAATGCACTCGGAAGTCCAGTGGTCGCGATACGCTACTATGGGTGAGCTTTGCGTCTGCATGTGCGCCGTCCTTGCTGTCCGGTGCCTTTCCCTGTCTCCACGGGTGCCCGGGAGAGGAACACGGTCAATAGTACGCCCTTTTTCCTCTCAATACACAATCAATACAATGTCAAATGACGTTCATTTAGTGAATGTGCCCATCACTGATTATCTGGCCAGTTACCGAAATTCGCAGGTCAGAGCAGGGGTCATTTACCCTGTCATAACCCTGGAGCCATATTGGCGTCTTTCGGAGAAATCCCAGCTCAGCGCGGAAATTGCCCCGTCAATATACTACGGCCATCCCGTTTACATACGCGTCGTACGCGTGGGCGCATGCTCCGCAATGCCGTTGGCGCGAGGAGAGAAGCAGGGGACCGAGGGAAGGCCGGTGAAGCACATGAAGCAACAGAGAAAGTACAGGGAGCCAAAGGATACGGTATGGGGCAAGTGCCTCTCGGGCTTTATCGCCATCGTGTTTGCCGTGTCGACTCTCACTATCATTCCCATTGCGAGCGCCGCGCTCGGTTCGAGCACCGACTCCGAGTTGATGCAGGAGGCGGAGAAGGAGAAGAAGGAGAAGTCTTCCGGCCAGGAGGATAGCGCCAAGGTCATAGAGAAGGCCGAAATCACCACGCTCGCACTCGAGAACGAGAAGGACGAGCAGCAGAAGCAAAACGAAGGTCAAGAGGATCCTGTTACGGGATTCGCGGCGAGGCTTTCGTCAAGTTCCGCAACCTATAACGCTCTTCAGCAGGAACCTGAAGTTATCGTCACCAAGAACGGCCAGCAACTCGAATCGAAGGACTACACATACACATGGTCTTCCGAAGACGGGCACGACAAGCTATGGTTCCACGCCGGAAAATACAATTGCCATGTTTTTGTCGACGGCAAGGAAATCGCGAGTCTCGAATACAACATCTCCCCCGCTCCTCTCACTGTTGTGACCGATTCTGCCAAGAAGAAATACGATGGCACTCCACTCACGGCGCCTGGTCACGTTGAGGGCCTGCTCATGAACCATGATTCTGATGACACCGGGACTGTAACAGTGACGACCACTTCATCCCAAACGGAGGTTGGAACGTCAGCCAATATGGAATACACGGTCGCCTATAAGTCGTCTTTCATCGAGAACGACTATCGAGTTGTTAATGAAGAGTTTGGCATCCTGACGGTCTACTGCGAGCATGAGGACTGGGCGGAAAACGACGGTCACTGGGTGTACGAGGATGTTGCCACTGCCACCTGCACGAAACCCGGTGCCTACACGAAGAGCTGCCCGGTTTGCAAAACGATCATTTCGAAGACCGAGACTCCGGCCCATGGACACAGTTTTGAAAAGGTCGAGTGGATCTTTGCTGACGATGCGCAGCACAAGAAAGCGTGCGAGTGGTGCAATGGCGAAGAGGAGGGCGGTGTTGAATATGCCGCACACGATTTCACCGGGTGGAAAGTCGTGACCGAGCCCACGATCGATTCCGAAGGTCTCGAGTCGCGTAGCTGCGTTGATTGCGGTTATGTGCAAAAGAGGCCCATCCCCATGCTTCCCAGCTGCCCTGTCTACTGGTTCGATGGCTATACTTCCCAGGTGCTTCAAAAGGGCAAGGTCCTGAAGGGCGGTACGTCCAGTGATACCGAAGATAACGCGAAGGCCTTGGCAAATCCCGCCAACCCGTCGCGCGCTGGCTACGAGTTCCTTGGATGGGGACTGCCCGTCTACGATAAGGACAGCGTTACCATCACCGCCGCGTGGAGGCTTCTCACCGCTTGCTGGATAGACGAAGACGGTGCCACCGTGCTCGCCAAGGCGGATTTCAAGCTGAGCGACGATGGCCTGACTGCTAGCGAGCCCGAATACCCTGGCGCTGTTCCGACAAAGGCCGAGGACGACGACAACACCTACAAGTTTGCCGGATGGGTTGTTGACAGCAAGACTGATGCCGGCGATATAACCTACAAGGCAACCTATACAGCAATTCCCAAGTACACCGTAACATGGGTTAATTGGAATGGCGATGAACTCCATACGACCATTGCTGTTGGCGAAGAGAATATTCCTGCAGCAGATACTCAAAATGATCCGACACGACCCGAAGATGACAATTTCACCTATGCCTTCAACAGCTGGACTAAGTCTGTTGAAGACGGTGATGTCACCTACAGGGCCGAGTACACCCCCGTCCCCAAGATGATTACCGTGACCTGGCTCAAGGGCTACGACGACGGCACGGATCCCGTGATTGACTCCACCACTGCTTACAAGGTGAATGGCTATACCGGCGGCAACCCGGCCAACCCCACCCGCGAGGGCTATGACTTTGCCGGTTGGAGCGAGCCTGCCGTCGACGAGGCCGGCAACATCACCTTCACGGCTCTGTGGACGGCCGTGCAACCCGACAATCCGACCGTGCCGGTCGTTCCGACCGACCCGACGAATCCGACCGACCCCACCAACCCCGTGACCCCGACTACGCCGGGTGATGGCACCGCCACGACCGATACTCCCGCCGGTCCCGCAGTTGCTCCCGCAGTTGCGACCCCCGCTGACGCCGTCGCTCCTGCGGCAGCCGCAGCTGCTGTTGCGGCCGTCGAGGCCATCGGCGATGCCGAGAACCCGCTGGCCGACATCACCACCATCGACGATGACGCCAACGCGCTGGCCGCCTTCGAGGAGATCCACTGCTGGACGCACTGGCTGATGATCTTCGGCGCGCTCGTCACCATCGTCTACGGCCTGGGCGTTCTGTACGCCCGTCGCCACAGCGCCCGCGACATGGACGACTTCGAGGACCACATCATGGGAAGGAAGCGCGATGAGCAGGTGGCGGAATCCCGCGTGAGCAACGGCGCCTTCCAGGCGATGTAATCTAGATATTCGCAGGCAGACAACAAGAGGAGGGTGGTTCATGAACCACCCTCCTCGTTTTTGCGCATCCTGTTCCCTTGCACGTCATTACGTTTAGCAGTTTGACAGGGTAATTATTCGTTTGAATGTTATATGATTCCGCTGGATGGGAACGCGATGCAGGAAGAAGGTGAAGCGGTGCGAAAAAGCAACGTAATCATTATCGCGATTCTGATGGTAGCCTCGGTTGCCTTCCTGTGGCTCTGGAACTACCTCGGTTTCCACCTCATTGACATGCGCGACCTGGTCATCACTATTCTTTGGTGGATCATAACCATTGGCCTGTGCATCGCCATTCACATCGCCGAGAAGAGGCGCCGCGAGCGCATGCGCACCATATTCATTTCCGACGGCGTGCTCTACAACCCCGAGGTCGGCGTGGTGCGTCTCGACTCCAACGATCCGCAGGCCTATGTCGACGGCATGCGCGAGCTGCTGGACAATCTCAACTACGACCCTAACGTGAGCCCCGATGCAAGCCAGAAGCGCCTGCGCTTCAGCTACATCGTGCATTCTCCCAAGTTCTCCGATGAAGGCAGGGTGTGGGAAGGCGACGTGGTCCAGGTGAGCGGTCCGCGCGACTCGCTTCCCTTCAATAGCGCCCAGGAGCTTTCTAAGATCCTTTCCTCCCAGGCCGTGTAGCATCCCAAAGCGCGGCAGCTTAGTAGCAAAAACGAGCGGGACGGTTGCCTCGAGCAACCGCCCCGCTTTTCATTGTGCCCAGACAGTTGTCGCCGGGGCACTTTTGTCTGGTTTTACTAGGTCATGGTTTTGCGGCGCTCGTTCTCCAGGCGTTCGCCAATCCACATGTTAATGACGCCTTGTCGTGTGGTCGCGAAGTGACGTGCCGTGGCGTCAAGCTCTTCAATCATCCACTCCGGCATGCTGATGTTTACCTTGCGGGCCCTGTCATCGCGATTGGGAAATTCGACAGAATCCTCGACGATAAAGGGAGTAATGTCGCCACCATTGTCGAAGTACTCGTCAAACTCCTCATCGGTCATTGTTTTTCTTGTCATAAAATGCAGCCTCTTTTCTGGTTGCCCGACGTACTGAAATGATTCGCGTGTTGTTGCCCCGTGTTGTGCAGACCGCAACCCATCGGCTCCCAGAGTAGTGCGATATAACACCCCAGCGTTTTTCTCCGCCACAATCAATGGGAAATCGAACTAGGTTTGGGTCCTCCCATAGCGACTGCGCCTCCTCGAAATCAATGCCATGCTTGAGGAGGTTTGTCGTGCTCTTAGCTGGATCGTATTCGAACTCCATACGAACCACCTTTCAAGTGTCTATTATAAGTCCAATAGGTATCTACTAGCAATATGCGAAACGATAAGGATGCGGCACTCGTCTTCACTCCCTAGCTATGCTAACGAGCGAATCCAACAGTTTCGCCGACTGAAATCGGGCAAATTTCGAGATACTTGCGACAGAAAACCGAGAAAGTCCCGTATTAATTTGGTCATATATGGGATATCGGGAGGAAGCTTGCTCCTGGGGCAGCGCCCCGCCTACGGCTTGCAGCTGCCGCAGGGCTTGTAGCTCTCGGCTATCAATTCGTCACGGGACTTATCACTTTCGGCTTTGTTCTTCGCGCTGATGGTGGGGACGGAATCGCAGGTGGGGAGGTGGAAGCGCTTACTGCTCGTGTTGAGCACGTAGACGCACGTGGTCTCGTCGCCACTTCTCCCGGCAGCGCCTTCGCCGTTCTTCGAGCCCGTGCCTCCACTCTCTCCAGCTAGCCAGCTATACCCTGTTAGATAGTCAATGCCAACGCCGTCTTGTTCGTTGGGGATGAAGACGTTGAAGCAGATAGCCTCGCCGTTATCCTCCATGGAAAGTGCCTCCATCTGCACGCCCCGCGCGACGAGCTCGACGCCCTCGAATACGGGCGTGACCCGGTATAGCACGTGATTGCCGGTGTCTTCCACGTAGTCGCACACGAGTTTCTCGAACTCGGTCATCGCGAGGTTCATCTGCCGCGTGCCAGTGATGAGGTTTCGCTCGTTGAGGTCTTCGGCGGTGAGGCTGTAGGCGATGAGGTGGCAGCGATTGTAGAGCAGGCCGCCGTCGATGAAGTCGTACTCGGCGCGCTGCCAGCCCGTGGGCTTGATGGAGCTGATCTGCCCCCGCTCCTTGGTGGGCATGAGGTCACGACCGATGCACGCGGTCGCCGCACCACAGCGCCCCAGCGCGTCAAGCGGGCTGTACTCCTCGAAGGATTCGGTTTGTCCGGCAAGCTCGCCAAAGTTGGGGGTGCCAAGATCGGTGTACTCGACGCCCGAGGGGAGTCCCGTCGTTGGCAGCGATGACAGCGCCGATGAGCATCCCGGCAACAGCGCGAGCGCTGCGACGAGCAGCAAAATGAGACATTTGCCCAGGGCATTTGTCTCATTCTTGCGATGTTGGCGCATGCTCACTTCTTGAGCGCGCCGAAGATGCCGCGGATGATCTGCCGTGACGCCTCGCGACCAATCTGCCCGAGCACGCTTCCCACCTGCTTGACGGCCTCTTGCTGTGCTTTCTGGGCGCGCTTCTCCTCGGCTGCGGCGGCCTTTTCGGCCTCCTTCGCCTTCCGTTTCTCGGCCTCGGCAGCCTCTATGTCGGCTTGCGCCTGCTCGGCTGCTTGCCTGGCTTCCTCATCGAGCGCTTCGGCCTGCTTGCCGATGAGCTCATAAGCTGATTCACGGTCGATTGCCTCGCCGTACTTGCTCATGAGCGCTTCCTGTGCGGCAAGCATCCGGTCGATGACTTCGGGGTCGGCGGCAGCCATGCGGCACTGCGGCGGCAATATCTTTGCGTACTCGACGATGGAGGGCTTGCCTTCTTCATCCAGAAACGAGACGAGCGCTTCGCCCGTGCCAAGCTCGAGAATCTTGTCCTTCGCGTTGAACGCCGGGTTCTCGCGGAAGGATTGCGCGGCGGCCTTCACGGCTTTCTGCTCGGCTGGGGTGTATGCGCGCAGTCCGTGCTGGATGCGGTTCGAGAGTTGCGCGAGCACCTCGTCGGGGATATCAGACGGTGACTGCGTGATGAAGTACACGCCCACGCCTTTGGAGCGGATGAGCTTCACGACCTGCACGATCTTGTCGAGCAGCTCCTTCGGCATGCCGCTGAACAGCAGGTGAGCCTCGTCGAAGAAGAAGACGAACTTGGGCTTGTCGGCATCACCCACCTCGGGCAGCGTCTCGAACAGCTCGCTGAGCATCCACAGCAGGAACATCGCGTAGATTTGCGGGCTGTTGATGAGGCGCGCCGCGTTGAGCACGTTGACATACCCCTGGCCGTTCTCGTCGGTTGCGAACCAGTCGTTGAGGTCGAGGTCGGGCTCGCCGAAGAAGATGTCGCCACCTTGGTCCTCGATGGAGATGAGGGAGCGTAGGATCGCGCCGACCGACTGTGACGAGACCTTGCCATAGGTGGTCTCGAACTCCTTGGCGTGCTCGGAGACGTAGTTGAGCATGGCGCGCAGGTCCTTGAGGTCGATGAGCAGCATTTGCTGGTCGTCTGCAACGCGGAAGACGATGTCCAGCACGCCTTCCTGCACGTCGGTCAGGCCCAACAGGCGTGCGAGCATGGTGGGGCCTATGTCCGAGATGGTGATGCGCACGACCGCGCCGCGGTCGCCTAGCATATCCCATAGACGCGTGGGGCAACCCTCGAGCTGCCAGTTCTCGATGCCGAACTTCTCGACGCGCTTGGCGATGTTCTCGGTATCGTCTCCCGGTTGTGCGATGCCGGTGACGTCGCCCTTTACGTCGGCCATGAAGACGGGGACGCCGGCTTTCGAGAAGCCTTCGGCGAGCACCTTGAGGGTCACGGTCTTGCCGGTGCCGGATGCTCCGGCGATGATTCCATGGCGGTTTGCCTGGTTGAGGAGCAGGTTACAGGGGACTTCGCCCTGTCCAACCCAGATGTGGTCTTGTTCGAACATGGCATCTCTCCCGAGGTTAATCGGCGGTTCGTATACTGCCTCTCAATTCTATCATGGGCTTTGCGCCGCGAATTTCGCGCAAAGATGCCTATAATATGCGCGATTGTCACGTTGACATGCATTGGGGAGATCATGGAGTTTGTCGGAACCTTCTGGGCGCTCGTGCCGCCCATCGTCGCCATCGTGCTGGCGCTCATTACCAAGGAAACCTATACGTCGCTGTTCGTCGGCATTGTCGTGGGCGCGTTGTTGCTTGCGGGCTTCGACCCGATTAACACTATCAACTACATCATCGTCGGCGAGATCGGCGAAGGGGAGGACGCCATGGCGGTCGGCTTCCTCAACGCCATAAGTGACCCGTGGAACGCGGGTATCTTCGTCTTCCTCGTGATGCTCGGCATCATGGTTGCGCTCGTCAACAAAGCGGGCGGCTCGGCGGCTTTCGGCGCCTGGGCGGCCAAGCACATCAAGACGCGCGTCGGCGCGCAGCTCGCCACCTTCGCCCTTGGCGTGCTCATCTTCATCGACGACTACTTCAACTGTCTCACGGTTGGCGCGGTCATGCGTCCCGTGACCGACGAGCAGAAGATTTCGCGTGCCAAGCTGTCCTACATCATCGATGCGACGGCGGCGCCCATCTGCATGATCGCCCCCATCTCGTCGTGGGCTGCGGCTGTCTCGGCCACGGCGGCCGACCTGGACTCCGGCGTCACGGGCATCCAGCTCTTCATCCAGGCGATTCCCTACAACTTCTACTCGCTGCTCACGATTGTGTTCATCATCGTCATCGTGGTCATGGGCTTCGATTACGGCCCCATGGCTCGCGCCGAGCTCGAGGCGTATCGCGATGGCATGCTCGGCTCGTTGGGTAACGAGGAGAAGCTCGATAACCCGCGCGCCAAGCTCATTGACATGCTCATCCCCATCGTCATCCTCATCATCTGCTGCGTCATCGGCATGATGTTCGTTGGCGGGTTCTGGGATCCGGAAGCCGAGGGTTACGGCGACCTTGCCCTGGCGTTTGGCAATACCGATGCGTCGGTTGGCTTGCCATGGGGTTCGATCATCGCGCTTGTCTTTACCTTCGTCTACCTGCTGTGCCGTCGCGTCATCAGCTTCGGCGATGCGGCCGTCTGCATCGTCGACGGTTTCAGGGCGATGGTTCCGGCACTGCTCATCCTTACCTTCGCGCTCACGCTCAAGCTCGCGACGAGCGCGCTTGGCGCCGACGTCTTCGTTGCCGGTCTCATGGAAGGTGCCGCTGCCGGCCTGTATAGCATGCTGCCGGCGATCATCTTCCTCGTCGCGCTGGGCCTGGCGTTTGCGACGGGTACGAGTTGGGGCACCTTCGGCATTCTCATTCCAATCGTCATCCCAATCTTCGCGTCCCAGCCCGAGCTGCTCACGATTGGCATTTCGGCGTGTCTGGCTGGTGCCGTTTGCGGCGATCACTGCTCGCCCATCTCGGACACGACGATCATGGCGTCTGCCGGCGCGAACGTGAACCACATCGTGCACGTGCAGACGCAGCTGCCCTACGTGCTCACAGTCGCGGTCATCTCGTTCGTGTGCTTCGTCATCGCCGGTTTCGTGCAGAACTGGGTTATTTGCCTGATCATCGGCATCGTGCTGGTGGTTGCCGCGCTCTTCGTCCTGCGCAAGACCGCTGGCAAGCGCGTCACCGAATAAGACAGATGCCGTCGCGCAACGAAACAGCGGCCAGACAAAAGCCGCCGGGGCGGAATTGTCTGGTCCCGCGGCGGCCAGGGGAGAGCTGGCATGACTAACGTACTCGAATGGCTCGAGGCTAAGGTCTGCGAGATGCCGGACAAGGTCGCGTTCGCAAACGAGCGTGACGAGATTACTTTCCGCGAACTCGCGCAGTGCGCCCAGGCTGCCGGTTCCTTCATCGCCGTCAGTGCCGAAATAATCGGCCTTGCTTGTCTCGACAGCGGCGAGAATGAGGTTGTTCTCGAAGTCGCCGTGTAAATCGTGCATGTGTTCGGCCACATGCGGATTAATGGGCCGGGACAGGGGGGGACAAAGCGGAGCAAATGGATAGGCCGTCTGTCCCACTCCGCAAAATAATCCCAAAATGTGCATTGACAATAAGTTAGCTAAGTCTAATATATAGTTAACATTTGCTAACTATGGAGGTTGTTATGACGCTGTCTGATATCGAGCCCGGGTCAACGTGTACGGTTGTGCGTTTGCGCGACGAGGGCGCCACCCGTCGTCGCATCATGGACATGGGCATTACCAAGGGCGCGCAAATCAGGGTGGATAAGGTCGCCCCGTTGGGAGATCCCGTCGACTTGACCGTGCGCGGCTATCACCTGTCGCTACGCAAGTCCGACCTCGAAAAGATCGAGGTCCAGGCGGTCTAACCACTCGGTAAGACGATGGGCTGGCTACCCCCTTATGCCAGGCCATCTTTTTGCACTGCTGTTAGTTGTTGCTAACAAATGAGACAGCTGCTCAGAGCATCTGTCTCATTCGGAATCAAAGGCGCGGAGAGGAAGAAAGCACGACATGGAAACGACCATTGCGCTGGTGGGCAACCCCAACTCAGGTAAGACGACGCTGTTCAACCAACTTACCGGCAACCATCAATACGTGGGCAACTGGCCCGGCGTGACGGTGGAACGAAAGACCGGCCATCTCAAGAGCGACAAGAACGTCCAGTTCGTCGACCTGCCGGGCATCTACTCGCTATCCCCGTACTCGAGCGAGGAGGTCATCTCGCGCAATTATCTGGTCGACGGCCGCCCCGACGTCATCATCGACATCGTCGATGCGTCCAACCTCGAGCGTAATCTCTACCTGACCACGCAGCTCATGGAATTCGGCGTGCCCGTGGTGGTCGCGCTCAACCAGATGGATATCGTGAAGAAGCGCGGCTATACCATCAAGTCCAAGGAGCTCTCCGAGCAGCTTCAGGTGCCGGTCGTCGAGATTTCGGCACTCAAGGGCGACGGTCTCGAAGACCTGGTCACCACTGCCGTGAAGGCGGCGCGCGAGGGCGTTGTCCCGCAGTCCGTCCGTTTCACTCCCGAGCTCGAAGCCGCCCTCACCAAGATCGAGAACAAGCTTCCCAGCGTCATGCCCAACAACATGCGCCGCTACTACGCCATCAAGCTCTTCGAGCGCGACAAGGAAGCTGTCGAGGAAATCGGCACGAAGGTCAACTGCGATGACATCATCCTTGAGGCCGAGGTGCTCTTCGACGACTCGTCGGATGCCATCATCACCAATGAGCGCTATCGCTATATCGAGGGCTTCATCAAGCGCGTCCACAAGCGCGCTGTTTCCGGTGCGACCATCTCCGAGAAGGTCGACAGCGTGCTCACCAACCGCATCCTCGCGCTGCCGATTTTCGTCGTGATCATCACGTTCATCTACTACATCTCCATCAGCACCGTCGGTACCTACGCGACCGACTGGGCCAACGACGGCGTCTTCGGTGACGGGTGGTACCTCGACCCGGTGGCAATCGTGTCAACCGAGGGCACAGCACAATCTGCCCTTGATGCCGCGACCGAGCCTTATGACGAGGCGCAAACTGCCATCAGCGAGTACCTGACGCAAGCCGGCGAGGCGGGCGTCAACACTGATACGATAGCGGCGTTCATCGGTGAGGAAGCCGAAGAGGGCGCTGACCTCGAGTCTCCGGAATTCCGGGCTGCCCTTGCCGAGTTCGAGCAAGACGCTGCCAGCTCCGGCTTCGTGGCCGAATACACCTCGGTTGACGAGGAATCCGCCATGGAGACCGACTACTTCGTGTACTACGGCGAAGCGGGTGAGGCACAGGCGCAGGCCCTCGCCGATGCGCGTAACGAGCAAATCGCCGCCGAGGGTCGCGAGGGATCGGCCGAGGCCGTCGTCTACAGCTTTGACAGCGAATCCGCCGATGAGGAGACCAGTGAGGTCATCACCCAGGGCGTCGGCGTGCCCGCGCCCGAGGATCCGAGCGCCTACGGCATCTGGATTCCCGGCATCCCCGTTCTCATCGGCACAGCGCTCGAGGCCGTCGGATGCGCCGGCTGGCTCTACGACCTAATCATGGACGGCGTCGTCGCCGGCGTGGGGGCCGTGCTCGGCTTCGTGCCGCAGATCATGATCCTGTTCTTCCTGCTGGCGATTCTCGAAGCCTGCGGCTACATGGCCCGCGTCACCTTCATCCTCGACCGCCTCTTCCGCCGCTTCGGCCTGTCGGGCAAGACCTTCGTGCCCATGATCGTCGGCACCGGTTGCGGTGTGCCGGGTATCATGGCCTCGCGTACCATCGAGTCCGAGAGTGCCCGTCGCCTTACGGTCATGACCACGACCTTCATGCCGTGCTCGGCCAAGCTACCGATTATCGCCCTCATCGCGACAGCCATTTTCGGTGGCGTGTGGTGGGTCGCCCCGCTGGCGTACTTCATGGGCATCGCCGCCATCATTATCTCGGGCATCATCCTGCGCAAGACCAGGCCCTTCATGGGCAAGGTCACCCCCTATGTCATGGAGCTGCCTGAATACCGCCTGCCGCGCTTCGTCGACCTGTTGCGCAGTATGTGGGATCGCGCCTGGGCCTTCATCAAGAAGGCGGGCACCATCATCCTGCTCGCCACCATCGTGGTCTGGTTCCTGTCAGGTTACGGTATCTACGAGGGCCAGTTCATGTGGGTCGGCGAGGATCTGATGGATTACTCGTTCCTCGCCTACTTCGGCAATGCCTTCGCGTGGATATTCGCGCCGCTCGGCTTCAACAACTGGGAATGCGCGTCCACCGTCATCACCGGTCTCATCGCAAAGGAGAACGTCATCTCGACCATGGCCGTGGTGTACGGTGGCGATCCCAACGTCGCGTGGACCAGTGCCTACATGGCGTCGCTCGCGGCGACGACTGGTTCTGCCCTGCTCGTGCCGGTCGCGGCCTTCGCCTTCATGACCTTCCAGCTGCTCTGCGCGCCGTGCTTCGCGGCCATGGGCGCCATCAAGCGCGAGATGGGTGGCTTCAACAAGTGGTTCTGGGCTGCCATCGGCTGGGAGTGCGGATTTGCCTACGTGATTTCGCTCATCATCTTCCAGGTTGGCGCATGGGTCGTCACCGGTGTCTTCAGTCTGGGAACCATCGTTGCCATCGTGTTTGTCGCGGCGCTGCTATGGGCGCTCTTCCGCCCGGCCAGCAAGCCCGCCGCGCCCGCCCATGTGGACACGGCCGTAAAGGTAGCCACGTAAACCAGACAAAACTGCCCCGGCGACTTTTGTCTGGTTCCATCTCAAACATGCCCTCCCTCTCTCCGGGAAGCGCCCCTCACGGGGCGTTTCCTGCGTTTGGGAGTCTACATTCTTGTGCTTGCGGGCGTCTCGGAGACAGGGCCGTAGTTTTCCTCGTACCAGGCGATCCACTTATCCATCGTGTCCTCGCTGATGGCGTGTTCCATCATGCACGCCTCGCGATTGGCCGCTTCTTCGTCCACGCCGAGGGCATCGATGAGGAAGGCGCGCAGCACGCGATGGCGCATGAGGATGTGCTCGCCGTATTCCTTGCCTGCAGGCGTAAGCGTGATTTCCCCGTAGCGCTCCTGTTCGATGTAGCCCATCTCGCGCAGATTCTTGGTTGCACGGGCGACGCTCGCCTTCGAAAAGCCGAGGGCATCGGCCACGTCGGTAGAGCGCACCGACCCATCGCCGTGCAGGGCGAGGTCGTAGATGGCCTCGATGTAGTCCTCGTATGAGGGGGTAAGATCGCCGATTGCCACGCGCAGCTCCGCTCGCTTTGGGGAATGAAAGTGAGCTCATTATACTACGTGCGAATAAACATGCGCCTCTTTATCTTGATTTGTGGATAATGCAGACGATGCAATCATGCGCGAGACATGAGACAAATGGACAGGTCATTTGCCTCATTACCGAAAGGGACCATTCGGTAATGAGGCAAAGACGGGAACACCGGGGACGCAGCATAGTGTCCCTGCCCCACATTTATCCTCGCGATTCGCGGACGGTGGGTGTGGGGATGTCGCGTTTGCCGGATGCGCTTGCACAGTCCGCGCAGCTTCCCTTGTTGCAACCAATACAGGCGCTCGGAAGCCTGAGGTCTTCGTCGCTCGGCAGGCTGGCATCGTGGCGTGCGCCGTGGCATGAGCGCCCCTTCTTGCCAAAGCCGCCGAAGAAGGCGACCTTGATGGCGACGCCAATCCATACGGCAACGATGATGAGTATGATCCAACTCGCTATGTTCATACCCAAATGTTAGCATATTCTAACAAACCAGACAAATATCGCCGGGGCAACTTTGTCTTATTTGCTGCTGGTATCTCCACCCGTGATAGTATGTGCAGCGTGTCATTTCATCGAGGAGGAACCCATGAGCTACGACATCACCGACATTAACCTTGCCGACGAGGGCCGCGCACGTATCCTGTGGGCCGATCGCGATATGCCCGTGCTCGCCGAGATTCGCGAGCGCTTTGCCAAGGAGCGCCCCTTCGAGGGAATTCGCGTCGGTGCGTGTCTACATGTGACGACCGAGACCGCCAATCTCGTACGCACGATGATCGAAGGCGGTGCCCAGGTCGCGTTGTGCGCAAGCAATCCGCTCTCTACCCAGGACGATACGGCGGCCGCGCTCGTCAAGCACTACGGCGCCGAGGTTTACGCGCGCTGTGGCGAGGATACCGAGACCTACTACAAGCATCTTGATGCCGTTATCGACACCAAGCCGCAGATTACGATGGATGACGGTGCCGACCTCTGCGATCGCATCCACGGCGATCGCCAGGACGCCCTCGAGTACGTCATCGGTGGCACCGAGGAGACGACGACCGGTGTCATTCGCCTGGCAGCCATGGCCGCGGCCGGTGCGCTCAAGTACCCTTCCTTCAACGTCAACGACGCCAACACCAAGCACTTCTTCGACAATCGCTACGGCACGGGCCAGTCCACCCTCGACGGTATTGTGCGCGCGACCAATCGCCTGCTCGCGGGCCGCACCCTCGTGGTGAGCGGCTACGGCTTTTGCGGCCGTGGCCTGGCGCAACGTGCCGCCGGCATGGGCATGAGCGTCATCATCTGCGAAGTCGACCCGCTCAAGGCGCTCGAGGCGCACATGGAGGGCTATCGCGTGATGCCGTGCGCCGAGGCCGCCAAGTACGCCGACGTGTGGGTTACCGTGACGGGTGACCTCAACGTCATCGATGCGCCGGCGTTCGAGAACATGAAGGACGGTGCCATCATCTGCAATTCCGGCCACTTCAACAGCGAGATCAACATTCCGTGGTTGGAGGAGCATGCGGTGTCGAAGGAGACCCTCAAGCCGCTGGTCGACGAGTACACGCTGCCCGATGGTCGCACCATCATCCTGCTGGCCGACGGCCGTCTGGTGAACCTGTCCGCCGCCGAGGGACACCCCGCCGAGGTCATGGACATGAGCTTCGCCAATCAGGTGCTCGCCGCCGAGTACGTGCTCAAGCATCGCGACGAGCTGTTGCCTCAGTGCTACAACATCCCGGCTGAGATTGACGATGAGATCGCCCGCGTCAAACTCGGCACGCTCGGCATCGAGATCGACACGCTCACGCCCGAGCAGGAGGCCTACCTCAATTCCTGGACCCTCGGCACCGTATAAGCCGGGCCGCAATAAGGGGAAACCAGACAAATGCCGCCGGGGCGCTTTTGTCTGGTTTCGAGACGCCGGTCCCACAACCAGACAAAAGCGCCCCGGCGGCCTTTGTCTCATTTGTGGATCTGGGCAGAGTGCCAGTCGGCCCACTCGTCAACGCCGTCACCCTTGGTTGCGGCGATGGCAAAGCTCGGCGCGCCAGGGTTGAGGCGCTCGATGTGCTCGTCGAAAAGCGCCTTGTCAAAGGTGAAGGCCGGCATCACGTCGACCTTGTTGAGGATGATGGCATCGGCCACCTGGAACATGCCGGGGTACTTGAGTGGCTTGTCATCGCCTTCGGGCACCGACAGGATCATCATCTTGATATTCTCGCCCAGGTAGAAGTCCGCCGGGCATACGAGGTTCCCCACGTTTTCGATGAAGATGAGGTCGATGTCGTCCAAGTCGAGCACGTCAAGGGCGCGACGCAGCATGTCGCTCTCGAGATGACAGGCACCGGCAGTGTTGATCTGCACCGCGGGAATACCCAGGGCCTTGATGGTCTGCGAATCGACGTCGCTCGCGATATCGCCCTCGATGACGGCAATGTTGTATTTGTCGCGCAGCGCATTGATGGTCGCCACGATGGTCGAGGTCTTGCCCGACCCGGGGCTCGCCAGCACGTTGACCATGTAGATGCCCTTCTCGTCGAGCAGGGCGCGATTTGCCGCAGCGCCTTCGTCATTCTTGTTCAGAATCTTGGTTTCCAGGTCGATGTGAGCCATGTCGTCCTTCTCTCTCGATGCGCCAGAGGGAATCGGCCCCATGGCGCACCATACGTTGAGCCCTACGCAGGCTCATCCTCGTCATCGGGCGTTTCGATCTCCATGGAAGCGATGTCGAGCTCGCGTCCCGCAATCAGGACGGTCGCAGCCGAATCACACGCGGGGCAGTGGCTATGGAAGCGATCATGCTCGAACTCGTTGCCGCAGTCCAGGCAGCGCGATTTCGGCGCCACGAAGTCCATCTCGAGCACGCAGCCAGCAAGCAGCGGATCATCCTCGGAAAGCGCCTCGAACGCAAACTCCATTGCCTCGGGTACGACCATCGTCATCTCGCCGATGGTGAGCCTGATGCCCGTGATCTTGGTCGCGCCGTTTTGCCGCGCAACGGGAACGACCGAGTCGAAGATGCCCTGTACCAGCGATAACTCGTGCATTATGCGGCCATCTCCGCTTCCTCTTCCTCGCGCTGGCGCTTGATCTTGCGCGCGAGCGCGATGCGTGCAGCCGCGAGCGATACCTCGTAGAGTGCGAGCAGCGCGGCGAACATGATGCCCATCGTCACAGGCGACGCATCCGGTGTCACGACAGCGGCGAGCACGAGCAGCCCCACGTAAATGCCACGCCAGCTGGCGCGCATCTTCTTATAGGGAACGATGTTGAACAAGATGAGGAAGAACACCACGAGAGGCAGCTCGAAGGCCAGGCCGAAAGCTAGCTCGAACAGGATGATGTAGTGCAGGTAGTCGGTTGCCTGCGGAAGAATCTGGCCGATGGACATGCTCTCGGTCGTGAGGAACTGGAACGCGGGGTTGAGGCAGAAGCAATAGCAGAACACCATGCCCAGCACGTAGAGCGCGACGGCCACGAAGAACGTGGGCAGCACGTAACGGCGCTCGTTGGGACGCAGCGCGGGCAGGAAGAATGCGAGTAGCTCCCAGAAGATGAGCGGGCTGCAGACGAGAACCGACATGAAGAGCGCTACGCGGAACTTCAGAGAGAAACCCTCGAACGCGCCGGTCACGTAAACATCGGTCACGTAGTCGCTCACGGGAAGGATGAGAAAGTCGATGAGGTAGGGCGCGAGCAGGTACATGAAACAGACCGTAACCGCGATCGCGACGACGATGATGACGATGCGACGGCGCAGTTCGCCGATATGGTCCATGAGCGGCATACGTGCGGGACCGATGGGCACGTCACTCACCGCCCTTCTCGTCATCGAGATCGTAGAGACTCGCCGCCATGCTCTTCTTCTTGACGGTGCCACCCGCTTCGGGGATGGGTTTGCCCTCGGGCTTTTCGGCGGACGCGTTATCGAGAACCGACGCGAATGGGTCATCGGATGCCGACTCGTTGGCTGCCGGCGTGGGAGCGGTCGCTTCGCTTGCAACGCCACCGGAAATCGCCGCACCGGGCTTGCTCGCGGGAGCGCTCGTTGAGCTGCCGAACATGTCCTTGAATGGGTCGGTGAACATGCTCTTCGTCTCGTTGAGCGTGTCGTTGATGGCGGAGATGTCTTCTTGAATGGGCTTGGTCGACTCTTCGACCTGGTCCTTGTAGGGAGCAATGGCCTCCTGGAAGGGGTCGGCGACCTCTTCCTTGAATTTCTTGTTCGCCGCCTCCGAGGCGTTTCTGAACTGCCTGATTGCCCGTCCTACGGTGCGCCCCATCTGGGGCAGCTTCTCCGGCCCGAAGATGAGGAAACCGAAGAACAGGATAATCACCAGTTCCGTGCCACTTATTCCGAACACGAAAACGTCCTTTGCATGCCTACGTTCGATTCCCTGCAAGCTCGCTACTTTACCACATGCAGGGCGGGGAGGATGCGCCCGCTCGTACCTGCGGGCAAGTGGCTCGATGAGACAGGTTGGTCAGACCACTTTGTCTCAGTTTACTCGCCGGCAAATTCGATGCCGGTTTCGGTGATGACACCGGTGATGAGCTCGTTCGGCGTGATGTCGAATGCGGGATTGAACACGTCGCACTCGGTCGGCGCTATGGGAAGCCATTGGTGACCGTAGGGCATGCAGCGCACCTCGGTGGCATCGCGTTGCTCGATGACGACTTCATCGCCCGTGACGAGCGACTTGTCGAAGGTCGAGTGCGGAGCTGCCACGAAGAACGGCACGCCATGATAGCTCGCCACGATGGCCAGCGGATACGTGCCGATCTTGTTCGCCACATCGCCGTTGGCACAGACGCGGTCGGCACCAACGATGACGGCATCCACGAGCCCCTGGCCCATGATGGAGCCGGCCATGTTGTCGCTGATGAGCGTGTAGGGCACGCCGGCTTGCTCGAGCTCCCATGCGGTAAGACGCGCGCCTTGCTCAATGGGACGGGTCTCGTCGACCCAAACCTTCTCTACATCGCCGTTCTCGAAAGCATGGTAGATGATGGACGTCGCCGTGCCCCAAGCAGCCGTCGCGAGCGCACCGGCATTGCAATGCGTTTCGATGCGCAGAGGGCGGCCCAGGCGCTGGGCGAGCGTGGAGATGATCACGGCACCGTTCTCGCCGATGAGCTTGCAGGAGTAGATCTCGTCTTCCATGAGCTGGCAGGCATGCTCTTCGAGGTCATCGGTGATTCTGTCAGCACTTTCGCCTCGGTAAGCCGCCATGCGCGCGGGTGCCACGAGCTCGTTGATTGCCCAGGCGAGATTGACAGCCGTCGGGCGCACCGCCGCAATCTCTCGACCACGCTGCTCGAGCTTGCTCGCAAACACGGTGACGGAATCGACATCGCTCTTGGGATTAGCCTGACGCTTCGCCTCGCGGATGACAGGCCACTCGTTCTTCGCCCACAACACGAGGGCAAACGCGCCGGCAATGCCGATAGCCGGGGCGCCGCGCACCGCAAGCTCCTCGATTGCGTCGCACACCTGCTTGGAGGTGAAGCAGTCGATGTAATCAATCGAATGTGGCAGGAGACGCTGGTCGAGCACCGTCAGCCGCGCTGCCGCATCATCAAGATTTGCCGTGGTCAACGCGCTGGGAACCCATCCCTCGAGCGCTGGCTGCCATTTCAGGGAACGCGGAAGATTCTCTCCCACCATGCTGTTTGCACCGCCTTCGCTTAAAAACACTTAGGCGGATGATACCACCAAGCGCCCGCATGCGGCGGGTTCACGCCGCATGAGACTTTGGCTATTATGTGCGACATGGATAAGAAACCAAACGCAAAGGCATTGCTGCCCATCGTCGTCTTCCTGGTGCTATACCTCGGGTGCGGCATCTATTTCGAGTACATCGCTCCCGCCGAAGGACAGATGGGCTTCTACGTGGTGAGCGTCGTCGTGGCCTTCGTTATCGCGCTCGTCGTCGCGTTCCTGCAGAACCGTTCGCTGTCCTTCGACGAGAAGATTCACGTGTGCGCACGCGGCATCGGTGACGACAACATCGTCATCATGCTCTTCATCTTCCTGATGGCCGGTGCGTTTTCCGGCATCGCGAGCGCGGCCGGCGGGGCCGAGAGCACGGCGAACCTGCTGCTCGACATCCTGCCCGCCCAGGCGGCCATCCCCGGCCTCTTCGTCATCGCCTGCATCATCTCGCTCGCCATGGGCACGAGCGTGGGAACTATCACGGTGCTCACGCCCATTGCGGTGACGGTCGCAGCCAGCGCGGGCTTCAACCTGCCGCTGTGCGTGGGAACCGTCGTGGGCGGCGCGATGTTCGGCGACAACCTCTCGTTCATCTCGGATACCACGATCGCGGCGACCCGCACGCAGGGCGTCAACATGAAGGATAAGTTCTTCAACAACTTCCACATCGCCTTGCCGGCGGCGCTCATCACGCTCGGCATTCTCATCGTGATGGCGATTATGGCCGGCACGCCCTCGCTCGACGATTTCGAGTACAACATCTGGCAGGCGATTCCGTACTTCGTCGTGCTCATCGCTGCGTTGTGCGGCATCAACGTCTTTCTCGTGCTTGGCGGCGGCATCGTGCTGTTCGCCATCGTGGGCACGGTGACGGGATCGCTCGATTTCGCGAGCGCGTTCTCGGCCATGGGCACGGGAACGGCGGGCATGTTCGAGACGATGATCGTCACGATTCTGGTGGCATCGATCAGCGCGCTCATGCGGGAGCACGGGGGCTTCGCGTCCATTTTGGCCTTCATCAAGCGGCATTTCACCGGCAAGCGCGGTGGCGAGCTCGGCTGTGGCCTGCTCACGCTGCTGCTCGACGTAGCCTGCGCGAACAATACGGTAGCCATCGTGGTTTCCGGTCCCATCGCCAAGCACATCGGCGAGGAGTACGGTATCGAGCCCGTGCGCGTCGCGAGCCTCATCGACATCTTCAGCTGCATCGGGCAGGGCATCATCCCCTACGGCGCGCAGCTTCTCGTCGCAGCGAGTCTCGCCGGCATCGCGAGCATCGAGATCATGCCGTTCTTGTTCTACCAGTTCCTGTTGCTTGCCTGCGTGCTCATCAGCATCGCCCTCAACCGCAAATGAGACAAAAGTCGCCGGAGCAGTTTTGTCTGATTATGCGTTGGCGACTACATTGCGCCCTATTCCGGTGAGTCGCTCTATCTGGCGAATGGAAAGGCCGGACCGTTTCATGTCACGAAGATGTGCATCGCGGGTTTTCTTCGGGAGCGTCTTGAGGTCGGTCAATTTCATACCAGCCATGACTCTCTGCGCCTTGCGAAGTGCCCGTGCGTCAATTGCTTTTCTCTTTGCCATTCTGGACATGTCAACATCCAGACATCCGGCCTCTTCGTCATTCTGCGCATGAAAACTTGCGAACGCCTGCTTGTCACCAAATACATCAAGGACGAACTGCGTTTTACAGAGTGTCGGATGCCCGAGATACTCTCGGTAGCTTGACCAGCGATACGCTGAAGTGTGCGCGAGCCCCGCCTTCTCGGGATTCTTGTGAATGTACCTGACGACAATTAGCAAATAGGCGTCGGTATCGATTGCCTCACTTCCGAAACGCCCCTGAAAGAGATGTCCCGTGCGACCGGCTCTTTCGTTGAATCGGCGTGCATAGCTGCTGCAAAGATGACGCATGCATAGTGATACGGTTTCGAGCGCGCCATGAAGAAGCAAATGAAAATGATTGTCCATCAAGCACCAGGCGTACAGATCGACGGCGTGACTCGAAAGGGTCTCGTGAAGCAGGCGGAGAAAAAACCGGCGGTCATCGTCATCTTCAAAGATCAGCTGTTTTCCTGTTCCTCGTGAGGTTACATGATAGATATCTCCCTCACTTTTTATTCGATGTTTGGACATGCGGACTCCCATCTCATCGTAATGTGGCAAATGTCTCGAAACCAGACAAAAGTGCCCCGGCGACATTTGTCCCATGCTATGTGGGAGAGCGCCGAGACATCTACCCCAGCAATCTGGACGATTATGGAATGAAAGCCGATTGATAGCAGACTGATAACCGAGCAATATCGGACTTGCCCTGAGTTCCAAGCTCTTCTTGATGTGACAAGTGGTTCGTAACCGGGCGAATAAGACAAAAGTGCCCCGGCGACAATTGTCTGGTCACCACACGCGGCAGCAAGTGACGACACGGACCTCGTGAGCGCCACCGCCGAGGAGCACCCGCGTTGCTGCCGAGAGCGTCGCGCCTGTCGTGAAGACGTCATCGATGAGGATGATGCGCCGCGGCACCACATCCGCGCTCATCACCGCCTGATTGCCCGTGTCAGCCGTCCTCCGCGCTCCCGGTCGCATGCTATCCGCCAGCGAAAAGCTTTCGCTGCGATTTGCCAATCGCTCGCTGCGCCCCAGATTGCGTTGATCCTGCGCGCCCTTGCCGCTTTCGAGTGCCCGCACGAGTGGCAGCCCCGTGCGTTGCGCAACAATCCGTGCCACGCGCTCCATGTGGTCGAACCCGCGTCTCAACAACGCTTCGGGCGAAGCCGGGACGTACACGAGCGCACCTGCCCATTGTGACCAGTCGCGAAGAGGGGGCGAGGCGATTTCTTGACTCTGCTCTGCCTCGCTGAAGCTTTGAGACAAATGACCTGTCCATTTGTCCCAAAAATTACTGGTACCTGTCGATAGTGAGACAAGTGACCTGTCCATTTGTCTCATGCGGATCGCGGAGCAGATGATCGACGCGATGACTGCGTCGAGTCGCAGCTCGTCACCGTCCTTGTAGGTACGGATGACCTTCTTCGCGCCTTCTTCGAACGAAAGTGCCGCCCGCGCGCGCGTGAACGGGAACGCCTCTTCGGGATGCTGCAGCGCAGCCTCGCTGCCGGGCATGGGGCACTCGGTGCACAGCGCATGCCCATAGGGTGCGCCGCAACGCGAGCACGCAAGCGCGAGGTCGATGAAGGGGAGGGAGGCGGCGCAGCGTGCGCAGAGGACATCGCCGGGCTCGTCGCATACGACACAGCGCGTGGGGCTAATCGTTTCCAAAATGGAGGTAGCCAGAACCTTATATATATGGTTAAAATCGAGCAACTGAGGCCTTTCGGCCCCGCCCGCCTGTATCCGCGGGTAATTGTAAGCCATAGCTGTCTACAAGTACGCAGCAAAAACGAGTGAGTGATGGACAACATGGAACTGATCATTACCGAGAAGAACATCGCAGCGCAGCAGATCTCGCGTCTCCTTGCCCAGGGCGGCAAGCCCGTTGACGACAAGGTCTACAACACGCCTGTATATCGCTTCAATCGCGATGGTCACGAGTGCGTCGCCATCGGACTCAAGGGTCACATCCTCGGTCTCGACTTCCCGCAGGAGCTCATCTACAAGAAGAAGAACGGCTGGGTCGGTCTCGAAGAAGACGGCGAGGTCATCGACGCGCCGGACGTCCCCAAGTCGCTTCCCACGCCGCCGTGGAAGTCGAAACGTCGTCCCTACATTCCCGAGGGCATCAATCTCAAGGGCTGGAAGATTCCTTCGTTGCCCTATCTCACCTACGCGCCCATCGTCAAGCTTCCGGCCGAGAAGGACATCATCCGCTCGCTCAAGAACCTCGCGAAGAAGGCCGACGATATCGTCATCGCCACCGACTTCGACCGCGAGGGCGAACTCATCGGCCTCGACGCCATCTCCGTGGTACGCGAGGTGAACGAGACCGCCCCCATCACGCGCGCCCGCTACTCGGCCTTCGTGAAGAAGGAGATCGAGGATGCGTTCTCTCCCGCCAAGCTGCAGACGCTCGACTATGACCTCGCGCATGCCGGCGAGACACGCCAGTACATTGACCTCATCTGGGGTGCCGTGCTCACGCGCTACCTCACCTGCGTGAAGTACAGCGGCATCGGCAACACACGCTCCGCCGGTCGCGTCCAGACCCCGACGCTGGCCCTCGTGGTCGAGCGCGAGAAGGAGCGCGATGCCTTCATTCCCGAGGACTACTGGGTCATCACCGGCACCGCCGCACTCAAGGGCGAGCATGACGATGCCTTCACCGCCACGCATGCCACCGCGCGTTTCAAGGATAAGGACGAGGCGGACGGCGTCATGGCTCGCATCGCCAACGCGAGCGAGGCGACGGTCGGCACCATCGAGAAGAAGCGCCGCAAGTCCAACCCGCCGGCTCCGTTCAACACCACCTCGCTCATGGCGGCGGCAAGCTCCATCGGCATCAAGCCGGCGCGCACCATGCGCATCGCCGAGTCGCTCTACATGAACGGCTACACCTCGTATCCGCGCGTTGACAACACCGTGTACCCCGACAACCTCGATTTGCGCGAGGTGCTCAACATCCTCGCCAAGGTCCCCGACTTCCGCGAGGGCGCCGAGATGCTGCTTGCCAAGGGCAAGCTCACGGCCACGCGCGGCAAGCAGGAGACGACCGACCACCCGCCCATCTATCCCACGGGCGCTGCCGATCCCGACAAGCTGCGTCCTGAGGAGTGGAAGCTCTACAGCCTCATCTGCCGCCGTTTCATGGCGACGCTGTCCGAGGCTGCCGTCCTCGAATCCACCAAGGTTACGCTCGATGTCGAGGGCGAGCCCTTCACCGCTCGCGGTGACGTGCTCGTCGAGCCGGGTTATCGCAGCGTGTATCCGTACGGCCTCAAGAAGGACGAGCAGATGCCGCCTCTCATTGAGGGCCAGACGCTCGACTTCTGGGATGCCGATTGCGCCCACAAGCAGACCGAGCCTCCCGCGCGCTTCTCGTCGGGCAAGCTCGTGCAGGAGATGGAAGCAAAGGGCCTGGGCACGAAGGCCACGCGCCACGACATGATCGAGCGCCTCTACAGCCGTCATTACATCGTGAATGACCCCATCGAGCCCACCCAGCTTGGCATCGCCATCATCGACGCGCTCGAGAAGTTCGCCAAGACCATCACGACGCCCGACATGACCGCCGAGCTCGAAGGCGAGATGACGCAGGTCGCCGATGGCAAGCGCCAGCGTGACGAGGTTGTGCTGCACTCGCGCGAGCTGCTCGGCGGCATCATCGACGCCCTCATCCCCGAGAAGGACGCGATCGCCGACATGATTTCCGACGCGGTCACGGCCGACAGTCGTGTGGGCGTCTGCCCCAAGTGCGGCGGTGACCTGTGCGTGAAGACCTCGGCCAAGACGCGTTCGAGCTTCGTCGGCTGCAACAACTGGCCGGATTGTGACGTGACCTACCCGCTACCGCAGGGCCGCTACGAGGCGCTCGAGGAGCCGTGTTCCACCTGCGGCGGCCCACAGATCAAGGTTACGCCGTTCAGGCAGAAGCCGTACAACCACTGTCTCGACCCCGAGTGCCCCACCAACAAGATGGAGGAAATTGTCGTCGGCGAGTGCGCGGTCTGCAAAGAGGCCGGTCGCGAGGGCAAGCTCATCGCGCAGAAGAACCCGCGTACGCTCAAGCGCTTTATCCGCTGCGAGAACTTTGAGCAGTGCGACGTGAGCTACCCGCTGCCGCAGCGCGGCGATATCACCGCCACGGGTGAGGTCTGCGACGAGTGCGGTGCGCCCGAGGTCGTCGTGTCGACGGCACGCGGTCCGTGGCGTATCTGCGTGAACATGAACTGCCCCAAGCGCGAAAAGGAGAAGGCCGACAAGGCCAAGAAGTCGAGCGGCGGGGCCAAAAAGAAGACGACGGCCAAGAAGAAGACCGCCAAGAAGAAGACCGCCAAGAAGTAGACGGAGCATCGTATCCGCATGGATAGCAAACCAGATAGCACCGAGGGCATATTCCTCACGCTCGAAGGCGACGACGGCGTTGGCAAGTCGACGCAGGCCGACCTTCTCGCCAGCTGGCTCGAGCAGCAGGGTCGCACGGTGCTGCGCGTGCACGAGCCGGGCGGTACGCGCCTAGGCGAGAAGATCCGCGCGCTACTCCTCGATAAGGAAGATGACGCGATGACACCGCTCGCCGAGCTCCTGCTCTTCGAAGCGGCGCGCGCCCAGGTGATGGACGAGGTCATCGAGCCCGCCCTTGCACGCGGCGAGGTCGTCGTCTGCGATCGCTTCACCGACTCCACGCTCGCTTACCAGGGCTACGGCCGCGAGCTTGGCGCGAACCTCGTGCGCTCCACGAACGATCTTGCCTGCGGCGGTCGCTATCCGGATCGCACGCTGTTGCTCGTGCTCGATGACGATGTCGCGCGCGAGCGCGTCGAGAGCCGCTCTGCCGATGGCACGGGTGATCGCATGGAGTCTGCCGGCGATGCGTTTCGCACACGTCTGCGCGCGGGCTTTGATGAGATCGCCGCCGCCGAGCCCGAGCGTGTGCGCATCGTCGACGCAAACGGAAGCGTCGAGCAGGTGCACGAGCGCATTCGCGATGGCATCGTCGATTTGCTTGACCTGAACCTGCGAAACCAGACAAAACTGCCCCGGCGACATTTGTCTTGTTCGGCGGATTCCGGGGCGGAGGAGCGCTCATGAGCGATCTCTTCGAGGGAATCGTCGGGCAGGATCAGGTGACGTCGTACCTGCAGCACGTGCACGATACGGGCAGCGCCACGCACGCCTATCTCATCGCCGGGGGTGACGACAGGCTGGGCACCGATATCGCGCTGCGCTTTGCCGCCGGGCTTATCGCGGTCGGTGATGCGCAGGCGCAAGACGAGACCCTGCGACGCGTCCATCCAGACCTGCACATTTGCACGCCCGGTGGTGCGGATGGCTATCTCGTCGAGCAGATCCGCGAGCTCACGCACGATGCCGAGCTTGCTCCCATCCGTGCTGCGAACAAGGTCTACATCATCCAGGACGCCCACCGTCTGGCGGGGGCACCGGCAAACGCCTTCCTCAAGACGCTTGAGGAGCCGCCGCACGATGTCACCTGCATTCTCGTCGCCAACAGCGAATCTGCCGTGCTCGAGACGCTGCGCAGCCGCTGCGAGGTACTCGTGCTCAATGCCGCTTCGGGCGTACGCGCCGGAAACGCTCAGGTCTTCGACATGCTCTACGCCCTTGCGCGCGATTGCAACAATCGCACGCTACTCGGCAATTCCAAGCGCTTCGTCGAGCTTGCGCGTGAGAAAGCCGCGGAGATGGGCGACGATGACCTCGATGTCGAGGCATATATCGAGAAGTACGACGATTACCTCTCGCAAGGTGCCAAGAAGCAAATCGAACTCGCGGGCAAGCGCGAGGCAACCGCACATGAACGTGCGGCGCTATTCGAGTTCTGCGCGCTCACGCGTGCGTGGCTGCGCGATTGCCTCGTCACGCGTGAGGGGGGCTCCGAGCTGCTCGCATATCCCGAATGCGCCGGTCAGACCGCGTATGTCGCACAGACGACGGGCAGTGCAGGCTTGCTGAGCGCGCTCGATGCCGCCAAGAGGGCCGCGGCGCGCATCTCGTATAATGTGACACCGCAACTTGCGATTGACGCAATGTTCTTAGAAATCAGGGAGGCTTTATGCCACTAGTAGCGTCCGTTCGACTTCGCTACGCGTCCCAGGACTATTGGTTCGATCCCGCCGGCCTCGACGTAAAGGTCGGCGACCATGTTCTGGTCGAAACGAGCAAGGGTAGCGAGATCGGCCTGTGCACTCACGATGTCGAAGAGGTCGACGAATCCGAGGTCACCAAGCCGCTCAAGCCCGTCATACGCATCGCGACCGAGGAAGACCTCGCGAAGGGGGATGAGCTTGCCACGCGCGCTCAGGAGGCGCTCGCGGTTTTTCATGACCTCGTCGAGAAGAATCACCTCGACATGAGTCCGTCGGCAGTCGAGTTCTCGTTCGACGAGTCCCATGCGACCTTCTACTTCACCTCGGAGGAGCGCGTCGATTTCCGCGGGCTTGTCCGCGATCTGGCATCCGAGTTCCATACGCGTGTCGACATGCGCCAGGTTGGGCCGCGTGATGAGGCGCGCATGCTCGGTGGTCTGGGTCACTGCGGCGAGGAGCTGTGCTGTGCGCGTCTGGGTGGAGAGTTCCAGCCGGTGAGCATTCGCATGGCCAAGGAGCAGGACCTTCCGCTTAACCCCACGAAGATCTCGGGCCTGTGCGGCAGGCTCATGTGCTGCCTGCGCTACGAGTACGAGGCGTACAAGGACTTCAAGGGTCGCGCACCCAAGAAGAACGCCCTCATCGACACGCCTGCGGGCATGGGCAAGGTCGTCGAGTTCGACACCCCGCGCGAAACCGTGCGCCTGCGTATGGAAGACGGCTCGAGCCTGACGCTTCCCGTCTCGGCGCTCGACACGGGTGACAAGGTGCCGCGCGAGGGCGAACGCATACGTCCCTGTCATATCTCGCAGGAGAACTTCGACAAGATCATGGAGGAGCTGAGCAACGACAGCAATCTCGCGATGATGGGCGAGAAGCTCTTCTCCGATGACCCCAACCTTGCCGACACCACGGTCGAAGGAGGCTCCATCGAGCGCGTGCACCGTCGTAGGCGCAACTCATCGGGTGACACGTCGCGCAGCAAGCAGTCGGGTGAGTCGGGACGCAAGCCGCGCAAGCGGGGCTCCTCGTCGTCATCGGCTCCCAAGCCGCGCGATGAGCGCAAACGACGCCGTTCCGTGTCGGCAACCGACGGCACCGAGATAAAGCATGACGATTCCGCACGTAAGGATACGCCGGATTCCAAGGATGGACAGTCTGCCGGCGGCAATAACGGCAATCGCTCGCGCAGCCGTCGCCGTCGCGGCGGCAGTGGTGGCAACAAGGGTCGCCAGGGCAGCCAGAATGCCACGTCGAAGGACGGATCGCAGGGCAAGGGCCAGTCCTCATCACGCCCGCGTCCCGGCCAGCATTCCTCGACAGTCAGCGGAAACGCGTCCCATGACGGTGGTTCGAACGGTTCGGGCAGCAAACCGCGTCGTCGTAGGCATCGTGGCGGCGGAGGTAACGGCTCAGGCAAGTCGAGCGAGGGCAAAGCCGGCGAGTAATTCGCACGGGGCGGGAGAGGCACATGGCGCGCAACATGACGTTGTTGACCGATCTCTACGAGATCACGATGGCCCAAGGCTACTGGTCGCAGGGCAAGCTCGATACTGAGGCGTGCTTCTACTCGTTCTATCGCGACAATCCCTTTGGCGGAGGTTACGGCGTCTTCTGCGGTGCCAACCAGATTGCCGAGCTCGTCGATGGCTTCGGCTTCACCGATGATGACATCGAGTACCTTGCCTCGCTGCAATCGCCGGGCGGGGCCCCGTTGTTCGATCCGGCCTTTCTCGCGTGGCTGCGCGAAGTCGAGCTCTCCGTCGACATCTGCATCGTTCCCGAAGGCTCTCCCGTGTTTCCACGTGAACCGCTCGTGCGCGTGACGGGCCCCCTGCTGCAATGCCAGCTTCTCGAGCCCGCCATCCTCAACGGCGTCAACTTCCAGACGCTCATCGCGACCAAGGCATCTCGCGTATGTCAGGCGGCCGAGGGCCGTCCCGTCTCTGAGTTCGGGTTGCGCCGCGCTCAGGGACCAGATGGCGCGCTCTCCTCGTCGCGGGCCGCCTATGTTGGTGGATGTGCATCAGTTGCCAACGTGCTCGCGGGCAAGCTCTACGATATCCCCGTGAGCGGCACGCACGCCCATTCGTGGGTCATGTCGTTTCCCGATGAGCTGACGGCTTTCCGCGCCTATGCCCGGGCCATGCCCGACAACTGTATTCTGCTCGTGGATACCTATGATGTGAAGCAAGGTGTGAGCAACGCCATCACCGTTGCGCGGGAACTCAAGCGCGACGGCCACCAGCTCAAGGCCGTTCGCATCGATTCCGGTGACTTGGCATGGCTCTCGAAGATGACCCGTGCAATGCTCAATCAAGCTGGCTTCGATGACGTGGGAATCGTACTCTCCAATGACCTTGACGAATACACGATCACGTCGCTCAACGAGCAGCGTGCCCAGTACACGGCCCTGGGCGTGGGCACGCATCTGGCCGCGGCCTACGGGCAGCCCGCGCTCGGAGGCGTCTACAAGCTCTCGGCCATTCGCGAGCCGGGTCAGGAGGATTGGACGCCGCGCCTCAAGATATCCGAGCAACTCTACAAGCGCACCATTCCCGGCGTGCTCGACGTGCGTCGCTATCGCAATGGGGACGGCATGCTCGTCGGGGACCTCATATTCGACGTGAACGACGACGTGCCCGCCGATGCCGTCATCGTCGACCCACTCGACGCGATGCGACGTAGGAAGATGGAAGGCGAGTTCGAGACGCTTCTCAAGCCCCTGGTCAAGGCCGGCAAGTTGGAGGATGTCGATCTTTCCGCACGCACCGCCCGCGCGCGATGCACCCAACAGCTCGCCTGCCTGGATGACTCGATCAAGCGCTTCATGAACCCGCATGAGTATCCGTGCGGTATCGAGCGCACGCTATTCAAGAAGCGTGATGATCTCGTAATCATGACGGGTAAGAACAGCTCGCTGTATGATTAGGACACGGCACGTGAAGATGCGTCCGTAGACGATAAGGAGACATCCGATGACAGAAGACAAGATTCAATGCCGCCTGGTTCTCGACTCGTGCTGCGACCTTCCCGCCGAGGTTATCGATAACGCCAAGGTCGACCTCCTCGAGTTCCCGTTCAACATGAACGATGGCGAGCACTTCGACGACATGTGGAAGAGCATGACCGCCAAGGAGTTCTACGACCGCATGCGCAAGGGCGAGGTCTCGGGAACGGCTCAGGTTCCCGTCTCAGAGATCACCGAGCGCTTCGAAGCCTACGCCAAGGAGGGCACCCCGACGGTGTACCTCGGCTTTAGCTCCGCGCTTTCGGGTACCTTCGGCCTTGTCGAGCAGGTCGTCGGTGATATCAGGGAGCAATATCCCGACTTCGAGATATACGTGATCGATACCAAGCTTGCCTCGATTGCTGAGGGCCTGCTTGCCTACGAAGCCATCAACCAGCGCAATCGCGGTCTTACGGCCAAGCAGCTCGCGGCGTGGGCCGAGGAGGCCCGTTGGTTCGTGAACTGCCTGTTCACGGTTGACGAGCTCGAATACCTGCGTCGCGGTGGCCGCATTCCCGCGGCTGCGGCGACCATCGGCGCTAAGCTCAACATCAAGCCGCTACTCGACTTCGACCTCGATGGTGCCCTTTCCCTCACCGGTGTCGCCCGTGGTCGCAAGAAGTCCCTCAAGGCGTTGGTGAAGTGCTATGACGAAAACCATGCCGATGACCACGGGTCAAACGGCGTCGTGCTCACGGCTTCCGCAGATGCGGAAGGTGACGTCAAGTGGGTCGAGGAGCATCTCGATCGTCCCGAGGGCGCCATCCCCGCCATCCGCAGCCAGATTGGCCCCGTCATCGGATCGCATGTCGGCCCGGGCATGGTCGCCGTCGTGTTCTGGGGCGACGATCGTCGCGAGAAGATCTCCATTGCCGACCGTATCGCCAACAAGATCAACAGTGGGGAGTAGTCGATGATCAGCCCGCTCGACACACGCATCGCGTTCTTTGGCGGAGCGGCGCAGCCCGCCGTCATCGAGGCGATTGCCAAGCTCAAGATTACCGGCTTCGATGTCGTCGTTGCAAGTCACGATCCGCGCGAAGCTCCGGCCCTGCGCGAAGTGGGCGCGACCTTCATCGACGATCGCATGGAGGCCTTGCTCGGCAGCCAGGTTGTCATCACCTCGCTGCACACCACCGCCGATGTCGAGAACCTGTACTTGGGTGACGAGGGACTGCTCGAGCTCATGGATCCTGGCACGTTCTGCATCGATCTGAGCGTATCGAGCCCGCGTCTCGCGCGCGAGATTCAGGCGGTTGCCGCCGTCTCCGACATCGAGGTGCTCGACGCTCCCATTGTCTGCGTGGGCGAGCGCGAGGGCGCCGTCGTATTCGTGGGCGGGGATCCACAGACGAAGAACACGCTCTCGCCGCTGTTCCCGTTTCTCGCGCCCATCGTCATGCCGCAGGAGACGGCGGGTGACGGGCAGTTCGCGGCGATGGTCAGCATCATCGCGCTCGCCGGCTCGCTCATGGGCGCCATCGAGGCGATTTCGCTTGCGCACATCGCGGGTTTTCCCGAGAAGAACGCGCTCAACGTGCTCGCATCGACCTCGGGTGGCTCGCGAGCGCTTGTCGACTACATCCCGCAGGTGCTCGGGCACGATTACACGGGACGCATCAACATCGCTGCCTTTCTCGACATGCTCGACGTGGCGCTCGATACTGCCGAGGAGCTTGAGGTGACCATCCCCATGACCGAGACCGCTTACCAGCTTTATGAGCTGTTGCAGGCCGTTGGCGGGGAGGAAATGAACATCCAGGCGCTCGCCCTGCTCTACGAAGACGAGCAGACGTGCGCCGATTACGGCCTGGACTGGGCGTTAGCTGACGGTTTCAACGAGCGCTGCGAGCGACTCGACGAATTCTTCGGCGCTTCGGACTATTTCGATGATAACGACGCGCCGGGTTCATCCGGCCGTTCGCACGGAAGTCCGCCGCCCATCGACGGCTTCTTCTCGAAAAACTAAGCGGAGCGGATTGTCATGGAGCTCTTTGCGACATGTGGCACGGGGCTCGAGGCGGTTCTTGGCCAGGAGCTGCGCGAGCTGGGGATGGACGAGGTTCGTCCTCTGACCGGCGGCGTCGCGTTTAAGGCTGGGTTAGAGCAGGCGTACACGGCGCTGTTGTGGTCACGCGTTGCGAGCCGCATCCTGTTGGTAGTCGGGCGTGTCGAGGCGAGGGATTCCGACAGCCTCTATGTTGGCGTGCGTGGCATCGCCTGGGAAGAGCATGTCGCCCCGGACGCGACCATCGCCGTAAGCGCCCGAGGGGCGAATGACGAGCTTCGAGACACGCGCTTTACAGCGCTACGCGTGAAGGACGCCGTCTGCGACCGCTTGCGCGAGCTTCGTGGCGTACGCCCCGATGTTGATACGCAGCATCCCGATCTGCGCATCCAGGTGAACCTGCATGCCAGGCGCGCAACCATCTACATCGACCTCTCGGGTACCTCGCTCGAGGACCGCGGGTATCGTGATGCCATGCGGAGCACCTCTCCCTTCATACACGAGACGCTTGCGGCGGCCATGTTGCTTGCGGCGGGTTGGCCCGAGCGTGCGCGCCATGGCGAGCTGCTCGTAGATAGCATGTGCGCCGCGGGTACGCTTGCCATCGAGGCGGCGCTGATAGCCGGTGATAGGGCACCTGGTATCATGCGTTCTAGCTGGGGATTCACCAGCTGGTCTGGGCATGACGAGAAGCTGTGGACCGACGTGCTCGATGCGGCTGACATGCGAGCCCAGGAAGGTTCGAAAGAGGTCGTGATATACGCAACGGATGATCGCGATCGCGAGATAGCCTGTGCGCAAGCGCGTGCTAGGGCCGCTGCCGTTGCTTCGCTCATCGAGTTCGCGCCGAGCCAGGATGCCCTGGATGACGCTCTTGCTCGTCACGCCGATACACGCGGTATGTTTGCGAGCTGTCTTTTTGTTGGCACGGAGGTCCCCGAGGCGATCTTGCCCGCAAGCTATGCGCAGCTTGCGCGACAGCTTCTCGGATGCGAGCAGCTCGATTGCGCTGTCATGCTTGTGGGTGGCAAAGATGCCGATGCGTACCTGGGCATGGAGCGCAGCGAGGGCTTCGCATGCATGAACGGTTCCGCTTCTTGCGAAATCGCGCTCTTCGACCTGCATGGTGATGCGGGGCGTCGCGCGCAGGTGAACGTGCGAGATTGCGACATCGCCGTTTACGATGCGGGTTCCCAGCAATTCGCCGACCGTCTCAACAAGGTCTACAAGCAGCGTCGTAAATGGGCCGCCAAGAACAAGGTCTCGGCCTACCGTGTATACGATGCCGATTTGCCCGATTACAACATGGCCATCGACCTCTATGAAGGGGCGGGCAAGGATGCGGGCAGGTGGCTCGTGCATGTCGCCGAGTACGCGCCTCCCAAGAGCATCGATGCCGGCAAGGCTGCTCGTCGCATGACCGATGCCCTCAACATCGCAAGCGTCGTACTCGGCGTTTCCGCAGACGACGTCTTCGTGAAGCGCCGCGTGCGCGCCAAAGGTGGCTCGCAATACGCGAACCAGACAAAAGTCGCCGGGGCAGTTTTGTCTGGTTCCAAGATGCCTGTCAAAACACCCGACAAAACAGCCCCGGCGACAGATTTCTGGGCTGACCAGTCTGACTCATCCAGCCCGGTCGGGCATCTCGTCACGCAGGAGAACGGCCTGCTGTTCGAAGTCGACCTCGCGAGCTATCTCGACACAGGGCTCTTCCTCGACCATCGTGATACGCGCGAGCTCGTCGGCAAGCTTGCCGCGGGCAAGAGCTTCCTCAACCTCTTCGCCTACACCTGCACGGCGAGCGTCTACGCCGCTGCGCGCGGGGCGAAGTTCACGACGAGCGTGGACCTCTCGAACACCTACCTGCAATGGGGCGAGCGCAACATGGAACTCAACGGTCTCATGAACGGGCATCAGGAGTTCGTGCGCGCCGATTGCGTCGAGTGGGTCCAGCAGACGCGTCATACGAAGATGCGCTGGGACCTCATCTTCGTCGATCCGCCCACCTTCTCGAACTCCGCGAAGATGCGCCAACGTGGCTGGGATGTCCAGCGCGACCACGCCGAGCTGCTCATCGGCGTGAGCCGCTTGCTGACACGTGGGGGTGCTGCGGTGTTCTCGTGTAATCTACGTGGATTCAAGCTCGACCGCGAGACGATCGAACGTGCGGGCGTGCAGGTCGTGAACATCACCGACAAGACCATACCCTTGGATTTCGAGCGACATGCCAAGGTCCACCATTGCTTCGTTTTGAGGAGAATCTAGCGCACGCGATTATCTGCCGCGTGATACACTAGACTCGCTCCTCCCAAGTCTGTGGTTGCGAGCTGGTAAAACAGTTCTAGTCCAAGGCAGATGCGGTCGAAAGGATCCACGTAAACGGGCAGGGTTTCCTGGTCGCGAGCATGGCGCATCTTAGGGGTAAGACGTACCGTCCGTTAAGGTCACATACGGTGTCCCGGGCGAGAAAATGAGTAGTGAGATAGTATCAGGCAAAAGTTTCTGTATGCGAGTGTGGGGTCAAAAACCAGGTCAGTTGGGAGGAGCGCTTCCACTGGCACATGACAAACGGAGCAAGATGTTCGCAAAGCAAATCAAACACAAGGGAATATCCGCAGTCGTCGTGGCGCTCGTTGCCTGCATGTTTGCCGTGATGGGCCTGTCGGCATGCCAGCTCCAAACCAATACCCAGGTTGAGAGCAATCTGTCGCCCAAGCTCGATGCTTCGGCGACCATCACCGAGGGAGTG
Source organism: uncultured Coriobacteriia bacterium (assembly GCA_959608885.1). Taxonomy (GTDB): domain Bacteria; phylum Actinomycetota; class Coriobacteriia; order Coriobacteriales; family QAMH01; genus QAMH01. The sequence continues at coordinate 13,303 of CAUHSG010000010.1, read as the reverse complement.
CTCACCGTTGGCATCAACGCGAGCAACTCGCCGTACGGTGGCACCAATTCGAGCAACCAGACCGTTGGCATCGATGTCGATGTCGCCGCGGCCATCGCCCAGGAACTTGGACTGCGCATGCAGATCGTCGATGTGGGGTCGAGTGGTCGCTTCGCCCTCAGCAACAAGCAGGTCGATGTCGCGCTCGGGCTCACCAAGTCCGGTACGGGCGACCTTGTCTCCTATAGCGACTCCTACCTTACTGATGGTCTCTCGCTCTTCTGCCTGAGCACCAACAAGCCCGTTTCCATCGAGGACGTTGCCGCACAGGCCAATGCCGGCACTGCCAAGGTGCTCGTGCAGGCAGACACGACCGCGGCGAGCAAGGTGCAGGAGCTTCTCGGCATCGATAAGGTCGTTGCCATGCCCACTATGCAGGATGCGTTCGACGCGCTCAACGATGGCGAGCAGAAGTTCCTCGTCACCGATGCGGTTCTCGGTGACTACTTCGCACGCAACTACGAGAACATCATCCGCATGGGCTTTCTGGGTGCCGATTGCGTCACGCCCATCTACGCCGTAACCCTCACGCAAAACTCCGCGCTTTCCAGCGGGGTCAATGCCGCCGTCAAGACGATTAACGCGAATGGTGTCATGCGCGTTATCGCGACCAAGTGGCTTGGTTCCGATGGGGATACGCTGCTTGCGGGCAAGACCGACCTGGCAACATTGCCGGCAAAGGCGTTTGGTGCCGGCGATCAGCAGGGTCAGGCAAACCCGGACGAACCGAATTCCGACACGCCGGAAGACTCAGGTGAGGAGGATGCGGGTCAGCAAGCCGGCGACGAATAAGACGTATCAGCCCACGATCAAGGAGGTTTCATCATGGCTATCACAGTTTCGGGACGTAAGATGAACGTTACGCCCGCCATCAGGGATTATGTCGACGAGAAGATTGGCCGCTCGCTCGAGGTCTTCGACAGCGCCGCCATGGACGCAGAGGTTGTGCTGCGCACCGAGAAGAACCCGGCGATTTCGCTCAACGCCATTTGCGAGGTCACGGTCAACGCCAAGGGTGCCGTCATTCGCGTGGCCGAGTCCGCGGAGGACATGTACGCGGCCATCGACCTGGCGTCCGACAAGGTCGCCCGTCAGCTGCGCAAGTACAAGACGAGGATCGTGGAGCGTCGTGGTGGCAGGGGTAGCATTCGCCATCTCCAGCCCGATGAGCTCGATATCCCCGATGTCATCCCGACCGAGCCCGAAGAGGACGACGATTTGCTTGTGCGTTTGAAGGAAGTCGAGATGGAGCCGATGACCGAGGAGCATGCGCTCGTGCAGACCGACCTGCTCGGCCACGACTTCTTCGTCTACTTCGACCAGGACGCACACCAGATTCAGGTCATCTACCATCGCAAGAATGGCGGCTACGGCATCATCAGGCCGATTATCAACGCCTAGTAATCGCGATACGCCATCGCTTTCCAACAAGAGGGGCCGGGCACTGCCTGGCCCCTCTTTCATGTCGCATTGTCCACTCCGTGTGTTTTGCACGTTTCCGGATGTGCTGAAGTGCTAGTATGTGCAGATTGTCAGTCGTAGCAGGACGAAAGGAACATTAGACCATGACACGCGTGTACAACTTCTCCGCCGGTCCGGCGGTTCTTCCCGAGGAGGTCCTTAAGCAGACGGCGGGCGAGATGCTCGACTACGAGGGCACCGGCATGTCCGTCATGGAGATGAGCCATCGTTCGGCTGCGTTCACGAAGATCATCACCGAGGCCGAGCAGGATTTGCGCGAGCTGCTGTCCATCCCGGACAACTACAGGGTGCTCTTCCTGCAGGGTGGCGACTCGCTGCTCTTCGCGTCGGTGTTCATGAACCTCGCCACCAATGGCAAGGCCGATTACATCGTCACCGGCGGTTGGTCCAAGAAGGCGTACAAGGAGGCCCAGATTCTCGGTGATCCCAAGTTGCTGGTCAACGGCGAGGGCGACAACTTCTCGTGGATTCCCGACCTCTCCGACCTCGACATTCGCGATGATGCGTCCTTCGTCTACATCTGCGAGAACGAGACCGTCTACGGCAACCGCATCTACACGCTGCCCAACACCAAGGGTCACGTGCTCGTGTCCGACCAGAGCTCCATGTTCCTCTCCGAGCCGGTTGACGTGAGCAAGTACGGTCTCATCCACGCTGGCGTGCAGAAGAACTGCGGCCCGGCCGGCGTCCAGATCGTCATCGTGCGCGAGGATCTTATTCCCGACGACCTTCCCGGCGTGCCCACCATGCTGCGCTTCAAGACGCATGCCGATAGCGGTAGCCTCTACAACACGCCGCCGAGCTACGGCATCTACGTGTGCGGTCTCGTGTTCAAGTGGATCAAGGAGCTGGGCGGTCTTGAGGTCATGAAGGAGCGCAACGAGGCCAAGGCCAAGCTCCTGTACGACTTCCTTGACGCGAGCGACATGTTCTCGAGCACGGTCAACCCCAAGGATCGCTCCATCATGAATGTTCCGTTCATTACGGGCGACGAAGACCTCGACAAGAAGTTCATCGCCGAGGCGACTGCCGCTGGTCTGGCTAACATCAAGGGCCATCGCAGCGTGGGTGGCATGCGTGCGAGCATCTACAACGCCATGCCCATCGAGGGTGTGCGGGCACTCGTCGACTTCATGGGCGAGTTCGAGGCCAACAACAAGTAACCAGACAATTGCTGCCGGGGCACTTTTGTCTGGTTTCGGGCCAGGTATCACGCATTGGGGCATTCGCGATAGGCGGATGCCCTTTTTGTTTGGACAGTGCGAGCAACGGTCTATGCCCTTGCTGCGTTTTGCGGCTTCTGGCTGCTGTAATCTGCCATAGCTCGCAAGACTTCCCGCCATCGCTACGTTTTGCGGCTTATGGTCGTTGCAATCTGCCATAGTCCGCGAAACTTCCCATCACTGCAACGTTTGTCATGTCCTGGCGACTTCATTTTCGCGGCGCCACATCTCCATTTGATGGGACGGGAATGTTCGTGAACACCTTAACAGCAGTTGTGAAGGGGATATGTAGGGAATGTGATGGATTTTGAGCATGTTGCGGCCTTACGCTAAAGTATTTCCCCACATGCACGCGAAACGAAGCGTAAACGAGGTTAGCTTTTGCTACAACATGCACTCAACCGAGGCATCATCACGACGCTAGCGCTCTTCTTCGCGCTGACGGTTTTCCTCGCGGGTGGCGGATTCGTGCAGATATCTCTTGCCGACGAGGAAGCAGATCAGCTCGAAGCTCAGGTCAAATCAAGCGCTGACGCCTATAACGATGCCGTTACACGACAGGAGGAGCTTGCGGCCGAGATAGCCGAGCTCGATGCTCGCATCGCCGAGCTTGAGGCCAAGCTTCCGGCACAGCGCGAGCGCTCCGACGAGAGCATCCGTGCGCTCTACAAGTACGAGTACGACTCATCGAGCGTTCTCATGATGCTGCTCGAATCCACGAGCGTCACCGACATGCTCGCGATTGTCGACTCCTACAACTGGATCATCGAATACAACACGGCCGAGATTCAAAGCGCCATCAAGATGGAGAACGAGCTCAAGAGTGCGAAACAGCAGCTCGAGACCAATAAGGCGGATGTGGATAAGGCCGCACAGGATGCGCTGAGTTCCCTGCAGCAGGCTCGTGAGGCCCGCGAGCGCATGGCGGCACGCGCCGCCGCAGCTCAGGCTGCCGAGCAACAGGCAAACCAGTACATTCTCAACTCCTCCTTGGCGAGCGCCGAGGAGAAGCAGGCTGCGAGCGAGGCAAACAACTCGGCCTCATCTGCAAATGCATCCAACGTCGGGTGGTCGTCCGATAAGTCGCAGTTCGTGAACGAATGGGCACCGCGTATCAACGCGTATCTCTCGGGGTCTCCCATGTCCGGAACGGGCGTCGCTTATGCGGCGGCCGCCTGGGACAACGGCGTCGACCCGCGTTGGGCTCCGGCAATCTCGTACGTCGAAAGCAGCAAGGGCGCTGTCTGCTATCGCTCCTATAACGCATGGGGCTACGGAGGTTACAGTTTCGGCTCGTGGGAAGAAGGCATCAACAGGGTCGTTGGTGCGCTCGGAGGCTCGCTATACGGCGGCTACCTGACTCGCGAGGCTGCTGCTACCTATTGCCCCTCCAACGCGGATCACTGGTACAACAGCTGTGCCGCCCAAATGGCGATGATCTAGCAGCGGATGGGACATCTTGCCCCGCAGATATTCCCCCTATCATGTAGTCCATGGAAATCATCATCACATCTGTAGGGCTCGTGCTCGTTGGCGTCGGTATCGGCGTGTTTTCCGGAATGCTCGGCATCGGCGGCGGAACCATCATGATTCCCGTCCTGCGCTTGGGATATGGCCTTAACGCCTTCATGTCCACGGCGACCTCGCTCTTCGCCATTATTCCCATCTCGCTTACCGGAGCCATCGCGCATATTCGCGCACGTAGCTGCCTTCCCAAGCTAGGCATTCTCCTCGGTGTCGCCGGAGCCACAACCTCATCGGCGGGCGTGTACCTGGGTTCGGTTTCTCCGACGTGGCTCATCATGGTGGTGGCTGCCATCGTCATCGCCTACTCGGCATTTACCATGCTGAGCAAAGCGTTGCGAATGGGGAAGAAGCCCGCTTCTTCGGAATCCGGCAACGTGCGGGCAAACGCCCCGGTTGCCTCTTCGGACGCCGAGCCCTGCGCCTTCGGCTTCACGCGTAGAAACGTCGTGCTTGCGGTGATCATCGGCCTGATAGCCGGCTTCGCCTCGGGCTACGTGGGCGTGGGCGGTGGTTTCATCATGGTGCCGCTCATGACGGCATGGCTCGGCATTCCCATGAAGCGCACCTCGGGCACTTCGCTCATCGCCATCATCATCCTCGCCATCCCCGGTGTCATCCAGCAGGCTTTCCTCGGTCATATCGATTACCTTGCGGGCATCATGCTGTGTGTGGGGGCCATTCCCGGCGCCGTGCTCGGTGCCTGGCTTGTGCCACGTGTCCCCGAGCGCACTTTGCGCTTCATCTTCGCCGGCCTGCTTGCCATCGCTGCCGTTATGCTCGTGGTAAACGAGTTTGCCTTGCTGTAAATGCGTATAATGCATGAATCAAAACCAGACAAAAGCGCCCCGGCAACTTTTGTCTGGTTTAATGACGAGGGAAACGACGAAACCACGATGAGCAAACACAACGAAACGAAGATGAACGGCGCACAATGCCTCATACAGGCGCTCGAGGATGCCGGCGTCGAAACCGTCTTCGGCTATCCCGGTGGCCATGCCCTCGACATCTACGATGCGCTCTACGATAGCTCGCAACTCAACCACGTCCTCGTGCGTCACGAGCAAGGCGCGGTGCATGCCGCTGATGGCTACGCGCGTGCAACCGGCAAGGTCGGCACCGTCATCGTCACGAGCGGCCCCGGTGCCACCAACACGGTTACGGGCATCGCCACGGCGTACATGGACTCCATCCCACTCATCATCATCACCGGTCAGGTTCCCACCGACGCGCTGGGTAGTGATGCGTTTCAGGAGTCGGACATGACGGGTATCACGCTTCCCATCGTGAAGCACAGCTATCTCGTCAAGAATGCGGCCGACATCCCCGCGACCATCGCCCAGGCATATCACATCGCCTCGACCGGACGTCCGGGCCCCGTGGTCATCGACATTCCGAGCAACCTCGCGCGCGAGCTCGACGTTGCGTACGACTATCCCGCCGAGGTCAAGCTCCAGTCGTACAAGCCCACGTACAAGGGCAATAGCAAGCAGGTGAAGCAGGCGGCGCGCGCAATCGAGAAGGCGAAGCGTCCCGTCATCTACGCGGGAGGCGGTGTCATCGCCTCGGGTGCGACGGCCGAGCTCACGCAACTTGCCGAGTCGATGCAGATTTCCGTTGCGACGACGCTCACCGGCAAGGGGGGTTTCCCCGAGGACAGCCCACTCAACCTGGGAATGCTGGGAATGTACGGTCTTCCGGCGGCAAACGAGGCGATGCATGAGAGCGACCTCGTGCTTGCCGTGGGCACGCGCTTCGCGAACCGCTCGACGGGTGACGCGCAGGGATTCGCACCGCACGCGCGCGTGATACATATCGACATCGACCCCGCCGAGATCGGCAAGAACCACCATGCCGACATTCCCATCGTGGGTGACGTGAAGACGGTGCTCGCCGCTCTCGTCGAGGAACTGCACAAGAACGATGCACGTCCGCAGACCTCCGCATGGCTCGAGGATATCGCACAGTGGAAGCAGGAAAGGCCCCACCGCAACATGCGTGGGGAGGGCACGATTCGCCCCGAGCAGGTGATGATGCTCCTGGATGAGCTCACAAAGGACCACGACACCATCCTCACCACCGACGTGGGCCAGCACCAGATGTGGGCAAGCCAGCTCTTTCACACCACAAGGCCACGCACCTTCGTGTCGAGCGGTGGTGCGGGGACGATGGGATTCGGGTTACCGGCGGCAATGGGCGCTCAGCTCGGCATGCCCGACAGCCGCGTCATCTGCATCACGGGCGACGGTTCGATTCAGATGAACATTCAGGAGATGGCGACGATTCACGAGAACGGGCTACCGGTCAAGGTGCTGCTTCTCGACAACAACTGTTTGGGAATGGTGCGCCAGATGCAAGAGCAGTTCCATGACAGGCGATACAGCCAGACCCTATTCACCGGGAATCCCGATTTCGTCGCGCTCGCCCGTGCCTACGGGTGGAGCGCAAGCAAGGTCGAGAGCCCGTCGGAGCTTGAGGCAGCAATGCGGCAGTGGCTTGCAAGCGAGGGGCCGGCGCTGCTGTGGATTCCCATTGCGAGTGACGAGGACGTATACCCCAAGGACGCATGCGATGGCTCGGCCAAGGGCGTGTCAGACCTGCGAGACGAGGAGTAGCCATGTCGCGCATTCTTTCCGTATGGGTGGACAACAAACCGGGCGTGCTCGCCCGCATCGCCGGCCTCATCGCGCGCCGCGGCTTCAACATCGAGTCCCTCGCCGTCAGCATCACCGAGGAGGACGTGCGCAGCCGTGTGACGATGGTGGTCGATGCCGACGAGCGCATCGTCGAGCAGGTGACCAAGCAGCTTCACAAGCTCATCAACGTGTACAAGGTGACCGATCTCACCGATAAGGACCACATCGAGCGCGAGCTCGTGCTCTTCAAGGTGAGTGCCGAGCCCGAGAAGCGCGGCGAGATCATCGAGCTTGCGGGACTCTTCGGCGCACGCGTCGACGGCGGGGCAACCGATTCGCTCATCATCGAGCTCACGGACACCGCCGAGAGGATCGAGGCGTTTGAGGCGTTACTTGGCCCCTACGGCATCAGGGAAATGATTCGTACCGGCAAGGTCGCGCTAGCAACTGACTAGCTGCGATTTTGCACGGATGCTAGGTGCTAGTCGTTGACCCCGTCAGCGTTACGGATCATCTTGCGCTTGATCTTGCCGCCGATGGTCTTGGGTAGATCATCGACGTACTCCACGATGCGCGGGTACTTGTACGGCGCCGTCGTGTGCTTGACGTGGTCCTGCAGCTCCTTCGTGAGTTCGTCGCTCGGCTCGTAGCCCTTGGCCAGGATGATGGAGGCCTTCACGACCTTGCCACGCACGGGGTCGGGAGCGGCGGTCACCGCGCACTCGACGACGGCCGGATGCGCCACAAGCGCACTTTCCACCTCGAAGGGCCCGATGCGGTAGCCCGAGCACTTGATGACGTCGTCGTTACGGCCGACGAAGTAGCAGTACCCTTCCGTGTCGCGCCAGGCCATGTCGTGCAGGTTGTAATACTCGCCACCTACGGCTTCGGCCGTGCGTTCGGGGTCGTTGTAGTAGCCGACGAACAGACCCGGCGGATAGGCCTCCTTGAGGCTGGTAACGCAGATAGCACCCTCGCTACCGTCGTCTACCTCGTAGCCGTCGTCATCGAGCAGCTTGATGTTGAGCAGCGGGCTTGGCTTTCCCATGGAACCGGGACGCGGCTCGATCCACGGATAGGTCGCCAGCAGCACGGGGCCTTCGGTCTGGCCAAAGCCCTCGCGAATCTTCTTGCCGGTGAGTTTCTCCCACTGGATGGTCACCTCGCCGTTGAGCGGCTCGCCCGCAGTCGCGAAGTTCTCGATGGACGAGAGGTCGTAGGCAGCGACGTCCTCTTGCAGCATGAAGCGGTACATGGTCGGCGGCGCGCAGAAGGTCGCGAGGTCGTAGTCTTGCATAACCTGCAGCAGCTTAGCGGGTACGAACTTGTCCATGTCGTAGGCGAAGATCGCGGCGCCGGCAATCCACTGACCGTAGATCTTGCCCCAACCGAACTTGGCCCAGCCGCTGTCGGTGACGCTCATGTGCAGGCGGTTCTCGCGCACCTGCTGCCAGTACTTGGCGGTGAGGATGTGTCCGAGCGGGTGCTTGAAGCTGTGCTCCACGGCCTTGGCGTTACCCGTGGTGCCGCTCGTGAAGTAGATGAGCATGATGTCGTCGATTTGCGTGGCATCATCGCCCGTGGGGCGCTCCCACTGGTCGCTCTCGTCCTCGATGAGCTCGTCGAAAGACAGCCAGCCGTCGCGTTTGCCCGCGACGAGCACCTTCTCCTTGATGCTGGGCGAGTTGGGAAGGGCGCCCTCCACCTGCTCGACCACGTAGTCGTCATCGACGCAGATGAGCATCTTGACGGCTGCGGAGTTTGCGCGGTACGCGATGTCCTTCGAGGTGAGCTGGATGGTCGCCGGGATGATCGAGGCGCCGATCTTGCACAACGCCATGGCGCACACCCAGTATTCCCAGCGACGACGCAGCATTATCATCACGACGTCGCCCTTGCGGATGCCGAGCTTCCAAAAGGCGTTGGCGGCGCGGTTGGAGAGCAGCGAAATGTCCGTGAAGGTAAACTCGCGCTCTTCGCCAGCGTCGTTGATCCACACGAGAGCCTTCTTCTCGGGCTCGACACGCGCCCACTCGTCTACGACGTCGTAGGCGAAGTTGAAGTTCTCGGGCACGTCGATCTTGAAGTTGTCGTAGAAATCCTCGTACGAGTCGAATTCGATGCGGGGGCAATATTTGCTGAGTATGTAATCCACGGTTCTATGCTTTCCTTAATAACGTGACAAAAATCGCCGGGGCACTTTTGTCTTATTCGCTAATGATGGTGAGGAACTTGGCCGGTACGTTACCGTTGCAGCGCTGCCCGTGCCTGTGTTCCGGGTTGAAGAAGATGGAGTCTCCAGCATCGAGGACTATCTCGCGGTCACCGAAGGTGAAGACGATAGAGCCCTCGAGGATGTAATTGAACTCCTGGCCTCGGTGGTCGACGAGCTCCGCGGGCTCGTCATGGGGATCAAGTGTGACGAGCAGGGGCTGGAAGTCCTTCCGGGTGAAGCGCCAGGCAAGGTCCTCGAAGTGATAGCCCGGAAGGCGGTCGACCTCGCGGCCTTCGCCCGCCTTGATGAGGTGGAAGGTGTCGAGGTGCCCGGACTTGCCTGTCAGGATTTCGGTGAATTCGATGCCAAAGCGGTTCGCCATGTGATAGATGGCCGAGATGGGTACGTCGGCACCCGTCTCCTCCCATTGGATATAGGTTTCCAGATCGACATCGAGGTCGGCGGCCATGTCCTCGACCGTGACGTCGCAGGCCTCGCGAATGCCGCGGATGCGTTCGCCAATGGCGATGAAATCAGTTGACATGATCGACCTTTCTCTGGAGTGGAATTGTCGTTGAGGATATACCGCGACCATGCGCTATGCAAGAAAAACACGCGTTTTTGCACACGAGGAAAACTTACGGGAACTATAACGTGACAAAACGTCCCCGGCGCCTTTTGTCACGCCGTTTATTGCACGTCAGCCCAGCGGCCCGCAAAGCCGGCGTCGTTGCCAACGACGTCACCTGCGGAGTAACCGGTCATCGTTCCGTAGATGACGACCTCGCCGATGCTCGTCTGCGCCTTGACATCGATGCTATTTGCCCAGGTCGCGCCATGGGCGGTAAACTCGATGTCCTTGCCGTCAATGTGCGCGATGCCAGAGACGTCGAATTCCTTGCCGTTGCGGGTTCCCTCTCCGTCAAGCGAGCCCACATCGGTGATGTCGAGATGCGCACGCGCCGTCTCGCCCAAGAGCTCAAGCTTTGCCTTTCCCTGGAGGTGGTACTTGGGGGTATCGACGATGACATCGTATGCTGAGGCCATGGGGCATCCTTTCGCGTGTTGTTACTGCAAGCGATAGTAGCGCATGTGCGAACAGACAGCCAGACGGGAAGCTCGAAAGAGCGAATGCGGTGCGGCTGACCGTCCGGAAGAGCTAGCTGCTCATCCAGCTGAGTAATTCGAGCTGCCGAGCCAAATGCCGATCGTTCGGCGCCTGCAAGCGCCGTCCGCATTTGCGATTGACGAGCTCGAATCGCTTTCGCAGTCCTGCATCGTCGGACAGGTCGTCTTTACCAAGCGAGATAGCGGTGATTCCGAGCATGCGATATGCATTGCGCACGAGCTTGTCGTAATTCAGGCGCTCATGTGCCGATGGCCACGTATGGCTGCTGTACTCGACGGCCATGCGGTATTCGGGCCAATAGAGGTCGGGTTTGAAGGTGCGCGTGCCAAGAATGCGAGCGGCGGGATCGGGCGCCTCGATTTTCTGGCCGAGCAGAGGGGCCTTGCACCCCATTCCTCCCTGCAGTCGGGGAAGATGCGCGAGCATGCAGACCTTCGTTTCCCTGGGCGAACGCGATCCTTGCAGGATTTGTCGGGCCGCCTTGCGAGCCGCCTTGGCTCCCGTGAAGTTATGGGCACTTTCCGCGAAGGTGGCAAGGCCCTCCGGTGTGCTGATGGAGCTGCGGGGAAGAAATCCGCGTGGAGCATCGGGGACAAGCGCGTAGTCCCCGCAGAGCTCGAAGCCGAGGGCGATCAAATCGAACCATGCAAGCGAGCGTGCCATCTGCAAGAAGCAGAATTCGGGGCTAGTGAGTGCGATATGCAGACTTGTGCCGTCGGGAAGGGTCGTTTCGTCAACCAGGACAAGTGCTCCGTCTGGCAGGGCGGTTTGCACGCAATGGAATCGCGCCCGTTTGGTGGAGCGTCTTTCGTTTCGGTTGACGGTGAGCAGGTCAAGCGGCTTGTTCATTCCCGCGAGCACGCCCGACGAAAGGGCACTGTCGAGTGTCTGCACGTGAGCGCTTCCGCACGCGCGATCGATAAAGTTACGCGCCTCGACGGCGTCTAGGATTCGCCCACGTTTCGCTGCTGGGTTGCGCCAATAGGCGAGCGAGCTTTCGTAGGCAAGGATGATGTGTGCCTGTTTTGTCATATGATTAAAATATGCGATATAGCGGTAATATCAAGAGTGTTCAATCGTACTTTATGAGATAAAACCGCCAAATCGATATAAATATACAGTTTTCATGACGCTTGTCGAAACAAAAGGGGGAAGCCCTTATCGCCCGAGATGGAGGGTGACTACAATAATTGCATTTGCTACGCCGTCTCATTATGGCAACAAGAGAATGAGGATAGTCATGAAGATACTGATTCCGGAGAAGTTCAACAAGGCTGGCATCGCCGTGCTCGAGGATGCCGGCTACGAAGTCACGTTCAAGCCCGATACCACACCTGAGGAACTCGTCGAGATGATTCCCGAGTATGACGCGCTCATCGTGCGTTCTGCCACGACGGTCACCCGCGAGGTCATCGAAGCCGGAACCAAGCTCAAGATTATCGGCCGCGCCGGTGTGGGCGTCGACAACATCGATCGCGAGGCTGCTACCGAGCGCGGCATCATCGTATGCAACGCACCGATCTCTAACGTCGTGTCCGCTGCCGAGCAGACCATGGCGCTCATGCTCGCCACCGCACGCAACACCGCTGCTGCGAGCGCGTCCATGAAGGAAGGCAAGTGGGATCGCTCCAAGTTCACGGGCAAGGAGCTTCAGGACAAGACGCTCGGCATCTTCGGTACCGGTCACGTCGGTCTGCTTGTTGCCGAGCGCGCCGCCGCCTTTGGCATGAAGCTCATCGGCTATGACCCGTACTGCCCGCCCGAGCGCGCCGCCCACTACGGCATCACGCTGCTCGATGACATCGACGAGGTGTGCAAGCAATCCGACTTCATCACCCTGCACATGCCCAAGACCCCCGAGACCACTGGCATGATCGGTGCCAAGCAGCTAGCCGAGATGCCGGAGGGCGCCATCGTCCTCAACGTCGCCCGCGGCGGTCTGGTTGACCTCGATGCGCTTGCCGATGCGCTCGAGAACGGCCATCTTGCCGGCGCTGGCATCGACGTGTGGGAGAACGAGCCCGTTTCCGGTTCACCCATCCACAAGTTCGAGAACGCCGTCATCACCCCGCATTTGGGCGCATCCACTAAGGAGGCCCAGACCCGTGCTGCCACGCAGATCGCCGAGTACGTCATCGCCGGTCTCGAGGGCAAGACGGTTGCCACGGCGGTGAACGCCGCACGCATCCCGGCCGATGTCATGGCGCAGCTTAAGTACTTCATCCCCGTTGCCCAGCGCGGCGGCGAGATTCTGTCGCAGGTCGTTGGTGGCGGCATCGAGAAGCTGAAGGTCACGGCATGTGGCAAGATAGCAGACACGGATCCGACGATCCTGGGAATGGCGGCGCTTGCGGGTGGCGTGACGTTCAACAGCGAAGTCACCGTCAACATCATCAACGCAAGCTATATCGCCGAGCAGCGTGGCATCGTCGTCGAGACCGCTACCGACCCGCTTTCGGAGAGCTATCCGAGCTATATTGAGATCGAAGCGTCGTGTGGTGACGACGTGTACTCCATCAGCGTCACGCGCGATATGACCTCGGACATGCCGCGTATCATCAACTTCATGGGCCTGCCCGTCGACTTCGTGCCGATGAAGGATTTCGTCGTGCTCGAGTACGAGGACAAACCCGGCCAGATTGGCAAGATCGGCACGGTGTTTGGCGATGCGGGCATCAACGTCGAGTCCATGCAGATCGCCAAGGATTCCGAGCATCCCCTGGTCGAGGTGCTCATCAACCTCAACCAGCCTGTTCCCGCCAATGTACGTCGCGATTTGGAGGCGACGCTCGACATCGAGCGCATCTGGTACATCGACCTGTAGAGGTTCTGGTAGCGTCGCAGGTGAAGGGCCGTGGGCACTATGCTCGCGGCCCTTTCGCGTGCAACTGCAGGAAAATGACGTTTTCCTAGGGTCACGCGATGCCCCATGCAGCTTTTTCACGTTTTCCTAGGGTCACGTGACACATCGTGCACGTTTTCGACGTTTTCCTAGGGTCATGGGGGTGCGGACGAAAAGTTGGACCGTTCGATCGGTCCGGATTGGAGTCCGCAT